>NZ_NQKW01000006.1 GCF_002252625.1 Synechococcus sp. 1G10 | reverse complement strand
TGTGCGATATGGCCCTTGGTGTAGCCGTGGCATGCCGGGCTGAGTTGGTTCCTGCTTTCTTGTTGCCGCCGATTTAACCGATTATTCGAGGTGCCCTGTAGTCATAGGCGTGGTAGTGATGATTTGCAGCGGAGGAGAACACAGGATTCAGCGACAGGCAGGTGATCCCCATCCCCTGGAGGTGGTCTAGGGCGTCGATCACGCCGAGGAGATCGCCACCCTGGAATCCCTGCAGGGCCGGATCGCTGCCCCAGGGCATCAAGGCCAGCCCCTCCTGGGCCTTTACGTGCCCACTGCGGCGGAAGCGGTCGGGAAAGATCTGATACACCACGGCATGGGCAACCCAGGCCGGTGTTGCGGCATCCGCCAAGCTTGCGTCGTTTGGGCTTGGATCGCGGGCCGCTGTCGTTTCCAGTCCCATCGCCTGCGTCTGCGTCTGCCATGCACGAACCAGCGCTAGCACTAGCAGCGGCTCAAGCAGTTTCTCCACCTGGTTCCATGGCAGCTCATCACAAAGCATCTGCACTGCGGAGCTAAGGCTGGTCAAAACCGGCGGGCATGCCCAAATTGGTGGAGGTCTGTTCTGCGACCGTCCGTGCCGCGTCTCATTCGCTCTCGCCCGTGCCGCTGGTTGCTGCCTGGCTGCCTGGCCCTGCTTGCTGGCCTCACGCCGGCTGCCTCCGCTCGCGCGGAGAGTGTCGTCGACCGGGTCGCTCGCAGCGGCGTGCTCGTGCTGGTGGGCAGTCCCGACCTGGCGCCCCTGCTCAGCCTCGATGCCCAGGGGCGCCCGGTCGGCCTGGCGATGGAGGTGGCTGGCAGGATCGCCGCCGAGTTGGCCGTGGCCGTGGGTCGGCCCGTGAGCGTGCGCCTCGATGCGGTGACCGACCCCGCTTCCCTGGGTCAGCGCCTCGAGGCGGGCAAGGGCGATCTGGCCTGTGGCGTGCCCTTCACCTGGGAGCGTGATATCACCCTCGACTACTCGATGCCGTTCGGTCTGTCCGGCCTGCGGTTGCTGTCGCCTGCCGGCCGTCTCGACGGATCGCCGCAGTCGCTGGCGGGCCGCCGCATCGGCGTGGTCGCCGACTCCCTCGGCGAAACCGAGCTGAGAGGGATTCAGCCGGCTGCTCGGCCCGTTGGTTTTGCGGATCTTTCCCAGGCGGTGGCAGCCCTGCGCGCCGGCTCGGTGGATGGGGTGATCGGTGACACCGTCCGCCTGGCCATCCTGACCGCCGGCGGCAAGGCGGGAGCGCTGGCCCAGACCCCCTCTGAGCCCTACGAGCGCTACGCCGTGGCCTGCCTCGTGCCTGAGAACGACTCCGCCTTTCGCAATCTGGTGAACCTGGCGATCGCGCGGCTGCTGCAGGGGTACCTGGACGGTCAACCGGAGGCGGTGGCCTCCATCGATCGCTGGGTGGGCCCTGGCAGTGCCCTCAACCGTTCGCCGGAGCAGATACGTAACTACTTCGACGCGGTGCTGCTGGGGGTGGAGGCCCTGAGGCCACTGCCCACCCAGGCTGGAGCGGCCCCCGCCAGGCCCGCCGCTCCCTGATGCCCTGGGTCGGCCCAACCCGGCCCGCCGTTTTCTGCCGCTCCCGTTTCAACCCCGCTCCCTCCCCGCTCCGATGGCCTTCTACACCCGCTCCCGGCTCTTCGGCATCCTGCTGTTGGCGGCATCCCTGCCCCTGGATCCAGGCTTGGGCCGAGCGATCGCGGCTTCGGGCTCGACTGCACCCGCCGGTGATCAGACCCGCCGGTCGGATGTCATGGAGGAGCGCCTGCGCCGCATCGCCGCCGCCATCCAGGCGCAGGACGACGCAGAAGCCGGCGGAACCGAGGCTGCTGGCGACGGCAGGCTGGCGCGGGTGTTCGTCAACGGTCCCAGGGTGGGCTGGGGCAACGGCGGCTTCCGTAACGGTGGCTTCGGCAACGGCGGTTTCCGCAATGGTGGCTTTTACAACGGCGGTTTCCGCAATGGCGGCTTCGGCAACGGCGGCTTCCGTAACGGTGGCTGGCGCAATTACTGGTGACCGCATCCGCACCGTTTCAGGCTGGTCCGCTGCGTCTGCTGGTGGTGCAGCCCACGCCGTTCTGCAACCTCGACTGCGACTACTGCTACCTGCCCAGCCGCGATGACCGCAGCCGGCTACCGCTCGAGATCCTCGATGCGGCCTTGGAGCGGGTGCTCGAAAGTCCGTTCATCGAGGGCGGCTTCACCCTGCTCTGGCATGCGGGCGAGCCGCTCACCATGCCGATCGCCTTCTACGACGCGGCCTCTGAGCGGATCGACCTGGCTCTGAAGCGCCGTGGCCTGCCGCCCGGAACCATCGTGCAGTCGCTGCAGACCAATGCGGTGGTGATCGACGATGCCTGGTGCGACTGCTTCGAGCGCAACGGCATCCACGTGGGCGTGAGCATGGATGGACCGGCGGCCCTGCACGACGCCCACCGCCGCACCCGCACGGGCCTGCCCACCCATGGGGCGGTGATGCGCGGCATCGCGGCCCTGCAGCGCCGCGCCATTCCCTTCCAGGTGATCTGCGTGCTCACGGCCGATGCCCTCGATCAGGCCGATGCCCTCTACGACTTCTTCACGGGCAGCGGCATTGCCGACGTGGGCTTCAACATGGAGGAAACCGAGGGTGAGAATCTGCGCTCCACCCTCGAGCGGCCCGACAGCGAGCGCCGCTACAGCGCCTTCATGGAGCGCTTCTGGCAGCGGATCCGCGCGGAGCCCGAACGGCTGCGGCTGCGCGAATTCGACGGCATCACCAGCCTGGCCTGCGGCGAGGCTCGCCTGGAGGCCACCGACATGAACACGCCCTTCGCGATCGTGAACGTGGATGCCTGGGGCAATTTCTCCACCTTCGATCCCGAACTGCTGGCCGTGGCCACCGCCAGATACGGCGACTTCGTCTTCGGCAACGTGCTGGAGGGCAGCCTGGAAGCCTGCATGGCCACCGACAAGTTCCAGAGGGTGCGCGGCGAGATTGAAGCCGGTGTGCAGCTCTGCCGTCAGGAGTGCGCCTACTTCGGTCTCTGCGGCGGCGGCGCCGGCAGCAACAAGTACTGGGAGCACGGCCGCTTTGACGGCAGCGTCACCGAGGCCTGCCGTTACCGCATTCAGCTGGTGGCCGATGTGGTGCTAGCCGGCATGGAGCAGGAGCTGGGGCTGAGCGCCTGAACGGGCCCAGCTTCTGAAAGCCGACCCCCAGGAGGGATGATCGGAGCCTGACCTGTCGACTCCCCCGGCCTTCCGGCCGCACCCGCCACCCATGCGTCGCATCGCCCACGCCCTCGAAGCCCAGCTGTGCACGGCCCTGGAGCGGGCCTTCCCAGACGAGGTAGCGGCGGCGCAGCAGGCGGGCACCCCCCTCGATCCGCAGCTGGCGCCGGCCAGCCAGCCGGAATTCGGTGATTTCCAGGCCAACGGAGCTTTGGCCCTGGCTCGGCGTCTGAAGCAGCCCCCCCGGACCATTGCCGGCGCCATCGTGGAGCAGCTCGGCGGCGATCCTGCCTTCGTTGAGCTCTGCGAGCCTGCCGAGATCGCTGGGCCCGGCTTCATCAACCTCACCCTGAAGCCCCAGCGGCTGGCTGAGGAGCTGCGCGCCCGCCTGGGGGATGGCCGTTTAGGGGTGCTCAGCGCGGCGGACGATCCCGGCCATGCCAGCTCCGCTGAGCTGCTGGCCCCGGTGATTGTGGATTTCTCCAGCCCCAACATCGCCAAGGAGATGCACGTGGGGCACCTGCGCTCCACGATCATCGGGGACGCGCTGGCCCGGGTGCTGGAATTCCGCGGCTATCCGGTGCTGCGTCTCAATCATGTGGGCGACTGGGGCACCCAGTTCGGAATGCTGATCACCCACCTCAAGCAGGTGGCCCCCGAGGCGCTCACCACCGCCGACGCCATCGACCTGGGCGATCTGGTGGCCTTCTACCGCCAGGCCAAGGCCCGCTTTGACGCCGACGCGGCCTTCCAGGCCACCGCTCGCGAGGAGGTGGTGAAGCTGCAGAGCGGCGATCCGGTCAGCCGCCGCGCCTGGCAGTTGCTGTGTGAGCAGAGCCGCCGTGAGTTTCAGCAGATCTACGACCGGCTCGATATCCGCCTGAGCGAGCGGGGTGAGTCTTTTTACAACCCCTTGCTGGAGACGGTGGTGGCCGATCTTCAGGCGCTGGGACTGCTGGTCACCGATGCCGGCGCCGGCTGTGTGTTTCTCGAAGGGGTGAAGGGCAAGGACGGTCAGCCGCTGCCCCTGATCGTGCGCAAGAGCGACGGCGGCTTCAACTACGCCACCACCGACCTGGCCGCGCTGCGCTACCGCTTTGCCGCCGCCCCCGATGGCGATGGCGCGGGGCGGCTCATCTATGTGACCGACGCCGGCCAGGCCAGTCACTTCGCCGCCGTGTTCCAGGTGGCCCGCCGCGCCGGCTGGGTACCGGTGGGGGGTCGGCTGGAGCACGTGCCGTTCGGCCTGGTGCAGGGGGACGACGGCAAGAAGCTCAAGACCCGCTCAGGCGACACCGTGCGCCTTAAGGACCTGCTCGATGAAGCGGTGGATCGGGCCGAGGCCGATCTGCGCCGTCGGCTGGCGGAGGAGGGGCGTACGGAAGACGAGACCTTCATCCAGCACACGGCCACCACGGTGGGTATCGCCGCGGTGAAGTACGCGGATCTCTCCACCAACCGGATCACCAGCTACCAGTTCAGCTTTGATCGGATGCTGGCACTGGCCGGCAACACGGCGCCCTATCTGCTTTATGCGGTGGTGCGCATCGCCGGCATCGCCCGCAAGGGGGGCGCTGGGGCAGATACCGCGGTCGGGGCCCCAGGCCCGGAGCTGCCAGCGGAGCTCCGATTCAGTGAGCCACAGGAGTGGGACCTGGTGCGCGAACTGCTCAAGTTCGATGCCGTGATTGCCGAAGTGGAGGAGGAGCTGTTGCCCAATCGGCTGTGCAGCTACCTGTTCGAGCTCAGCCAGGTGTTCAACCGTTTCTACGACAAGGTGCCGGTGTTGAAGGCCGAAGAGCCTTCCCGCTCCTCCCGCCTGGCGCTCTGCCGTTTCACGGCAGCCACCTTGAAACTCGGACTGGGCCTGCTTGGCATTCCCACCCTGGAGAGGATGTAAAGGGCCGCTACCCCTCGATCAACCCCCGTTTGCGCAGGGGGTCGAGGGCCGCGATCCGCATCCCCTCCGGCGTATCCACCAGCACGGCCTTGCCGCGCAGCTGGCTGAGCACCTTTGAGGTGGTGCCCCGGGCCAGGCCGGTGATCGTGGCGATCTCCGTCTGAGTGATGTCGGGGATCGGGCTGAGCGGATCAGCCGCGTAGCTGGTGCTGCGCGCCAGTTCCGCCAGGGTCCCAAGCACCCGGGTGGTGGCATCTTCCCCCCGCAGCCGGAAACGCTGGCCCAGTGCCATCAGGCGCCGGGCCTCCAGCTGGGCCAGGGTGAGGGCGAAATCGGGCCAGCGTTCGAGGTCCTCCCGGACCGCCGACCAGCGCAGTTTCACTATTTCCATCGAGGTGAGCGCCACCACGTCGGCGGAGCGGCGATTGTTGCCCAGCAACATGGCCAGTTCGCCCACCATCTCGCCGACGCCCAGCAGGGCCACCACCACCTCCCCTCCGCCCAGGGTGATGTGGCGCACCTTGGCCACCCCGGAGCGGATCAGAAACAACCCGTCGCCCCAGTCGCCCTCGAACACCAACTGGTGGGAGGCCGGGATCGTGAGGATGCCGTGCTGGTGCAGCAGGCGCTCCAGCAGGGGGGGCTCCAGTGCGGCGAACAGGGGAAAGGCCTGCAGCTCTTTGCTGTCGAAGGAGGTGTCCATTCCCGTTTAATTGACTGGCCGGCCGGCAGCAGTGGTGGGAGCCCAATGCTGACAGCGGCTGGGAGCGGCGGACTGGACTCTCGATGAAGTCTTGTTGTCATCAGCATGACAACGGAACGTCTTGGAATGGACGGGTTGCGGTGATGGGAATCCACGCAACTCAGCAAGGGTGAACCGACAGTGATCGCATCGGACGAAGGGGCCTGATCCCTTCTGCCTCCATCACCCGAGGCTGATCCATGAAAGACGTATCGATAACACCCACTGGGCCCTCTCCATGGTTCAGCCTTGGGCTGTCACGGGCCTGGCCAGAACTGGCGGCCCTGGCGTTGGCATTCGGCAGCAGCCATGGCCTGGATCAGGGGGCCCCGCTCTGGAGCACCGTGGCGCTGTCCTGCGGGATTCGCCTGAGCTGGGTCACTGCGGAACTGCTGCATGGCGCCGGCCACACCCTGGTGCGGGCGTTGGTCGACGTGGATGCCTCGGTGCTGCGGTTGGCGAACCTGCTGGAGCATCGCTCAGCGGCCGCGATGATCAGCACTTTGCTGCCGCTGGTCACGATCGGCCTGTCCGATGGATCATCCAGCTCCCTGCCCTGGTTGGCGGTGGGGTCCCCGTCCCCATGGCGGGTGCGGCTGAAGGCGGCCGGCGGGCTGCTGTTCAATGCCATTGCCATCGTGGTCCTGATGGGACCTGCCGCCGGCCTGCCCCCCGCCCTGCTGGCCAGTGCGATCGCGGCCAACCTGGCGCTGCTGCTGGCCTCCCGCTCCGACTGGTGCGCGACCGTCAGTGGCCGCGGCAGCCGGCTCCATTGCGGCAACTTCGGCTTCATCAGTGGCCCGACCCCATCCCCACCTGGCGAGCTTCTGCCCTCTTGCGCCATCGAGCGCCTGCGCACCATGGGTCTGGAAACGGAAATCCGTGGGACCCAGGCCGGTGGCGCTCTGGTGCTGGTGGGAGACCGCCATGGTGACCCCGGCTTCGTGGGCCACAAGCTGGTCAACGCCAAGCGGGGCCAGCTCACCGCTGCCATGGAGGCCAGTTTCGGCCGCCGCCGCCGCCAGGCCGCCCGGGCGGGCCACCGGCCCCTGGCCACCGGACTGCTGGCCGCCTGCCACTACCGCTTCGGTACCAGCGGTCCGCCGGAGGTGATCGAGACCCACTGGCATGGCTGGTGCCCCGCCCAACGGCGCCGCCTCTGGAGCTGGCAGGAGGGGCGCTGGACCAGCGCCTGGCGCACAGTTGAGCACCGCATCACCCATAACGGCGACTTCGAGCGCTTCCAGCTGGCGACGGCCGAACTGGAGTTCACCGCCTTGGGCTGCTGGTTGGAGCGGGTGCTGCACCAGGGCCATGCGGCAGTGGGGGACTCGCCCAAGATTGCCGGTCTGATGGATCTGCTGATCACCCAGGGGGATTGGTATGCGGCGGTGCGGCTGGCGGCCCAGCAGGTGTTCCCCCACGACAGCACCGAGCCCGCTTCGGTGGAGCTGGAACGCTGGACGGCCGCCTTCGAGGCGGGCTTCGGGGCGGTGCTGGCGGAGCAGCCCTCGGCCGCCTTCGATCCCGGTGATCCCGCCGTTCAGCGGCTCGCAGACCTGATCCTGCTGCGGCTCGCGGCTGACGTGCGTCTGCGCCGCCACGGCCCGGAGCTGCTGCGCCGCTGGATCGACGCCAGCATCGAAGCGTTTCTGCGCAACGATCCCTACCGCGCGGTGGCTCAGTTCATGGAGCTGGCCCGGGGCAGCTTCGGGCTGGTGGTGGTGTCCTCCACCTGGCCGGAGCGGCTGGTGCTCGCCAGCCTCGGCCAGCCGATCACACTCGGTTTCGATCCAGCGGCGGCGGTGGCGGTCTACGCCTCCGAACCGGCTGCGGTCGATGCCGTGCTGGCCGGAGTTCGTGGCGCCTACCGGATCGACCTCGATCAGAACGCTGGTGAGGTGGCGGTGCTCGCCAGCGCCGACCTCCTCCTCCATTCCCTCACGCTGGGACGGGAGGTGCCGGAGCTGGAGCGGCTGGAGCGCCGCCACTTCTATGGACAGGGTCCATTCAGTGTTCCGGCCAAAGCCCACCGCTCCTCCCGCCGTCGTGCCGTTGGCCGTCGCCCTGACCCGGTGGGCGACGACCTGCGTTCGATCCCCGGGCTGCTGGCTGCGATCCGTAACGACTGGATCGATCCCGGTTCCGCCAACCGTCAGAGCGCTGATCACCTGGCCCAGTTCCTGATTGCCAAGGCGGCCCACCTGGCCCAGAAGCAGGCGGTGCTCAGCGGAATGGGACTGGATCCGACCCTGGCGAAATCGCGCCACGTGGACCTTCTGATCACCGGGGTGGAGAACAGCCTCTGGCTGGGTGAGCAGTTCGCCCGCGACCTGCAGAACCTGATGCCCCTGCTGAACGTGCGGGCCCTCTCCGCCAACGCAGTGCTGCAGCACCTGCAGTACGACATCGAAACACTGGGCTTCGCCCGCCAGTCGATCCTGCTGGTGCTCAGCCACTCCGGCCAGACATTCGCCAGCCGCCAGGTGGCGGAAACAGGCGACCTGCTGGTACGCCAGGAGGTGATCCGTGAACTGTTCGTGCTCACCGGTGAACCCACGAGCTTCCTGGGATCGCCGCTGCTGGAGGCCCTGGCCCCAGGCGAACCTTTCTGCCGCCGGCTGTTCACCACCGGCGCCGGGCGCCGCATCGCCGAGCCGGCCACGGCCAGCGTGGCCGCCATGCACCAGACGCTCACCGAACTGTTGTTCTGCCTCTGCCGCCAGGTGCGGCAGGCCTTTCCAGACCAGCGTCCCCTGGGCCTGCATCTCCCACCGGAAGAGTTGCTGGCCCTGGAGAACATGGAGGGTTACCTGTTCGTCGAGGATGTGGTCAAGATCGTCGGCGCCGACCCCGACGGGCAACGGTGGCCCACCGGGGTGTCCCGGCAGCTGCGGAGTACCGGCCGGCGCTGGGCCCTGAACGTGCTCGAAACCCCCTTCGCCTGGCTGATCCAGGCGCTCTACATCCTGGTGAGCGTGACCTTCTCCATGCCCCTGTTCCGCACCTGGATCAGCATCGCGCTGCCGCTGGTCGGGGTCGACGAGGGGGAGTGGCTGATGGATCTGCTGCTTGCCGTGAGCGTGCCCGCCGATGTGGCGCTCTACGTGTTCGGTCCCTGGTGCTGGACCGTCGTGTTGCGGCTGGCCCAGGGCCGTCCGCTGCTGGTCCGCACCGGCCGCCGCACCGTGGTGATCGGCGAAGCCGAGGGGGTGCACCAGCTGCTGGTGAACTATGTGAGCAAGCTGTTCGCCCTGAGCTTTGGCATCACCGCCATCGACGTGCAGGGCGCCGATCCCCGCGATCACCTGCTGCACACCCAGGCCCACCGGATTGTGCGCGGCACGTTGCTGTTCCTGGGGGTGCCTGATGGACGCTGCAGCGAGGGGCAGCGGTCGCTGGCTCAGGCGGCGATCCTGACAGGGCGCCAAGCCGATGGCATCCGCCACCTGGGTGTGGGTCCGGAGATCGTCGCCGTCAGCTCCGATCCCAGGGTGCGGCAGGAGGCGTTCAGCGAGGCGCTGCTTCTGCCCAGCCCAGTGCATGCCGGTTGCGAGGACGGCAAGAACCCCCATGTCGGGGATGGGATCGAGGCGCTGCGGGAATCCCGCTTCGGATCGTTCCGCCGCCTGCTGGCCGCCTACGTGTTGTTCTGGGCGATGGCCCGCCGCGTTTCCTCCCTGCCGCTGATCGGCTTCGACTGCTGGAAGACCCAGAGCCGCACCAAGGTGATGACCACCGCCGCCCCCGTCTCGGCGGCCCGGCTCGATCGCACCGAAATAGAGGAGATCCGGGAGCTGGCCTTGGAGGCCCTCTCCCACCGGGAGCAGAGCTGAGGCCGAGGCGGGTGGGGGTTTTCGGGCGATTCGTAGGGGCGGGTTGTCTACGCTCGAATCCTCCCTGCCCTGTGCGCTTGAAGGCCACCAGCGACGACCGGGTGCGCGCCCGCCCCGAGGTGGAAACACTCACTGCCTACAGCGCACCGCTGGAGGGCCGCCGCGGCCTGCTGCGGCTCGACTTCAACGAGAACACGGTGGGACCGAGCCCGAAGGTAGTGGAGGCGATCCGCGCCATCCCAGCCGATCACTACGCCATCTATCCCGAATACGACGGCCTGCGCGAAGCGGTGATCGGTGCGCTCGTAACTGAAGCCGCTGCCGGCCCTGATGCGCTCATCCCCGCCCACATCGGCCTGTTCAACGGCGTCGATGCCGCCCTGCATGCGGTGTTCCAGGCCTACGGCGCCCCGGGTGATCGGCTGCTCACCACCAGTCCCACCTTCGGCTATTACACCCCCTGTGCCCGGATGCAGGGCATGACGATCGAGGCGATCCCCTACCAGCTGCCTGATTTCGCCTACCCGCTCGAGGAGATCCGCGCGGCGCTGCTCGGTCCCGGTGGTGCCGGCGAAGCCAGCGGCGACTGGCATCCGCCGCGGATCCTGCTGATCTGCAATCCCAACAACCCCACCGGCACCAGGCTGGCGTCGCAGCGGATCCTGGAGCTGGCGGCTGCCGCTCCAGACACGCTGGTGGTGGTCGATGAGCTCTATGAGGCCTTCACAGGCGACAGCGTGCTGCCCCCTCTTCTGCGCGCCCCAGCGGTTTCGCCCGGAGACGGCACAGGGCTTGGCGCCGATCCGTTCGCGGCCAATCCGAACCTGCTGGTGCTGCGCTCTCTGGCCAAGACCGCCGGTCTGGCGGGCCTGCGCATCGGCTTCGCGATCGGTGCGCCGGCCCTGGTGGACCGTGTGGGCCGCGTCACCGGCCCCTATGACATCAACAGCTTTGCCGTGACGGCAGCCCGCGCCGCCCTGGCCGATCAGGCCTATACCGACGCCTACGTGGCCGAAGTGCTGCGGGCACGGCAGTGGTTGCTGGAGCAACTCCAAGCCTCCGGGGCGCGCCACCACGCTGCTGGGGGCAACTACCTGCTGATCTGGCCCTCCCGGCCGGCTGCCCTGGTGGAGGCTGAACTGCGAAAGGCGGGCATCCTGGTGCGCTCCATGGCCGGCAAACCTCTGATCGATGGGGCCCTGCGGGTGAGCCTCGGCACCCGCGAGCAGATGGGACGCTTCTGGGAGGCCTACCAGGAGATCGAAGCGCTGATGGTCAGCGCATCACCTTGATCTGTGGCCCATCGCTCAGGGGCGCGCTGAAGCTCACTGTGCGTCCGACCCGTTGCACAGGTGTGCCGCTCATCGCTTCCAGGAAGGGCTCGATGCTGCCCTGATCACAGCCGCTTGGGGCGCTGCCGCTGACGTACTGCACCGGGATCACCCGCCGGGGTTCGAGCGCACGCACCACCGCCGCCGCCTCAGCGCCGCTGTACACCTTGGCACCACCGCCTACGCCAATGATCAGCACATCTGGCTTGCCGATCAGCACCCGGTCTTCGGGGCGCAGGGGCGCAGCCGTTCCGCCCAGGTGGGCGATCTCCAGGCCGCCTTGCTTCCAGCGCCAGAGGGTGGCCTGGCCGAAGCGCCGTCCGCCGATGCGGTCGTGGGGGATGGCGGCCCCCTCCAGTTTCAGGCCAGCCACCCGGTAGGAGCCGGGGGTCACCAGCATCCGGCCGGAGGCCACGGGGGCGCCCTCATCGAGGAGCCGGCTGCTGGCCAGGATCACATCGGCGCGCACCCGCGGCTCCGCCAGGCCGGCAGCGCAGCCCACGGCCTTGAAGGGGTTCACCAGCACGGTGGCACCACCGCCCTGGATCAGCAGGGCGCTGTGGCCATAGCTGGTGACCGAGACCCCACCGGCGGCCAGGCCGGCGCCAGGCACACCCAGACTCACAGCAGCCATCAGGGAGGCCGCGCCCAGGGCCGTTGCCCGGCGGCGAAGACTGCTGCCGTTGCTGGAGGATCCGTGGTGCGGTTGCCCTGATGCGGAGGCCATGCCAGCTGGTGCGCGCCGCAGGCGCCGATCGTGGCGCGAACCTAGCAGCGTTGGCATGGAGGCTTTCAGGTGGGAGTTCCGGTGAGGGGTCTGGCGCTGGGTTGCTGATGCTGGGCCGCCTGGCGCAGGAAGTTGGCCAGCAGCCGGTGGCCGTCCTGGGTGAGCACGCTCTCCGGGTGAAACTGCACGCCTTCGAGCGGGAAGTGGCGGTGGCGCAGACCCATGATCGTGCCGTCTTCCAGCCAGGCGGTGATCTCCAGCTCCGCGGGCAGGCTGGCCCTCTCCGCGATCAGGCTGTGGTAGCGGGTGGCTGTGAGCGGGCTGGGCAGGCCGGCGAACACCCCTTGTCCTCCATGCAGCACAGGGGAGGTTTTGCCGTGCATCAGCTCGTCGGCTCGCACCACCCGGCCGCCGAACACCTGGGCCAGACACTGGTGGCCCAGACAGACCCCCAGTGTCGGCACGGTCGGTCCCAGCTCCCGCAGCACATCCAGGCAGACCCCGGCCTGGTCGGGGTCGCCAGGGCCCGGTGAAATCAGGATCGCCGCTGGCTCCAGGGTTCTGATCTGATCCACGCTGAGGGCATCGTTGCGCTCCACTCGCAGATCGGCGGCGATCGGGTGCTCCGTCGCCAGTTCACCGAGGTACTGCACCAGGTTGAAGGTGAAGCTGTCGTAGTTGTCGAGAACCAGGAGCATCAAGCCAGCCGCCAGGCCTCCATTCAAACGCCCAGGCGCAGGAGCAGGGGCGGCAGCAGCAGCAGGGCGGCGATCAGCAGCGAGGCAGCCGCGGCCACCAGCACGGCCGCGGCTGCGCAGTCCTTGGCGATGCGGGCCAGAGGATGGAAGCGGCGGCCGATGGCCAGATCCACCACCGACTCGATCGCCGTGTTGATCAGCTCCAGCACCAGGACTGCCGCCACAGTGAGCACCAGCAGTGCCAGCTGCTCGGTGCTCAGCTGCAGCCACAACCCCAGGGCGAAGACACAGCCGCCGGTGATCGCATGGATACGGAAGTTGCGCTGGCTGGTGAAGCCGTAGGCCAGGCCTTGGGCGGCATAGCGAAAGCTCAGCGGCAGGTCGCCGGCCACACGCCAGGCCCCACTTCGTTGGCCACGTCCCCGTCGCGGTGAGTCGCTGTTCATGGGATCCGCCAGCGCAAGGGGCACCGGTTCAAGAGGGACCGGGTTAACCATGCTGCTTCCTCCTCCTTGCGTTCCGCCGCATCGGGCATCCGGGCTGAACGTTACCGCTGTCGTCCAGTGGGCTCGCTGCCTTCGCTACAGGCGGAGCCAGCCAGCAATTGATCCTGGCGGCGCAGCATGACCTCCAGGCGGGCATCGTCGGGGTGGTCCCAGCCCAGCAGGTGGAGCAGGCCGTGGCTGGCCAGCCAGCGCAGCTCCCGGGCCAGGCTCACGCCCGCCGTTTCAGCCTGGCGGGCAGCCGTCTCCAGGGAGATCACGATGTCGCCAAGTTCCAGGGACTCCTCTTGATCGGGCTCCAGCAATGGCCGCTTCGGCATCGCCGGGGCTCCCTCCAGCCCCTCGTCCTGGGCGGCGAAGGCCAGCACATCGGTGGGGCCTTCCTGACTCCGCCAGCTTTCGTTGAGCTCGGCCATTTCCCCGTCGCCGACCAGGCTCAGCCCCAGGCTGTAGGCCCGCGCCCGCAGAGGTTCCGGCAACTCGGGCTGCATCTGCTCGAGCCAGGTCGCCAGCAGATCAAGCCACTGCCCATCGGCCCCGGCAGGGTCGGCCAGGGGACCAGCCGCCTCCAGCAGCTCTGGGCTCAGCTGCTCGTCACAGCTGAAGGCCAGGTCGAGGCCAGGACAACGAATCGAGGTCACTGGGGCAGGCTGGGCCGGCCGAACCAGGCCAGCAGCAGCAGAACGGCGCTGAATCCCACGGCGGTGAGGCCGAAGTGGAGCAGGCTCTGGCGGCCCTTGCGCACCATGTTGCGCATCGCCAGCTTCACGAAGCTGGGCGGTGGGCTGACCGCTTCCTGCGTGGGAGTGGATTCGGAGAGGTTGGCTTCAGCTGGGCTGGTGTCCGGGTTGCTGCTGTCAGTCATCGGGGCATGCGCATGGCTGGCTCAGGCGGCCACTTCGGCGGCGATCTCCACACCCTGGCGCAGCAGC
Source organism: Synechococcus sp. 1G10 (assembly GCF_002252625.1). Lineage (GTDB taxonomy): Bacteria > Cyanobacteriota > Cyanobacteriia > PCC-6307 > Cyanobiaceae > Regnicoccus_A. Next base: position 164,571 of record NZ_NQKW01000006.1, on the reverse strand, counting down.
GCCTGAATGAAGGGATCCAGATCGCCATCCATCACCCCCTGCACATCGGTGGTTTCCACGGCGGTGCGCAGATCCTTGACCATCTGGTACGGGTGAAACACGTAGTTGCGGATCTGGTTGCCCCAGGCTGCCTCCACGATGTCGCCGCGTATGTCGGCGATCTCGGAGGCGCGCTGCTCCTGGGCGATCACCATCAGCTTGGCCATCAGCAGCGCCATCGCCTTCTCCTTGTTCTGGAGCTGGGAGCGTTCCTGGGTGCAGCGCACCGCCAGGCCGGTGGGCACATGCAGGATGCGCACCGCCGTTTCCACCTTGTTGACGTTCTGGCCGCCGGCACCGCCTGAGCGGGAGGTGGTGATCTCCAGGTCCTTGTCGGGGATGTCGAGCTTGACTTCCTCGTCGAGCTTGGGCATCACCTCGACCCCGGCGAAGCTGGTCTGCCGTTTGTCGTTGGCGTTGAACGGCGAGATCCGCACCAGCCGGTGGGTGCCCTTCTCGTTGCGCAGGTAGCCGTAGGCATAGCGGCCATCGATCTCGATCGTGCAGCTCTTGATGCCCGCTTCCTCCCCTTCCGAGAGCTCATCCACGGACACCTTCATGCCATGGTCCTCGGCCCAGCGGGTGTACATCCGCATCAGCATGAGGGCCCAGTCCTGGGCGTCGGTGCCGCCGGCGCCGGCATTGATCGAGATCACGGCGCCCTCCTTGTCGTAGAGGCCGCTCAGAAGTCGCTCCAGCTCCCAGCGATCGAGCTCGGCCTTGAGCTTCTGCAGGCCGCCATTGGCCTCACCCAGCAGTTCTTCGTCGGGCTCCAGGTCGTAGAGCTCCAGGGTGGCGCGTGCATCCTCCACAGCGGTTCGCCACTGCTGCAGCTGCTCCAGCTGTGCCTTCACCTCATCGAGCTGGCGCATCTGCTTCTGGGCCTGCTGCTGGTCGTCCCAGAAGTCGGGCTGGGAGGCCAGCTGCTCAAGGTCCTGCTGGCGTGCGTTCAGGGCCGGTACGTCAAAGACAGTCCTGGGCATGGCCCAGGCGGTCGGTGAGTTCGGAGAGGTCGCGCTTGAAGTCGGTGAGATCGAGCACTGGCTGCCGCCCAACGGTTGTCCCGACCGTATCAGCGGGACTGGGCCACTGGAGGGGCTTCTAGGATCCCTCCAGTGCCATGTTGTTGGTCGATTGTGGTGAACACACCGGCGAAGGTCGAGATCTACACCTGGCGGTTCTGCCCCTTCTGCGTCCGGGCCAAAGCATTGCTCGATCGCAAGGGTGTGGCCTACGAGGAATACGCCATCGATGGCGACCAGGCTGCCCGCGCCGCCATGGCTCAGCGGGCTGAAGGCCGCTCCAGCCTCCCCCAGATCTTCATCGACGATCGAGGCATCGGCGGCTGCGATGAACTCCATTCCCTGGAGCGAGCTGGCCGGCTCGATCCGTTGCTGCAAGGGGCCTGAGGGTGCCGAGTCGCGCCGAGGCCGCCAGCCGCTCCCACCTCTTTCTCGTCGATCCGGTCCAGCGTCTGCGCCCGGGTAAAGACTCAAGCGTTGCCCTGATGCAGGCGGCCCAGCGTGCCGGCCATCAGGTCTGGATCTGCAGCCTGGCTGATCTGGCGGTGGAAGGGCAGCGAGCCGACGCCACTGAGCCGGGTCACCGCCCCACGGTGCTGGCCCAGGCCGCCCGCCTCGCCCAGATTCGCCCCACTGCGGCTGGTTGGGAGATTCCCGAGCCGTGGGTGGAGCTGGGGGAACCCCAGCGGATGCCGCTCGACGCCTTCCCCTGGGTGTGGATGCGCAAGGATCCGCCCGTTGATGAGGCCTACCTCTACGCCACCCATCTTCTGGAGCTGGCCGAGCCAGCTGGGGTGAGGGTGCTCAACCGGCCGGCCTCCCTCCGGGCCTGGAACGAGAAGCTCGGTTCCCTGCGTTTCAGCCACCTGATGGCGCCAACCCTTGTGAGCGGCAACATCGACCAGCTCTCTGCCTTTGCCGCCGAGCACGGCGAGGTGGTGCTCAAGCCCCTCAGCGGACGTGCCGGTCAGGGGGTGGTGCGCAGCGAGGCGCGGGCGCCGGGATTACGGGCCCTGCTGGAGCTGGTAACCAACCAGGGCCAGCTGCCGGTGATGGCCCAGGCCTTCCTGCCGGAAGTGGTGGCCGGCGACAAGCGCATCCTGCTGGTGAACGGTGAACCGCTCGGTGCCGTGAACCGCCGCCCCTTGCCCGGAGAGTTCCGCAGCAACCTGGCTGTGGGTGGGGAGCCCGAGGCCACCGCCCTCTCCGATGCCGAGCGCCGCATCTGTGCCGAGCTGGCCCCGGCCCTGCGCGAGGCAGGGCTCTTCTTCGTGGGCATCGATGTGATCGGCGACCGCCTCAGTGAGATCAACGTGACCAGCCCCACGGGCGTGCGTGAGATCGAGCGGCTGGGCGGGGTGCCCCTGGCGGATCTGACCATCGAGGCGCTGCTGGCCAGTTGAGACCCGCTGGCGAGAGTGATCCCAACGACCGCAGTTGAGCCGGATCAGAGTCCGGCCCCACAGCGTTTGCAGTAGCGAGCATCGCCGTCGTGGCCGTAGCAGTCACAGCGCGTACAGGTACGGCCCGAACGTGGGCAGGATCGCCACCAGATCCACCACGCCATAGAAGCTGGTGGCATAGCGAAGGGGCTTGCCCACGCAGAGCAGCCGCAACACATACTCCAGGCTGAACAGCAGGGTGAAGCACCACTCGAGTGTCTCGAACGGGGCCAGGTAGAGCCCCCTAATGCGCGGATCGCTTTCAAGCACCACGGAAAGAACACTGGCGACGATCGCCAGCAGCAGCACCACATCGAAGGCCTTGCCGGCGGGGGTGTCTGCCTCGAAAATGATGCGATAAAGGCGCGCGCGGCCCAGCCAGCGGCCCAGTAGCAGCGCCAGCCCCAAAAGGCTGGCCATGATCAGCGACATCAACACGGCTGGCGTCGCTGGCGTCATTGACGCTCAGCCCAGCTTCGGTTTGAAGGCCCCCGGGGCTGTTGCTGGGCCTTTGCTCGACGGCCAGGGGGCGCTGAGGTTCAGCTGCTGCTGCAACACCCCCAGCTTCAGGGCCACTTCCTGGAGTTCCTGCTCCGGCTCGGAACCGCGCACCAGACCGGCACCGGCGGTGAGTTCCAGCTGGTGGCCCCGCAGGCGACCGCTGCGAATCGCCACCCTCAGCTCGGCATCACCGGCACTGTCGATCCAGCCGATCGGTGCGGCGTAGTGGCCCCTCTCGAACGGTTCGAGGCTGCGCAACCAGGCCATCGCCTCCCGCCGCGGCAGCCCGGCCACCGCCGGGGTGGGATGCAGGGCCTCGGCCAGGGCCAGGGGCTGGTGCTCCATCAGGGCGGCAGTGATGGGGGTGTGCAGATGAACGAGCTTGCCGTGCCTGGCCAGCCTGGGGTGGCGGGGCCGCCGGGGAGACAGTCCAGCCTCTGAAAGTACCCGGGTGATCGCCTCCACCACCAGTTCATGCTCGTGGCGGTCCTTGGCCGAATGGGTGAGCTGCTCTGCCGGTGGCCCAAGGGGGGCAGTGCCTGCCAGGGCATCGCAGCGCAGCTGCCCCTGGCGCACCGCCAGCAACCGCTCGGGCGACGCTCCGATCAGGGCATCGCCGGGTCGCTGCTGCCAGAGGAAGCGGCAGCTGCCGGGTTGGTGGCGGCGCAGGCAGGCCAGCAACTCCAGGGGCTCGAGCGGCTGATCCAGCCCAACCTGCTGGCGCACCGCGACAACCAGCTTGCGCAGGGCGCCGCTTTCCACCAGGCCCAGGGCCTGACGCACCGCCTCGCGGTAGTCGCTCTCCCAACAGGAGCGGCTGGTGATGCCCACACCGCTGGTGCTCGGCAGTCTGCCCTCCCCTTCCGCCGGCAGCCGGCTCAGCAGCTGGGCCCGCTCCCAGAGCTCCTCGGCCACGCCCCGGGGGGTGACCTCTCCGCCGAGGCAGCGCTGCAGCCGCAGCCAGCAATGGCGTCCCTGACGGCTCAGCTGCCAGCGGGGCAGCACGGCCTGAACGCCGGCAACGGCGCCGCTGCCCTCCTGCAGGGGACTGTCGAAAAAGGAGAAGGCCAGCAGCACCCTCGGCCTGGCCAGGGGCGGAACGTTCTGGGGCTGTTGCCCCAGGCGGCTGAGGCTCATGGCGCTGAAGCGCTGGGCCAGCTCGAAACGCCTCGGTCCGCTCAGCTCCAGACGGTGGGTGCAGCCGCTGGCCGCCAGACAGAGCCCGGGTGCGCCGTCCCAGAGAAAGCGGAAGCGTCCCCCGTCATCGAGATGGGGGAGCAGCGCCAGGGGATCCCGGCAGGGCATGGGCAGCGCCAGGCTGAGCACGCCCTCGTCCTCCAGCTGCCGTGCCCCCTGGGCGGCGGCGGCGAGCAGTTCGGTGAAGGAGGGAACGACCTGCACCAGGACGATGGCGGCGTTGGCCAGGAAAGCTGCTCAAATGTATGGGTGCCTCCCGCTCCACCGTCCCCGCTGCCCATGTCCGACCCCCAGGTCGTCGCAAGCCGTTACGCCGATGGGGACTCTGCCGGCGACCTGTCGCCGGGGGAGCGCTCCCCCGATCCGTCCCGCCGCCGCCTCTGGAAAGCGGCGATCAAATGGCCGATGTATTCGGTGGCGGTGATGCCGGTGCTGCTGGCTGCGGGCTGGTGGACCGGCCAGGGCCAGGCCCCGCGCCTCGATCAACTGCTGGCCTTCCTGCTGGCGGCGGTGCTGCTGCTGGGCTGGGAGAACCTGGCCAACGATGTCTTCGATGCCGATACCGGTGTTGACCGGCTTGGCAAGCCCCATTCCCTGGTGAATCTCACCGGCCGCCGCGACCGGGTGGCCCAGCTCGCCAATGGTTGCCTGGCGCTCGGATTGGCGCTGTTCGCTCTGGTGGCGGTCCGCAGCACCCCACTGGTGCTGGTGCTGGTGCTGGGCTGCTGCGCGCTCGGTTACATCTACCAGGGACCACCCCTGAGGCTGGGCTACCGCGGCCTGGGTGAACCCCTCTGCTGGCTTGCCTTCGGCCCGCTGGCCACCGCCGCCGCCCTAATGGCGCTGGCGCCCTCCGCCGGCGCCGGGCTCGCTGACCTGCTTCCTTTCGCCGGCATCCCATGGAAAGCGGCCCTGCTGCTCGGCAGCGGACCCGCCCTGGCGACCACTCTTGTGCTGTTTTGCTCCCATTTCCACCAGGTGGAACAGGACGCCAGCCACGGCAAGCGCTCCCCCGTGGTGCAGCTGGGCACAGCCAGCGCCGCGGCCCTGGTGCCCTGGTTCATCGCCCTGACCCTGGCCCTGCAGTGGGCACCTGTGCTTCTGGGGCGCTGGCCCCTGACGGCCCTGCTGGGGATCGTGGGCCTGCCTTCAGCCAGGGGCCTGATTCAGCTGCTGCGCGAGCACCACGACACACCTGAGCGGATCGCTGGCAGCAAGTTCCTGGCCCTGCGCTTCCAGGCATTCAATGGTCTGGGCCTGGCGCTTGGCCTGGCGATCGGCCCCTGGCTGCCGCTGTGATGACCCTGGGCCTGCACTGGCGGCCCTTTGAACTGGTTCTGCCCTCGCCTCTTGTCACCGGCCGGGGCAGCCTGAGGAGCAAGCGCGGTTGGCTGCTGCGGCTCAAGGTGCTGGCTGGGGGAGATAGGGGGTCTGCGCCGCTGCTCGATCAGGGCTGGGGGGAGGCGGCTCCGCTGCCGTCGGGCGCCGATCAGGGAGGTGAGGGCCCGGAGCTGGTCAGCATCGCCAGGGCCATCGAAGCCCTGGGTCCCACGATCGAGCGCCAGGAGTTGGAGGCGCGCCTGCCGGCCCTGCCGGCGACCCTGGCTTTCGCCCTCGGAGCCGCCCTGGGCGAGATCCAGGGGCTGGTGGGGGCCGCTGCCGGGGGGTGGCTGCCGCCGCCAGCCTCTGCATGGCTGCTGCCGGCAGGGCCGCCGCTGCTATCGGCGCTGGAGCGGGTCCTGGACAGCCACCAGCACAGCAGCCAGCCTGCTCAGCCCGGCGCTCTCCCCCTCACGTTGAAGTGGAAAGTGGCGGCCACGGATGACCTCCAGGAGCGTCAGTTGCTGGAGCTGCTGCTGGAGCGCTTGCCGAGCGGGGCCAGACTCCGCCTGGATGCCAATGGGGGCTGGCCGCGCCCCACAGCTGCGGCCTGGGGGGCGCGGCTCGCCGCTGAAACTCGCCTGGAGTGGCTGGAGCAACCGCTGGCTCCCGCCGATCACGCCGGACTGCTCGCCCTGGCGGCTGGCCCTCCGGCCCTGCCGCTGGCCCTGGATGAGTCGCTGGCGCAGGATCCGGCTCTGCGCCGCAGCTGGGGCGGTTGGCAGGTGCGCCGGCCCTCCCAGGAGGGGGACCCCAGGCCCCTGCTGGCGCAGTTGCGGGCAGGGGTGCCCAGGCTGATGCTCAGCACGGGCTTCGAGACCGGCATCGGCCGCCGCTGGCTGCACCAGCTGGCCGCTCTCCAGGCAGAGGGACCCACCCCCGCGGCGCCGGGTCTGGCCCCGGGCTGGGGCGCCAGCGGTGATCTGGCCAGTTCCGATCCCGAGCGGGTCTGGGCCGCGGCCGCCGGGAGTTGGCTGGAGCCGCCAGAGTTGGCATGAATGACACCGCCACCGCGATGAGCCTCAGCAAGCAGGACACCCTGGCGGCCTCGGCCCCCTGGGTGGCCGTGGTCCTCAACCTGGTGCCGGGCCTGGGCACCGGCTACATCTATCAACGACGCTGGCGGGCCTACTGGATCACCTCGGCCTTGAGCACCGGTTGGTTTGTGCTCGGGCTGGTATTGGGCCAGCGGGACGGAGTGGAGCTGGGCTCCCAGCCTGATCCGCGCCAACAGCTGGTCGGTCTGCTTGGCCTGCTGCTGCTTGCCGGTGTCACCGCTGTGGAGGCGGGGATCGCCGCCCGCCGGGCACGGCAGGAGTAAGCGCGGGATCGTCGCCGATGGGTTCTCCTCTGCTACTCACCAGCGCCGAGCGGGCCGAGGGGCTGGTGGCACGGCTTGAGCAGGCCTGGCGTGAGCAGCGGCTGGTGGGCCTCTGCGCCGAGCAGGAGCAGGACCTGCTGGCCGCTGCTTTGGCCGGATCAGTTCTGTGCGGGGCCGCTGTGGTGGTGGGCAGTGGCGGCAGTGCCGGCGGCCGCCGTTGGTGCCTGCAGCCCCTGGCCCACCTGGAGGCATCAGCTGGCGCCACTGGTCTGTGGTTGCAATCGATCCGGCTGGATCCCTCCGCGACGCTGCAGCTCAATCCCCTGCCGCTCCATCACGTCAGCGGTCTGCTGCCCCTGGTGCGGAGCCGGGTCTGGGGGACGTCCTGGCGCAGGCTGCCGCCTGAGCTGATGCGCCGGCCCCAGGATCTGGCGGCGGCGTTTCCCCTTCCAGCCGACCGTCCGGCGCTGCTCTCCCTGGTGCCCATCCAGCTGGAGCGGCTGCTGGCCGCAGCGGAGGGCTGCGCCTGGCTGCGGGGCTGCTCCGTGGTCTGGGTGGGAGGCGCGGCGCTCTCCAGCGAGTTGGCCGCCCGGGCCCGGGCAGCTGAGATCCCGCTCTCGCCTTGTTATGGCGCCAGCGAAACCGCCGCGATGGTGGCGGCCCTGCCTCCGGAGCGTTTCCTGCAGGGGGAGGGGGGGTGCGGCCGGGCGCTGGCCGATGTGGAGTTGCGGCTTGACCCCGGTGGTGCCCTGCTGGTGCGCACGAAACGTCTCAGCCCGGGCTGCCTGGAGGCCGGGCAGCTGCAGCCCCTGGAGCGGCAGGAGGGTTGGTGGTGCAGTGGCGATGGCGCCTGCTTCGGCCCCGCTGGCCTGGAGATTCTGGGGCGGTTGGATGGGGCGATCAGCAGCGGCGGCGAAACCGTCTTCCCTGAGCAGGTGGAGGCTCGGCTGCTGGGCTGGGCCCGGGCGGAGCAGCTGCCCCTGGACCAGTTGCTGCTGCTGCCCTGCCGTGATCCCATCTGGGGCGAGCGCTTGGTGGCCCTGGTCCGTCATGGCGGGGCCTCAGGCTCGCCAGGACCTGATGCGTCCACCGCCACCACGGCGGCCCTCATCGCCCATTGCCAGCGGCTGGCCCAACAGCTTCCCCCGGCCCAGCGCCCTAAACATTGGCTGGCCTGCCCTGATCTGGCACCCAACGTCCTGGGAAAGTGGGAGCGGGGCCGCTGGAGCCGCTGGTTGCTCCAGTCCTGTGACGGAGGAGCCAGCGCGGATGACGCTGGCGCTGAAGTCCGCTAAAGCTGGGCAGTTGCGCCCTCTGAATGACCTCGTCCGCTGATCCGGAACTCTCCAACAAAAAGCTTGCCGCGGGGTTGCTTGGAATCTTTCTGGGTGCCTTCGGGATCCACAAGTTCGTGCTCGGCTACACCACATCGGGCGTGATCATGCTGGTGGTGTCTGTTGCCGGTGGTGTGGTCACCTGTGGCATCGCCAGTTTCGTGATGGGGGTGATCGGCTTGGTGGAGGGGATCATCTACCTCACCAAAACCCCAGAAGAGTTCAAGGCCACCTATATCGACGCCAAGAAGGAGTGGTTCTGATGCCAGGCCGCGGCCCCATCCCAGCGAAGGCTGGGACCCTCAATCTGCGTGCACCCGGGCTCTCCGGCCGCCTTGGCCTGATCCTGCTCATCGCTGCGGCGGCCTCGGTGAGTTTCTCCCTCGCGGGAGTGGCCGTGGAGGATGGCTTCCATCCGCTCACCCTGGTGGCCAGCCTGCTCCCGTTGCAGCTGGCGGCCTTGCTCTGGGCGCTCTCCCGCAGGCCACCGATGCTCTGACTGGATCGTCAAGCCTCGGCTCCGGCGTTGATCCTGTGATCAGGACGCTGAAATCCCGCTGGCCGAGGCCTCCAGCCAGCGCTCGATCGGGCCGGGCAGATCGCAGCGGCGTCGACTGATGGGGTCGATGGCCACATGGCGGGTGACCCCCCGGGCTGCAGGACGGCCGGCCGCCTCCAGCTTGGTGAAGATGTAGCTCACCTCATACGATCCGGCATCGAGCCGTTGAGGGCTGAGGCTGACCGTCAGCCGGTCGCCGCACACCAGGGGGGCCAGGTAGTCGGCGCTGCAGTGCACGATCGGCAAGGCCGTTTGCGCTGAGCTGGAACCGGCCCCGCCGGCGCAGGGGGCGTCCCAGCTGGGGCTGGGAAAGATGGCCGGGGATGGAAGGCCAAACGTTTCGAGGCTCTCCTCATAGGCCTCATGGCACCAGCGCAGCAGCTGGTGGAAATGCATCACCCCGGCCGCATCGGTGTCACCGAAGCGCACTCTGCGGCAGAGCAGCAGCCAGCTGCAGTGGTCGAGTCCGGCTGGCGCAGTGCCCTCCGCCTCTGTGCCAACAGTTCCAGTGTTCATGTCGTGTCTTGATCAGGTCGCAAACTTCGCGCTGCTCTGGAGTCGCTCCGGACGATCGGCGCGGTGCAAATCACCTGCAACACCCACTCAGCCTTTGCCGCCAGGTTGAAGCGGTCAATCAAGGTGCTCAGGTAGCGATCCACATCCAGATTGAAGCGTAGGGCGAGGCCGGTGCTGCTGAAGCTGCTCTTGAGGTGGCTGTGAACCGCGTTGAGTAACAGCGTTGTTGTCCGCTCAGAGTGCGGAGCACTCGCTCAGCCATCCACAGGCAATCGAAAGCGGCTCCAAGGGTCTGCACAGCATTTGGGCCAGAGCCGATCACCCTCGCTAGGGTCGAGATGAGTCTGTGGAGCCAGCGTGATGCGATGGACTGCCCAGCCTTGTCATCCGGCTAATCGGTTCGGCTGGATGGAACGATCCCTCCGCTCTCCGCTTGTATGACAACCACCATCTTCGATCAGGCGTCCGATCTTCCTGCCTTCGATCCCAACGCGTTGCGTCTGTATTCGCCCAACTCCATGGGCTATCGCTGGAGCCGCCTCTTGGCCACGGGCTTGAACAGCACTCAGATGGCGATGGCGGAGGCCTACATCAACGGCCTTGAAATCCCAGACGCTCTCTTCCGTGGCATGCTCCACGCCTCGATGCCGATCCTGTTCCGCCACTTTCCTTCCCTTCTGGCGCCTTACGAGTGGGTGCTGAATGAGTCCGATCGCATCGCCGAATCATCCAAGGAACTGATGGCGGTTCAGTACGACCGACCCCAGGAGATGCTGAACCGGATGCTGGGTGACTGGGAACCCATCTATCCCAAGTACAGCACCGGCTACTGGGAAAATGGTGCCCAGGATCTGGAAACATCCCAGAAGCATATGATCGATCAGATGATCGAACGGTTGGGCATTGAAGATGGTGATCACCTTCTCGACTTTGGCTGCGGTTGGGGCTCTGTCCCCAATTACATTCTTTCAAAATTTCCCAATCTGCGCTGCACGGGGGTCAACCTCAGCCGCGGTCAATGTGCCTATATGCGAGGCAAGATGAACGATCCACGCAGCCAACTGAGCTCTGGAAGATTCACCCTCGTGGAGGGTGACATCAACGAGGTGGTGTTCCCGGAGAAATTCAACAAGATCATCTCGGTTGGCGTGTTCTGCCACGTGGGCAATCTCACCAAGGCCTTCGCCAGGCTGGCTTCCCTGCTGGAGCCTGAGGGGAAGGTTCTGATTCATATCATTACCGTCCGGATCCCAAGCAATATGTCGTCGGGCTTTACCCACAAGTACATCTTCCCCCATGGACGGTATTGGAACCATGACGCCGTTCCCAGTCATAGCAGCGATCTCAAAACCGTTCAGCGCTGGTATATGAATGGCACCAACTACCACCAGACCCTTACCGCCTGGCTGAAACGCTTCGATGCTTCGCAGGACATTTGCAGTAGCCTGGACTACGGCATGGAATATGCAAAGTTCCGGCGCCTCTGGCGATTTTATCTGTTGTTGCTTGGCACGATTTTTGCCACCTGCGATGGTGAATTCAATGGCAATGGCCAGTACCTGATGACCCAGGCCTGAACCGATGATGGGCTCTGGGTGACCATCCAGGCCGGGCGGATCCTGTTCGAGGGGGATGGTGATCCGGGCCTGCTGCTGGAGCTGCGGCGGAGCGGGATCTGCAACGGCCTGGGCAGGGGGACGCCGATCCCCGCGAGCCAGCCCTGATGAATCCCTTGCCCAGCAGCGACAAGACCATGGTACTGCGTACCGCGTTCGGCGACGAGACGGCCTGGCAGACGCTGCAGGTGGCCATCAGCAGACCGGTGGACGGCTTTCAGGCTCAGGTGGCGTTTCTTAGCCGCGTAGAAGACACCGGGGTCAGCAGCGACGATCTGTTGGCTGCCGGCGTCACCGCTTCTGGCCAGCCGATGGTGTTTCTCGTGGATGCCCTCACCTTCCAGCATCCTGAACATCCCCTACTGGTGGTCGACCTGATCGATCAGCCGGGCAGCAGCCTGCGGGTGGTGCCAGCGGCGCTCTGGAGCGTTGAGAACAATCTGACGCTGGGCAACCATGGAGTTTGCCGAGTTCCAGGCCGCTGCTGGGCCGGACGGAATCTTCCGGGGATTCGACACCGATCGGGAGCTGGGGGGCACGCCGGCCAGCTCAGGAGCGCCGCCGGCCAGGCAGCGCCAGAGCCACCAGGCCGGTGCCGATGCCGGCGAGTCCAGTGGCCCAGCCGATCGGGATCAGTGAGAAGGGTTCCCGCAGGGTGCCATCTGGGTCGACATGGGAGCCGATCCGCTGGTAGCTCACCACACAGGCCAGGCTGCCGAGCAGGAACAGGGCGGAGATAACGGCAAGGTTGCGTTTCATCGCGGCACTCTTGTCTGCTGAAGATCGTCGCAGCGGATCAGGATGCAGGCCTGGGACTGATCGGATCTCCATGTTGATCCTTCACGCGGCCACTGACATGACGCACGGTCCACTGCGCTGGTGCCCTGGCAGTGCTGCTGGCCTTTCTGCTGGGCTTGGTGAATGTCCCCAATGATCCCATCCAGGAGAGAAGAGACGCAGCCTCCTCGCCAGTCGGCTGGCCCTGTTTGCAGCCATTGGCTGTGGGCTCGTGATCACGCGGCCTTGCGGCACTGCATGGCGCGACTGGAGCACAGCGTTCGGCACGGCCAACCAGTCGTCCGTGGCCGCATCCCAACGCTTCGAGACCCTGCGCGGAAAAATTGAATCGGTCAGGGAAAGGCGGAACGGCGGTAACGGCTTGAGCCCATGGTCGGCTCCATTCGGCTGGACCCTGGCCTCCAGACAAATCTGACGAAGCAGACAAGCGAATCACTGACGGTATGGCAGGCCGATCAGGCGAGGGTGATGCGGCAGGTCACTGACGCCATCCCGGGGGCGGCAAGGGTCAGTGTTGTTTTCCAACAGACCTTGTCAATCGTGATGTGTGCCCCCACCATGTCTGTCACCTTCGCATCGACATGCAGAGTTGTGGTCAGCCTGAGCAGATCGAAGCTTCTGATTCAGGACAACCTTGGGGCCAGCGGCTTCATCTCCCTCTCGGCAAAAACGTCGTCACCACCGCCGGCCAACTTCATTGTCGGCGGACGGGGGTGTGTGGCTCGAGCGCACATCGGCGGAATCGTTTCAAACGGGAGCTGGTCCGTGGCTGGACTGACTGCATTCAAGGGATGCACTTCAAGCCATTCAGAACAGAGAATGTGCATGAAGCGACGGCCCCTTGAACGGCACCTGATGCGCGATGAGCAGTGCTTGGGCCTTCACCCGGAGGGGAGTCGATAGCGTTTCCGCAGGGCTGCTATCGGCACCAGAGCCATCAGGGTGAGGGCCGTGGGGGGAGATGCAGGAAACTCTGATACAACGTTGCCATTGATATTGGAGAGATTGGCTTGCCCAAAAGTTCGGCAAGTACCATTGTTTCCATTGTAGAAAATGCAGACATTCGCAAGGTTGATGGCATTAATGGGGAGCGAGGTGTTTGGGGCCTCGATCAAATCATCAGAGAGCACGAAATTGGCTATACCAGTTCCCGACAAGGAAAGCTCGTTGAATGTTGAATCAAAAGACCCACTCGTGAACGTAAAGGAGCTTGGGTTGGGGCTGTCGCCTGTGATGAATGCAGATGCAGCTACGTTGCTCACACCCCCACTGGTGGTGTAGTCGAAGGATCCCGTGAAGCTGACGGTGAAGTTCCGTGGTCCCCGGTTGCCGGTTGCGCCAGCGGTGTAACTGCCAGTTACGTTCTCGAAGGTGTACTGAATGGCCTCAGCACTTCCGCCACAAAGTATTAACGTGGCTGCTCCGATTAAGGCTGTGCCGGCTCTATTGAAGATGGATGGCATTAATTTTACAGTGGAGTTAATGCAATTTAGCGCCTTAACTGTTTCCTCTGTGGATGTTTGCTGAGGCACACATCTCTAGGGGTCAGTTCTGGCTGCGTCTATAACGCCTTCTCGGCCTGCCGATGAAGCCGTCTAGCGCTGCAGCACCAGGGATTGGGGGCGCTGGCACGGGTTGAAGGGGAGAGGCATAGGCGTGAATAATCTCCATGTGGAAGGAAGGCAGCAAGCCCGCCAGCCAGCTGCAACATCAGTGCGAGCTGCGCCTTTTTTGGATTGGGGTTGCTCGCCAGGATCAGGCCAATCCACCCCAGTCCCAGCAACAGATGGAGAGCCACCCATCTCCATCGGATCCGTGTTGACGGTCTGGAGGGCAATCGGTGCATGCTGACGCTCTGATCAGGCTTCAGCCTGACTTGGCAGCTTCAAGGAGAGCGGCCGATCGTTGTGTGCACCCCTGCCGGCCCCGCCACCAAGGAGGAACAGTTGTCCTTCCAGGAATTCAGATCGTAGGCTTGGGCGGTGGTCAGTTCGCCCAGGCCGTTTCTGTGCAGGTCAGCGCGTGACTGGCTGTTGGCCTGGTACTTGAGAGGATCCCATCTGCTGAGAATCAGTTGTGGATGTTGGTGATTTCATCCACGTTGCCCTGGCCATCGGTATTGCAATACCCCTCAGGATCTTTGCCGGGCAGGTGGTGGACCCGGAAGTTGTAGGAAAGGCCGTTGCTTTTCAGGTCGGCCAGACTGAATTCGCCGGCATCGATACTGGTCCGCAGCGAATCTGCGAGGGTCACTTCCACATCGGCCATCGTCTTGGCCTTGAACTTGTCGGCGATGGCGCTCTTGCAGTTGCGGCCCCAGCTGCCCACGCGAGCTTCGATTTTGGCTTCATCATCGGCCGCATGGCCGGCGGGCGTGATCAGGCCAAGGCTGAGGCCACTGCTGGTGATGGTGAGAGCGGCTGCAGCGAAGGCAATGCGGTTCATGGACCAGGCATGGGTGAATAAGTTGTATACCTTAATACAGAGTCTCCCTCGACCCGCCTTCTGGGTTGGGTAATGGTGATCGGAGTGTGCCGGAAGCGCAGCAAGGGGGTGTCATGGGTAGCACCCCTCTGCGCGGTGGAACAGCAGCGTTTGCACAGGGACCCAGAGGCGGAAGGGATTGGGTTTGGTCATGGGGAACCGCTCAGGGCCAGCGCCAGGCGCCTCGCTCGAGGGTGGTCTGGCCTGGCAGCAGCGTGGCCCCCAGCTCCCGCGTCAGATGATGGTGGCGGCAGCCCTGCTCGCCGGCCAGAGCCGTGATCAAGGCGGGGGCATGGGCGATCACCCACACTTGGGTGCGGTGTGCCGCAGCGGCGATGCGCCGCGCCAGGGCAGGCAGCAGGTCGGGATGCAGGCTGTTTTCGGGTTCGTTGAGCACCAGCAGGGGGGGCAATCGCGGGCTGAGCAGGGCGGTGGTGAGCAGCAGATAGCGCAGGGTACCGTCGGAGAGTTCGCTGGCATCGAGGGGCCTGAGCAGCCCTGGCTGGCGCAGCTGCAGCCGGAACGTGGACGAGCTGGTGTCAAGGCTCAGCTCGCAACCCGGGAAGGCGTCGGCAACGGCGCTCTGCAGGCCGCGGGCATCGCCGATTTCGAGAATCGTCTGCACGGCGGCGGGCAGATCATGGCCGTCGTTGCTCAGGGCAAGACAACGGCTGGCGATGCCGGGATGGCGGGCCGGTGCCGCCGCATCGGTGCGCAGGCTGTCGTAGAAGCGCCAGCTCAGGATCAGCTCCCGCACCGCCAGCACTTCCGCCGTATTCTGCGGATCCGCCTCCCCGCCCAGCAGACCACCCATTCCCGCTGCGGCGGTGGTGGTTTCGCTGGGGGTCCAGTCGGCCAGCAGGGCGCGCGGATGAAAACTGACGCCGGCCCAGAGGCATTCGCGCTTGATCTGGGGATCGAGGCTGAAGGCACTCTTCCCGTTCTGGGGGTAGCCCAGCTGGATCGCGTAGGAGAGCAGATCGCTGCCAAAGCCGAGCTTCAGCCGCACCGGCTTGCTGCGCGGACCGCCCTGCACCGGCTGCTCCCCGGCGCGCATGGCTCGGCTGAGCTGCTGCGGTCCGGCCCAGAGCACCGCCGGCAGGCCCCCTTCCCGGGCCAGCCTGGCCACCAGCTCGCCGCGGGCCGCCGCCGCGATCAAGCCCAGGGCGCGATAAAGGTTGGATTTGCCGCTGCCGTTGGCACCGCTGATCACGGTGAGCTGGCCCAGCGGCAGCACCAGCTGCTGCAGGGAGCGGTAGCCGGCGATGGCCAGGACCTGCAGCATCGGGCTCAGGAAGGTGTCAGAAGGCGGGCAGGCCTGCTCGGTTGGTCTCCATCACAGGAAGCGGTCTGCATGGACGGTCTGGGCTGATCACTCAGATCGCTTTTCCCCAGCTCAGATGACCAGTTCCACCAGTGCCAGGTGCCGCAGGCCGAGGATTCGTGAGATCCAGATTGCCACGGGGAGAGTGGGCCGCCACCCCGCAGCAGGCTCTGAGCCACAGAACGCGAGTGGATCCGAGCGGACAGTCTGGGCTGCATCCGACACATGCCATCAATCGCCAACCTGGTGCTCACCGCTTCCAGGAACAGGGCTGGAGTGTTGATACAGACTGAGTGGTCAATGTCCCCGAGCCCATGACCAAGTCGCTCCTTCCTGCCCTTGCCCTGATCAGCGGTGTCGTCCTGATCAGCTTTCAGCCGGCCCTGGCCGGTCCCAGCTCCAAGGTCACCTGCTGGATGAACAAAGTGAAGCAAAGCTGCACCATCAGACCTGCACCCGACGATGGGTTCCAGATGGAGTTCTCCGCCGGGGACCGGCCGATCTTTGTCTTCACCCCTGCCGGCCCCGCCACCACCTTGAACCGCAAGATGAAGGACGCCCAGGGCCGTTCCTGGCTGATGACCGGCAACCGTAGCTTTACTCTCAAGGAAGTGGGTGGCTACGCCAATGTGATTGAAGTTTCAGCCCCCTGACAGTTTCTTGGTCCCCTCTCTTTCAGGCCCTGCTCTGGTCAGCAGGGATTGGTGGCTCAGAGCTGGAGTCAACCAACAGGACTGGCGAACTCATCGATTCAGAATGCAGCGCCGGCTACTCGGACAATGGTGCCGAGGGTGTCGAAGCATCTCAGAATCACATGATCGATCAGATGATTGAAGGTTGGGCATCAACGAAAGCAGCCATGCTCAAGGCAATGCAACAAGATCATGTCGGAAATGCAGCCCTGCCGAGCCCATAGGTGAGCCCGATGCGCGCCGCCCAGTAGAGCACCAGCAGCACCGCCGTGAAGCCCAGGTGGATCTCCCTGAGGTTCTTCGGCAGCAGACGGCCGCTGCGCAACGCCTGAAACGACCACGCCAGCAGCAGCGCGGCGGCGGCCGGTCCGAAGGCGTGCCAGTGAAGCGCTTCTCCCAGTTCCCCGTTCAGGGCGGCAGCAGTGGCCCTGGTCAGGAAGCAGGTTGGGCAAGGAATACCAGTGAGCGCCCTCAATGGACAGCTCAGGCCGGGCAGGCCTGGGTGGCGGCCTTTGAGCCAGAGATAACCGGTGAGAGTGGCTGGAATCAGAACCCCGCAGTGACGCAACTGTCCGAGCCAGCGGCGCCGCAGCGGAGTAGGCCTCAAGGCTTGAGGTTTGGAACGAGCATTCAGCGGTCCACCGAACCCATGATCACATCGATCGAGCCCAGGATCGCCATGATGTCGGCCACCTTGGCCCCGGTAAGGATGTGGGGGAGGATCTGCAGATTGTTGAAATCAGCGGCGCGGATCTTCCAGCGCCAGGGGGTCACATCGTCGTTGCCCATGATGAACACCCCCAGTTCGCCCTTGCCTGATTCCACTCGGGCGTAGAGCTCACCAACAGGAATCTTGAAGGTCGGCGCTACCTTCTTGGCCACGTACTGATAATCGAAGTCGTACCACTCGCTTTTCTTGCCTTCGCTCATGCGGCGGGCTTCGAGGTTTTCGGTGGGGCCACCGGGAATAGCCAGGCAGGCCTGGCGCAGGATTTTCAGGGACTGGCGCATCTCCTCGATTCGCACCCGATAGCGGGCATAGCAATCGCCTTCCTGTTCGGTGGCGATGTCCCAGTCGAAGTCGTCATAGCATTCGTACTTGTCGACCTTTCGCAGGTCCCAGGGCACACCGGAGGCCCGCAGCATCGGGCCCGACAGGCTCCAGTTGATCGCCATCTCCCGGCTGATCACCCCCAGGCCCTCGATGCGGCGTTTGAAGATCGGGTTGTTGGTGATCAACTTCTCGTATTCGTCGATCTTCGGGCCGAAGTAATCGCAGAAGTCGAGGCACTTCTCCAGCCAGCCGTAGGGCAGATCAGCCGCCACGCCACCGATGCGGAAATAGTTGTTGTTGATCAGCCGCTGACCGGTGGCCGCTTCCCAGAGGTCGTAAATCATCTCCCGTTCGCGGAAGATGTAGAAGAAGGGAGTCTGGGCACCCACATCCGCGAGGAAGGGGCCAAGCCAGAGCAGGTGGTTGGCGATGCGGTTCAGCTCCAGCATCAGCACCCGGATGTAGCTGGCGCGTTTCGGCACCTGGATGCTGGCCAGCTTCTCGGGGGCGTTGACCGTGATCGCCTCGTTGAACATGCCGGCCGCGTAGTCCCAGCGGCTCACGTAGGGCACGAACATCACGTTCGTGCGGTTCTCAGCGATTTTCTCCATGCCGCGGTGCAGATAGCCGATCACCGGCTCGCAATCCACCACGTCTTCACCATCGAGGGTCACCACCAGGCGCAGCACCCCGTGCATCGACGGGTGGTGCGGCCCGAAGTTGACCACCATCGGCTCCGTGCGCGTTTCCAGTTGCGTCATGGGCCCGGGGACTCGAAGGCGAACTCGGGGATCTTAGGAAGGAACCCATGCAGCAGACGTTCGACCACATCCCGGTGCTCGCCGGCCCCGTGCTGGAGGCGTTCGCCGGTCTGCCTGCCGAAGGCCTGCTGATCGATGCCACCGTGGGCGGAGGCGGCCACAGCGCCCTGTTGCTGGAGGCCCATCCCGGGCTGCGGCTGATCGGTCTCGATCAGGATCCCACCGCTCTTGAGGCGGCCCGACTGCGCCTTGCGCCCTTCGGTGATCGCGCCACGCTGGTGGCCACCAATTTCGCCTGCTACACGCCGCCGGAGCAGGCATTCGGAGTATTGGCCGACCTGGGGGTCAGCAGCCCCCAGCTCGACGTGGCGGAGCGGGGGTTCAGCTTCCGCGCCGATGCCCCCCTTGACATGCGTATGAACCCTGCGAAGGGCGAGACCGCCGCCGATCTGCTCGACCGGCTGGAGGAAAGTGAGCTGGCGGATCTGATCTACACCTACGGCGAGGAGCGGCTGTCGCGCCGGATCGCCCGGCGGATCGTGGAGCAGCGTCCCTGGAGCGGGGCCGCCGGACCGGGTTCGGGGCGTGGCACGACCGCCCTGGCCTACCTGGTGGCCGGCTGCTATCCGCCCAAGGCCCGCTACGGCCGTCTCCATCCGGCCACGCGCACCTTCCAGGCGCTGCGCATCGCCGTGAACGATGAACTGGCCGTGCTCGACACATGGCTGCGCCGCGCCCCAGATTGGCTGGTCCCCGGCGGACGGCTGGCGGTGATCAGCTTCCATTCCCTCGAAGACCGGCGCGTCAAGACCGCCGTCCTCGCTGATGAGCGGCTTGAACGAATCACGCGCAAGCCGCTGGTGGCCGATGCCTCCGAGCAGGAGCACAATCCCCGCAGCCGTTCGGCCAAACTGCGGGTCGGCAGACGACGCCCCATCCCCCTCGAACCGTCCTGATGAGCCGCCTCGATGCGATCTGGTGGGCGGCCCTGCTCATCCAGCTTGTGGCGATCCCAGGCACCATCTTCCCGGTGTTGCCCGGCCTGGCCTTGCTGCCGTTGGGGGCGGGCCTGTGGTGCTGGGCCGTGGGCTGGAGCGTGGGTTGGCCAGCCCTGGCCCTGGCCCTGATGATTCTGGCTCTGGGCTGGGGCGCTGACGCCCTGGGCATGCTGCTGGGAGCCGCCCGGTTGCAGGCCACCCGGTGGGCCTACATCGGTGCCGCCATCGGGCTGGTGGTGGGACTTCTGGGGTTGCTGCCCACTCTTCCCTTCGGTGGTGTCTTGCTGGGGGCCCTGGTGGGACCCCTGCTGGGAGCCAGCCTGGGCGAACTGATCACTGCTTCCACGGAGCTGGGCCCCTTCGGTCTGGAGCGGTTGCGGCGCTCGTTGCTGGTGGGACTGGCGGTGGTGGCCGGCATGCTGGTCAGCAGGCTGGCCCAGGTGATCCTGTCGGTGATCGGTGTGCTGGGCTTCGTGCTGCTCAGCCGGATGCTGGTCTGATCGGCAGGCCGCGGAGGTGTTGGTTTCACTGACTCGCGGCGGTGGTCTGGGTGACGGCCTCCTGCGACAAGGGGCGAACCCAGCCCAGCTTCTGCTCCAACTTCTGAATCATCTTGCCGGCCAGGTCCTTGCCTGTGGCAGCTTCGATCCCCTCAAGCCCCGGGCTGGAGTTGACTTCCAGCAAGAGCGGCCCCCGGTGGGAGCGAAGGATGTCCACGCCGGCCACATCCAGGCCCAGCACCTTGCAGGCCTTGACGGCCATCTGTTTCTCTTCCGGCTCGAGTTGCACCACGCTGGCCGAACCGCCCTGGTGCAGGTTGGCGCGGTACTCCCCCTTGGCGGCGCGCCGTTCGATCGCAGCCACCACCTTGCCCCCCACCACGAAACAACGCAGGTCCGAGCCGCTCGCCTCCTTGATGAATTCCTGAACAAGGAGATTGGCATCCAGACTTTGCAAAGCGTTGATCACGCTTTCGGCCGCTTTCTGGGTTTCAGCCAGCACCACCCCCTTGCCCTGGGCCCCCTCCAGTAACTTCACGATCAAAGGGGCGCCGCCCACCATCTGAATCAGATCCACGGTGTCGTGGGGGGAATCCGCGAAGCCGGTGATCGGTGAGTTGAGGCCGGAGCGGACGAACTCCTGGGAGGCATAGAGTTTGTCGCGGGAGGCCGTGATCGCCTGAGCGCTGTTGAGCACTTCCACACCCATTGATTCAAACTGCCGTGTGACGGCGCAGCCATAGAAGGTGACGCTCGGACGGATGCGCGGGATGACGGCATCCACGGCCCCAAGCACATCTCCGCCTCGGTAATGCACTTCTGGATTCTTGGCATCCAGGCGGATGTAGCACTGCCTGATGTTCAGGAACTGCATCTCATGGCCGCGTTCCTCGCCAGCTTCAATCAGACGACGGTTGCTGTAGAGATCCGGATTGCTGGCCAGCAGCACGATGCGCAGACCACTCTTGTGTTGAACCGCATGGGCATACAACGCCCGGCTTTCTTCGGGGCTGACCTCACGCAGGTGATTGCTGCCTTCCGGATCCACGAGGATTCGGCCCACCATGGCCTCCCGGCCCAGCAGCATGCGATATCCCATGGCGTCGCGGTTGGCGAGGGTGAGGTCCACCTCCCAGCTCTGATCCCCGAGCACCAGGCGCTCCCGGATCAGGTAGCGGCTTTCCACGGCGCCGCTGCTGCTCCTCACCTCCCGCTTGGAGCGCACGGGGGCCTCATGGCGCACCACCACACTGCGGTCGCCCTGCAGCGGATGGATCTCGAAGCTGACCCAGGTGCAGCCATCCTTCTGGAAGGGCACGATGTTGAGGGCATGCAGGGAGGATGTGGCCGCGCCTGAATCGACCCGTGCCTTGATCGCCGGCAGCCCCGCTTCGGGAAAACTGCACCATTCCTCGCTTCCAACGATGATTTTGCCTTCGCTGCCCGTCATGGTTTTGTGGAGGTGGTGCGGAAGAAGCGTTCACGCCAGTCATGCTGATGGCTCTGGCGGCCGTTGTCGACAACTGCGGCGCCTGGAGCGGCCTATCAAGCGGCGACCTCATCCCAGAGGTTGGTGAGGGTGTACGGGCCGTCTGGCAGCACCCAGAAGCTGCCGTCCACCAGGCGATGGTGGCGATCCAGTGCGCGGATCGCCACAAGGTCTTCGGGGCTGAGACACAGCCCGGATGCGGCCAGATTGGCTGCGAGAAGCTCGGGATGGACCGATTTGGGAATCACTGCCGTGCCGCAGGCCAGACCCCAGGCCAGCAGCACCTGGGCCGAAGTGGCGCGATGTGCGGCAGCGATCGCGGTAATCACCGGATCGGCCAGCAGGCTCCCGCCATCAGCCGAGGCGGCCCTCCCCAGCGGGGCGTAAGCCGTGAGAAGGATGCCGTGGTTGCAGCAGTACCTGAGCAGGGCGTGCTGCTGCAGCCAGGGGTGTCGCTCCACCTGGTTCACCTCCGGCGTGATTCGCACAGCGGCGGCGAGGGCGGTGAGTTTGGCGATGCTGAAGTTCGACACACCGATGTGGCGCACCAGGCCTGCCTCCACCAGCTCCTCCATGGCGCCCCAGGTGTCTGCCAGGGGCTGCTGCTCGAGGCTCAGTTGATCGGCCCCGCTGCTGGGCATGGTCACGCCGGAGCGATGGGCCACGGGCCAGTGGATCAGGTAGAGATCGAGCCAGTCGAGCCTCAGGTCGCGCAGGGTGCGCTCCAGCGCAGGTCGCACCTGCGCCGGGTCATGGGCGTCGTTCCAGAGCTTGGAGGTGATCCAGAGCTGTTCTCTGGTCACGTCACCGCTCCCCAGGGCCCGGGCGAGGGCCGCGCCGATGGCGGACTCGTTGCCGTAGATCGCGGCGGCGTCGATGTGGCGATAGCCGAGGCGAAGCGCTGTGCTCAGCATCGGACCCACCGCCGCGGGCTCCACCTGCCAGGTGCCCAGGCCCAGGGCTGGCATGGCCGTGCCGTCGCGGAACCGCAGCTGAGGAGTGGTGTCGGTCATGAGGGTGTGGCAACCATCCCCAGGATGGCCACCGCCGTGACGGTGGGCCGCGGCCTTCAGGGCGATGCCACGCGGATCACGTTGCGATCAGGGCCCTGCTTCAAAGGATCGAAGCAGTGGTGGTCTGAATACAGTCAGGTGCGGCCCTGGGCCGCACGGTTGGGTCGTCTTTCAGTGAAGGGAGTCCTGGTGGGCGTGAAAACCCAGAAGGGACGATCTCCGGCGGAGAACTCGAACCATGTGCGGGGCCGTAGATGAGGTTTGTGGCCAGAGGGTTGACCTTCGGCGCTTGCACGACGTCGACATCCACTTCGCGCAGAGTGGCACCTGTTCCTTGCGGGAGCAGGTGGTGACGCCGGGCTACCCCCCCCCCGATGGGCGGAGCCATCGCAGCGGAGCCGATCCGAACCGGCCTCTTTGACGGCGGCGGATGCCTGCAGTACCAGCCCGTTCAGTCGTATGCGAGGCCCTGATGGAAGCCATAGCCTGAGGAAACGCGGGCACACGGTTTCATGGGGAAAGCCGCTGATCTCCACGGGTCTTCATTGCATCGGCTGGAGTCGGATCTGCGCGAGGCCGTGGCCGATCTCACCACGGTGGCTCCGCTGCTGAGCCTGCTGCGGATTGCCACGTTCGGCGGTCTGCTGATCGGGGGCACCTGGAGGTTCTGGAGCACAGAGAGCCCGCTGGCGTCGATGGGCTCCGTGACGGTCGCCGGCATCGCCTATGCCCTGCTGCTGATCTCCACCCATGAGGCGGTGCACGGCACCCTGCTCGGCCGTCCGCGACTGGAGTTCGTCTTCTCCTGTCTGATCAGCTGGCCGATGGCCTGGCCCTTCGCCACCTATGCCTCGCTGCACCGGCTGCATCACCGCTGGAACGGATGCGACAGGCGGGATCCCGAGAGGGTCGAACCCCTGAAAGAGGAGATTCTGCAGGCCGGCCCGTTGCGCCGGTGGCATCAGCGCCATCCTTTCTGGCTCAGGGCTCTGCTGCTGGGCGGCGTGGGACTGATCGTCGATACAGCCCACAAGGGAGTGGTGCTGCGCGGCTGTGATCCCCGACTGCCGGCCCGGTTGCGGCTCGACCTGGCCGGCGTGCTGGCGCTGCATCTGACCATGCTCGGCCTGGTGATCGCCCATGGTGTGTTTCTGCGTTATCTACTTTTCTGGCTGGTGGTGGAACGCATCATCGGCTTCATCATTCAGACCCGCGGGCTGATCGAGCACCATGGCTTGTGGAGTCCCTCCGCGAGCCATCGGCTCACCCAGCTGCGCTCCTCCCGCAGCGTCGGTGCCAGCATCTGGCTCAATGCCTGCCTGGGTGGGCTACCCCATCACGCCGCCCACCACGCGTTTCCGGCCATCCCCTTCCAGCGGTTGCCAGAGGCCAGCGAGCGCCTCTCGGCGGTGCTGGAACGGCATGGCCTGGAACCTCTGCCCCGCTTCCGTCACTACGGCGAAGGGATTCTCCAGCTGCTCTGAACCAGCAGCAGCAGCAGCATCACCAGCAGCAGCACCAGCGCCATCGCCTGGCCTGAGGGCACCCATTCCCGTGAGAGGGCCGTGATCAGGGGTTCGTTCTGCTCAGTCGGGTGCTGCTGCCAGGTTAAGCAGGGTCTGATCGAGGGGCTGGGCCCAGCGGAGGTAACAGCGGCCGGCATGCACCAGCACACCCAGGGAAAAGAGGGCTTCAGCAACCTCCTGGTCGCGGGTCACCAGCACAGGGATGGCCACGTCGTGCTTGATCAGCACCACCGGCACGTAGAGGAGGGCCGCAAACAGGAAGTAGCCCAGCAGCGTGGGGTGCGGCAGAACCGCATCGGCCATTGAGCGCGGGATCAGGCGTCCTTTTGCCTCCAGGGCACGACGCAGACCCACCAGCAGGGTTGCCCCACGCACACCGCAGCTGTGATGGTCCAGATCCGGTCCTGAATCAGCGCCAGGTTGTGCAGGTTCGTTTCCTTCTGGGCGTTGACGTTGTTGAACAGTTCCGGCGTGTCCCAGTTGAAGATGGTCTGGCCCCAGCTCATCTCCTCGAAGCCGATCAGCAGGCTGACCATGCCCAGGGCGAGGAAGAGCGCACCTAAACCCAGTTGTCCCTTGGCCCTGTCCGTCACCCATTCCCCTCTCCCGGTGAGCAGGAAGAGGGCTCCGGCGGCAAGAAAGAACAGGAACGTCAGCCACTCCACCACGCTCCCTTCCGAGACCAGAACCTTGTAGGCCTCCACGTCGCTGACTCCAAGCCTGTAAGTGGCAAACAAGGCCATGGCGCCGAAGGGAAACCAGCCCACCACGTGCTCAAGCTGCCTCTGCCCGTCGGGCGTGGCCGTCCCTTCCAGCAGCCCGCGGCCGAGTCGACCCCAGCCGGCTGTGAGCAGCAGCAGGCCCAGCGCCGTCACCACGGCTTGCACGAACGTGGGTCGACTGCCACCGATACCGGCGATCCTCCCGGCCGCCGAGAGCACCAGGGCCGTGCCCAAGGCTCCCAGCAGTCCGTCGATCGCACCGGCAAGGAAGCGCTCCCGCTGCCGCCGCTGCGTCGTTGTTCCCAGTGACTGCAGGGTCGGGTCCTCTGCAGCCAGTGCGGCGGCACGGATCGAGATGGATCTCGGCAAGGTAAGCCTCTGCAGCGGACTGTCGTTGATTAAGGATCAACCATGATTTATTAAAGGTTGAGGAAAAGTGGCCTTGGAGGCAAGGATCGTTCATCAGCCCCGCAGCTGCTTAAGGGCCTCCGCCACCACCAGCACGGCCTGGTCGATTTCCGCAGCCGTGGTGGGGCGTCCGAGCCCGAACCGGATCGAGGCCGCTGCTTCCGCCGGCGTCAGCCCCAGGGCGGCCAGCACGTGTGAGGGGCTGCCGCTGCTGCAGGCCGAGCCACCGCTTACAGCCAGCTGACGCCGCAGGGCCCGGTGCAGCTGGGTGCCATCCACCCCATCCACCTGAACATTGAGGTTGTGGCCCAGGCGGTGTTCCAGGCTGCCGTTCACCCGCACCCCCCCCAGTTCCAGCAGACCCGCCAGCAGCCGATCCCGCAGCCCGCCAAGTCGCTGCTGTCGCGCCTGCCAGTCTTGGCTGGCCAGCTCCGCCGCCCGCTGGAGCCCCACGATCAGGGGAACCGGCAGGGTTCCCCCTCTCAAGCCCCCTTCCTGGCCGCCGCCATGCTGCTGGGGTGCGACGACGATCCCCTCAGCAAGCACGAGGGCGCCGATGCCCTTGGGTCCGTAGATCTTGTGACCGCTGAGGCTGAACAGGTCGAGGCCCAGCTCACAGGGCCGCAGGGGGCGGTTCCCGAAGATCTGGGCTCCATCGCTGTGCAGGGCGATGCCCCGTTCGCGGCAGAGTGCCCCGATGGAGGCGAGGGCTTGCAGCACGCCGATCTCGTTGTTGGCGGCCATCACGCTCACCAGCAGGGTGTCGTCGCGCAGGGCCTCGCTGAATCGGTTCAGGTCCACCAGGCCATCACGCTGCACCGGCAGCACGGTGAGCTCATAGCCGTGGCCGGCGAGATAGCGCAGGGGCTCCAGCACCGCCCGGTGCTCCGTGGCCAGGGTGAGCAGGTGCCTGCCCCTCTGGCGCCGGGCTTCCACCAGCCCTTTGATCGCCAGGTTGTTGGCCTCCGTGGCCCCACTGGTGAACACCACCTGCTCTGGGGCCACACCCAGCTGCTGGGCCAGGCTGCTGCGGGCCAGATCAACCGCCGCCGCTGCCTCCAGGCCACAGCGGTGCGAGCGGCTGGAGGGGTTGGCAAACCGTTCGCTCCAGTAGGGAGCCATCGCCGCCACCACGGCTGGATCACAGGGAGTGGTGGCCTGGTGGTCCAGATAGGTGGTGGCCATCCCTCCTTCCCATCCCCGGCGAACCGTTCCATGCTGACAACTCAGCAGCCCTGAACCAGCCGATGGCTTCAACCTCGCGATTGCGGCTTGTGGCTGTTGCCCTGGCCGGCCTCGCCCCGGCGGCGCTGATCTCCATGCCCTCAGCCGGGGCCCAGAGCGTGTTCGTGCGTCCGGATCAGAACCGCCCCGCCGGGCTGGCCCTGTTATTTGAGCGGGACATCGCAGACGGTAAGCAGGCCCTGGGGGTGTTCGGCATCAGTGCCGATCCCGTCCAGCCCCAGGTCTGGCGGATCAAGGTCTGGGAGGAGCTGCCCAACGACGTCAAGGTCCGCTCCGAGACTGTCCAGTGTTCGCCCACAGCGCCGCTGCGGGTCACCAACGACGGCCGCAACCTGATCCTGCGGGAACTCAATCCCGGCGGAGTGGTCACGCCGGCCAACCGCATCGATCATCTGGTCTGGTGGGCCACCTGCTTCCCCGAGCAGGCCGGCAAGGACCCCAACAGCCTGCGCAGCCTGGCTCTTCAGCACGGCTACAGCGGCAACCGGGTGGAACGGGAGCAGGTGGTGCCCGCCGGCAACCTCTGACCGCCGCGCAGGCCTGGATAGATTCCTTCCAACGCCAGCCGGTTGCCGGTCCATGAGCCAGATCGATTCCACCAGCAGGCCGGAAGGGGAGAGCAGCGGCGAGGACACTCCGATCAGCCCACCGGCTCCGGCCCGGCTGTTGTTGGTCGACGATGAACCGGGCCTGCGAACCGCAGTCCAGGCCTATCTGGAGGATGAGGGTTTTGAAGTCACCACCGCCAAAGACGGCGAGGAGGGCTGGACGGCGGCGCAGGAGCTCATTCCCGACCTGGTGATCAGCGACGTGATGATGCCGCGCCTGGATGGTTACGGCCTGCTCAAGCGCCTGAGGGGCGACGAGCGCCTGGGGGGCACTCCGGTGATCTTCCTCACCGCCAAGGGCATGACGGCCGACCGGATCGAGGGCTTCCAGGCTGGGGTCGACGACTACATCCCCAAGCCCTTCGACCCGGATGAGCTCGTGGCGCGGGTGCACAACGTGGTGCGCCGTCAGGAGCGGCTGCTGGCCGAGGCGGCGCGCTATGCCGATGCAGACATCGGCCAGATGGCGCGTCAGATCACCGAGATCCGCTCCCTGCTGCAGCAGACCGGCTCCCACAAGAGCGCCACACCGGCCATTCATTCCTTCACCCCCCGCGAGGCGAGCGTGCTCCAGCTGGTGGCCGAGGGGTTGATGAATAAGGAGATTGCCCGCCGCCTGGAAACCTCGATCCGCAATGTCGAGAAGTACGTGAGCCGCCTGTTCACTAAGACCGGCACCACCAGCCGCACCGAACTGGTGCGCTACGCCCTCGAGAACGGTCTGGTTGACTGAATCGCTGCCGCCGGGCTGGTTGCCGGCCCGGCTCAACCAGGGCTGGACCTACAGCGACCGGGTGAATCAGGCTCAGGCACCGGTTCTGATCAGCGCGTTCCTGGCGGAGCGCTACCGCCATTCCGAGGCCTCCCTCTGGAGAGTGCGCCTGCAGGAGGGCGAAATCCTGGTCAATGGCCGTCGGCTCGATGGCGACGAGCTGCTCAGCACCGGCGATCGGCTCCAGTGGCAGCGCCCCCCCTGGCGAGAGGAGGCCGTGCCGGCGAGCTGGCGGCTGATCCACGACGACGGGGATCTCTATGTGATCGACAAGCCCAGCGGCCTGCCCGTGCTCCCCGCCGGGGGCTTTCTGGAGCACACCGTGTTGCGCTTGCTGGAGCGATCCTTCCAGGGTCACGGGCCTGATGGGGGCGGGGCGTTCCCGGCACTGCCGCGGCCTGTGCACCGGCTCGGGCGCCACACGTCGGGGCTGCTGGTCTGTGCCCGCCGGCCCCAGAGCCGTGCCTGGCTGAGCGCCAGGCTGCGAGACAGCACCGCCGAGCTCCAACCGCAGGGCCGGCCTGATGTCCGCTCCGCTCCCCCTGCCGCTGCTTGCCGCAAGGTGTACCGGGCTCTGACCGTGCCGGCCCCACTGGAGCTGGGCCTGGGCGAGGCCCTGGCGATCACCACCCCGATCGGCCGGCGCCCCCATGCCGGGCTTGGTCAGATCTGGGCTGCCGCTGCCGGGGCCGATGACCCTGAAGCCCTGCCCGCTTGGAGCGAGGTGCGACTGCTGGAGCGCCGTTCCCATGGACACCTGGTGGAGGTGACGATCCGCACGGGTCGTCCCCATCAGATCCGCATCCATCTGGCCAGTGTGGGGATTCCTCTGCTGGGTGATCCCCTCTATGGACCGGGGGGGAATCCCCGGCCCGGAGCCCTGCCGGGCGACAGCGGCTACCGGCTGCATGCCCACCGGCTGCGCCTGCCGCTGCCGGCTGGGGGCTGGCTCGACCTGGAGGCCCTGGCGCCTGGGGAGCTCTGCTGAGCGCGGCCTCAGCGGGGGTGTTGTCGCATCAGCCGTTGCACCTCACCAGCGTGGTAGCTGCTGCGGGTGAGGGGGCTGCTCACCACCTGCAGAAAGCCCAGCTCTCCCTCGCCGGTGGCTTTGAAGCCAGCGAACTGCCCGGGAGTCACGAAGCGCTGCACCGCCAGATGCCTGGGACCTGGCGAGAGGTACTGGCCGATGGTCACGATGTCGACCCGGTGGGCACGCAGGTCCCCCAGCACCGCCATCACCTCGGTATCGGTTTCCCCCAGCCCCACCATCAATCCCGATTTGGTGTATGTGCGGGGCCAGCCATGGCGCACCCGCTGCAGCAACTCCAGCGAGCGGCCGTACATCCCCTGCGGTCGTACCTGCCGGTAGAGCCGCGGCACGGTTTCGATGTTGTGATTCAGCACCTCGGGCGCCCCCTCCATCACGGCGGCCAGGGCCTGCCAGTTGCCGCATAAATCAGGGATCAGCAGCTCGATGGTGGTGCCGGGTGAGCGGCGACGCAGCTCGGCGATGCAGGCCACAAACTGGCTGGCGCCGCCGTCGTCAAGGTCGTCGCGGTTCACCGAAGTGATCACCACGTGGGTGAGGCCCATGCGGGCCACCGCTTCTCCCAGCCGCTCCGGCTCGGTGGGGTCGAGGGCTCTCACGCTCTTGTCGAAGTCGATGTCGCAGTAGGGGCAGGCCCGCGTGCAGCCCGGCCCCATGATCAGGAAGGTGGCGGTGCCACCGGCAAAGCACTCGCCGATGTTCGGACAGCTGGCCTCCTGACAGACCGTGTTCAGCTTCAGGTCCACCAGCAGATCGGCCACCGCCCCGATCCGCTCCCGCTGGGGGGCCTTGACGCGTAACCAGTCGGGCTTGAGCAGGGCGTCGGGAGCCATCACTGCCTGAATCCTGGAGCCGGAAGTCTAGAAACCCGGCCCGGGGACGATCCCGTAAACTTCCGCAGGCGGGATGTGGCGCAGCTTGGTAGCGCACTTCGTTCGGGACGAAGGGGCCGCAGGTTCGAATCCTGTCATCCCGACTCAATCACCCCGTTCTCCACTAGTAAACCGCTAGCGAGAACGGTCCAAATCCAGTCGGGACGGCTATAGCGGTTTGCTATGCTTATCCTATAGCTCAGGTGCCTGTCTCAGGCGCCAATCCCGACATGGTCTCGACCCCTTCCAGCGAGCTGGGCTGGCTCACGCACGAGCTGCGCCAGGCGATCTTCCCCTGCCCATTCCGCTACGAGTGGAGCAACACTCGCCAGGGCCTCAAGTTGCTGCTCAGCGGCGACTGGGGCAGGCGCAGTACGCACACGACACGGACGATCCAAGGGATTGATGGACAGCCGATCCGTAAAGGGCTGGGGCCCCTGACCACCACCGAGAGGCAACTGGCCTTGGCTGCCGGGCAGCGACTGGTTCGCTCCTGGTTGGATGGTGGAGACACTCGCCAGCGTCGTCGTCCCGCTTCCCAACCCTGCGACGCCGTCCTGGACCGGCAACGGCGGGTTCTCCTCGATCACATCCGTGCTCGGGGCTGTGGCTTCGGCCGCAAGCGCAAGCTCCTCAGGCACGGGCAGGGGCTCTTTACCTGGCTGGACCTGCGCAGCCTGGCGCTCGACAGTCCCAACGCCATTGCCTGGGCGGGAGATGGCGTGGCTCGGGCCACGGCCAACTACTCGGACCGGCTCTTCGTGGCGCAGTGGGCCATCGAACTGAACGGGTTGACCTGGGTCCTGCCGAAGCATCGGCGCGCCCAGACTCCGAAGGTCAAGCGTGCCTTCACCGAGGCAGCCACCGACGCGGACGTCGAGACGATGTTCCTGCTGATCCAGGATCCCGTCGCTCAGGCGTTCTGCCGGGTGGTGGCGGCGACCGGTTGCCGGCCCAGTGAGGTGGCGTTCTTCGACTGGGAGTCGTGGGAACGGCAGGGAAGGCCGATGGGCCTGCAGGGGTTCTCTCCGAAGGTGCGCAAGGAGTTCGTCGCCGCGATTCACCCTCGTCAGTGGCTCACTGAGCTGGATCCCGCCCTGTTGCGTACTCCTGGCATCGACCCGAAGGAGCGCTCGCCGAGCGAGGAGGTGGCGGAGCGGAACACCCGCCACTCCTCACGGCTGCTCAAGTCGGTTCACAAGGATCTCGCCGCTGCAGGTTTCACCTGCCTGCCTACTTGGACGGACCTGCGGCATCTCTGGACCATTCGGGCCCAGGCCGACGGCATGGACCGCAAGACCGCTGCGTTGGCGCAGGCCCACAGCGAGCGGATGGCCGCAGCGGTCTATCTCCGCCATGGCGAGAAGCGTCAGGTACTTGCAGGTATCGAGCGCTTTGATAGCTTGCTACTAGCGGTTTGATAGTCATGGCAGCAAAGAGCATCCTCCTGAAGGTCACGCCCGAGGTTCACGCCCAGATCCAGGAGGCGGCCGGCCGGCATGGCCGCTCCATGCAGAACGTCCTGGTGGCCTTGATCGAGCGATGGCTAGATGAGGGCGGCCCGGATCCGAAGGTCTTCGATCTAGGGCAGCCTCACTCAGCACCTGGAGAGGGCGTCGATCGAGAAGCTCGTCGAGCCATCAAGCGCTTGGTCGACATTGTGTATGGCCTCCAAGCGAGTCGTCATCAGCAGCCCTCAGATCGGGACTCTGACGGCCCAGGTTGGGCGGAGAGGGTTCTCACTCGGCTGACATCCGCGCCGAACAGAGGAGGGGCAACGCAGGATCGGGATCGCAACGCTGCTGAGCCCGATCAACTGGAGGAGTCTCGGTATTACGAGGACCCTGTCCCCTATGTGGTGCCTTCCACCTCGGATTCCAAGGAACTCAGGCCTGACCGTTGCCTGCCTGACCAACGACCAAGGGAGGGGGGGTAACCCTTCGGCGGCCCTCGATGGAAGTAGCTGATCGTCTGAACCAGGAGCTCGCAGCGGTCCCTCGCTTCCTGGAGTTGGCAGCGGGTATCGGCTCAGGAGATCCAGTCGCCGTCACCTTCTATGGCGGCGACGGAAGCCGTCACCTTCGCTGGAGGCCAAGGGAAGAAGGCGGGGGAGCCCTGCCGGTCCACTGGGACGACTCGATCTTGCAGGAGGTGGCGACACGGTTGCCGGTGGAGCTGGACCAGGGCCGGCAGCTTGGCTTCATCGCCGCCCAGGGCGGGTCGAAGAAGGAGCAGATCACCCAGGCCTATGGCCTTCGGGCCGAGATCGATCTACCCGACAGCCGGGACCTTCAGCTCAAGCTGTTCGCTGCTGTCGAGGCCCGTTACGGGTTCCGGTTCACCCTGCTGGACACAGGCGGCAAGTCGATCCATGCCTGGATCGCATCAGCGACGCCGATCCCTGCCGGGCAGTACAGGGCCACGTCGGAGCTGTGGCACCAGCGGATCTTGGAGGCGGCCTCAGCCGCCCAGATCGATCTGCCCGAAGGAGCCCTGGATCCGGCCTGCCATCGCCCCACCCAGGTGATGCGGCTGCCGGGGTCCATCCACCTCAAGACCGGGCGGGTTGCCCAGGTGATGCAGTGGGGCAGCGCTTCGGTGGCGCTGGAGCAGTTGGGCCTGACGTGGTCAGAGGTGGAGGAGTGGGCCAAGAGGACCTCCGCTCCGAGGGCCGCCGCCCAGGTGGTGATCGCGCAGACCTGCATCCAAGGCCGCTTCCTGGGACGCACCGGTGATAAGCGGCTCGATCAGCTGGTGAGCCTGGCCCGTGCAGTTCCGGTACGGGTTCCAGGGGCAGGGACTTACGCCAAAGTGCTGACGCTGGTAGGCGCCCTGAGCAATGCCTTGGGTCCCCAGGAGGCGGCTGAGGTGCTCCACAGGGCTGGACACCTCGACAAGCAAGGCAAGTCATCCCTGGAGGGGCTGAAAGCCTGGTGCAACACCTTCGCGCACGACCCGGAGGGAGTCAGCGAGCGCCTGGCGTGGCTGGTTGGGTGGGCTGAGCGGGAACACAGCTGGCAGCGCCCAACACTTGAACTGCAGGGGGTGCTCGAAGCCACGGAGCTGGCGGACCCAACACCCTCCGCCATCAGCGAGGCGCTCTGGAGGGAAGAGGGGATAGTGGTCTGCAGGACTGGCACAGGCAAGACCGAAGGAGCCTGCGCTTACATCGAGCGACTGGCGAAGGCAATGCCAGCGCTCTCGCTGGCTGTGATCACGCCCAGGCGGACCATCAACGCCCCAGTGGCGGAAAAGCTCAGGGCGGTGAACGTCTCAGGGACCCGCACAGGCAAGGGGGACCCGTTCTCAGGGCCAGGGTGCCTCCCCAACCGCTATGTCTGCTGTCTCCCTTCATTGGGATCCCTGAGCAGGCTCAACGGCGATCGGGCTCACTGGGGGGAGTTCTGGTCCTACGGCGACACTGGATCCCCCCCGGTGCTCACTGGACAAGGCGCCATGGTCACGGTGCTGATTCTCGATGAGGTCCGCCAACTCCTAACCGACCTCCTGCTTTCGCCCTGCGGGCAAGGCTCCATCTGGGAGACGCCCGCCCATCGCTGGCGAGCAGGGATTTCGTTGGTTCGCTCGATCGACCATGCCGCTGTCGTGCTCCCCATGGATGCCCAGGCCGGCCCCCCGGAGCGGGAGCTGCTCCGCTTGATGAATCGGGCTGAGGCCAATTCCGTGCTGGGTTGCCCGGCGAAGGAGGCAAGTCGCACGATGCAGTGGACATCGGATCAGGCTCGCTGGCGCGACTGCCTGCTGGGTCATGTCACAGAGCGGGGTGGAGCAGGGAAGCCGCTCCTCGTGGTCACCGGGGCCAAGGGCAAGGACGGCGAAGGGAGGCGCGGGCTCTCCGCTCGGGCTCTGCGCGATGCGGTCTTGGAGGCCGCTCCTGGTTCGCGGGTGCTGATCATCGATGCTGAGTCGAAGGACTCACTGCCGGCACAGAAGGTGTTGCGTGGGGAGGCGGAGGACCTGGACCTGGTGATCTGCACGCCCGTGGCCCAGTCAGGGGTCAGCTGGGTCGGAGTGTTCGCCGAGACCGTCTTCGTCGCAGGAGGCCGGACGCTGCCACCGAACATCTGCGGTGGTCAGGCAGGGCGGCGCGAGCGCACAGCATCCACCTGCGTCGCCTACATCCCCAAGACCGCTTGGGACCGCTCGCTTCCGTTGCTGGGCCGTGAGGAAGAGGAGATCCGTGAAGAGCTGGTGAGTGCCCGAGAGCAGGCGGATGGTCTCAAGATCGCCAAGGGACGGGAGATCGAGATCCTGGAGCAGGTCTACGTCCTGGCCGCCAAGCGGCAGATCCAGGAGCTGGCCTTGTTCCGGGACTACACCCTTCACTACGCCAAGGTCGACGGCTGGGCCACAGAGGAACTGGTCGCCGTGAAGCCCCTGACAAGGGAGCGGAGGAACGGGAAGGGCCAGGAGACGAGGACCGAACCGGTGCCCTACAGCGATCTGGATCCCTGGAGGGGACTGCTTGTCCGAAGCCTCCGGCTCCAGGCGGTGGGGGCGCACAAGGAAGTGCAGGACACCAGGGAGGAAGCGCTCCGCGAGACCCAGATAGCCATGGAGGGGGGCGCGGGGGGGGACCTGATCTCGGCCAACCTGGCCGAAGTCCAGGAGCTGTTGTTGCAGGCCGGAGTAGGCAGCCTTTGTGATGGCAATCGTCGGGCCGGAGACGATCCGATGGTCGTGGTGGCCACGCAGGCGCTGAAGACGCCTGAGGCTGCTGCGACCCTGCGCAAGGCCGTCTGGCTTGCCCTGGATCTCAAGGGCGGCGATACCAAACCTGCCAGGACGATCGGAACCGTGGTCAGAAGCCTGGGGGGGATCAGCGATGCGAAGAAGCTGGGGCCGAGGGGGGCTCAGCAAGTCCTCTACCGCTGGGTGCTGCCGGGGGATCGGTAGCCGGTAACTCCGGGTTTTCCTACTGGAACTGTGGAATTACTTGATACGGACCCCTCGGAATCCCATGGCAGTGACTGACCGCTGCTGTGAGCTTCCGCCGGAACATCGACCCCCGCTACAAGCAGACACGGTCCACCATCGCTGAGCGGAGAGCTGCTCATCGACGCAAGCTGCTGGAGAACTTCGACGTCCCCCTCACCTGGTGGTTGACGGGACCGGAATGGCCCTGTTGCCCTGTGCCCGAAGGATCTGAACGGCCGGCGATCGACGGCGACATCTGATCGAAAACCTGTGGGCGTGGAGCCCCTCGATGACCGCTAACCCCTGGGACCAGAGACCCGATGAGACCAGCAGTGCCTATGAGCTCTTCGCGGTCTATCTGAATGAGGGGCCCCTGGCGGCGGCGGACCCGTCAGGCAGGCCCTCACCAGCGCCAGGCCGATCGAGGCACCGATGCCCGCCAGGATCAGGGCCCCTAAGGTTGGTGGCTAAGCCTAGGCCATCAGTCCCCAAGCAGAACTGTGTCCAGCTCCGCCAGGGCAGCGCCCAGGGAGCCGGAGGCCATCACGTCGGGGCCAGCGGCCTCCAGCAGCTGGGCGGGTGAGACGTCGACGCGGGCCAGCTCGTAGGTGATCGCGTGGTCATCGCTGGCGAGGTCGTGCAGGTCCATGGAGGGGAGGCGCGGGGCCTCCAGAGTAGCCCGTACACCGCGAGAGGTCCGCTGTGTACGGCGGGCATGGAGGTATCGTCAGGGGCTCCGCCTTCCCCGTGTTGACCAGCCAGGAGAGAGACCAGAGAGGCCGGTACGAGGCAGGCCCAGACCCTCTCGTGGCCATGACGATCCGGCTGCGGCGCTCGGCCCGCGAGCGGATCGAGGCCCACGCCGCGAGGCTCGGGCAGCGGCCCACCGTTCTGGCGCGGCTGCTGTTGGAGGAGGCCATCGAAGCCCTCGGACCTCTGCCAGGGGAGGGCCAGCCATGAACCGCCAACAGCAGCTCCAGGCGACGGGGCGAGCCCGAAGGCTCCAGGCGATCCGGCACCGGCTGCGGAGGCTCCAGCAGCCAGAGGAACGGGTCTTCATGCTCCGCCAGGCGCGTGGGTTCCCTGGGTGGGCGCTGAGGCTCCGTCACCGCCCCCAGGTGATCCTCGGGCGGATCGCGGGAGAGGCGTTCATCGGCGAGGCCATCGCTCGGAGCTGGCGGGAACCTTGAGGAAGAGGGGGAGCGCTCGATCCCCCGAACTGGGCTCCCTCGGGGGCCCCATTCTGTGCCTCGGCAGGCTGTCGACGGCTCGGGGTGCGGGTCGTCTCGGAGGGGGGTCAGCGCTGCTGGCCCCCCTTCCTTGCGTCAGTCGTTGGCCTCGGTGTCTCCCATGAGGCCGAGGGTCTGGACCGCGTCCACCAGTTCGTCGACGCCCAGGGTTGAGGCCATCGCGTTGGATGCCTTCTCACTGGTAGCGGCGGCAGCGTTGAGGGCGCTTGCGAGCAACGTCGGGGAGATTCCCTGGCCATCGGCCACCATCGCCCGCATAGAGGCCCCGCAGAGGTCCAGCAGGAGGTCGGCGGCCTCTGTCAGCCGTTGGGCTCGGCGCTCTTCATCGAGGCGGAAGCGCAGCAGCGCGGCCTTGTGCTGGGCGGCGGTCTCGGCCTGGGCCAGTTCGCTGATCCGGGGCAGCAGGTCGCGGTCGTAGGCCTCTACCCTGGCGCTCCAGTCGAATGTCCGGGCCATCCGCTTGGCGGTCGAAGCGCTCACGCCAGCGGCCTGGGCGGCCTTGGAGACGCTGCGACCTGGGCCAAGGTGCAGGAAGAACCCGAAGGCGGAGAACGCCTTGGAGGGCTCGGCGTCCAGTTGCTCCCACGGGTGCTCAGGGGTCATCGGTTCGCGTGCAGTTGCCGGAGGTTGCCGGGCCTCCGAGGTCCAGGTGAGTCCAGGGTGGGCCATGGGAGCCCCGGCGGCAGGCCTCCAGCCCTTCGCGCGGGAGGGATTCCGCCCGCAGGGAGGCTCCTGGGTGGGGCTCCGTGGGTTCTGGGGGTTCCGGAGGCCGCGACCTCCGCTTATGCAGCTCCGCAGGGGTTAACAGCCGGCCGGCGGTGAGCAGGTGGAGGCTGTCGGTCATGTCGAGGGCCAGCAGGTGGTCGAAGGGGGCAAGCAGGAGGCCCTTATGCGATCCAGGCCGGACACGGCATAGATCGGGTGCCCCGGCAGGAGGTTGGACCGACGACATGACGCGCCAGCGGGGCTGGTACCCGGAGGTGGCCTGAGCAGGCTGCAATCGGGTACCAGCTCTTCTGCGAAGTTCTTGCGGGCTTGTAACCAGCCCAGGCCCGCCCTACTCGATCGAGCGACCAAAGCATTGCTGGGAAGGAGCGGACACCCATCAACGGTCCGCTCTGGCCACCGCTCCGCATCTGGTGATCAGCTTGAATCCGGCCGAACCTGGGACTTGGCTCAGCGCCCCAGGGTCTGGCGCAGAAAGGCGAAGGTAACCGCCAGGGCTTGAGTGGAGGCGGTCTTGGTGGCGGCGATGGAGGCTCCCCGGAAGCCATGGTCGACACCGGGCAGCAGGACGAGCTCCACGGGCACCCCCGCCGCCCGTAACCGGCTTGCCATTTGCTTTGACTGGGAGGCTGGAACGAGCCGATCAGCGCTGCCATGCAGCAGCAGGACAGGCGGATCCTGGGAGCTCACCTGCTGGATTGGACTGGCCTCCCGCAGGCGACCGGGAGGGCAGCCAGCCGCTGTGCACTGCAAGAAGGAGAGTCCGCCTTCCAGTTCACGTTGGGCGGCTGGATCAGGATTGCTGGCTGGGGCTGGCTGCTGCTGGCCCAGCAACTGCTCCAGGTCGTAGGGGCCGTACCAGCCCACCAGGGCCTGCACGCAGGCAGCAGGGACCTTGACCTTGGGGTGGGAATCGCAGCGCAGCGCCACCAGGGCGGCCAGCTGCGAGCCGGCCGAAGATCCCCACAACGCCACTCGCGTGGGATCGATTCCGTAGTGAGCCGCGTTCGATCGCAGGAAGCTGATCGAAGCCTCTAGATCCTCCACGGCGGCAGGGAAGGGGGCTTCTCCGCTGAGGCGGTATTCGATCGAGGCCACCACGAACCCTTGCCGGGCCAGGGCGGCCAACACGCCGGGGAAATCGAGGAAATCTCCGGTTCCCCGCTTCTGACCGATCGTCCAGCCGCCCCCGTGCACGAACACCACCAGCGGCCTGAGGCCGGTGCTGTAGCGAGGGCGGTAGAGATCAAGGCGTAGGGGCCGGAAGCCGTCAACAGTGCGGTAGGTGACATCAGCCAGCACCGTGGCATCGCGCAGTTGCACGAGGCGATCGGGCAGGGGATCGAAGGCGGCTGGAACCTGGCTGCCGATCGGAGGATCGACGACCGGCGCCTGAGCGCTGGCCGCTCCGGCAGCCACCAGGACCCAGAACGCCAGGGCGGACGGAAGGTGATGGCTCAGGATCCTGGCGGCGATCACGGGCACGTTCATGCGGAGCGGATTCATCAGCGGCTGCTGGCCGCTGCGTTGAAGGCAGTGGTGTTCTTCCAGATTCGGCCATCTTTCATGATCACCAGGAAGCGTCGCTGCGGATCGGCGATCAGCTCCAGATTGCCCAGGGGGTCGCCATCAACGAGCAGCAGATCGGCGAGCGCACCTGGCTCCACCACCCCCAGCCGACCGGGGTAGGGATTGCGCGGTCCCGAGAGCGCCAGCAACTGGGCGTTGTCATGGGTGACGAGCTTGAGGATCTGGGCGGGCCCCAGCCAACGACGCAGCTTGAGGATGTCGGCGTTCTGTTTGACGTTCTGGGCCGGATCGAAAAGAAAGTCGGTGCCCCAGGCAAGCTTGACGTTGTGTTTGAGCGCCCAGCGGAAGGCATTGTCGGTGCCGTCGATCACCAGTTTCTTCTTGGCGGCGGTGGCAGGCTTGGCGGTGGGTGGCGCTGGATCAAGCGACTGCAGACTCAGCCAGATGCCCCTGTCGGCGAGGAGCTTGATCGTGGCTTCATCCAGCAGCTGTCCGTGCTCGATGCACTTCACACCGGCTTCCACGGCGCGCCGCACGGCACGGGGGGTGTAGGCATGCACGGTCACGTAGGTGCCCCAGTCCTCCGCGGCTTCCACGGCGGCCTTCATCTCATCGAGCGTGTACTGGGTGACATCGAGCGGGTCGTACTCCGAGGCAGCGCCGCCACCGGCCATCACTTTGATCTGACTGGCACCGGCGCGGAGATTTTCCCGCGTGGCGGTGAGCACTTCGTCGCGTCCATCGGCGATGAAGTTCGCCCCCATAAGCTCACCACGGGACACATGCCCGAAGAAGCGCCGTGACTTCTCGTTCGGCAGGCGCGAGTCGCCATGGCCGGATGTCTGGGAGATCATGGCCCCACTCGGATAGATCCGCGGGCCCGGCAGTCTGCCGCGATCGATGGCAGGCCGCGCCTCCAGCATCGGGCCACCCAGATCACGAACGCTGGTGAAGCCGCGCATCAAGGTGGCGCCGGCCTCGGCGGTGGCGCGCTCCTGCAGCAGGGCCAGGGGCATCTTGGGGTCAACCAGGTCGCGTTGACTGCTGGCGCTCATCAGCAGGTGCACGTGGTTGTCGATCAGGCCTGGCATCAGCACCCGGCCGTTGCCGGCGACGCGGGTGAGCGCCGAGCCGGAAGGCGGAGAGATCGGGGCGGTTGAGATCGTTCGTATCGTGGACCCGACCACCAGCACGTTGGAGGCAGGTGAAAGCTGAGGAGAGGTGCCATTGAAGATGCGCACGTTCTCGAACAGCGTCGCGGCTGGTGTAGGGGTGGCTTCTGCCGGCGGGCTGGCCTGGGCCCCACCAACCCCGTACAGCGGCAGCACGACCGTCAGAGCAGCTGCCGTGGACGACAGAAGACCAGATGGGTGAAGAACACCAAGGATGCGCATCAATGGGCAAAGATCTCTGGTGGTCAATGTAGGGATCCGGTCCGTGACCGACCAATGACATCTCCGTTGAAGATCCGCCCGTTTGAGCCCGCCGACTGGCCGGGGGTGTGGCGGCTGCTGGAGCCGGTGTTCCGTGCCGTGGCTGTGATGGCCTGCGACGAGGACGTGATCCCAAGCCCTTCAAGGATCGAAGCGATCACCGACGACTGCGACCTGGATGAGGTTTATGCCGCCGAACGGCATCTGCTCTATGTGGCCTGCACCCGAGCACGGGATCACCTGCAGATCAGCAGTGGCGGGGTGGGATCGAAATTCCTGGACGACATGGCTTGAGCGCTTCAACTTCGGAGCGCCGATGCGCCACCCCTTGCCTGCGATACGCCTCCCTTACCACCAGGAGGTAGCAGGGTTGACTGATCACTCGCTTGGTGTATGT
The DNA here is from genome assembly GCF_002252625.1 of Synechococcus sp. 1G10. Classification (GTDB taxonomy): domain Bacteria; phylum Cyanobacteriota; class Cyanobacteriia; order PCC-6307; family Cyanobiaceae; genus Regnicoccus_A. The sequence continues at coordinate 125,056 of NZ_NQKW01000006.1, read as the reverse complement.
TTCTAAGAGGAGCTTTCACGGATCTCAGGTATCACCCTCAGGTGGTACTTCTAGGTCTAGCTCTATGACAAGGCGATCCAATCCTGTCATCCCGATTTCTGAGCTTCGGGGCCGATTTCTGAGCTTCGGGGCCGATGGCCGCCCGGAGCCTTTCAGCTCAGTTCGGCGCCCGGGTAGCCCCGGGGTGTCACCATCACTCCGTCCTGGTGGCGAGAGGTGCTGTTGCCCACCAGCACCAGGCTGAGCATGTCCACCTGCTCCAGGGGCAAGTCCCCGAGGGTATGCAGCTGCACACTTTCCTCTGCCCGGCCCAGTTGCCGTGCCAGCACCACAGGAGTGTCGGCGCTGCGCCCCTCCAGCAGCAACTCCCGGGCCCGGCCCAGTTGCCAGTCGCGGCCCAGTGATCGGGGATTGTAGAGCGCAACCACGAAATCCCCGCTGGTGGCGGCCCGCAGCCGTTTCTCGATCGTCGGCCAGGGTGTGAGCCGGTCGCTCAGGCTGATCGTGCAGAAATCGTGCATCAGGGGGGCGCCGGCCCTGGCCGCGGCCACCTGCAGGGCGGAGAGGCCGGGATGCACCGAGAAGGCGGGCCTGGTCTGGGGGTCATGCTCCAGCCAGAGCTCCAGGGCCAGACCCGCCATGCCGTAGATGCCACTGTCACCCGACGACACCAGGGCCACACTCAGTCCGGCTTCGGCCAGCTCCAGGGCCAGCCGGCAGCGGTCGCGCTCCTGGGTGAGCTGGCCGTCCCGGCGTAGTTGGTCGGGGCGCCGCAGGGGCTCCAGCAGATCCAGGTAGAGGCCATAGCCCACCCAGACCGTGCTCTCGGCCAGGGCGAGCCGAGCTTCCGGGGTGAGCAGGTCGAGCTGTCCAGGACCGCTGCCCACCAGATGCAGCTTCCCCCGCTGCGGGGCCCACTGCCCGGCAGTCAGGGCTACCGCCAGGGTGGCGGCTCCCCGTTCACCGGGCTGGGCCCGCTCGATGCGCTTCTCCAGCAGCAGCTCCGACTGTGGGGATGACGCCAGCAGGGCGGCCGCTTCAGCCACGCTGGCGGTTCCCATTTCCTTGAGCACCGCCTGCGATGGGCTGGGCACCTGCACCGCCGCCAGGGCCTCGGCACTGAACAGCCGCAGCGGCCACTGATGCCGCCGGGCCAGTTCCAGCAGGGCCGGCTCATCGCCTTTGCGGTCGATGCTCGCCAGCCCGGCGACTGCGTCCATGGCCAGTTGGGCGCCATCCAGGGCCTGCTCCAGCAAGCGCTCCAGCAGGCTGAGGCTGGTGTCACGCTCGCAGCCGAAGCCCAGCCAGAGGCTGGGTGGATGCCAGCGACATCCGGGGCCCAGGCGTGGACTGATCAGCATCTGCCCCGGCAGGTTCTCTGCCGGGAGCTGAAGCAGCGTTGCGGCGGCATCCAGTCCCTGCCAGTCGGGGCAACCGCTCTCCTGCTGCACGGCGATCCGCTCACCCCGTGCCGCGGCTTTCATCAGGGCATCCCAGTCGCCCAGGCCCTTCCGCCAGCCCCAGGCCAGCCCGAAGCTGTCGAGGGCCAGGCTGCCGCTGCCACTACTGGCGCCCGTGAGCACCGCTTCGCCCCCCAGCAGGGCGGCCACCCGCTGGCTGAGCTGCTCTGCTCCAGCCCCGTGCCCCCCCAGCAGGGGGATGGCGAAGCGCCCCTGGGGATCCACCACCACCACGGCCGGGTCGTGCTCCTTGCCCTGGAGCAGCGGGGCCACCAGCCGGGTCACCGCCCCGCAGGCTCCCACCACCACGAAGGCCGACGCCCCCTTCCAATGTTGTCTGAGCAGCTCGGCGGCGCCGGCGCCGGGCTCAGCTCGGGCCTCCACCAGTCCGCCCTCATCCAGGCGCTCGAGCACGGGGGCACCGGCCCTGCTCAGGGCCAGTCCCCAGCAGATCAAATCACTCATCCCCCGAACCTGGCACGCAGCCGATCCAGCGGCGATGCCGACGCTTCAGGCAGCATCACAGTCTTGGCCGCCGGCTCCTCTGAGGGCTTCTTCAGAGGAGCTGAGCCAAGCGTTTCGGGCGAGGGCTGCGGTTCTGCGGATCCGGGCGGTGCAAGCAACTCCGATGGGTCAGGGGAGTCCACAGGCTCCACAGGCTCCACAGGCTCAACATGCTCCGGCATCACTGGTGCCGGCTCCGTAAAGCTCCTGCGTTCACCTGCCTCAGGTTCAGTCGCAGCTTCAGGTTCAGGCGTCGTCTCAGATGCAACGGCCTCCGCTTCAAGCGGTTGCTCAGTGCTTGCTGTCGTCAATGAGGTGGCGGCTTCGCTGCGGTCGGTGGCCATCCCCTCAGCCTGGAGATCCAGCTCCGTCCGCGGTTTGGGTTCCTGCCCAGCGGCCTCGACGGGCTGTGGTGAAGGTGTGATCTCACCTGCGGGCTCGCTTGGCAGCTCACCCAGCAGACGCTTCAGATCCTCGGCGGAGATCGATGCCGTCTGCCAGGGATGGGGGTCTTCTGGACGCATGACCAGGTCCTGCACCAGGCTGTTGAAGGGTGGATTCAGTGGTTCCCCCAGCCCGTCGAGCAGCTCCAGTTGCAGGGGGTTGCTGCCGGAGCGCAGCCCTGTGAGCCAGAGCGGCTCCTGCCGGTCCACCTGGAAACTGTCGCCATTGAGGGTCACCCGCAGCCGCCAGTTCGAACCGTCTCCCTCGAGGGGCTGGAGGGGTGCGTCGATCAGCAGCCAGTCGATCAGCACGGGTTCGTGATGGATCAGATCGCTGGGGGTGCTGCTCACCAGCTGGGGGGTTCCCCGCAGAGGTTGGCTGAGGGGGTTGGCGGCCAGCCCGTGGAGGCGGATCTGCACGGCGGCGCCGGGATCTTTGACTGCTTCACCCCAGGGCCTGGCCGCATAGACAGTCAGGCGGTGGCTGCCTGGGCTGAGCGGCGCCATGGCCACGCTCAGCCGGGTGTCCTTGCTGATTGGTCCCTCGGGATCTTTGGGGCCCAGACGCAGGGGCGCCTGGGCATCGAGCTGCACCACCAGGTGGGCGCCAAGACCCAGGGCGCCGGCATCGGCCAAGGGCCAGTCTTCAAGCGACAGATCCAGCGACCAGGGGGCGATGGGGAGGACGGCGTCGTCAGCTGGAGCCAGGATCTGCAGCCGGGGTTGAAGCTCCGCCAGACGTAGCCGCAAGGCTTGGCTGGCCTTGGGTGGGGGGATCTCCCGCAGGCGCCCGGATGCGGCCGGCTGGCTGCTTATGGCCGGCGGCTCCTGGGGCCTGGGCCGCAGGCTCCAGCCTCCGCTCAGCAGCACAGCCAGGCAGAGCAGCACCGCCCCCAGGCCCCGAAGCCCCGCTGCCAACATGTGCATCGCTCCTGATCGAAGTCGGCCCGCGGCCTTGGTGCCGGAACCCAGGCAACAGTTTGCCCAGAGTGTCTCGGGCCTGTAAAAAAATGATGCCGAATGTAGCTCCAAATATGCTGGGATTTGGATAAACAAAGCGCGCCATCGCGCCATCGATGAGTGATAGGGAGCCTGGGTCAGAGCCCTGTTCCAGACAGGGGTGGCGGCGGATTGAACCTTTGTTACTGACCCCCCAAGGGGCCTGAAACTCGCCCTTATACTTCCGCCAGCGGTCCCCTCATCGGGGCCCCAGCTCCAGTGATGGCAGCGGCTTTCGGTCTTTTCCGGAGCCAATCCGCACTGGTGCCCATGGTTCCAAGGGTTTCGATCCGCGGAACCGTGAGGCCCACCGGCCTGGCCTTTCGGCCCGGTCCGGAGGGGTGGACCTCCACCTCGACTCCGTCCCTCGAGGAACGTCTCGATGACCATCAGCCCACCAGAGCGTGGGAAAACGGCGAAGGCCATGGTCGACCGGAACCCTGTTCCTGTCGACTTCGATGTTCTCGGCAAGCCCGGGCATTTCGATCGCACCCTCGCCAAAGGTCCCAAAACCACCACCTGGGTTTGGAACCTCCACGCCAACGCTCACGATTTCGACAGCCACACGAGCGATCTCGAAGAGGTCTCCCGGAAGATCTTCAGCGCTCACTTCGGCCACTTGGCCGTCATCTTCATCTGGCTGAGCGGCGCCTTCTATCACGGTGCCCGCTTCTCCAACTACACCGGCTGGCTGGCCGACCCCCTGCACGTCAAGCCGAGTGCTCAGGTGGTCTGGCCCATTTTCGGCCAGGAAATTCTCAACGCAGATGTGGGCGCCGGCTTCCACGGCATCCAGATCACCTCAGGTCTCTTCCATGTGTGGAGAGCCTGGGGTTTCACCAGTGAGTTCCAGCTGCTCTGCACTGCCATCGGTGCCCTGGTGATGGCTGGCCTGATGCTGAACGCCGGCGTCTTCCACTATCACAAGGCAGCTCCCAAGCTCGAGTGGTTCCAGAACGTTGAGTCCATGCTCAACCACCACCTTGCTGGCCTTCTGGGCCTGGGCTCCCTCTCCTGGACCGGGCACCTGCTGCACGTGTCCCTGCCGACCACGGCCCTGATGGATGCCATCGACGCCGGCAAGCCGCTGGTGCTCGACGGCAAGACCATCGCCTCGGTGGCGGACATCCCCCTGCCCCATGAATTCCTGAACCTGGATCTGCTGACCCAGCTGTACCCAGGATTCGGTGCGGGTCTCTCCGCTTTCTTCACCGGCAACTGGGCCGCCTACAGCGATTTCCTCACCTTCAAGGGTGGGCTTAATCCTGTCACCGGCAGCCTCTGGATGACCGACATCGCCCATCACCATCTGGCGATCGCGGTGCTGTTCATCGTGGCCGGCCACCAGTACCGCACCAACTGGGGCATCGGTCACAGCATCAAGGAAATTCTTGAAGGACAGAAGGGCGATCCCCTGCTGTTCCCTGCTCCGAAAGGTCACGACGGCCTGTTCGAGTTCATGACCACTTCCTGGCATGCCCAGTTGGCCGTGAACCTGGCGCTGCTCGGTTCGTTGACCATCATCGTGGCGCATCACATGTATGCGATGCCGCCCTATCCCTACATCGGGATCGATTACCCAACGCAGGTGTCGCTGTTCACCCACCACATGTGGATCGGTGGCTTCATCATCGTTGGCGCCGGTGCCCATGCGGCCATTGCGCTCATCCGCGATTACGACCCCGCCCTGCACGTGGACAACGTGCTGGATCGGGTGCTCAAAGCTCGTGATGCCCTGATCAGCCACCTGAACTGGGTGTGCATTTTTCTGGGCTTCCACAGCTTCGGTCTTTACATCCACAACGACACCATGCGTGCCCTGGGCCGTCCCCAGGACATGTTCAGCGACTCCGCCATTCAGTTGCAGCCCGTCTTCGCTCAGTGGATTCAGGGTCTGCACGCCGCCGCTGCCGGCACCACCGCTCCCAATGCGTTGGCCGGTGTCAGCGAGGTGTTCAATGGCGCCGTCGTCGCCGTTGGCGGCAAGGTGGCTGCCGGTCCGATTCCCCTCGGAACGGCCGACTTCATGGTCCACCATATTCACGCCTTCACGATCCACGTCACCGTGCTGATCCTGCTGAAGGGTGTTCTCTACAGCCGCAGCTCCAGGCTTGTCCCCGACAAGGCGAACCTGGGCTTCCGCTTCCCCTGCGACGGCCCCGGCCGTGGCGGTACCTGCCAGGTTTCGGCTTGGGACCACGTGTTCCTCGGCCTCTTCTGGATGTACAACTCCATCTCGATCGTGATCTTCCACTTCAGCTGGAAGATGCAGAGCGATGTGTGGGGAACCGTGAATGCGGACGGCAGCGTCCAGCACATCACGAATGGGAACTTTGCGCAGAGTGCCATCACCATCAATGGCTGGCTGCGTGATTTCCTCTGGGCTCAGGCCGCACAGGTGATCAACAGCTACGGCTCGTCCTCCAGTGCTTACGGCCTGATGTTCCTCGGTGCCCACTTCGTCTGGGCCTTCAGCCTGATGTTCCTGTTCAGCGGCCGCGGCTACTGGCAAGAGCTGATTGAGTCCATCGTCTGGGCTCACAACAAGCTGAAAGTGGCTCCGGCCATCCAGCCACGCGCTCTGAGCATCACCCAGGGCCGTGCCGTAGGCGTTGCCCACTATCTCCTGGGCGGTATCGCCACCACCTGGGCCTTCTTCCTGTCCCGACTCATCGCGGTCGGCTGACCTCACACCTGACCTTTCCCAATGGCAACGAAATTTCCTTCGTTCAGCCAGGGTCTGGCACAGGACCCGACAACCCGCCGTATCTGGTACGGCATCGCCACGGCTCACGACTTCGAGAGCCACGACGGGATGACGGAGGAGAAGCTTTACCAAAAGCTCTTCTCCACCCATTTCGGTCACCTGGCGATCATCGGCCTCTGGGTTTCGGGCAACCTGTTCCATATCGCCTGGCAGGGCAACTTTGAGCAGTGGGTCGCCGATCCGCTGCATGTCCGTCCCATCGCTCATGCGATCTGGGATCCGCACTTCGGCCAGGGGGCCATCACCGCCTTCACACAGGCGGGTGCAACCTCACCGGTGAACATCGCTTATTCCGGCCTGTACCACTGGTGGTACACGATCGGAATGAAGACCAACGCCGAGCTGTATCAGGGTTCCATCTTCATGATGATCCTGTCGGCCTGGGCGCTCTTCGCCGGCTGGCTCCACCTTCAGCCCAAGTTCCGGCCTTCACTGGCCTGGTTCAAGAACGCTGAATCCCGCCTCAACCATCACCTCGCCGTCCTCTTCGGCTTCAGCTCAATCGCCTGGACCGGTCACCTGGTTCACGTGGCCATCCCTGAAGCCCGCGGTCAGCACGTCGGTTGGGACAACTTCCTGAATGTGCTGCCTCATCCCGCCGGTCTGGCACCGTTCTTCACCGGCAACTGGGGCGTTTACGCCGAAAATCCCGACACCCTCAACCAGGTGTTTGGCACCTCCGAAGGCTCCGGTACCGCGATCCTCACCTTCCTGGGTGGTTTCCACCCCCAGACCGAGGCGCTCTGGCTCACCGACATCGCCCATCACCACCTGGCGATCGGCTGCATCTTCGTGATTGCCGGCCACATGTACCGCACCAACTTCGGGATCGGCCACTCGATCCGGGAGATTCTGGAGGCTCACAACCCCCCGAAAGGCACTCCTTTCGGAGGTGCTCTCGGTGCAGGTCACAAGGGTCTTTACGACACAGTCAACAACTCCCTGCACTTCCAGCTGGGTCTGGCCCTCGCCAGCCTCGGAGTGATCACCAGCTTGGTGGCGCAGCACATGTATGCGCTGCCGTCCTATGCGTTCATCGCTAAGGACTACACGACACAAGCTGCGCTCTACACCCACCACCAGTACATCGCCATCTTCCTGATGTGCGGTGCCTTCGCTCACGGTGCAATCTTCTTCATCCGTGACTACGACCCCGAAGCCAACAAGAACAATGTTCTGGCTCGGATGCTCGAGCACAAAGAAGCGATCATCAGCCACCTGAGCTGGGTGTCTCTGTTCCTCGGCTTCCACACCCTTGGTCTCTACGTCCACAACGATGTGGTCGTGGCCTTTGGTACTCCCGAGAAGCAGATCCTGATCGAGCCTGTCTTTGCCCAGTTCGTTCAAGCGGCGAGTGGTAAAGCCATCTATGGCTTCGATGTGTTGCTCTCCAACCCGACGAGTGCCGCCAGCCTGGCTTCAGCCAACATCCCTGGCGATCACTTCTGGCTGGATGCCATCAATGGCAACACTGATGTGTTCCTGCAGATCGGCCCTGGTGACTTCCTTGTTCACCACGCCATTGCCCTCGGACTGCACACCACCACCTTGATCCTGGTGAAGGGTGCCCTGGATGCCCGGGGTTCCAAGCTGATGCCCGACAAAAAGGACTTCGGCTACTCCTTCCCCTGTGACGGCCCCGGTCGTGGCGGCACCTGTGACATCTCGGCCTGGGATGCCTTCTACCTGTCCGTCTTCTGGGCCCTGAACACCGTTGGTTGGGTCACCTTCTACTGGCACTGGAAGCACCTCGCCATCTGGCAGGGCAACGTGGCTCAATTCAACGAATCCAGCACCTATCTGATGGGCTGGTTCCGCGACTACCTCTGGCTGAACAGCTCCCAGCTGATCAACGGTTACAACCCGTTCGGCTCGAACAACCTTGCCGTCTGGGCCTGGATGTTCCTGTTCGGTCACCTGGTTTGGGCCACCGGTTTCATGTTCCTCATCTCCTGGCGCGGTTATTGGCAGGAGCTGATTGAAACCATCGTCTGGGCTCACCAGCGCACCCCGCTTGCCAACCTGGTTGGCTGGCGCGACAAGCCAGTGGCTCTGTCGATCGTTCAGGCCCGTGTAGTTGGTCTGGCCCACTTCACAGTGGGATACATCCTCACTTACGGCGCCTTCCTGATCGCCTCCACTTCAGGCAAGTTCGGCTGATCCAAGCGATCAGCCACCCCGAGGGACGCACCTCCACCAATCAACCCTCGGAGATATTCTCCGAGGGTTTTTTCATGACCTTTTCGCCTGGGGCCACCAGCGACGGCCTTCCAGAAGTTTCACCTCCAGGTACACCACCGGCACCACGAACAGAGTCAGCACGGTTGATACCAGCAACCCGAAGAACACCACCGTGCCGATACTGATCCGGCTGGCTGCCCCGGCTCCGGTTGCCAGCAGCAAAGGCAGGAATCCAGCCAGGGACGAGAGGGCTGTGAGCAGAATCGGGCGAAGGCGGCTGATGGCAGCCTCTTCAACGGCCTCCCGTAAGCCCAGCCCTTCCTTCAGGCGCTGATTGGCGAACTCAACGATCAGAATGCCGTTTTTGGCGGCCAGGCTCACCAGAACAAGCATTCCCACCTGGGCATAGATATCGAGAAAAAGCCCGCGGCCGGCCAGGCCCAGCAGGGCGCCCAGCAGGGCCATGGGCACCGTGATCAAGATGATCAGCGGATCGAGAAAGCTCTCGTAGAGGCCGGCCAGCACCAGGAAAACAGCCGCCATCCCCAGGACGAACAGTTGCCAGGTGCGCCCTCCCGCCTGACGCTCCTCCTTGGCCAGCCCCACCCATTCCAGAGCGATCACGGGATTGTCCAGTTCTTGCTTGACCTCCTCCAGCCGTTGGATCGCCTTGCCTGTGCTGAGTCCAGCTTTGGGCATGGCCTGGATGGTGATCGAGCGTGCCAGGCGGCTGTGGTTGATCACCGACGGCCCGCTGTCCTGCTCCAGGGTCATCAGCTCGCGGAGGGGAATCAGGTTTCCTTCCCGGGTGCGCACCTGAAGCGAAAGCACATCTGCGGCTGTGCGCCTGTAGGCCCCATCCAGTTGCACGATCACCCGCCTGACGCGCTCGCCTTCGAAGGTGTCGTTGACATAGCTGCTGCCGAAGCTGGCACCGAGAGTCGTCACAACCGTGTCGAGGTCCACCCCCAGTGACGCCATGCGCAGCCGGTCGGGCTTCAGGCGCAGTTGCGGTGAATCGGCACTGAAGCGCGTGCCCACCCGCTCAAATTCCCCGGTGGCGTTGGCGGCGGCGATGAATTCGCGGGTGGCTTGCTCGAATTCGCTCAGGCTGAGTCGTCCGCCGCTGAGATCGAGAAGCTCCAGCTCCAGTCCCCCCTCACTGCTGAAGCCCCTCACGACCGGTGGAACGCTGACCTGCACGGTGGCCTCGCTGATGGAGCTGCGCAGCCGTTTGGAGAGTCGTTCGGCTACCGCTGCACTGCTGTCTTCAGGCCGGGAGCCGCGCTCCTGCAGCGGTAGCAGGCGCAAAAAGAAGATGCCCCGGTTCGGGGCACTGTCTCCAAAGGAGCGGCCTGCGTAGAAGTTGCCGACCCGCACAAGCGGCTCCCTAGTCACCTGCTTCCGGACCTGCTCCATCACCGCTTCGGTGCGCTGGATCGAGGCTCCCCCAGGCAACGCCACCACGCCGCGAATCTGACTGTCGTCTTCCTGGGGAATGAAGGCTGTGGGCAGTTGCCCCAGGCCCCAGCCCGCCAGGATCAGACTGCCCAGCAAGCCAAGCAGGATGCGCCGCCGCCAGCGAAAACTGCGATCGATCGCCCTGCCGTACTGCTCTCCAAGCCGGTGGATCCAGCGCTGGGGTCGATCCAGCAGCCGGCGCATCCAGAGTGGTTCCGTCCAGCCATGCTGCAGCAGCCAGCTGGAGGCCACTGGCGTGAAGGTGAGCGCATTGATGGTGGAGAACAGGATCGTGGCGCTGATCGTGATCGCGATCGGCTGGTAAAGGCGGCCCACACTGCCGGGCATCGCCAGTACCGGCAGAAACACCACCACCAGGACCAGGGAGGTGGCGATCACGGCACTGCCAAGCTCCTGCATGGCGTTTCGGGCGGCCTCCCAGGGCGTTTCTCCGTCCTGGAGCCGGCGTCCGATGTCTTCGCTGACCACGATGGCGTCATCCACCACCAGACCTGTGGCCAGCACCATGCCGAACAGGCTGAGGGTGTTGATCGAACTTCCGGTGAGACGCAGGACCGTGAAGCTTCCCACCAGGGCTACGGGCACAGCCACAGCGGTGATGGCCGCCAGGCGACTGTTGCCAAGCGCAAGCAGCAGCACCAGCAGCACCAGCAGCACCGCGTCACGCAGGCTGCTCCAGGTGAGCTCGATGCTCTCGCGCACGCTGTCGGCCACATCAACGATGCGCTGCAGCTCCACCCCCGGCGGGAAGTCGGGCTCCAGGCGGCTCAGCGCTGCGTTGACAGCCTTGCTCACCTCAAGGGCGTTGCTCCCGTCGCGCTGGAAAATCTGCACCGCCAGGGTGGGTTCTCCGGCCAGGTTCATGGCGGTGCTCTCAAAACTTTCCACGTCGAGCACGACCCGCCCCACGTCCTTGAGCTGGACCACGCCGCCATTGCTGGCCCGGCTCACCACCAGACTCTCCAGTTCAGCGGGGGTGCGCAGCCGCCCCTCCATTTCGAGGGGCAGGGTGATCTCCTGACCACCAGGGCTGGGTGCATCTCCCACCTGGCCCAGAGCGGCGAGAACGTTCTGCTCCTCAAGCGCGTTTTCGACGTCTGTGATGGTGAGCTTGCGCTGCTCCAGGGCCACCGGATCCAGCCAGACCCGGAACGCCAGTTCACTGCCACCGGCGATGGCCACGTTGCCGACGCCGGGTACCCGCTGCAGCTCATCCCTGAGGCGCTGGTCAAGCCAGCCGCTGAGGAAGGCGTCGCTGTACATCCCCTTCGGGGTGCTGAAGCTGATCACCATCAGCAGGTCGTCGGAGCTGCGGCGCACCTGCACCCCCAGGCGAGCCACCTCCGGCGGCAGTCGGCGGTTCACCAGAACGGCTTCGTTCTGGGCATTGATCTGGTTGAGCTCGGGATTGCCTCCCTCAAAGGTGAGGGTGATCGAGCTGCCGTTGGCGGAACTGGTGGAGCGGATGCTCTCCAGGCGATCCAGCCCGTTCAGCTGCCGCTCCAGCGGAGTGGTCACCCCCTGCTCCACGGCAAGGGCTCCGCCTCCGGGATAGGTGGCGCGAACGTTCACCCGCACCGGCGCGATCGGGGGCAGGTTCTCCACCTGCAGGCCAGGCAGGCTCAGCAGGCCGGCCATCACGATCAGCAGGCTCACCACCAGGGTGAGCACAGGCCGACGCAGGAATGGATCGGAGACTGACATCGAAACGGCAGTGGCAGGGCACGCTGGAAGAGTCTGCCCGCCCTGCCGCTGCCACTGCCGCTGAGCCTCCTGGCTCGATCAGCGGGGGATCCCCGGCCATGAAAAAGCCCCGCGTTAGCGGGGCCTGGCGCAATGCTGAAGTTGCACTTGCCGGATTCTGAGGTCAGCTCGGTGCGCTGTGCGGCTCAGCCGGCGCTCCAGCCGCCGCCGACGAGGTCGACGAGGGGTGAAACCAGAGCGGTGCTGGCCAGGAACCAGGCGAACGCGGCACCACCGCAGCCACCCAGCCAGAAACCGCTGGCGAATTCGGCCCAGCCGGCCTTGGTGAACAGATCAGCGGGCGGATTGTCGATCGTGGCGTCGGGGGGCTGCACGCTGGGTCCGGTGCCAGCGGTGCCATAGATCGACAGGCAGATCGTGAGGATCGTCACCAGGCCGATCGTGGCCAGCAGGCCAGCGGTGGTGGCGTACTCGGTGTTCCGCAGGGGGCCGGTGAGGGCGAACGGTCCGTAGAGGAAGAACCCGTGGGCCATTCCCACTTCCAGGCCGCGGCGGTTGGGGGAAAGCGCCGGGCGATAGGCGGGGAGAGCGTTCAGGAACGCTTTGGTGAAGTAGCTGCTGTTGATGGGGGTGGCGAGATTGCCGACGGTGGGGTCGGCCACGGGATGCACGGTCATGGGCGGGCTCGTGGTGGGAACGAAAGGCAGAAGAACGGACGAGGCGCTCAGTCGCGCGCTTCGATCACGTTGAACAGCAGGGCCATGGCCACAGCAGGGCCGAGGATCCCCACCACGGGGACCAACAACGCGGGCAGCCAGGCGGCAGCGAATTCTCCAGTCATGGCGCGGGCCAATACAGCAACCGCCGATAGTGTAAAGATCACTCCTGGGCAGGCCTTGTCGCCCTGCCTTTGCGAAATAAAAATTCAATCCGATGCAGCAGGCCCTCCCCGCCGCCGCGGCTCTTCTGCTGATGGTCTGGCTTGTGCGGAGCCGCAGGCTGCCCATACTCTGGCGCGATGACGGCAGTGCCGTGGCCGCCCTCAACAGGGCGCAGCTCGAGCGGGTCGTGACCCCGGCCACCGCATCTGCCGCCTCATCAGCCTCCACTGCGCTGGCGATCACCGCTCCTGGTGCGCTCGCGCCGCGGGAGCCATTGCTGGAAGCCCTGGCCTCAGTGGAGCCCGGCACGCGGCTGGATCCTCGCTGGCGCCGGCAGATCCTCGCCGAGCTTCGCGCAGCTGCCACAGGCAGCGAAGGCGAGCGTCTCGCGGCCATGGCCGCCTGTCTTGCCTGGGGCGATCGGGCCAGCCTGCCGCTGCTGAAGCGGGCTCGCTTCGATCCCGACCCCTGCGTGGCAGCCCTGGCCGCCGAGGGGATTGCGGCGTTCCGCGGTCGGACTGCCGTTCAGGCCTACCTCCCTCAGCCCGCCAGGCTGCCGCGCAATGTGGCGCGTACCCGGTAGATCGGCCGGCCCTGACTTTCGTGATACGTGCGCATCTGCAGCTCCGCCAGCAGCCCGAAGCAGAACAGCTGGATGCCGGCCATGATCGCCAGCACTGCCGCCATCAGCAGCGGCCGGTCGCCCACGTCGGCGTTGAGAAAGACCTTCTCGCCGATCAGCACGAGCCCCAGCACCAGGCCGATCGCCAGGCAGGCCAGGCCACCGAAACCGAATACATGCATCGGCCGGGTCAGGAAGCGCTTCATGAACCAGACCGTGAGCAGATCCATCAGCACCCGGAAGGTGCGATCGATGCCGTATTTGCTCTGACCAAAGCGGCGGGCGTGATGGTTCACTTTCACCTCGGTGATGCGGGCTCCTTCGATGAAGGCCAGCGCCGGTAGGAAGCGGTGCAGTTCGCCGTAGAGGTTCATGTCCGCCACCACTTCGCGGCGGTAGGCCTTGAGGGAGCATCCGTAGTCGTGCAGGCGCACTCCGGTGACCCGGGCGATCAGACGGTTGGCGATCTTGGAGGGCAGCAGGCGCTGCAGGGCCGCGTCCTGGCGCTGGTGGCGCCAGCCGCTCACCAGGTCGTAGCCCTGCTCAAGCCGGTCCAGCAGCAGGGGGATGTCGGCGGGATCGTTCTGCAGATCGCCATCGAGGGTGACGATCACGGCGCCGTGGCTGGCATCGAAGCCAGCGGCCATGGCGGCGGTTTGGCCGTAGTTGCGACGCAGCAGCACCGCCACCAGCTCGGGGATCGCTGAGGCGAGTTCCTCAAGCCGGCTCGCGGTCCCGTCGCTGGAGCCGTCGTCGACCAGAACCAGCTCGAAGCGGCGACCCAGGGGCCTGACGCTGGCGAGAACCTTCTCAACCAGTGGGCCGAGGCTTTCCTCCTCGTTGAACAGAGGGATCACGACCGAGAGCTCTGGGCCGTGCGACGCGGTCATGGCGGCTGGGCTGTGTCGAGCTGCAACCTACGGGAGTCCCGGGTCAGGCCAGGGTGGTGCCGTCATGGCAACGCACCACCCGTCCGGCTCCGCGCAGTTCGCTGCGGTAATGGCACGAAACGGGGTGATCGGCTTCGGGGCTGAGCTGGTCGATGCCGAGGCCATCCCGGCCATGCTCCTTGCCGGAGCTGTGCAGATAGCGCCCCGCGCCGAGATACAGCCCCACATGGCTGCAGCGCTGGGGACGGCCGAAGAAGATCAGATCCCCCGGCTGCAGCAGCGCGAAGACTCCAGGCCGCACAGCCACCGGCTGACAGAAGTGCTCCTGTTGGTAGGCATCGCGGGGGATCCAGATCCCGACGCTGGCGAAGGCGCTCTGCACAAAGCCAGAACAGTCGAAGTCGGGGCCGAGGCTGCCGCCCCAGAGGTACCGGTTGGGCTGCTCCCGGGCCCGCTCGGCGAAGGTCAGCACCTCCGGCAGGCGAGAGGCGATGCTGCTCGGCTCCAGGAGGAGCGCCCTGAGAGGCTGGGCGGGGATGGCCCGCTCAAGCAGCTGGCTGATTTCCAGCCAGCAGGGGTAGCCATCCTCCAGCAGCCGGACCCGCAGCCGGGTTCCCTCGCGCGGGCCGAGCAGCTGCAGCCTGCGGCCACGGCGGGCCTGGGTGGCCAGCCCAGGCCCGCTGGAGCGGGCGTGGCCGTTGATGTCGGCGCTCAGACGCCAGCAGCGGCCTGCCTCCAGCCCATCGGCGTTCACCCCGGTTCCTAGGCTCTCCATGGCAGACAGCGGTTCCGATGGCGTTCTACAGCCCCGATGCGGCGATGAGAGCGATCCTCGAGGACCATCTCCATTCCCTGGAGCTCCAGGGCCGCCCCGGTCTGGCCTCCCAGGTCTCGATCACCTGGTTGCGCTATCAGCGCAGCCTGATCGGCGCGGCCGAGGCCAGTGATTCGTTGAGGCCCTGGCTGGAGCCAGTGGCGGGTGCCACCTGGGACGGCTCCACGGCCCGCTATCCGGCAAGTGTGGTCAAGCTCTTCTACCTGGCGGCCACCGAAGCCTGGCTCCAGCGCCAGCTGCTCGAAGACGGCCCCGAGTTGCGGCGGGCGATGGCCGACATGATCCGCGACTCCAGCAACGATGCCACCGCCGTGCTGGTGGATTGGCTCACGGGCACCACCAGCGGCCCCGACCTGCCTGAGCGGCCGCTGCGGGCCTGGATCGAGGCCCGCCAGCTGGTGAACCAGTGGTACGCCGCCCAGGGCTGGCCCGAATTCGAGGGCTGCAACGTCTGCCAGAAAACCTGGGGTGATGGCCCCTACGGACGGGAGCGGCAGTTCTACGGACCGGAGCTGGAGAATCGCAACCGGCTCAGCACTGATGCCACGGCCCGGCTCCTGCACGTGATCATGGCCGGCGCCCTGGTGTCTCCCCCCGCCTGCACCCGGATGCGGGAGCTGCTGAGCCGTTCTCTCGACTCTGAGCTGAGGGCGGCGGATCCGGAGAACCAGGTGGATGGTTTCATCGGCGCGGGGCTGCCAGCTTCTGCCCGGCTGTGGAGCAAGGCCGGCTGGATGAGCCAGGCCCGCCATGACGCGGCCTACGTGGAGATCGAGGGACGGGCTCCCTTCCTGCTGGTGATCTTCAGCGAAGGGGCAGAGCGGGCCGCCGATGAAAAGCTTCTTCCGGAGCTGAGCTGGCTGCTCAGCGAGGCTTGTTCAGCGAGCTGATCATCACTGGGCGGAAAGCCTCGCCAGGCTGGGTCTTCGTGGCGAAGATGCTTCTGGAGCCAGGGTCTTGGAACGGAGAGGGAGGGATTCGAACCCTCGACAGAAGTTGCCTCCTGTAACTCCTTAGCAGGGAGCCGCTTTCAACCACTCAGCCACCTCTCCAGGGGCCGAAAGAGCTTATCAGCGATCGCGCTCGGCCTCGCCAAGGTGGAGGCGGGGTAGACGGTGCTTGAAGCCGCAGAGAATCTCCCAGGGGATGGTGCCAGTGGCCTGGGCCCAGTCCTGGGGGGAGATGCGCTCATCTCCGTCGTCACCCAGCAGGGTGACCACCGAGCCCACCTCCAGCTGGGGAGCCTCGGTGGCATCGATCAGCAGCTGATCCATGGTGATCGCCCCCACCTGGGCCAGCCGGCGCCCGGCGAACAGCACTTCCTGCTGGTTGCTGAGCAGCCTTGGCACCCCATCGGCGTAGCCGATCGTGACCACCGCCAGCCTGGTCGGACGCCGGGTGCGGTAGCGGTGGCCGTAACTCACTCCAACCCCGGCAGGCACCTCGCGGATCAGGCAGACCCTTGCGCGCACGCTCATGGCGGGCTGCAGGGACACTGCGTGGCTCAGGTGCTCGGCAGGGGACTGGCCGTAAAGCGCCAGGCCCACACGTACCAGGTCGTAGTGGAGTTGGCGGCAGCGCAGGGTGCCGGCTGAATTGGCCAGATGACGCACCCCGGTGGGCAGCCCCAGCTCAACGGCCCCGCGCAGCACACTCTCGAAGCGCTGCTGCTGAACGGCGGTCAGTCCCCCACCTCCCGGGTCGGGAGAGTCGGCATCGGCCAGATGGGAGTAGATCCCAGCCAGATGTGTCGCCTCCAGACCATGGAGGGCCTGCAGCAGCCTCACCCCATCGCTCCAGTCCACTCCAAGCCGGGCCATGCCGGTGTCGAGCTTGAGGTGCAGCGCCATGGAGCGGCCGCTGCCGCTGGCCAGATTCTGGCAAAGCAGAGCTTCGCGCATGCCGCTGATGGTGGGCATCAGCTCCCACTCCAGGCAGCTGCGCAGCTCGTCGGGGTGGATCAGATTCCCCATCACCAGTACCGGCGCTTTCAGGCCCGACTGGCGCAACTCGATGCCTTCCTGCAGGGTTGCCACCCCCAGGGAGGTTGCGCCACCGGCCATGGCCGCGCGAGCCACCGGTGCGGCGCCATGGCCGTAGCCATCGGCCTTGACCACTGCCATCAGCGACGACTCCGGAGCCAGCCACCGGCCGAGCGCCCTGGCGTTGTTCTCGATTGCTTTCTCATCCACCTCCACCCAGGCCCTCTGCCGCGCGTGCACTCCGGGTGCCCCGAACCGCTGGGGATCCTCAACTGGCAGTTGTTGGCAGGGCTGGGGCATCGGTGCAAGCTCAGACCGGCATCGCAGCAGGGTCAATCTGATGTGATCCGTGAGTCCAATCTCGTGCCTGATGGCTCAGACCCATTAGCATGGCGGCCATCTGGGGATCTGGCACCCCTTCCGTGGACCATGCGCCGTGAGCCAGGTTCTGGTCCTGAATGCATCCTATGAGCCTTTGAACATCACCAGTTGGCGTCGGGCCACGGTGATGCTGCTCAAGGGCAAGGCTGAAGGTCTTGAGCACGATTCTCAGCATCCGATCCGTGGCGAGATGCTTCTGCCTTCGGTGATCCGTCTGCGCCAGTTCGTGCGGGTGCCCTTCAAGCAGTTGCCGCTGACCCGACGCAACGTCTTCCAGCGTGATGGCCATAGCTGCCAATACTGCGGCTACCAGGGCGAGCAACTCTCGATCGACCATGTGATCCCCCGCAGCCGCGGCGGAACCGACACCTGGGAGAACGTCACCACGGCCTGCCTGCGCTGCAATGTGCACAAGGGCAGCCGCACACCCAGAGAAGCGGCCATGCCCCTGGCCCGGGTGCCGAGGCGGCCGGTGAGCACCCTTTACTTCGAGGCCAGCCGCCACATCCGCTCCGGTCGCCAGGAATGGGCCAAGTACGTGATCGGGGCCTGAAGCACGCTTTCGGGACGCCCCTCAGCTTGGACCTCAGTCCGCGCCTGCGCCCTCGGCCACCAGTTGCTCCAGACGGGTTTTCTGCTCCGCCGCCACGCAGGCGCCGATCATTTCGGCGAGCTGTCCCTGCAGCACCGGCTCAAGAGCGAAGTTCCGCCCCAGGCGGTGGTCGGTGACCCGGTTGTCCTTGGCGTTGTAGGTGCGGATCTTTTCGCTGCGTTCACCGCTGCCCACCTGGGCACGGCGGGCAGAACTCTCGGCGGCAGCGGCCTCAGCCAGCTCCCTCTCCAGCAGCTTCGCCCGCAGGATCTCCAGAGCCCGCTCACGGTTCTGCAGCTGGGAGCGCTCCTGAGTGCAGAACACCCGGATGCCCGTTGGCTTGTGCAGCAGATCCACAGCTGTTTCCACCTTGTTGACGTTCTGCCCGCCGGCTCCACCTGAGCGGGCCGTGCTGATGTCGAGATCAGCGGGATCAAGCTGGACCTCCACCGGATCAGCCTCCGGCATCACCGCCACGGTCGCGGTGGAGGTGTGCACCCGTCCCTGGGACTCGGTGGCAGGCACCCGCTGGACCCGGTGAACGCCGGCCTCGTACTTGAGCTGGCTGTAGACGCCATCGCCGCGGATCGCCAGGATCAGCTCCTTGAAGCCGCCCAGGTCGGATTCCGAAGCACTGAGGGGCTGAACGCTCCAGCCCACGGCCTGGGCAAAGCGCTCGTACATCCGGGCGAGATCGCCGGCCCAAAGTGCCGCTTCATCCCCCCCAGTGCCGGCGCGGATCTCCAGCATCACACTGCGCTCATCACGGGGGTCACTGGGGAGCAGGGCGAGGGTGAGCTCTTGCTCGAGTGCATCGAGCTGACCTCCGAGCTGGGTGAGCTCGTCCTGGATCAGGGCCTCCATCTCGGAATCCCCCTTGCTCTGGCGCACCAGTTGCTGAGCATCCTTCAGTTGCTGCTGCAGGCTCTGCCAGTGGCTTAGGCCCGTGGCCAGCGGCTCAAGCCGGGCCCGTTCCTTGGAGAGACGGCGTAACTCAGAGGGGTCGGCGGCTACGGCGGGATCTGCCAGCTGACGCTCGAGCGCGTGGAAGGTGCGATCGGCAGCCTCAAGGCGCTCACGCAGCAAGGATGAATCCATGGGGGCAGGTGAGCAGACAGCACAAAGCCGGACACTGGGGAGTGTCCGGTCTCTGAAGCGGATCTCGAGCGATCAGGCCTCGACCTCAACCTCGGCCTTGGGCTCTTCGCTGCTCGGCTTGGTGCTGGCGGTATCGGCACTGCCCATGCCGTACTTGCGCATGAAACGGTCCACGCGGCCCTCGGTATCGAGGATCTTCTGGGTGCCTGTGTAGAAGGGGTGGTTGCCACTCCAGACGTCGACGTGCAGCTCTGGCTGGGTGGAGCCGGTGGTCATCACCACCTCTCCGTTACAGATCACCTTGGCGTCGGGATACCAAGTGGGATGGATGTCGGCCTTGGGCATGGCTGGAATGGAATGGATACCGAGAGGAAGGATCAGCGCTTGGAGAACTGGGGCGCTTTGCGGGCTTTCTTCAGGCCGTACTTACGCCGTTCCTTGGCCCGGGGATCGCGGCTGAGGTGACCTTCAGTTTTGAGGGGCTTCCGGTTGTCCGGCGAGAGCTCACAGAGGGCCCGGGCAGCTCCCTGCTTGATGGCATCGGCCTGACCGGTAAGACCGCCGCCCCTGACGTTGACAAGCAGGTCGTACTCGGTGGAGAGCCCCAGTGTGTCAAGGGGTGCCTTCACTGCACTGAGGTAGCTGGGGTTGTAGTTGAGGTAGTTGTCGCCGGGGCGACCATTGATGGTGATCGAGCCGGTGCCGGGAACGACACGCACGCGGGCTACTGCCGTTTTACGGCGGCCGGTGCCCCAGTAGACGACGCGATTGGAAGCGGTGCTCATTTGGCGGTGGCAGAAGGATCGAGAGCCAGAACCTGAGGCTGCTGGGCGGTGTGGGGATGCTCGGCACCCTTGTACACCTTCAGCTTGCGGAACAACTGACGGCCGAGGGCGTTGTGAGGAAGCATGCCCTTGATGGCCTTCTCGACAATCCTCTCGGGCAGGCGAGCCTGCAGTGCCTCGAAGGTTTCGGTCTTCATGCCGCCAGGACGACCGGAATGACGGCGGTAGATCTTCTGGCTGGCCTTGTTGCCGCTGATGCGGATCTTGTCGGCGTTGATGATGACCACGAAGTCACCGGTGTCCAGGTGGGGGGTGAAGGTTGGCTTGTTCTTGCCGCGCAGCACACTGGCCACCTCGCTGGCCAGACGGCCGAGAGTCTGATTCTCGGCGTCCACCAGAAACCACTGGCGGTCGAGGGAATCAAGAGAAGGAACGGAGGTCTTGTTCATCGCACCGGCAGGCCGGATCGGAGTAAGGCGCCATCCGAGAGGATGGGGCTGGACATGGGGCGGAAGGGCGGCGTCGAAGGGTGACCCCAACAGCACGACGCGCAAGTCCTGAGCCTAACCTTTGGCCCTTTGGCCCGTTTCCGGGTATCCACTGGATACGTGATCCAGCGGCGAACACGCCTTAAGGCTGGTGAACAGCGGAGGCGGGCTCAGGGAAGGAAGCTCCGGCGGATCCTGGCATTCCAGCCAGTGCCGCGGTTGGCAATCATACCAGGCAGACAGTGGGAAAGGAGAGGCTGGGTAGCCAACCCGCAGCAGAGAGAGTCCGTGGGCAGGGGCTGCCTCCTTGACCTCCGAGCGGGCCCGCTGCCGCCAGCGCCCCTCGAAGCCAGCCAGGCTCAGCTGGCCTTCCCCCACAGCCACCAGCTGACCCATGATCAGGCGAACCATCCCGTATAGAAAGCCGCTCGCCTGGATCTCGGCCACGACCAGGTCGCCGTGACGCTCCAGGCTCACGGCCTGGACCTTGGTGCGGGCATGGGCGCGTCTGCTGCCTGCCCGCTGGAAGGCGCTGAAATCATGGAAGCCCAGCAATCCGCGCAGGGCGGCCGCCATGGCGCGCTCATCAAGGCGCTGCCGGTAGCGGTGCCAGCTCCAGGGGGAGAGAAACAGGTTGGGCTTACGGCCGTTGTAGAGCGTGTAGCGGTAGCGGCGGTAGCTGGCGGAGAAGCAGGCGTGCCAGCTGGAGGGTACGGAGGCAGCTGCCCTGACCCGGATCGAGGTCGGCAGGCGGCCGTTGAGAGCAGCAGCCCAGCGTTTGGCGGGAATCGGTCCGCTGGCCTCGAAATGCACCACCTGACCCGCTGCGTGAACACCGCTGTCGGTCCTCCCGGCGGCTGTGATCCGCAAGGGGCGATGAGGATCGAGCGTGGCAATGGCCTGCTCCAGCGTCTCCTGAACACTGGGCTGCTGCGGCTGGCGTTGCCAGCCGCAGAATGAGGAGCCTTCGTACTGCAGGCAGAGAGCAATCCGGTGGAGAGGTCTCTGGTCTGGGAGCGAGGGCAAGATCGCGCCGACGTTGGTTGAGTGTCAGACCAGCTCGATGATCGCCATCTCGGCGTTGTCACCCCGGCGTGGAACGGTGCGGATAATCCTGGTATATCCCCCGCTGCGCTCGCCGTATCGCTCCTGAGCCTTGTCGAACAGGGAGTGAACCAGCTGCTTGTCGAAGATGTAGGCGATGGCGCGACGGCGGGCGGCCAGGCTGCCGTCCTTGGCAAGGGTGATCATCCGCTCGGCTTCATCACGCAGGGCCTTGGCACGGGTCTTGGTGGTGGTGACGCGGCCTTCACGGATCAGCTGAGTGGTGAGACCACGCAAGAGGGCTTTGCGTTGGTCGGCGGGTCGTCCGAGCAGGGGGACGCGGCACTGGTGTCGCATGGTTCCGGGGAATGATAAGAGGGGAAGGTGGGAAAGGGTGCCGCTCAGGCTGTGGTGCGACTCTGGGGCAGAGAGATGCCGATCCTCTCGAGAGCTTCGATCACCTCATCAGCTGACTTCGAGCCGAAGTTCTTGATCTCGAGGAGATCCTCGTAGCTGAAGCCCATCAGGTCGGAGACCGAATTGACCTGGGCCCGCTTCAGGCAGTTGTAGGCGCGAACCGACAGGTTCAGCTCCTCCAGGGGGATCTGGCTCTCGGCCGAGGGCTCGGGTTCCAGGCCAGGCTCCTCGACCATGGTCAGAGTGGCTAGGGGCTGGAACAGCTGGATCAGCTGATTGGCGGCCTGGGCCATCGCATCGTCGGGTGTGATCGAGCCACTGGTGACGATCTCCAGGCGAAGACGCTCACGGGCCGAACCGCCTTCGCCGACGGCCGTTTCATCGACCGTGTAGTTCACCCGTCGCACCGGCATGAACACCGCATCGATCTGGAGCAGGTCGATCGCGCTGGTGTCTTCGTGATGACGATCCACCGGCCGGTAGCCGACGCCACGCTCGACGTGGACTTCAAGCTCCAGGGAGTGACCTTCAGCCACGGTGGCGATCGGGCGATCGAAATCGATCACCTGAACCTGGGAGGAGAACTGCAGGTCAGCGGCTGTGACGCTGGCGGGGCCGTTCACGATCAGCCGTCCGATTTCCTGATCGCGATTGCGGCTGTTGACGACGACTTCCTTGCAGTTCAGCAGGATGTCGAGCACGTCTTCGCGCACTCCAGGGATCGTTGCGTATTCATGGTTGACGCCGGCGATGCGCACGGCGGTGATGGCACTGCCCTCCATGCCGCCCATCAGCACCCGACGCAGGGCGTTGCCGAGGGTGATGGCCTGACCGCGGTCCAGGGGCCCGATCACGAACACACCGGTCTGGGAGCGGTCGTCGGCAATGTGATGCTCGACCCGATCGATCTGATAGTGATGCACGGCCTGATGGTGGTGAAGAGGAACGCCGAAGAGCGGCTTGGAGCGAGTATTCAGACCCGGCGGCGCTTGGAGCGGCGGCAGCCGTTGTGGGGCAAGGGCGTGACGTCCCGGATCAGGGTGATCTCGAGGCCAGCCACCTGCAGTGCTCGGATGGCGGTTTCACGCCCTGAGCCGGGGCCGCGCACCAGCACCTCGATCTGACGCATACCCTGCTCCAGGGCGCGGCGGCCAGCAGCCTCAGCGGCAGTCTGGGCGGCGAAAGGAGTGCCCTTGCGAGCTCCCTTGAAGCCGCTCGCGCCGGCCGACGACCAAGAAATCACCTCGCCGGCCGTGTCGGTGATTGACACGATCGTGTTGTTGAAGGTGCTCTGAATGTGCGCAACACCGTTGGGCACATTGCGCTTGGTTTTTTTCGCGCCGGATTTCTTGGCTGGCTTCGCCATGGACGGGGGCCTGGTGGGGTGATGGGGTGGTGAAACTGAGCGGCGGAGCCGGGTTCAGACGGACGGATTACTTCTTCTTGCCGGCCACGGTCTTGCGGGCGCCGCGGCGGGTGCGTGCATTGGTGCGGGTGCGTTGACCGCGCACGGGAAGACCCATGCGATGGCGACGGCCTCTGAGGCAGCCGATGTCCTGCAGGCGCTTGAGGGCCATGCCCTCCTGACGGCGCAGATCACCCTCGAGGGTGAAGGTTTCGGCAGCTGCCCGCAATTTCTGGATATCGCCGTCATCGAGGTCCTTGACGCGGATGTCGGGGTTGACGCCGGCCTTGGCAAGAATCTTCTGGGCGCGGTTGAGCCCGATCCCGTAGACGTACGTGAGAGAAATCTCGACCCTCTTGTCGCGAGGGATATCGACACCGGAAATCCGAGCCACGAAAAAAACGATTCAGTTGGGCAGAGGGAGCCCGGCCGGCAAAGGCAGGGCGGTGTGCCCCGAAGGGCACTTGGGAAGGAAGAACGCGGCAGGGTCAGCCCTGGCGTTGCTTGTGCTTGGGATTGGTGCAGATCACCATCACCCGGCCGTGACGACGAATCACGCGGCACTTCTCGCACATCTTCTTGACTGAGGCACGCACCTTCATGGGCGGTGGCTCTCCATTTTGCAAACAGCTAACGTATCACACCAGTCAACCAAGTCCATCCACGACCCGTTGAGCCACCGTTTCCACAGCTCCCTCGGCTTCCACTTCCCGGATCAGGCCCAGCTGGCGGTAGAAGGCGATCAGGGGTGCTGTCTGCTCGCGGTAGACCTCGAGGCGGTTGCGGATCACCGCTTCGTTGTCGTCGTCACGCCCGCGGCTGAGCAGCCTCTGCAGCAGGATGCCGTCGTCGAGCTGGAGAAGCACGACACACTCGATCGGCTGGTTCAGCTCCTCAAGCAGTTCACTGAGGGCTTCGGCCTGGGCCAGGTTGCGGGGGAAGCCATCCAGCAGCCAGCCTCCGTCATGGCTGATCAGGCGGTCCCGCACGATCGCCAGCACCAGGGCGTCGCTCACCAGTTCGCCCCGAGCCATGACGGCCTGGGCTTCCGCACCCAGCGCCGTGCCTGCCTGAACTTCGGCTCGCAACAGCTCGCCGGTGGAGAGGTGGAGAAGATCGCGTTCAGCGGCCAGCAGTTGGGCCTGGGTGCCTTTGCCGGCTCCTGGTGGGCCGAGGAAAAGAAGGCGCTTGGACATGGCGGGAGAGGTGACTGGAATGGAACGGTGGCTTTGGGCTGGGGTGGATCACTCCCGCACCAGTCCTTCGTAGCGCTGGGAGATCACATAGGTCTGCACCTGCTTGGCGGTGTCGATGGCGACACCAACCAAAATCAGCAGGGAGGTGGCCCCCAGACCCTGGAAGGTGCGCACCTGGGTGGCCCCTTCCACCGCGGAGGGAATGATCGCCACCGCTCCGAGGAAAAGCCCCCCGAGCAGGGTCAGCCGGTTCTGCACGCCACTCAGATACTGGGCTGTGGCCGAGCCGGGCCGCACCCCGGGAATGGCCACCCCCCCCCGCTTGAGGTTGGTGGCGATATCGATCGGATTGATGGTGAGCGAGGCGTAGAAGAGAGAAAAGCCACAGATCAGAGCGAAGAAGATCAGGGCGTAGAGCCAGGGGGTGCTGCTGTTGGGATTGAGATAGCCGGCCAGCTGAATCAGCCAGGGGGCCTTGGTGATGTTGGCAATCGTCAGGGGCAGGAAGACCACCGCCGAAGCGAAGATGATCGGCATCACCCCGCCGGGGTTGAGCTTCAGCGGCAGGTAGCTCTGGCGGCTGGCGAGACTGGCCTGACCCACCTGGCGCTTGGCGCTCACGATCGGGATGCGACGGCTGCCCTCCTGCACGAAGATGATGCCCACGATCGTGACCAGGAAGATCAGCACCAGGATCACGATTCCCCCGATGGTGGCCCGGTCGCCGCTTTCGGCCAGTTTCACCGTTGAGCCGAGCGCCCTTGGAAGGGTGGCCACGATATTCACGAAGATCACCAGTGAGGCACCCTGGCCGATCCCCCGTTCGGTGATCACCTCGCTGATCCACATCACCACCATCGAGCCGGTGACCAGCGCCAGGGTGGTCTGGATCACGAATACCGGCACGGGAATGCCAGGGAGTGCGTACTGACGCAGGATCAGCGCGAATACGATGCTTTGCAGCAGGCCCCAACCCAGGGCCACATAGCGGGTGATCTGGGCGATCTTGCGCCGGCCGGCCTCACCTTCGTTCTTCTGGAGGTCCTCCAGCTGGGGCAGGGCCGCTGTCAGCAGCTGCAGGATGATCGAGGCGTTGATGAATGGCAGGATTCCCAGGGCGAACACCCCCAGGGTGGAGATGCCACCGCCGGTGAAGATGTCCAGGAAGCCGAGCAGCTGGCCACCCTGCTGGATGAACTGCTGGAAGGCCACGCGATCGATGCCCGGCACTGGGATGTAGATCCCCAGACGCACAAGCAACAGCAGGCCCAGGGTGGTGAGAACCCGATCCCTCAGTCCCTTGGACTGGATCACCTGGGTGATGATTTCCGCGGCACTGGGGTTGCGGCCCCGGCTGACGAGCATGGCGAGAAGGGACGAGGGACGGACTGGCGGAAAAGGGGCAACGATGGCAAAGCCGCCTGCCCATCCGATCAACGGCGGCAGACGGCTGGTTGCCTGGCGGACCCGTGAGGATCAGGGGTCAGGTCTTGGCCGATCAGGGGATCAGCTCGCAGGTTCCACCGGCTGCCTCGATCTTGGCGCGGGCCGAGGCGGTGAAGGCGGTGGCCTCGACCTTGAGCTTGACGCTCAGTTCACCGCTGCCGAGGATCTTCAGAGGGTGCTTGGGGCTTGTGACAAGGCCAGCGTCCACGAGGGAATCGAGGTTAACGGTGCTGCCAGCCTCAAGATCGGCCAGTTTGCCCACGTTCAGCACTGTGAAGTACTTGGGGTTCACAAGCGGGAAATGCTTGAGCTTGGGCAGGCGCCGGTAGAGGGGCATCTGACCGCCCTCGAAGCCTGGGCGGGTCGGACGGCCCGAGCGGGACTTCTGGCCGCGCATGCCGAAACCGCAGCTGGCGCCCTGGCCGGCGGCAATGCCTCGGCCTTTGCGCAGTTTGCGGCGACGGGCACCGGTCTGGGGAGTGAGGGTGCTGAGAGAGAGGGTCATGGGGCTCAGGAGTAGATCTGCTCGAGGGAGATGCCCCGTTCCTTGGCCGTCTCTTTGTGGGTGCGCAGAGACTGCAGCGCCTGGATGGTGGCGCGGGCGTTGTTGAGGGGAGTTTTGCTGCCGAGGCGCTTGGCCAGGACGTTCTTGATCCCGGCCAGCTCGAGCACGGTGCGGATCGAGCCCCCCGCGATCACACCGGTACCTGGGGCGGCGGGGCGCATCAGGATGCTGGCGGCGCCGTCGACACCACGGCCGTCGGTGGGGATCGAGCTGGTGCGGGTCAGGGGCACCTTCACCAGGTGCTTCTTCCCATCGGCCACGCCCTTGCGCACGGCACCGATCACATCACCGGCCTTGCCAACGCCCACACCGACCTGGCCGCGCTCGTTGCCGACCACGACGATGGCGCGGAAGCTCATCTTCTTGCCGCCTTTGACGGTCTTGGAGACCCGGCGGATCTGCACCACCCGCTCCTGCCATTCGGAGTCGCGCTCCTGGCCGCGGCGGTTGTCGCCCCGGCGTCCGCCGCCACTGCCGCCACGGCGATCACCACCGCCGCCACCGCGGTTGCCGCCGCCGCGACGCTCCTGCTGGCCTTCAGTGCCGGCAGGAACGCCGACGGCCGCGGAGGGCACGTCGCTGGATCTGGTCTGTTCGTTGGTTTCGGTCATGGTTGGAGGCGGTTCAGAACTGAAGGCCCGCTTCCCGGGCGGCATCGGCTAGGGCCTTGACCCGGCCGTGGTACAGATTGCCACCGCGGTCGAAGACCACCTGCTGGATGCCCTTGGCGATGGCACGGGTGGCCAGCAGCTGACCCACGGCGACGGAGGCGTCACAGGAGGCACTGGACTCGAGGCTGCTGCGCAGATCCTTGTCGAGGGTCGATGCCGCACAGAGGGTTGTCTGGGCCGCGTCGTCGATGACCTGGGCGTAGATGTGGTTGTTGGAGCGGAACACGGCCAACCGCGGACGGTCGGAGGTTCCGTTGAGATGGCGACGCAGACGGCGGTGACGCTTCTGGGTCTGCTGTTTTCTGGAAAGGGTGGACATGGCAGTACAGGGTGGGAACGCTCAGGCAGGCCTCATTTCTTACCGGTCTTGCCGGCCTTGCGCAGGATGCGCTCGCCCGCGTACTTGATGCCCTTGCCTTTGTAGGGCTCAGGCGGCCGGATGGCGCGGATCTTGGCGGCTTCATTGCCAACCAGCTCCTTGTCGGCGCCGGACACCATCACCTGGGTGGTGCCTTCGACCGTGAAGCTCACGCCTTCGGGGGGATTCACCTCCACAGGGTGGCTGTAGCCGGCGCTGACCACGAGCTTGCGACCCTGGACCTGGGCGCGGTAGCCCACGCCGATGATCTCGAGCTTGCGGGTGAAGCCCTGACTGACGCCCTCGACCATGTTGGCGACGAGGGTGCGGCAGAGGCCGTGACGCTCACGGGAACGGCGGCTTCCGTTGGAAGGGGTGACCACCAGGGTGTTCTCCTGCTGGCTGACAGCCACACCATCGGGAAGGGTGCGGCGGAGCTCGCCCTTGGGACCTTTGACCGTGACCGCCAGACCTGACAGGGTGACGTTCACCTTGTCGGGAATGGGGATCGGCGCTTTACCAATACGTGACATGGATCAACTCCCAGATCAATAGATGTAGCAAAGCACTTCACCGCCAACGCCCTGCTTGCGGGCATCACGGTCGCTCATCACCCCTTTTGACGTGGAGATGATCGCCACGCCGAGGCCGCCGAGGACCTTGGGAAGCTGACGGGTGTTCTTGTAGATGCGCAGGCCAGGCTTGCTGACCCGCTGCACCGAGCGGATGGTGGGCTGACGATGCTTGCCGCTGTACTTCAGCTCGAGAACGAGGAAGCGTTCGACGCCTTCTCCTTCCTCACTGATCTGGGCGATGAAGCCTTCGTGCTGCAGCACCTTGGCGATGCTGTGGGAAAGGCGTGAAGCGGGCACCTTGGTGGTCTGATGCTTCTTTTCACTCGCATTGCGGATGCGGGTGAGCATGTCGGAAATCGGGTCGTGATTGGCCATGGTTGGGATCCGAGGAGGGCTCAGTTGCTGCGGAACGGCATTCCCATCTCGCGGAGGAGGGCCCGGCCCTCTTCGTCGTTGCGGGCGCTGGTCACGATGGTGATGTCCATGCCACGAATGGCGTCGATCTTGTCGTAGGAAATTTCGGGGAAGATGATCTGCTCCCGCACCCCCAGGGTGTAATTGCCCCTACCGTCGAAGCTCTTGGGGCTGACCCCGCGAAAGTCGCGGATGCGCGGCAGGGCCAGGTTGATCAGGCGCTCCAGGAAGGCGTACATCCGGTCCCCCCGCAGGGTGACAACAACCCCGATCGGCATCCCTTGGCGAAGCTTGAAGCCGGCGATGGCTTTCTTGGCGCGCGTCACAACCACCTTCTGTCCGGTGATCGTGGCCAGCTCGCTGATCGAGGCTTCAAGAGCCTTGGCGTTCTGGGCGGCTTCGCCAAGCCCCCTGTTGACGGTGACCTTCACCACCTTGGGGACTTCATGGATGTTCGAGAGGGTCAGATCCTTGAGCAACTTGGGCTGGATCGTCTCCCGATAGCGCTGTTTGAGTGACATGGCGGGGGTAGGGGAATGCGCTTCTGGGCGTTGTCAGAAAGCGGACGGGGTTGCGTTCAGCGGTGGGAGCGGTTGTCAGTGCCCTCAGGCAAGGACTTCACCCGTCTTCTTGAGGCGGCGCTTCTTGGTGCCGTCGGCTTCGACGACGAGCTCCACCCGGCTGGGGACGTTGCTGGTGGTTGAAAACACCATCACGTTGGACGCGTGGATGGAGGCCTCTTCGGTGAGGATGCGGCCTGATTCGCCTTCTTGAGTGGGCTTCATGTGGCGGGTGCGCAGGTTGATGCCCTGCACGACCACACGGTTTTCATCGGGAAGGGTGCGCAGGACCTCACCGGTCTTGCCCTTGTCCTTGCCGGCAATCACCTTGACGGTGTCACCCTTGCGGATGCGCATCTTGACCCTGTGAACGGGCCTGGGTTTTGGGGTGGCTGTGGCCATCTCAGATCACCTCCGGGGCGAGAGACACGATTTTGGTGAAGTTGCGCTCCCGCAGTTCCCGGGCAACGGGTCCGAAAACCCGTGTGCCTTTGGGGTTGTTGTCGGTGCCCAGGATCACGGCGGCATTGTCGTCGAAGCGAATCGCATTGCCGGTGTCCCGACGCAGGGTGGCCCTGGTGCGAACCACCACGGCCTTGACCACATCCGACTTCTTGACGCCCATGTTGGGCATGGCGTCCTTGACGGCGGCCACGATGACATCGCCCACATGGGCATAGCGACGATTGGTACCCAGCACCCGAATGCATTGGATACGCTTCGCGCCGCTGTTGTCAGCGACGTTGAGATAAGTTTCCTGCTGAATCATGGTGGGGTGTTCTCAGCTCGCGCCGGATGTGGTGAAAACTTCGGCCACGGCCCAGCGCTTGGTACGGCTGAGGGGACGGGTTTCGGTGATGCGGACCCGATCACCCACGCGACAACGATTGTCCTCGTCGTGGGCTTTGTAACGGGTGGTGCGGCTGACGGTCTTCTGGTAGATGGGATGGGGGAAGCGGTTTTCAACCGCCACCACCACTGTTTTGTCCATCTTGTCGCTGACGACGACGCCGACCCTTTCCTTGAGTGCCATGGGTGGTGTGGGGGGGATCAGGAGGCGGAGGGGGCGGAGCTCTGACGCTCCTTCTGCACCGTCAGGAGGTGGGCCAGCTTGATGCGGCTTTCCTTGAAGCGGTGGGGTTGTTCCAGCCGGCGGGTGGCCTGCTGGAAGCGCAGATCGAAGAGATCGCGGCGGCAGCCGTTGATCTGTTCGCTGATTTCGGCGTCGGTGAGCTTGCGCACCTCGGCGATGTCAGGACGGGCCATGGGTTCAGGACTCCACAGGAACGGTGGTCTCCGGTTCGACCGCGGTCGCCTGCTCGTCAAGGGCCAGGAACTTGGTCTTGATGGGGAGCTTGTACTGGGCCAGGCGCATGGCCTCCTTGGCAATGGCTTCGGTGATTTCGGGACCGCCCATTTCAAAGAGAATGCGACCGGGCTTGATGACAGCCACCCAGAACTCGGGGTTGCCCTTACCAGAACCCATACGGGTTTCGGCAGGGCGCATGGTGACGGGCTTGTCAGGGAAGATCCGGATCCAGATCTTTCCTCCCCGCTTGACGTAGCGGGTCATGGCCCGGCGGCTGGCCTCAATCTGTCGGGAGGTGATCCACCCGCATTCCTGGGCCTGCAGCGCAAACTGACCGAAGGCAATGGTGTTGCCCCGGCTGGCGACACCGCACATGCGGCCTCGCTGTTGTTTGCGGAATTTGACGCGACGTGGACTCAGCATGGTTCAGGCTTCCTGCTCACTCCTCGTTGGAGCGGTCTTCGAACTGTTGGGGCCGGCGATTGGCGCGGCGCCGTGGTGCTGCCCCGACGGGGAGTTTTTCCTGTTGACCAGGAAGCACTTCTCCTTTGAACACCCACACCTTGATTCCCAGCACCCCATAGGTGGTGGTGGCCACCTTGGTTGCGTAGTCGATGTCGGCGCGGAGTGTATGCAGCGGAACCCGGCCTTCCCGGGTCCATTCGGTCCTGGCGATTTCGGCGCCGTTGAGGCGTCCGCTCACCTGGATCTTGAGGCCGAGCACGCCTGCCCGTTGGGCACGCTGCACGGTCATGCGCATGACTCGGCGGAACGCCACCCGCTTCTCCAGTTGCTGGGCGATGTATTCGGCCAGCAGGAACGCATCGGCGTCAACCCGCTCCACTTCCACCACGTTGATGCGCACCTGGCGGTTGCGATCACCGACGGTTTTCTGGATGCCTGCGCGCAGTTCTTCGATGCCGCTGCCCTGGCGTCCCACCAGCACACCAGGCCGGGCTGTCTTGAGCTCGACCTCCAGCTGATCGGCCTTGCGGGCGATCAGCACATCGCTGATGCCGGCTGAGGCGTACTTCTTGTGAATGAAGCAGCGAATCCGGTCATCCTCCTGGAGGAGGATCGGGTAGGTCTTGCTGGGGGCGTACCAACGGGAGCGGTGGTCCTGGGTGATCCCCAGGCGCAGGCCGGTTGGATGGATCTTGTGTCCCATCGGGCGGTGTCCTCGGGGGTCAGGCGGAAGGAGCCACAGCAATGCTGATGTGGCAGGTTTGCTTTTTGATGGCGTAAGCACGGCCCTGGGCCCGTGGCCGGAAGCGCTTCAGGGAGGGACCCATATCGGCGATTGCGGTGCTGATCACGAGCGAGGCCGGATCGAGGCCCATGTTGTGCTCGGCGTTGGCCACAGCGGAGCGGAGCACCTTGGTGATTGGTCCGGTGGAGCGGTAGGGCATGAACTCGAGCAGGATCAGCGCTTCGCGATAGGTGCGGCCGCGGATCTGATCGAGCACCCGACGCACCTTGGACACGGAACCGCGGATGTAGCGGCCGTGGGCGCGGGCTTCTTGGCTGGGGGTGGTGTTGGCCATGGTGATTCGCTCCTTAACGGGCACCTTTTTTGTCTTTGATGTGGCCCCGGAAGGTGCGGGTGGGGGCGAATTCCCCCAGCTTGTGGCCCACCATCTGCTCGGTCACGTAGACCGGCACATGGCTTTTGCCGTTGTGGACGGCAATGGTGTGGCCGATCATCATCGGCAGGATTGTGGAGGCCCGTGACCAGGTCTTGATGACGGTCTTGTCGCCAGCGCTGTTCTGCGCTTCGACCTTGCGCAGCAGGTGGTCGGCGACGAAAGGCCCTTTTTTGAGTGAACGTCCCATAGCGAATCAGGCAGACAGCAGTGCGGTGTTGAGCATCAGGAATCCCGTCCGCCACGGCTCCGCTTGGAGGTGCGGCGACGCTTCCGCAGCACAAACCGATTGCTGGGCTTGTTGCGTTTGCGGGTTTTCAGGCCCAGGGCGGGTTTGCCCCAGGGTGTGACAGGACCGGAGCGGCCGATCGGAGCCCGGCCTTCACCACCACCGTGGGGGTGATCGCACGGGTTCATCACACTGCCGCGCACCTGGGGACGGCGGCCGAGCCAGCGGGTGCGGCCGGCCTTGCCGAGGCTGGTGTTGCGCACTTCAGCGTTGCCCACTTCGCCAAGGGTGGCGAAGCACTCACGACGCACCAGCCGAACTTCGGTGGAGGGCAGCTTGAGGGCGACGTAGTCGCCTTCCTTTGCCATCACCTGGGCGCTGGCACCGGCGGTACGCACCATCTGTCCGCCACGTCCGGCATAAAGCTCGACGTTGTGGACGCTGGATCCGAGAGGAATGGCCGAGAGCGGCAGGGCGTTCCCCACTTCAATCGGGGCCTCGGGACCCGATACGACCGTCTGGCCCACTGTGATGCCAGCGGGAGCCAGGATGTAGCGCTTTTCGCCGTCGGTGTAGAAGAGCAGCGCCAGCCGCGCATTGCGGTGGGGGTCGTAGTGGATGGCGGCCACGCGGGCGACCACGCCGGTCTTGTCACGACGGAAGTCGACGAGGCGGTAGAGGCGCTTGTGGCCGCCACCTCGGTGGCGACAGGTGATCACACCGCGGTTGTTGCGACCTTTCTGGCGGTGTTTGGCCACCACCAGCGAACGCTCGGGACGGCGCTCAGTGACTTCGCTGAAGTCGCTGGAGGAGCGGCCGCGGGTGCCGGGGGTGTAGGGGCGGTAGTTGCGGATTGCCATAACGATTCAGACCCCTCAGGCCTCTGGAAACAACTGGATGGCATCGCCAGGGGCGAGGCGCACCACGGCTTTCTTCACCTGGGCACGCTTGCCGGCGAAGCGCCCGACCCGCCGGCTGCGGCGGGGGGGATTCATGGTGCTGACCCCGACCACATGCACATCGAAGAGATGTTCGACGGCAGCCTTGATGTCGGGCTTGGCGGCCCGGGGATCCACCTCGAACGTGTACTGGTTGAGTTCCAGGGCACGGGTGGCTTTTTCGGTGATCAGCGGCTTGCGGATCACATCCGCGAGCCGGCCATTGAAACGCTCAGTCATCGCCGTAAATCTCCTGAATCTTCGCCAGTGCCTCTTCGCTCAACACCAGCACATTGGCGTGGAGCAGGTCGAACACGTTGAGCTGATCAGCGGCGATCAGCTTCACTTTCTCAAGGTTGCGCACCGAACGGCGAACCACGTCGCTGGGGGCATCGATCACGAGCAGCACCTTGCTGCCAGCCGGCACCTGCCAGCGCTCCAGAGCCGCCACGATCTCCTTGGTTTTGGGAACCTCAAGACCGGCGGCGAAGCCTTTGACAACGAGGATGTCTGCGGCGCGGCTGATCAGGGCCGTGCGCAGGGCCAGACGACGTTCCTTGCGGTTCATCGCCAGGGTGTAACTACGGGGCTTGGGCCCGAAGATCACACCACCACCAGGGCGCAGGGGGGTGCGAATCGAGCCCTGCCTGGCCCGGCCCGTTCCCTTCTGCTTGTAGGGCTTGCGGCCACCACCACGGACCTCTGCCCGGGTGAGGGTGCTGGCAGTGCCCTGTCGGGCATTGGCCAGCTGCCTGACCACCGCCCTGTGCACCAGGTCGGCGGCGGATGATTTCTTGGCGACTTTCAGGTCAAGGCTGGCCTCGCCGGCTTCCTTTCCCTGCCAATCGCGCACAACACAATTCACCATCTGATTTCTCCTCAGTTCGCGGCCTTGGCGCCGACCCGCAGGGCGGGACGGATGCTGAGCAGGGCGCCGGGCTTGCCGGGCACCGAACCCTTCACCACCAAAAGGTTGCGCTCGTTGTCCACCTTGAGGATGGTGAGGCCGCGGGTGGTGATCTGCTTGCCGCCGTAGCGGCCAGCCATGCGTTTACCCGGATAGACCCGACCGGGCGTGGTGCCGGCACCGGTGGATCCGGGTTCGCGATGGTTCTTGGAGCCGTGGCTCATCGGGCCACGACTGAAGCCATGGCGCTTCTGGTAGCCGGAGAAGCCCCGGCCGACCGTGTCGCCGCTGACGTCCACTTTCTGTCCGGCTTCGAAGGCCTCGACAGTGATGGAGGCGCCGAGCTCGAGGCCGTCAAGGGACTCCAGCCGGTATTCCTGCAGATGACGCAGCAGCCCATCGCCTGACTTGGCCAGGTGACCGGCCGCAGGCTTGTTGACGAGCTTCTCGCGGATCTCACCGAAACCGATCTGAGCGGCGCTGTAGCCGTCGGTGGCAGGAGTTTTGAGTTGGGTGATGCGGCAAGGACCAGCCTCGATCACGGTGACCGGGATGGATTTGCCGTTGGGGTCGAAAAACTGAGACATGCCCAGTTTTTTCCCAAGGATGCCGAAGGACATAGGAGGGAGAAACGCCAGCAGGACAGTGACGCGCACGGGTGCGAGCCACTCGATACTGATTCGTGCAGACGCGCTTGGCCAGAAAAACTGGCTCCCGAGCCGCTGGGGAGCGGAAGCTCCGGGGCGGTTTCGGGTGGGCTAGCGGTTGGCGAAACAGTTGGCTGGGACTTGTCCGCGCCTGCTGGGCAAGGCGGCAGTATCCCGGCGGTTGGGCATTGCGCGGAGCAAACCGGCAAGCCTGGCCGCACTGACCAGAAGAGACCGTCGCCAGCGACGATCCCGCACATTGATCTGGAGGCCCGGCTAGCGGTCGGGCGCAGATCAGATGCACAAGAGAACACCATACCCTATCGACTCCGGCCACATTCTTCTCTCCCCTGTCAGACTTTCGCCAACAGTTCTGAAGCCGCCCCATGCCTCTGCTGCTCTCAGGTCGCCGCTTCCGTCAGGACTTGGAGAAGGCCGGCGCCCTCGCCCTTTACGCCCCTCTGGAAGGAGGTGCTGAGACCCGACTGCTGCGCCGCCTGCGCGCAGCTGGGTACGGCGCTCAGATCACTTCGGCCCGGGGCCTGGGTGACCCCGAGGTCTTCCTGTTCCAGAGTCATGGGGTCCGTCCGCCCCACCTTGGCCATCACAGCGTGGGCCGTGGGGCCGCCGTGGGCGAGGTGCAGCGGGTGATGCCCCAGTTGGGGGCCTTGCTGGAGGGCATCAAGCCCATGGTGTTGTGGCTGCTGGAGGCTCAGGTGCTCTCCTCGGCGGAGCTGCAGTCGCTCTGTTCGCTCACCCGGCGCGAGCCCCGGCTGAAGATCGTGGCGGAGCTGGGCGGGTCCCGCAGTCTGCGCTGGAAGCCTTTGGAGGAGATGGTTGCCGCCTGACCAGGCTCTCGCCTGTGGTCACTGGGTCAAGTTGATCTGCGGGGCCAGCAATCAGGATCTCGCTGCCATCGAAGACCTCTGCGGGCTCTATGCCCTTGCTGGGGTTCATTGCATTGATGTGGCCGCTGATGAAGCGGTGGTGGCCGCCGCCCGCCGGGGCCTGCGCTGGGCCCGTGAGCAGCGGCCTGAGCTGAGTACCCCCTGGCTGATGCTCAGCCTCAGCGACGGCGACGATCCCCACTTCCGCAAGGCCTGGTTCGATCCCAGCCGTTGCCCGGCCGACTGCCCCAGGCCCTGCGCCCGTGTCTGCCCTGCAGAGGCGATCCCGGCCGGGGCCGGTGTGACCAGGGAGCGCTGCTACGGCTGTGGCCGCTGCTTGCCCGCCTGCCCCCACGGACTGATCGAGGCCCGCAGTCATGGACTCGAAGCCTCGGCAGTGCCGGAGCTCCTCGCTCGCCTGCGCCCGGATGCGGTGGAGATCCATACCTGCCTGGGCCGGGGAGAGGCCTTCGCCCGGCGGCTGGAGCAGGTGGCGGCCTCGGGCCTGCCCTTGCGGCGCCTGGCCGTCAGTTGTGGCCTTGAGGCCGGCGCGGCCGCCGCTGCCCCCTCCCCTGACGCCAGCCCGGCGACCCTGGCCCGCGAGCTCTGGCAGCGGTTCGTCCTGCTGCGCCGCCATCGCTTCCGTCCCCTCTGGCAACTCGATGGCCGCCCGATGAGTGGTGATGTGGGCGATGGCACGGCCCATGCCGCCGTCAACCTGCTGCTTGCCGTGCGCCGGCTGGCGCCGCCGGGGCCACTGCAACTCGCTGGCGGCACCAACGGCCGCAGCCTGCCGCTGCTGCACCAGCGCAGCGGGGGCGCTCAGGCCGCTCGTACTGCCGCCGCCGGGGTGGCCTTCGGTGGTCTGGCTCGCCGGCTGCTCTCCCCCCTGGTGCTGGAGGCGGAACGACGTGGCCGGCGTCTGCTCGATGAGCCGGCCCTCTGGCCCCAGGCCCTGGCGCTGGCGCAGGAGCTTGTCTCCCCCTGGCTGGCCGCTGATGGCTAGAACGTTGGTGCAGATGGGCCGTGTCCATGCCCAGTCCAAGCGTTGCCGCCACTGCCGCGGCCGCCCGGCTAATCACCCCCCAGCGGATCACCGACGATCTCGATCGCCTGCTGGAGGTGTTGCCCGAGCGTGTCGCTGAAGCGCTGGCGAGCCCGCTCAGCCGTGATCAGTTGCTGGAGGTGGTGCTCGACCTGGGCCGTGCACCCGAAGCTCGCTATCCGGGCCGCGCCCAGCTGCTGGATCAGCGGCCGATCGAGCGGGCCGATCTGGCGGCGGTGGTGCAGCGGCTCGGGTCCTTCGGCGGCGACAACCGGGCCGGTATCGAGCGCACCCTGCATCGCATCAGTGCGATCCGCAACCGCGGTGGGGAGGTGGTCGGGCTCACCTGCCGGGTGGGCCGGGCGGTGTTCGGCACGGTGGCGATGGTGCGCGACCTGCTCGACAGCGGCCAGTCGCTGCTGCTGATGGGACGGCCCGGTGTGGGCAAGACCACGGCACTGCGGGAGATCGCCCGGGTGCTGGCCGACGACCTGGAGCGGCGGGTGGTGGTGATCGACACCAGCAACGAGATCGCCGGCGACGGAGACATTCCCCATCCCGCCATCGGCCGGGCCAGACGCATGCAGGTGGCGAGGCCTGAGCAACAGCATCAGGTGATGATCGAGGCGGTGGAAAACCACATGCCCGAGGTGATCGTGATCGATGAGATCGGCACCGAACTCGAGGCCCAGGCTGCCCGCACCATCGCCGAGCGCGGCGTGATGCTGGTGGCCACAGCCCACGGCAACGAGCTGGCCAACCTGATCAAGAACCCCACCCTGGCCGATCTGATCGGGGGCATTCAGTCGGTCACCCTGGGGGATGAGGAGGCCCGCCGGCGTGGTTCCCAGAAGACGGTGCTCGAGCGCTGCGCTGACCCCACCTTCCCCCTGGCGGTGGAGATGCACAGCCGCAGCCGCTGGCTGGTGCACCGTGACGTGGCCCGCACCGTTGATCAGCAGCTGCGAGGGCAGCCGGTACGTCCCCAGGTTCGTGAGCTGGGCAGCGACGGCCTGCTGCGACTCGATGATCCCGAACCCGGTCTTCGCTCTCCCCCCCGGATGCCGCGGCGTGGTCCGCTTCTGGCTGGGGACCGCTCAGCCTCAGCCCCCAGCTCAGCCCTGGCACCGGTGCCCCTGCCCGATCCAGAGCTGCTCCCGCCCCATCGCCGCTCGGCATCCCCTTCCCCTGCGGCCCCTCCCCTGCGCCTCTACTGCTGCGGGGTCAGCCCCCAGTTGCTGGAGCAGGTGGTGCGCAGCCGTCAGTTGCCCGTGCAGCGCGCCAGCCAGGTGGAGGACGCCGATGCGGTGCTGAGCCTGCGCCAGCAGCTCGGTCGCGAACCCCAGGTACGCAGCCAGGCCCTCGAGCGGCATGTGCCGATCCTGGTGATCAAGGCCGACACCCTTCCCCAGATCCAACGCGGAGTGGAGCGGCTGTTGCGCCGTCGCGGCGGAGAAGGGACGGCAGCTGCCACTGACCCTGTCAGCGCCCCTGATGACGCCCATGGCGCCATGGAGGAATGCCGTCTGGCGGTGGAGCAGGTGGTGCTTCTCCAGGGACGGCCGGTGGAGCTGTTGCCCCGAAGTCCGTCGGTGCGAGGCATCCAGGCCGATCAGGTGAATGGCTACGGCCTGCGCAGTGCCGAATTCGGCAGCGGCGACCTGCGGCGGCTGCGGGTCTTTCCTCCATGAAAGGGCCCGGCACGGGTTGGCAGGTTCGCTGCCGGCATTCAGAGATTGACGAAGGACGGCCCGCTGTGGGTAACTAACAAGGCAACCGGCCAAGCGCTCGACCAACCCGGATCCATCCCCATGGATCGACTGGATTGGAAGGCCGCCGCTGGAGCTTTGGGCCGTCGCCAAGTGGTAAGGCAGCGGGTTTTGGTCCCGCCATTCCTAGGTTCGAATCCTAGCGGCCCAGTTCTGAGAGATCCCTGCGTGACCCCCAGCCCACTGCTGGTGTTCGACTTCGATGGCGTCCTCGTCGACGGCATGGCGGAGTACTGGTGGGCAGCTCGCCAGGCGGTCCTGAAGCTGCGGCCGGACCTCACCCTTCCCGAGCAGGCTCCCGTTGCCTTCGCCCGGCTGCGCCCGCTGATCCACAAGGGCTGGGAGATGGTGCTGGTGGCCGCGGAGCTGTCCCGCAGCTCCAGCGACCTCACCGCCCCGGGGGCGGACTACGACGAGGCCCTGGCTCCAGCGCTGGCCCACTGGGGCTGGAGCCCCGAGACCTTGCAGGCCACCCTCGAAGAAGTGCGCCGGCAGGCCATTGCGGCCGATCGCAGGCATTGGCTGGCGCTGCACCGGCCCTACCCCGGAGTGCCGCAGCGGCTGCGGGCCCTGGCAGCGGAGCCTGCCGACTGGGCCGTGCTCACCACCAAGGGCGGCGCCTTCGCCCGGGAGCTGCTCGCGGCCCAGGACCTCGATCCTCTGTACACCTTCGGCCACGAGGACGGCAGCAAGCCCGAGGTGCTGCTGCGCCTGCGCGCGCTGCAGCGGCCGCTCTGGTTCATCGAGGACCGCCGGCCCACGCTCGAGGCGGTGCGCGCCACCGCTGGACTGGAGGCGGTGCGCTGTTTCCTGGTGAGCTGGGGCTACCTGGGGCCCCACGATCTGATCGCTCTGCCCGAGGGGCTGGCGGTGCTGGAGCCGGCGGCCTTCGCGGCCCCCTTGGCTACGTGGCCCTGATCCGCTAGCGTACGCCTGTACTAATTCTGAGCTACCCGGCGGCAGGGGCCTGCTGCCGCTGTTTTGCCACCGCCCTGATACATCCATCGGCTTTGGTGGCACCTGTAGCTGTGAGGCCGCACGGCGACATCCCCTGGGGTCCGTCCCTTTCCGGCCCGTTCCTTCGTTTTCTTCTGACCATGCCTGTCGACCCCAAGAGCACCGACCTCAGGTCGGCCCAGCCCCGCTCCTCGAGCGCGTCAGCGGCCGGCGCAGCGGAACGCGACAAGGCCCTCAACCTTGTGCTCGGCCAGATCGAGCGCAACTTCGGCAAGGGCTCGATCATGCGCCTCGGGGATGCCTCCCGGATGCGGGTGGAAACGATGTCCACCGGTGCCCTCACCCTCGATCTGGCTCTGGGCGGCGGATATCCCAAGGGCCGGGTGGTGGAGGTCTACGGGCCTGAGAGTTCCGGCAAGACCACCCTCACCCTCCACGCCATCGCCGAAGCGCAGCGGCGAGGCGGGGTGGCCGCTTTCGTGGATGCGGAGCATGCACTCGACCCGGTCTACGCAGCTGCCTTGGGCGTTGATGTTGAAAATCTGCTGGTGTCCCAGCCCGATACGGGTGAAATGGCCCTGGAGATCGTCGATCAGCTGGTGCGCTCCGCCGCCGTCGATATCGTTGTTATCGACTCTGTGGCGGCTCTCACTCCGCGGGCTGAGATTGAGGGGGAAATGGGTGATCTGGCCGTCGGCAGCCAGGCCCGCCTGATGAGCCAGGCGATGCGCAAGATCACCGGCAACATCGGCAAGTCGGGTTGCACGGTGATCTTTCTCAACCAGCTGCGCCAGAAGATCGGCGTCACCTACGGCAACCCTGAAACCACCACCGGCGGCAATGCCCTCAAGTTCTATGCCTCGGTGCGGCTCGATATCCGTCGCATCCAGACCCTCAAGCGCGGTACGGAGGAATACGGCATCCGTGCCAAGGTGAAGGTGGCCAAGAACAAGGTGGCGCCCCCGTTCCGAATCGCCGAATTCGATATTCTCTTCGGGCGTGGTATCAGCACCCTGGGCTGTGTGATTGACCTGGCCGAGGAAACCGGTGTGGTGATCCGCAAGGGTGCCTGGTACAGCTACGGCGGTGACAACATCGGTCAGGGCCGCGACAACACCATCACCTGGTTGGAGCAGAACCCGGAGCAGAAGGAGCAGATCGAGGCCGAGGTCAGGCGCAAGCTCACCGAGGGTGCTGATGTGACCGCCAATTCGCTCAAGCCACTGGCAGCGGCGGCCGCCAAGCTGGCCGCCACCAGCTCGAACGCTTCGTCTGCCTCGGAATCCACCGAATCAGCGATGGAGCACGGTGCTGATGCTCTGGAGCCGGCTGTCAGCTGAGATCAGGGGGCGCAGCAGAGCTCAGATCAGATCAGGGGAGCCTCAAGCCTGCTGGCCTCGGGATCTTGCCCGGTGGCCGCAGGAGTTGGGGCGCACGGTTGAGCGTCCTGCAGGAAGGTGGCAACCCGCTGCAGTTCCTGGATGGCCTCAGCGCCTTCGAGCTTCACCAGTTCGCAGCCGTTGCGAGATTCCACCCAGCTGATCCCGAAATCGGAGACCAGGAAGCTCACCATATGGGCGTCTCCGAGGTCGGCCACGAACGATGCGCCATGGCCATCCCGGCCATCACCGCACACATAGCAGGTGGCTACCAGGCCTTTGCGCTGCAGGCTGCTTGCCAAGGCCTGCAGGCTCATCACCAGGTCGAGCACTACGGAGCGGTATTGCTCAGCGAGGCGGGGAAACATCGGCCAGCTCAGGAATTGGGGGGATTCTAATGTTTTCTTCCATTTTCTGCCACGGCTGAGCTCTGGTGTGGGCAAAGGCGCACCCGATCAATCGGAGAGGTTCCACCAGCCGACGGAGGGTCCGATGAAGCGCACTGTGATCCAGAACAGCACCAGGGCAGCAATGCCAATCCAGGCCCCCTGGGTGGAGACCTGAATGAAGCGGTCGGCCTGGCGGCGGGTCAATGGCAGCCAGGGGGCCAGCCGCGGTGAGGTGTCCTTGGCAGAGCTGGAGTTCTTCTGCGGCCCGCGAGGCGGTAATCCCTGTTCCGTGCGGCGTTTGGCCTCTCCCATGCTTCCCGGCGACAACCTGGCTGGCAACAGGCTACGGGCTTCGCTGTGGTCGCCTGATCCGGCCTTGCTCAGAGCGGCAACAATCTGTTCAGGGCCACCCAGGGCTCCAGGGCGCTGAGCACCTGGTGACCCCAGCTGCGGCTGCGCAGGCGTCCGTCCAGCACCGCCAGCCGCCCGCCGCCCCGGCGCAGCCCCGCCAGCGACAACTGGAGACGGATCATGGCTTCCGGCAGCAGCAGTTCCCGGAACCAATCGTGGCCAGCCTGGCGCAGTCGGTTGACCCGTGCCGCCGTGAGGGGGTCTTCGAGGCTGGCGATCGGTAGTGGCCCGACGATCACCTGGCGCGGCAGCGGCAGCCGCCCCTGATGGTCCAGCCACCACTGCCAGCCGCAGCAGATCACTCCGTTGCTCTCGGGTGCGGTGGTTTCATGTCCCACCCGGCGGCCGAACTCCGCCGCCAGGGCGCTGGCGAGGCTGAGCCGCTGGGAGTGCTCATCCACCAGCACGATCGTCAGGCCGCTCTGGCCCAACACCAGTCGCCGGCAGTGATCAAGCAGATGGGTGCCGAAATGCGGGCTGTTGGGGAAGGGTTGGCCCAGGGGGGCATAGAGGGGCAGCGGATCGGAGAGGGGCGGATCCGAGAGGTTCACATTCACCTGTGGATTGATGCCGGCCAGAGCGGCGTTCCGCCCGAGCTGGCCCACCAGCACGACGCCGCGACTGTGGAGCAGGCCCTCCATGGCCTCCAGTGGTTCGAGTGGCTGGCGGTGCAGACGCCACTGCAGCAGCTGCCGGTCGACGCTGGCCCAGCTGGCCCAGCCGGGCCCAACAGCGGACTGCCAGAGCTGCCAGGCCTCCGGCAGGGGCCCCAGCAGCGCCAGCAGGTGCCGCAGAGGAGCTTCCTCCTCGGGGCTGATCGGGACCTGTCCCGAGGGTGTGGGGGGATGGGCGAAGATTCGACGGCTCATGCGCTCATGCAGCGCCAGCAGGCTGGGTTCGGCGCTGGGCAGAACCCGACGCAGTCGCTCCCAGTCGCCGTTGTCGATCGGACGATCCAGGGCAAGACGCAGTTGCTGGTGCAGCCGCTCGGCCTCCGGTACGACCAGTTGCCGCTCCGCTAGCTGGCCCTGGCGCCAGGCCAGCTCCAGCTCGGCGTGGTTCAGCAGCCAGAGGGAAGCCACCCCGGGGGCGCCGGGGGATCCTTCCCAGCAGGGCAGTTGCAGGCCAACAGTTTTCAGCCTTGGAATCTCCACCTGCTGCAGGCGTCGGCGCAGGGGATCGCTGACCACCATGGCGATCGAAGCTTCCCCCAGGGCCAGGGGTACCAGCAGGCCCACCAGCCAGTCGGGGTCGCTGCCCGGGGTCAGGCGCACCAGTGTGTGATCAGCGCGCCGCAGGCTGCGCGCCACCAGCCGGCTCATGGTCAGGTGGTGCGGCCAGCGGATGCCGCCCTCCTGGCGCAGGAGCTGCTTGAGCTGCTGGTGGGCGCGGGCTTCCAACATCGCGGAATCGTAGGAAGGTGGAGCCAGTGGGCCGTACCAGCGATGACAACCCTCTGGCATGAAAGACCGGTGGGAGTGGTGGGCCTGGGCCTGATCGGCGGCTCGATCGGCCTTGACCTGATGGCCCTTGGCGTTGAGGTTCGCGGGCTGGTCCATCGCCCCGCCACGGCGGAGCGAGCACGGCAGCGCGGCCTGGCCAGCCAGGTGAGTACGGATCCGGCGGTGCTCACGGGCTGCGCGATGGTGCTGCTGGCTCTGCCGCTCGATCAGTTGCTGGAGCCTTCGCCTGAACTGCTGGCAGCCCTGCCGGAGGGGGCGGTGATCGCCGATCTGGCCTCGGTGAAGGCGCCGGTCCTGGCGGCCTGGGAGTCACTCGTTCCCCACTTCGTGGCTACCCACCCGATGGCTGGCACGAGCGCGGCCGGGGTGGAGGCGGGTCTGCCGAACCTGTTTCGCGGCCGGCCCTGGGTGGCTACCCCAACGCTTCAGACCGACCCCGCAGCGCTGGAGCACGTTCGCGCCATGGCAGTTGCCCTCGGGGCCCAGTGGCTGGAATGCGACGCCCAGGACCACGACCGGGCCGTGGCCCTGATCTCCCACCTGCCGGTGCTGGTGAGCGCCGCCCTGCTGCGGGCGGCGGAGCATGGGGCAGAGGCGTCGTCCCAGGCGGCTTTGCCCCAACTGGTGCGTGCCCTGGCCTCCAGCGGCTTCGCCGACACGACCCGGGTGGGCGGCGGCAATCCGGAGCTGGGCACCTTGATGGCGCAGAGCAACCGCGCCGCCTTGGCCGAGGCGCTTGGGTACTACCGCCAGGCCCTCGACGGCCTTGAAGGTCTGCTCGAGCAGCACGACTGGGACGGACTGGGGCGGGAACTGGAGGCCTGCCGGGACCTGCGGCCTGAGTTTCTCTGACCCCCTGGCCTGGGGCCATGGCTGCTGGAGTTCAGGGCAGTGCCAGGTTTCTGCCGCGAGCCTGCAGCAGTTGTCTGCTGGCCATCAACGCCGAGAGGGTCACTCCTGCGGTGCCCTCTCCCGGGTGGATGCTGTCGCCGCACAGCCAGAGCCCCGGCAGGGGGGTGCGACTGGCCAGACCGAAGGGTCCGAACCGGGATGGGTGCTGTCCCAGCCCGCCCACGAAGCCGAAGGGCCGCCCGGTCCAGCGGGCAAATCCCCGCGGCGTTGCCAGTTCCCCGTGGCGCCAGGCCGTGGCGTCCAGCCCCAGGTTCCGCTCCAGGCCGGCCTGGATCTGGGTCATGGCCTGACGCTTGGCCTCCGCATAGGCCTCTCTCTCCATATCCATCCAGTGGCGTGCCAGGGTGAACACGCTGGCAATCACCGTGGCCTGCCCCGCCGGCGCCCGCCCATCCCCCTCACGGCTCACCGAAACGAACAACGAACCGGGATCGCTGCAGTCGATCTGCAGATGGGCTGGACAGTCCGCTGGCAGCAGGGCCCGCTCGACGGCGCCATAGAACACCAGTGCTCCGCTGGGGTCGGGGAAGCTGCTGATGCGCTGGCGGTAGGCCGCAGGCATCGCCTCCCCCAGTAGATCAGCCAGGGCCTGGGGGGGCAGTGCCACCACCACATCACGGCTGCAGCTCGAGAAGGGGCGCCCGCCTGCCTCAGTCCCACGCACG
Organism: Synechococcus sp. 1G10; assembly: GCF_002252625.1. Lineage (GTDB taxonomy): Bacteria > Cyanobacteriota > Cyanobacteriia > PCC-6307 > Cyanobiaceae > Regnicoccus_A. Next base: position 80,761 of record NZ_NQKW01000006.1, on the reverse strand, counting down.
CACCAGACTTTGGGTCCCGCCGCTTTCAGGCTCGTCACCCGATGGCTGAGCAGTAATTGGCCGCCCTGGAGCGCCAGGGCGGTTTCGAGCCTTTCACTCAGGGCCTGCATCGAGCCCTGGAGGTGCCACAGGCCCAACGGTGCCTGGGCCATGGACAGCACGCTGGCGCCGTAGAGGGCGGCGGTGCCCTCGGCCGGTTCCTGCGAGTAAAGGCGCAGCTGCAGATCCAGGAAGCGCCTCAGGCGCTGATCGCTGCCGCAACCGCTCAGGCACAGCAGGTCGGCCACGCTGGCGAGGGTCAGGGTCCCACAGGCGAGATTGGCGGGTCTCAGCGCCCCCAGCAACTGCCCCAGGTCCCAGAGGGTGCGGGGTGGCAGCACCGGATCGCGCCGGGCGAATGACCAGTTGGCCTCGTGCAGGACTGCGCACAGGCTCCAGAAGCGTTCACTGCCGTGGAACTGCCGCTGGCGCTCCTGGCGCCAGCGCTCGGGATCCCGCCACAGCTGGATGGGCGGCTGGCCGTCACAGAGATCCACCACACAGCCTGGGTCGAGCGGACTGGCCGCAGGCGCCTCGACCCCCAGATGGTGGAACAAGCGCTCGTGGATGCCGCCAGGTTCCAGCCCCGCCACCTGGGTGGCCCCCACATCAAAGACATATCCACCGCGGCGAAAGGTGCCTGCACAGCCCCCCGTCTGGCTGTGGGCCTCCAGCAGCTGCACCGAGAGTCCTTCCCGGGCCAGCAGCGCGGCAGCGGTCAGCCCGGCGATGCCGCCGCCGATGACCGTCACATCCAGCAGCGGTGCATCCGTGGCGGAGGAATCCCTGGCTGGGGAAGCCGCGGGGGAGGGACTGACGGCCAAGTGCTGGGCGGCAGGGACGGCGGGCATGCTGGCAGGCGTGGCATGGCCTGCGATGCGCGAACCCTGGGTGAGTTGGCTGGAGGAGACCCTCGGCCAGGAGGTGGAGCGCTGCCGGCCCGTGGCTGGCGGCTGCATTCACCGTGCCTGGGCCCTGGAGCTCGCCGGTGGCGGCCGGCTGTTTGCCAAAACGAACCTGGCCAATCAGCTGCCCGCACTGGAGGCGGAGATGGAGGGTCTGCTGGCTCTGGCCTCGGCAGCCGGAGCTGAGCTGGTGGTGCCCATGCCCATGCACTGTGCCCTGGCGGGCTCCCAGGCCCTGCTGGTGATGGACTGGTTGGACATGACCTCTGGTGGACCTGGCTTGGGAGTTCCCCCAGCCGCTGCTGCCGAGGCCGACCTGGCCTGGGAATCCGCCGGGGCTGCACTTGCACGGTTGCATCGCCGCAGTTCCGCCTCCGGCTCGCCCGGCTTCGGTTGGCAGCGTGACAACTTCATCGGCAGCGCCACTCAGCGCAATCGCTGGAGCCAGGACTGGGGAAACTTTTTCAGCGAGCAGCGCCTGGGCCCGCAGTTGAAGCTCGCCGAGCGCTCGGGCCGGTTGCTGAGGGGGAGCCGGAGGCTGCTGGAGCTCACTCCTGAGTGGCTGAATGGCCATGGGGCCGTTCCCTGCCTGGTGCATGGCGATCTCTGGGGAGGAAATGCCGCCCGGATGGCCCCCAGCTCAATCACCCAGGGCTCTGCCGAGGTGGCCCTGTTTGATCCCGCCGTTTACCGGGGGGACCGGGAAGTGGATGTGGCCATGGCCCAACTTTTCGGAGGATTCCCGCCGCTCTTCTTCAGCGGCTACGAGGGGGAATGGCCCAGGCCAGCTGGCCATTCCCTGAGGTGCCGTATTTACAACCTCTATCACGTGCTGAACCACGCCAACCTGTTCGGTGGTGGCTACTGGGGACAGGCCCAATCCCTGATCGCCGGGCTTGTGGACTGATCGGGGGGTTCCTGGCAGTCGGGTTCTGACCGTGTGGATCTGGCGGTAGCCGCTTCAGCCCAGGTATTCCTGGCGCAGGGTCTGGAAGCGGGACACCACGCCAGAGCGCTTCTCGCTGGTGCTGAGGTTCTTCCAGCTCCACTGTCCGACCACCACCAGGCCGAGGAGCTCCAGCAGGCCTGGCACCACCGGCAGCAGGTTGATGGTGTCGAGCACTCCTTTGATCAGCACCTGGGCCACGATCACCGCCAGCAGGACGCCGACACCCTTGCCGATCCGGCTGATCTGCGACCAGTCCACCTGATCCAGGGTCTGGTTGACCTTGGAGAGGATCTCGCCGTAGCGCTCGCTGAAGTTGGCGCCAGCTTCGCTCTCCGCCCATGTGGTGCCGGCCTCGCTGGTCGTCGGCTCCTGTTCGGTGGTTGCGTCGCTCATCAATGGAGTGGCGATGGTGTGAGAGTCAAGGGCTCAAGGTATCGGCATGGGCAGCGACTGGCCAGAGCGGCTCGTGGTTGATTCGCATCAGCTGACCGTTCTGCGTGCCGTGCTGGCTGCCGTGGCCCCCCAGGAGGGCTGCGCCTTGCTGCTGGGTCACCCCGCTGGCGCGGGAGCGGGAGACCAGGCGGCTGCCCGTCTTCAGCTCATCTGGCCTTGCCTGAACGTCTGGCCTCAGAGCGAGCAGCGCTGTGAGCGTTTCGCCATCGACCCCCGCGAGCAGTTGATGGCCCAGAAGTGGGGACGTCAGCGCGGCTGGCAAGTGCTGGGCACGGCCCATAGCCATCCCAGCTCGCCGGCGATTCCCTCCCCCACTGATTGCGCCTGGGCCTTCACTCCGGTCTTGATGCTGATCCTCGGCGCATCAGGGGAACTGCGCGCCTGGTGGATCGCGGAGTTGCCCGGTGATTCCTCAGCCCTGCCGGCTGCGCGGGAAGTGGCGCTGGTCCCGCCGGCGCTCAGGCCATCAGCGGGGGGCGAGGATTTGGGAGAGTAGGGAGAGGGCCGCCGCACGCGGTCCCTTCTGCGGCCCACGGCCTTCTTGCCCATGCTTCCCCCCGACATCAGCGGCGTCCAGCTCAGTCCCGACGAGGTGGCGCGTTTCTCCCGCCATCTGATCCTGCCGGAAGTGGGCATGGCGGGGCAGAAGCGCCTCAAGGCCGCCTCCGTGCTCTGCGTGGGCACCGGTGGGCTTGGCTCCCCACTTCTTCTGTATCTGGCTGCCGCCGGCGTGGGCCGCCTGGGCATCGTCGACTTCGACGTGGTGGATCACTCCAACCTGCAGCGCCAGGTGATCCACGGCACCAGCTGGGTGGGCAAGCCCAAGATCGAATCGGCGAAGGCGCGCATCCTCGAGATCAACCCCCACTGCCAGGTGGATCTCTACGAGACGGCGCTCACCAGCGAGAACGCGCTCGAGATCATCGAGCCCTACGACCTGGTCTGCGACGGCACCGACAACTTCCCTACGCGCTACCTCGTCAACGACGCCTGCGTGTTGCTGGGCAAGCCCAATGTGTACGGCTCGATCTTCCGCTTCGAGGGCCAGGCCACGGTGTTCAACCTGGATGCCGAAAGTCCCAACTACCGCGATCTCTTCCCTGAGCCGCCGCCACCGGGCATGGTGCCCTCCTGCGCCGAGGGCGGTGTGGTGGGCGTGCTGCCCGGCATCATCGGCGTGATCCAGGCCACCGAGGCCGTGAAGATCATCACCGGCATCGGCACCACCCTCAGTGGCCGCCTGCTGCTCTTCGATGCGCTGGCCATGAAGTTCAGGGAACTGAAGCTGCGGCCCAACCCCGAGCGGCCGGTGATCGACAAGCTCATCGACTATCAGGAGTTCTGCGGCGTGGGCGGCACGGCACCGGGCCAGGAGGAGGCCGGCAGTGTGCCCAGCATCACCGTGGCCGAACTCAAGACCGTGATCGACGGCCAGCTGGAGGACATCCTGCTGCTGGATGTGCGCAACGCCCCTGAAGCCGACATCGCCGTGATCCCTGGATCGGTGCTGATACCCCTTGATCGGATCGAGAGCGGTGAGGCGATCGAGGATGTGCGCCGGCTGGCCCAGGGCAAGCGTCTCTACGTGCACTGCAAGCTGGGTGGCCGCAGTGCCAAGGCCCTGCTCGCCCTGGGTCGCCATGGCATCGAAGGGGTGAACGTGAGTGGTGGCATTCAGGCGTGGAGTGAGCAGGTGGACCCTGCCGTGCCTATTTACTGAATGTCTCCCGATCTACTGAGTGTCTGGGAAACCATCCCAACCTGCGGGCTGAATCCTCAGCCCGCTCAGTAGTCCACCCCGCGCTTGAGGTCGACGCCTCGCTCGGCGTAGTGCTTGTGGCAGACCATCTCGGAGTGGATGCTGGCCAGATCGAAATAGGCGGGGGGATTTTTGCAGCGTCCCGTGATGATCACCTCCGTTTCCGCTGGTTTGCGCAGCAGGGTCTGCATGATCGGTTCAACAGGCAGCAGCTCCAGATCAACGGTGGGATTGAGCTCATCGAGAATCACTGTCTTGTAGAGCCCGCTGGAGATGGCCGCCCTGGCGATTTCCCAGGCCCGCTCCGCCTCCACATAATCAATGGGCTGCTGTTGGCCTCTCCAGACGATGGCATCGCGGCCGGAGCGGAGATGATCCACCAGGTGGGGGTAGCTTTCGCGGAGGGCCGCAATTGCCGCGTCTTCTGTGTAACCGCTGCCGCCCTTGAGCCACTGCAGGATCAGCACACGATGGCTCTTGTCCTGGCTGATGCCCCGCCCGATCGCCTGCAGGGCCTTGCCCAGGGCACTGGTGGATTTCCCCTTGCCTTCGCCGGTATAGATCTCGATGCCGGCGATGCCGGCACTGTCGTTGGCCTCGCGCCGGTGAGCCCGCATCTCGGAATGCAAGTCGGCGAGCTGAACCAGTGACCGCGGCGCGCCCCGGCCGGTGACGATCACCTCCATGCCCGCCGGCTTGGCCGCGAGGGTGCGCACCACCTCGTCCACATCCAGGAGTCCGAGGTCGAGCACCGGGCTGAGCTCATCCAGCACCACCACCGAATAGAGGGCGCTGGCGATGGCACCCCGGGCGATATCCCAGCCGCGCTGGGCCTCCTGGTGATCGAAGCGGGTGGCCTCCTGGGCGCTGAAATAGTCGCCACGACCGGTGCGCACCTGATCGATCAGGTGGGGGAAGCCCTGCTGCAGGGCCTCGATCGCCGCGTCCTCGTCGTAGGCGCGACCGGGCCCCTTGAGGAAGCGCAGCAGCAGGACCCTGGTGCGCTTGCGCTCGCAGATCCCAAGTCCGATGGTCCGCAAGACCACCCCAAGGGCCGCCTGGCTCTTGCCCTTGCCGTCGCCGTCGTAGACGTGCAACTGGCCGTGGCTGCGCTCGTGGCTGCCTGAGGCCGTGCGGATTCCAATTGCGCGGGACGACGCACCGGAGGCCGCGCTGGAGGTCGGTGCCATGGCCTGGCCTTCTACGTTTGGATCTTAACGACCCCCGACCGAGGCCATGACCTCCCCGGCCCTCCATCCGCTGGTGGAATTTCTGCCACTGCCGCTGGAGAACGCCCTCGGCCAGCTGCGTCAGAGCATCAGGGAGCTGGGCGCCGTGTTGGTGGCCTACTCCGGTGGTGTCGACAGTGCCCTGGTGGCGGCGATCGCCGCCGAGCAACTGGGCGCTGCCGCCGAGGCGGCTACGGGGGTCTCGCCGGCCCTGGCTCCCCATCTGTTGCGGGAAGCCCGCTCCCAGGCGGCCTGGATGGGAATCCGGCACCGGGAAGTGGCCACCGCTGAACTGGAGGATCCCGCCTACAGCAGCAATCCCACCGACCGCTGCTACGCCTGCAAGCGCGAGCTGCATGGCCTGCTTGCCGCTCTCTCTGGCGGTGCCGTCCAGGTGCTGGATGGGGTGAACCGAGACGATCTCGGCGATCACCGGCCAGGCATCCGGGCTGCCCGCGAGCGGGGTGTGTGCTCGCCCCTGGCCGAGCACGGCCTCGACAAGGCGGCCGTGCGTCAGATTTCCAGAGCCCTGGGCTTCCCCTGGTGGGACAAGCCGGCCCAGCCCTGCCTGGCTTCGCGTTTTCCCTACGGCGAGCCGGTCACGGCCTCGCGCCTTGAGCGAGTTGCCGCTGCCGAAGACTGGCTGCGCCAGCGCGGAGTTCAGCAGCTGCGGGTGCGCTGCCAGGGAGCGACTGCCCGTGTGGAGGTACCCGCCGACCAGCTTGACGGTCTGCTCAGCTGGTTGCCGCGCCAGGAGCTGGTGGAGGCGTTCAGAGAGCTTGGTTTCGCCGCTGTCAGCCTGGATCTTGAGGGTTTGATCAGCGGCAAGCTCAACCGTGAGGCGAGCCTGAAGCCAGCAGCCACGGGGCCACTGGCTTCAACCGGCCTCAGGCAGCCAGATCCAGTGGTTCCCTGATCTGCTCGCTGATCGAGTCGGGAGTTTCCCGGCGGAAGCTCTTGAGGTTGCGGCTGGCCGCCTCAAGCTCATCGCCAAGCACCTGGCAGGCCCGCTCGGGCATGGTGTGATCGCCGCAGGTGAACACATCCACTGCTGCGTAGCCCGACTCAGGCCAGGTGTGGATCGAGATGTGAGATTCAGCCAGCAGGGCAAGACCCGTAACCCCCTGCGGTTCGAAACGGTGGGTTATCAGATTGAGCAAAGTGGCGCCAGCACGTTTCGCTGCAGTCGTGATGGCGTCTCTGAGAAAAGCTTCGTCGTTGAGCTTTTTTGAATCGCAGTTGTAAAGCTCAAGGATGCAATGTTTCCCCACCATGTCGCTGGTCGTGGGGGGTTGGCTCTGAAAGCTCTGGGTGCTTTGGGCTCCACTCCATCCCGGGTTGGGGTGGAGGCAGGGCAGGCTCTGGGTCATCGAATGCGCGCAAACAAGAGACCATCCTACGCATCCCTTCAGGTTTCTTACGGTTGCCAGGCCGATTCGACAATTTCCCCACGGCAGATCTGCACCACCTGGGAGTCGCCCCCCTGCCAGCTGGCGCTGAACGACGTCAGGTGGGTGGCGCTCACCAGGCACTGGTGTCCTGTGCCCACCACCTCCAGAAGCAACTCCTGGCGTCTTGGGTCGAGTTCTGCCAGCACGTCGTCGAGCAGCAGCAGGGGCGGTTCACTCCAGAGCTGCTGTACCAGCTCCAGTTCCGCCAGTTTCAGTGCCAGCACCAGGGTGCGCTGCTGCCCGGCGGATCCGAACCGCCGGGCAGGCTCTTCCCCCAGCAGCATCGCCACCTCATCGCGGTGGGGACCCACCTGGCAGGCTCCCAGTCGGCGTTCCTCCGGACGCTGCCGCCGCAGTTGCTCCAGCAGGGCCTCCCGCCAGGGGCCCTCCGCTTCCTCCCCCTCCAGCTGGCTGCCAGCCTGATAAAGCAACTCAAGACGTTCGCGACCGCCACTGAGCTGGGCCTGCCAGGCAGCGGCCAGTGGTTGCAGGCGAGCCAGGGCGCGGCGACGGCGGCGGTGCAGGCGTGTGCCGATCAAGGCCATCTGCTGATCGAAGGCGTCGAGGAGAGAGTGCAGCTGCTGCTCCCCCTGGCTCAGGCCGCGGCGCAGCAACTGGCTGCGCTGGCGCAGCAATCGGCCATAGCGAGCCAGCAGCTCCCCGTAGACCGGCTCCAGTTGCAGCACCACCCGATCGAGCCACTGGCGCCGCTGGGCGGGCTCCCCCCGCACCAGCTCCAGGTCGAGGGCACTGAAGCCCACGCAGCGCAGGGGGCCCACCAGATCGAGCTGGCGCTCCAGGACCTTGCCATTGCGGCGGGCCTGGCGCCCGCCCTGGCGCCTTACCTCCAGTTCGAGCTCAAGCTGATTCAGCCCAGGAGCTGGCACTGGTGCTCCAGGGGTGTCGCCATCGCCGCACCAGCCGCGCACCAGCGCCCGGCTCTGGCCATGGCGGATCAGGTCGCGGTCGTGGCCGCTGCGGTGGGAGCGCAGGCTGCCGAGCAGCTCCACCGCCTCAAGCAGGTTCGACTTGCCCTCTCCGTTGGCGCCGATGACCAGCAGACGTGGCTGGCGGAGCTCGAGGGAGAGCTGGGCGTAGTTACGAAAATCGAGCAGCTCCAGGCGATGCAGCCGAATGGGTCAGGAGCGGCGTGCGGGTAAGCTACGACCACGGGCCAGGGATGACCTCCCCGCTCGGGCATGTAGCTCAGTTGGATAGAGCGTCAGATTCCGGTTCTGAATGTCGGGGGTTCGAGTCCCTCCATGCTCGTTTCATTCGGCTCCCTGGGTTTCTCTCTCAGCTGTGGTGAGCACCAGACCCATGGCGCGGATGCCACCTGGGTCGACCATGAAGCCGTGCTGTTGAAGGGCTGAAAGAGCCTCCGGTGGAGCTGCCACTGAAATGCTGCAACCACTCAGTTCGCGGCGCAGGCGGCTGAGGGCGCCGTGCACCAGCACCGCCAGCACGGTGGACCGATGGGGATCCGCCGGCCAGGCCGAGAGATCCCAGAGGTTGGCATTGAGGGCCTGATCGCTGGTGGCCCGCACGAAGCCCACCAACCGCCCCTGCGGATCCCGCACACAGAGTTGCCAGGCGCTGCGCTCCAGCACCAGGACCAGGCGCTGCTCATCACGCTGCGATTCGCCGCAGGCCATCAGCAAGATGTTCAACTCCCCGGGCTGGGGGGGCTCGGCCTCCGTTCGGTAGCCCTCGGGCAGTCGTGGGGCGGGCGGTTGGCTGCGGAAGGGAATCAAGCGCGGTTCAACCGGTGTTGCGCATGCCCGCGGCGATGCCGTTGATGGTGAGCAGGGCGCCGCGCAGCAGTTCGCTGCGGCTGTAGGTGCGGCCGTCATTGCCATCGCCGCTGCTGGCTTCGCTCATCGGCGGCTGCCGGTTCTGGTCGCGCAGTCGCCGCAACAGGGCCACCTGCAGATAGCCGAGGGGCACGATCGTCTGGTTGCGCAGGTCGACCGAGAGCTGCAGGGCTGGATCGCCATCCAGCAGGCGGCCGTGACCGGAGATCATCAGCACCAGATCCCGGGTGAGTTCGAACTCGGCCGCGATCACCTGGAAGATCTCCTCGAAGGCTTCGCGGTGGCTGGGGCGACCCAGGGCCTGCACATAGTGATGAGCCAGCTCGAGATCCACCTTCGAGAGGGTCATCTCCACCTTGGAGATCAGCATGCGGAAGAAGGGCCAGCGCTGGTAGAGCAGACGCAGCAACTCCAGCTGGCCTGGATCATCGTCGAGTTCCTCCTGCAGGGCTGCCCCCACACCGAACCAGCTGGGCAGAAGGAAGCGGCTCTGGGTCCAGCCGAACACCCAGGGGATCGCCCGCAGGCTGGAGAGATCCTTGGCTCCACTCTTGCGGCGGGCTGGGCGGCTGGAGATCTGCAGTTTGCTGATCTCCTCGATCGGTGTGACCTGCTGGAAGAAGGCCACCAGATCGGGGTTTTCATGCACCAGGCGCCGGTAGTGCACCCGGGAGCGGGCTGCTAGGCGGCCCATCAGTTCGTTCGTGGTGGGGGTGTCATCGACGTTGGTGCTCACCAGGCTGTTCTGCAGCACTGCGGTGGTCACCGTTTCGAGGTTGTAGAGCGCCAGCTCCGGCAAGGAGTACTTCGAGGCCAGGACCTCACCCTGCTCGGTGATCTTGATGCGGCCGTTGAGGGTGCCACTGGGCTGGGCCAGGATCGCCTGGTAAGCCGGGCCTCCGCCCCTTCCCACCGAGCCGCCCCGGCCGTGGAAGATGCACAGGGCCACCTCGTGCTCTGAGGCGAGTCGCTGCAGAGCGATCTGGGCCTTGTGAATTTCCCAGTTGCTGGAGAGGAAGCCCGAATCCTTGTTGCTGTCGGAATAGCCGAGCATCACCTCCTGCAGGGGCTTGTCGGATTCGGCGCTGCTGGCCAGAAGGGCCCTGTAGAAGGGCTCCGAGAAGACGCGCTGCATCACCGCCGGAGCCCGCTGCAGATCCTCCACCGTTTCGAACAGGGGCACCACCAGTAACTGGGTCTGCACCGCCTTGGGGTCCACCAGACCGGCCTCCTTGGCAAGCAGCATCACCTCCAGCAGGTCGGAGACCGTGTGGGCCATCGAGATGACGTAGGTGCGGCAGATGCGAGGGCCGAATTCCTGCTGCAGCCGCTGCAGCATGCGGAACACCGCGAAGGTTTCGTCGGTGGCCGGGCTCCATCGGGTCGCGGGCGGGAGCAGGGGGCGGCGGGTCTGCAATTCCTGCAGCAGCCACTCAACCCGCTGTTCCTCCTCCATCTCCCCATAGGGAATGGGCAGTTGCAGGTAGCGGGTCAGTTCGTCGAGGGCATCGCTGTGTCGGGTGCTCTCCTGGCGGATGTCGAGGCTGGCCAGACTGAAGGCGAAGATGTGGACCTGGCTGAGCAGGGTCTGCAGCGGTTCACAGCTGAGGCCTGTGGATTCGAGGCTGTCGCGCAGCAGCTCCAGGTCTTGGCGAAGCTCGTTCACCGAGCCGTAGTGCAGTTCGGGCGGGGCAGCTGCCATCGGCCCGGTGCCCGTGCTCAGCACCGCCGGCCCGGCGCTGTCGCAGGGGGATTCCCAGCCGGCTTCGGCCAGCTGCTTGTTGCGCTGGTGGGTGAGGCGCAACCTTTCGACGATGTAGCTGAGCTTGAGCCGGTAGGGCTCGAGCCGGTACCGGGCTGCCCGCTCCTCGTAGATCTCCGGGAAGCGCAGCCGGTCCATCTCCAGGGACTCGAGCAGGGGAGCGCTCACCTGGGACCACTGCATCGAGATGCTGAGCTGGTCTCGCAGGCCCTGCACCGCCGTGATGTAGCGCTCGATCATCAGCTGGCGCTGATAGCAGGCGGTGCGCCAGGTGATGTCGGGAGTGACGGAAGGGTTGCCATCGCGGTCGGAGCCCACCCAGGAACCGAAGGTGCAGAAGGCGTCACGTGGGGCCTCCACATCCGGGTAACTGGCGGCGAGTGCATTGAGGATGCGCTGGCGCAGCAGTGGCATCGCGTCAAACAGAACCTGCTGGAAGTAGTGGAGGGCGTAATCGACCTCATCGAGCACAGAGGGCTTGAACTGGTGCAGCTCGTCGGTGCGCCACCACAGCCGGATCTCCTCTTCCAGCTGCAGCCTGAGGCTGCGTTCGTCGTGCAGTTCTGAGGGACTGTCCTGCTGCAGGCGATGGATCAGGGCCGCCACCCGCCGCTGTTTGTGGCGCACGGTGTGGCGCACGATCTCCGTGGGGTGGGCTGTGAACACCAGCCGGATGTCGAGTTCCCGCAGCAGGTTCTCGATCTGGGCAGGGGGAACGTTCAGTCCGCGCAGGCGGGTGAACAGCTCCCGGAAGGTGGCCGGATCGGTCTGGCTGGCCAGCGGTGGGGCGAAGGGGTCGGGTCTGGAGGGAGTGGAAGCCTCCTGCAGGCTGGCCAGGTAGCTGTCTTCCTCGATGTGCTGCTCGAGGATGTTCACCAGCTGGAAGTAGAGCGAAAAGGCGCGGGCCGCAGCGATCGCCTCCGAGAGGTCCATTTCCCGGATCAGCTGCACGATGGAGGCCGTGGTGTCGACCGTGCCGTCGGCAGCTTCGGAGGGGTCGCTCAGCTGCTTGAGTCGCAGCAGCCGTTCGGCCTGATCGGGCGGACACTCGCTGAGCAGGACCGTTTTCCAGAGATCCTCCACCAGTTCCAGCCGCTCTCCGAGCAGCCGGGTGACACGGGGAGCTGGAGCCGTGGGAACTGCCTGGGCGGCCTGGGCCAGTACGGCGGATGGGGCGGACAGGGGCTGCCGCATGGGGTCCGGCGCAGGCGAGGAAGGCTCCATGATCATCCCAAAGGGTGCGAAGCCGCTGTGTTGAGTGGTGCTGGTTCCACTTCAGCCAGCTGCATGGCCGTGGCTCCTTCGGCGAGGATCTCGCGCAGCGGCACTCCGGCGGCGTGCCGCTCCAGCCAGCGCATCGCTTCATTGCCCTGGCTCAGGATGTCGTGGAGCGGCTCCAGCCAGGAGCTCAGGCCGAGCCTGGCGGCTAGAGGCGCCACCTGCTCCAGCTCGCGCTGAATCCAGGCACCAGCCTCGATCTCCTCCCCCGTACGCCAGTCGCTGAGCATGGCCCGCAGGCTCTGGCGGGCGGCGGAGCGGTCGTTGTGGTCGGCCAGCTCGGCGAGCTGATCCGGCCTGAGCCGGCTGGCGCGCAGGGGATCATGACTCTGCGGGTCTTCCAGGAGCTGCAGCAGGCGCAGTTCCGCGAACACCGTGACGGCCAGAAGCTGGCGTGGATTGCTGATCAGGTCGCAGATCCGGATTTCAAGCCGGTTCAGGTCGTGGGGCCGGTTCTCCCCGTTGGGCCGCACGGAGGTCCAGAGATGGCGCACGTTGCGCATGGCTCCGGCCGCCAGCTGGGCCTCCATCCACTGGATGTAGTGCTGATGATCGAGAAACAACGGCACCCTGGACGGGGTGAGCGGGAACTGCAGCCAGCGCTGGGAGTGGGCGCCCGTGGCGACCCCATCGAGGAAGGGAGAACTGGCGCTCAGGGCCAGCAGCAGGGCGCCCTCGCAGCGCAACAGCCGGCAGCCGGCGAACAGGGCCTCCATATCAGTGACCCCGAGGTTGATGTGCACGCTGGCGGTCACCACCTTTGTGCCGTAAGTGGCCTCGATGTAGCCGTGGTATGGATTCGAGGGGTCGGAGCGCTCGAAGCGGCGACTGTCTCCAAGACTCAGGGTGCTGCCTGGGAGCAGGGTCAGGCTCCGCTCACCCAGCCAGCGGCGAAGGCGCCGTCTCGGCTCCAGCAGCATCTCCAGCTGGTGGGAGTAGTCGGCATCAGGAGGAGTGATGTACTCCAGGTTGCGATGGTCTGGTTCGGTGACGAAATCCTGGAGCTGGGCCGCGGCCTGCTCCGCCACCCCCACCACGGTGCCATCGGCCCGGCCGGTGAACAGCTCCACCTCGAAACCCTTGAGCAGGAGGCGATCGGTCATGGCTCGTTCCCCTGCAGGCAGGCCAGGGCCTTGAGCAGACCGCGGGCTTTGTTGAGAGTTTCCTGGTATTCGGCGGCTGGCTGGGAGTCGGCCACCAGGCCCGCACCGGCCTGCACCTGTACCCGCCAGCCCCCCTCGCCATCGGGGAGCACCACCATGGTGCGGATCGTGATGGCGGTGTTCAGGGCGCCGGCCAGATCCACAGCCCCATAAACGCCAGAATAGGGGCCACGGGCATCGGGCTCGTATTCGTGGATCAGCTGCATCGCCCGGATCTTGGGGGCGCCGCTGACCGTGCCGGCCGGGAAGGAGGCCTTGAGCAGATCCCAGACGTCGTGGGAGTCATCAAGCATGCCCTCCACCTGACTGACGATGTGCATCACGTGGGAGTAGCGCTCGACCACCATCAGCTCGGTCACCTCGACCGTGCCCGGCTGGCAGACCCGGCCCAGGTCGTTGCGGCCCAGATCCACCAGCATCACGTGTTCGGCGCGTTCCTTGGGATCGGCCAGCAGCTCCTGCTCCAGGGCCAGGTCGTGGGCTTCATCAGCCCCACGTGGGCGGGTGCCGGCGATCGGTCGCAGGGAGGCCCGGATGCCACCGGCTACGGGCTCGGCCTTCACCATCACCTCGGGACTGGAGCCGATCAGATACCAGCCGCCGAAGTTGAAGAAGGCCATGTAAGGCGATGGATTCACCATCCGCAGGCTGCGGTACAGCTCAAAGGGATCCCGTTGGATGCGGGTCTCCAGCCGCTGGCTGAGCACCAGCTGAAAGACGTCGCCGGCGGCGATGTGCTCCCGGGCCGCCACGACCGCCGCTTCGAAATCAGCCTGGCTGCGGTTGCTGCGGGTCTCCAGCTCCACGCTGGGTTCAGGGTCCCAGCGCAGGGGGGTGACCCCAACCGGCAGCGGGCCGTGCATGCGCTGCTCCAACGACTGGATCCGGGCCTCGGCCTCGGCGTAGGCGCTGAGGGGATCTCCCCCGCCGCTGAGGTCGGCATAGGCCACAGCCGTGATCTGCCGCTTCACCTGATCGAAAACCAGCAGGCTGTCAGCCAACATCCAGCAACCGTCGGGCGGACCCCCGGGGTCGCTGGGGTGGATGGGCACGCTCGGCTCGATCCAGCGGATCAGTTCGTAGCCCCAGAAGCCGAAGAGTTGCCCCAGAGGTGGCAGGTCTGGAATGGTGCTGGGCTGCAGTGAGGCCAGGCATCTGGCCAGGAGCTCGAAGGGGTTGCCCTGCAACTGGGCCCGACGGCCATCACGCCAGCACTGCACGCCGTCCTCGCCGCGCACCGTGAGGGTCCAGGCAGGATCGGCCACCACGAAGCTCCAGCGCCCCAGCCGCTCGCCCCCCTCCACCGACTCCAGCAAGACGCCATGGCTGCTGGCGGCGCCCACCTTCAGCCAGGTGGTGAGCGGGGTCTCCAGATCAGCGGGCCAGCGCTTCCAGAGCGGAATGAAGGTGCTGCCCTCCTCCACCTGGGCGAGGAATGCGTCGCGATCGGGGAAGGGCATCACGGCAACCGGCAGGCAAAAAAAACGGGGCACCCTGCCCCGCCTTTCTAAAGGTTGGAGGAATCACGCCCTGGAGCCGATTCCCGCGAAAGACTCCAGGCTTGATCCGGGTGGAACCCAGGAGCTGAACTCAGGAATCGAAGGTGTTGCGTCCGGAGAACTTGAGGGTTGAAGGATCGGGGTTCTGGCCGATGCTGCGGGGGTTGTGGCCCACCATCGGGCGGCCTTCGTTCACTTTCTCGGGGAAAACACCATCTTTCGGGTGGAGGTATTCAGTGTCGCCACCGGGGAAGATGCGGTAAATCTTGTAATCCTCGATACGAGGCTTGAACTTGGTGCGCAGCTGGGTGCCGAGGGCCAGGCACTGCTCCTTGCGGGAGAAGTACATGATGTTCTCACCCTCATTCATCTCTGCAGCTCCACCGGTGGGAAGCTCGAACACCTGATCCTTGGCACTGGTCCAGGTGATGGCGTACTTCTCCTCGGTTTCGGCGGAGTTGAGCAGACCGCCCGTGCTGCCGATGGACTTGGGAAGTTGACCGCTCAGCGCCGTTGCTGTCATGGCTGTTGGGGATGGTGAGTCGGCGGACCCATCAGTGAGTCGGCGGACCATGTCGGCTGGAAGCTAGCACTGCAATCTGGGGCGTCTTCCCAGGGGAGAAGCTCTCTTCACACCCGTCAACAAACGTCGCCGTCAGCGTCGGTTGCATGACCTGCCACGGGAAAGAAGACGGTCAGTCCCTGGCCGGCCCGTTCCGTGAAACGTCCCCCCAGGCTGTGGAACAGGCGCTGGGTGGCCTGACGGCTCAACTGCAGGCTGCCCGTGAGCGGATTCCAGCGCAGCACGGGGCCCACATCTGCGGCAGCGTCTTCATCAGGGGTGCTGGGAGGCGCTGCTTCCCCTCCGGGCGGCTCGGCGCAGCGCAGTTGCAGCTTCAGGCGTGAACCTGCCGGCAGCAGCCGGATCAGCACCGTGCTGCCCGATGGCAGGCTGCGGATGAAGCGATCCACCAGGCCACCCAGCATCGTCTCCAGCCTGTTCGGGTCGCTCAGCACCGGCGGCAGTTGAGAGCTGATCTCCAGCTTCAGCTTCAGACCACGGCGTTCCAGCTGCCGTTGCCAGAGCTCCTCAAAGCCCTGCAGCAGCTTGGCCAGGTCGGTGCGGGCCAGGGTCTGGCGGGGCCGCGGCTGCCGCTGCAGTTCGGCCGCATGGAAGATCAGACCGAAACGGTCGATCTGTTCGCTGCACTCCCCATCAATCTGCTCCAGCCGCTGACGCACCACCGCTGGGAGGTCAACGCGTCGCAGTAACGAGCGGATCAGGGTGCGGATCGTGGCCAGGGGAGTGCGCACCTCGTGGGTGAGGGCCTCGAGCAGAGCCAGTTCGCCGCTGCTCTTCTCCCGGTCGTTCTCACGGCCGTGGACCAGGGGCTGCAGGGTCAGGCTCGGCGCCATCGCCGCAAGCCGTTCCGCAAGCTTCGGCCAGAATCGCAAGGCCAGGTTCTCCTCGCTGCGCAGCGGACCGAGCGCATGCAATGCCTTGCGCAAGCGCAGGGCGGCCTGGGGGGCCGTGGTCCGCAGTCGCTCGTCCACCAGAGCCAGGGTTTCCGAGAGGGTGGTGGGATCGAAGCGCAGCACCAGCTGCCGCTGCTGCGGACTGCCCTCCAGGGCCATGGCCAGCTGCAGCTTGGGCGTGATCAGGATCAGCAGCGGGTCGGTGCCGTCTTCGGACTCCAGGGCCAGGCGTTCGTAGGGGCTGGCGCCTCCAGGGGCATCGCTGGTCCCGGCTGAGCCCACTCCGGGCAGCAGGGGAGCTGAGGGGCTGAAGTCGCCGGTGATCTGCGGCGGAGACCAGACCCAGCCCTGCAATGGTTTCAGAAGCTCCGGCTCGTAGAGCGCCGGCAGCGGCGAGGCCAGCCAGATTCCCCGCAGCGGTTGCAGTGGCGGCAGGAAATCGTCCTGAAGGGTGGCCAGCGCCCCCCACCACTGCCGTCTCACGGAGTCTTCGTCGCTGCGGCCCGCTGGGACCCCCTGGGCCAGCCTTGCTCGCAGATCGGCCAGGCTCACCATCGCCGCTGGGGCGGCCGGCCGTGGCGCGACACCGAGGCACACAGCCCCAGGGCGATGAAATTCACGAGCATCGCCGAGCGGCCGTAGCTCAGCCAGGGCAGGGGAATGCCGGTGATCGGGCCCAGCCCGATGGTCATGTTGATGTTCACCACCACCTGAAACATCAGCATCGCGCCGATGCCCACCACCACGAGCGACTCGTAATCCGTGCGTGCCCGTCCGGCGATCTGGAGCAGGCGCCACATCAGCACCACGAAGCCGACCACCACCAGGGTGGTGCCGAGGAAGCCGGTTTCCTCTCCCAGGGCGCTGAAGATGAAATCCGTGTGCTGCTCGGGAATGAAGCGCAGCAGGGTGAGGTGACCCTGCATCAGGCCGGTGCCCCAGAGCCCCCCCGAGCCGATCCCCACCGTGCTCTGCAGCAGGTGGTACCCCCCGCCGAGAGGATCCTGGGAGGGGTCGAGAAACATGGTTAGGCGGGCCCGCTGGTGGTCCTTGAGGCCGTGGGACCAGAGCCAGGGAGTGCCCAGGGCGAAGATGCCCTGAATGGCCAGGGTCAAGGATGTGGCCAGGGCCTTCCAGGGCAGGGAGCGCCAGGCGACCAGTCCCATGGCGGGAACCCAGGCCACCAGGGCCCAGGGGATGGTGCCCGCCAGGATGGCGGTGAACAGTGGCGAGAGCAGCAGCAGCAGCCAGGCTCCAGGCATGCCCGACCAGAACATCATCACCAGCAGGACGGCCCCGAACACGAGGGAGGTGCCCAGATCGGGCTGCACGAACACCAGCAGCCAGGGCACGCTGATCATCGCCACGGGCCGGATCAGGTCCACCGGCCGCTCCACAGGATGGCGGGCGAGCACACCCGCCAGCAGCAGGATGGCTGCCACCTTGGCGAACTCGGAGGGTTGCACGTTGAAGCCGGCGATGTTGATCCAGCTCTGGGCGCCGAGTGCGCTGACCCCCACCACCCTTACCGCCACCAGGCTGGCCACCATGACCCCGTAGATCAGCCAACGGAACGGCTGGTACCGCTCCAGCGGGATCCGTGCCAGCACCAGGGCGAGGCCCATCCCCACAGCGGCGGTGATCCAGTGCTGATACCAGACGGCATAGGGGGCCTGGCGCTGGGTGCTGGCGATCAGGATGCCGGCCACAGCCACCATGGCCAGGGGAATGCCCCACAGCACCAGATCCACCCCCTCAAGGGGCCGCCGACGGGCTGGCCGCGCCGCCGAGAACATGCTGCGCCGGGTGCCCAGCAAGGCCATCTTGATCAGGCGGCGGCAAGACTGAGGCTTGCGATCCGCTGTGCCAGGGCCTGGAAAGCGCGGGCTGTGGCCGACTCGGGTCTGGCGATCACCACCGGCTGACCCCTGTCTCCCCCATCCACCACCGCCATCTCCAGAGGCAGCTCGGCCAGCAGGGGCACGTCAGCTTCGGCGGCCAGGGTGGCCCCGCCGCCACTGCCGAAGATGGCGTAACTGGCTTCGGGCCGGTCGGGGGGGATGAAGACGCTCATGTTTTCGACAACGCCGAGCACGGGGACCCCCATCTGCAGGAACATCGCCAGGCCGCGGCGGGCGTCCTGCAGCGAGACCCGCTGGGGTGTGGTCACGATCACCACGCCGGCCATCGGCACCGCCTGGGCCAGGGTGAGCTGGGCATCGCCGGTGCCGGGCGGCAGGTCCACCACCAGCACGTCGCGTTCACCCCAGTCGGCCTGGTACAGGAACTGGCGGATGATGCCATTGAGCATCGGTCCCCGCCACACCACCGGTTGGTTCTCCTGGATGAGCAGCCCCATCGAAACCATGCCGATGCCGCAGGTCTCGATCGGCACCAGTACCTGCTCGTTGCCGTTGCCGCGCACCTCCGGGGTGCGGTCGGCCACACCCAGCATGGTCGGGGCGTTCGGGCCGTAGATGTCGGCATCCAGCAGGCCGACCCGCAGGCCGCTCTGGGCCAGGGCACAGGCCAGGTTCACCGCCACGGTGCTCTTGCCCACGCCGCCCTTGCCGCTGCTGACGGCGATGATCCTGCCCACGCCTGGGATGCCCTGGCGCTCGGGCAGGTTGCCGCCACCACCGGGGCCGTGACCCGCTCCGCCGATCGGTGATCCCTCGGGCCGCCCTCCACCGCTGGGCTGAGCCAGCTCGATCTGTACATCATCGATGCTTTCAAGGGCCATCAGCGCCGCGCGGGCTTCGGCGGCGATTCGCTCCCGCTGGCTGGTGGCGTAACCCGGCAAGGCCAGGCTGAAGACCACGCGGCTGCCCTGAGGACGCACCTGCTGAATCCAGCCCATTTCGAGCAGACTGCGGCCGGTGCCCGCGTCGCAGAGGGGCTCAAGGGCGGCGAGAGCCTGTTCAGCGGTGGCCATCCAGAGGAGCCGTCATTGGGGTCGATCCTAGGGGCCGCCCCCATGACAGAGGCTCTCGAAGGGTTGTGCAGCGGCTCGACGGGCTGGAATGGTAGAGGGGTTTCGGACGTCCGGCGGGGCGTGATCGTCAGTGGTGGAGCAGGGACAGACGGGCGTGGCCGATGGGGAGAAGGGCCAGGGAGGGCCTCAGCCCCTTGAGCGTCCGCCTGCCGACTCCCGTGCCCGCGCTCGCGCCCTGCTGATGGGCCTCCAGGACAGCATCTGTGCCGGTCTGCAGGCCCTCGATGGCGAAGGGGTGTTCCAGGAGGAGAGCTGGGAGCGGCCGGAGGGCGGCGGCGGCCGCTCGCGGGTGATGAAGGCCGGCCGGATCTTCGAGCAGGGCGGGGTGAATTTTTCCGAGGTCGAGGGCGATCAGCTGCCCCCTTCAATTCTCAGTCAGCGGCCAGAGGCCGCCGGCCAGCGCTGGTTCGCCACCGGCACATCGATGGTGCTCCACCCCCGCAATCCCTATGTGCCCACGGTGCACCTCAACTACCGCTACTTCGAGGCGGGTCCGGTCTGGTGGTTCGGCGGTGGCGCCGACCTCACCCCCTACTACCCCTTCCTGGCGGATGCCCGTCACTTCCACCGCACCCTCAAGGCAGCCTGTGACGGCGTCGATCCGACGCTGTATCCGGTGTTCAAGCCCTGGTGCGATGAATACTTCTTTCTGAAGCATCGCGGCGAAACCCGGGGGGTGGGCGGCATCTTCTACGACTACCAGGATCCCTCCGGAGAGCTGTACAAGGGTCAGGATCCCAGCGGTCCGGCCGCGGCCGTGGCGGCTGCCACAGGAGCGGTGCCCCGCAGCTGGGAGCAGCTGTTCCAGCTGGCGAGCGCCTGCGGTAACGCCTTCCTGCCCAGCTACGTGCCGATCGTGGAGAAGCGCCATGGCACCGCCTACGGGGAGCGGGAGCGGCAATTTCAGCTCTACCGCCGTGGCCGCTATGTGGAGTTCAACCTGGTGTTCGATCGCGGCACGATTTTCGGCCTGCAGACCAACGGACGCACGGAATCGATCCTGATGTCGCTGCCACCGCTGGTGCGCTGGGAATACGGCTACGGCCCCGAGCCTGGCAGTCGTGAAGCCCTGGTCACCGAGGTGTTTACCAAGCCCCAGAACTGGTTCGGTGATGCTGCGCTAGAAGAGCTCTGCCGGGCCCGGGGTGCTTACGACTGAACCCTGCCCCCTCACTCTGGGGCCTTCGTTGATCAGGGGCGGCTTGCCGGATTGGCCAAGGAAGTGGTCGGCAGGTTTCTGGAGCGGAGGCTGAGACCTTGCTCCAGGGCCAGCACCACCCGCTCGGCGATGGCGTTGAGCGCTGCATCCCGGCTGCTGGGATCCCTCAGCGCCGTCTCCAGCGGACTCTCCAGCTTGCCGATCTCAAGGATGGCGATACCCCGGCGCGGCGCGCCCAGCCCCCCCCGGAACTGAAAGGGGAAGGCCCCGAAGGCGGCAGCCAGGCTTTCGTCGAGCAGGCTGGGGACCTGGTGCAGCGGTGGGATCAGTCCTGAGCCAAAGCCGTCGGGTCCGTAGGCGTCGTAGTGAATCTCCATGGCGTAGCCCCCCCGGCGCACGTGCTCCTTGCCCACGCTCCAGTTGGTGCGGGGATCTTCTCCATCGGCGATGCTGCGCTCCGGAGGTATGTAGAGCCTGATCGGCAGGCCGCGCTTGCGTCCCAGCGACACCACCCTCTCGGCGGTGAGCCAATTCCAGTAGAGCTCATCCCGGATGCCGGCCACCATCGGCTGGGCTCCGAAGCGATCCACCGCTTCACCGCTGGTGCCGGCGCCGGCCATGCCCTGGGAATCGGCGTGACCGGCCATCACCAGAATCGGGGTTCCGGCCGCCAGCGACCTACGGCCGATCCAGTCTTTGTTGAGTGGTGTGCGCGGGCCTGTGAGCGGATCGATGGAGAACATGGCCGGGGCTTTGGCGGCGCTGCCCAGCACCAGCACCAGGGCCAGGGCGAACAGGGCCCATCTGGGGGGGCTTGGTCGTGCCCAGCGGCGGCGTGAGGTAGGGGTCGGGTGAAGCTGACGCATCTTTCTGGGGTTGTTCAGATGGGGGAACTCAGCAGGGTGCCGTCACTGGCCAGTTGCAGCAGGGGCCCCAACTCAAGTTCCAGGGCGATCAGCTCGTCGCGGTGTGCCCGCAGTCGCAGCTGGCTTAGGGGAGCGTCATCGTCGCTGATCAGGCGCAGTTCCACCAGTTCCTGGCGGGCGGCTCTCCGCCGGTAGATCAGCCCCGCAAGTGGGCCGAGCAGGGCGAGCAGCAGCGGCCACCACCCCAGCACCGGTAGCAACTGGCGCAGCACCAGGCCCAGGCAGGCCGCCCCGACGGTTCCCAGCAGGGAGAGCAGCAGAGCCAGGGTGCCGCTGGCTCCCACCTGGCCGCGGAAGCGCAGCACCCGTCGTTCGGGATCCCCTGCTTCCGCCTGCCAGCCCCGCTGCCTCAGCCACTGGCTGAGGCCATCCAGCACTTCCAGGGCCGGCCGCGGCGACTGCACATCCACCACCGTGGTGCGGTCCT
The DNA here is from genome assembly GCF_002252625.1 of Synechococcus sp. 1G10. Classification (GTDB taxonomy): domain Bacteria; phylum Cyanobacteriota; class Cyanobacteriia; order PCC-6307; family Cyanobiaceae; genus Regnicoccus_A. The sequence goes on along the minus strand of NZ_NQKW01000006.1, from coordinate 59,477 downwards.
TGCTGGCGGCGCGCAGGAAGAACACCAGGCCGATGGCCAGCAGCAGTGTGAGCAGGAGGGTGGAGCCCAGGGCGGGGGACAGAGTCAACGGCACGCGGGCGATTCAGGGCGGAAGCGATTCATTCTCCCCCTTTCGGCACGATGGCGTTGGTTGCTCCCGCGCTCATGCCCTCGGCCCTTGTCTCAAACCCCCATCGCTTCGCGGTCTTCGAGGGGGATCTCGACGCCGAATGGCTCAGCCTGCTGACCCAGGCTCCGGCCCTTGCGGTCGATACCGAGGCGATGGGGCTGGTCCATGGCCGCGACCGCCTCTGCCTGGTGCAGATCGCCGACCACCTCGACAACGTCTGCTGCATCCGCATCGCCCGGGGCCAGCAGGAGGCGCCGCGTCTGCGCGAGCTGATGGAGAGTCAGGCGATCGAGAAGGTGTTCCACTTCGCCCGCTTCGATCTTGCAGCCCTGGGGGAAGGCCTCGGCATCTCCGTGGCGCCGGTGTTCTGCACCAAGGTGGCCAGCCGCCTGGCCCGCACCTACAGCTCCCGCCACGGGCTCAAGGAGGTGGTGCAGGAGTTGGTGGGGATCGAACTCGACAAGCAGTCGCAGAGCAGCGACTGGGGCCGGGTCGAGGACCTGGGCGAAGCCCAGCTGGTGTATGCCGCCAATGACGTGCGTTACCTGCTGGCCGCCCGCCACGCCTTGGCCGCCATCCTTGAGCGGGAGGAGCGCTTCGATCTGGCCCGCCGTTGCTTCGCCTGCCTGCCGGTTTTCGCTGAGCTCGACCGCAGCCGCTTCGGCTCGGTGTTCGAGCATTCCACCCAGTCCCGCTGAGGGATCCGGAGATCAGTCCTCGACCATGAAGCCGCTTTCGTCGTCTTCGGCGACCAGAAGCGCATCCAGCAGCTGACCCTGGGCCCTGGCACCTCCCTGGGCCTCCTGGATCATCCGCTCGGCGATCGTGATGCGCTCGTCTGGCGAGCGTGTTCCTTCCCGGGCAGCCTGCTGGTCGACCCGGCGCCTGGCCGCGGCGATGCTCACACCCAGCAGGGTGGCCAGCTGACCGGTGACGGTGGCGTAGGCCCGGTCGATCGGTGCTGGCATCGGGTGCGCGTCTTAGTGAGGTGAGACCCCATCATCCCTGTGGCTGGGCCAGCAGCTGCCGGTCCACCAGGGCTGCCAGCCGCTCGCTGCCTCCCGTGTCCCCCATTCGCCGCCGGCCGATGGCGCCGAGGTGCTGGCGCAGCTGGGCATCACCAAGCAGTCGCTCCAGTTCGACGGCCAGCTCCTGCGCAGATGCGCAGGGCCGCACCGCTCCCCCCAGCAGCCGGCTCTGCCGCCGCGCGAAACCGAGCTTGAACTGAGGTCCCGGCCCTGGTAGCGAGAGCACTGGCACCCCAAGCCCCACCAGTTGTTCGGTGGCGGTGCCGGCGGTGGCCAGGCCCACCTCCCCCCAGCCGGCCCAGCGCTCGAAGCAGCTCGGCCCCAGCAGCAGCAGCCGCTGCTGGAGTTGCCAGGCCGCCGCGCCGCCGCAACCCTGCGGCAGGGCAACCTCGCGGTAGCCATGGGCGGCCAGGATCGGCTCCAGATCCTGGCGGCTGGGCCGGGAGCCGGTGGGGCAGAGCACCACCTGCGGCTCTCGTGCAGGAAGGCAGGCCAGGCTTGCCAGCAGCAGCCGGGCGTTGGCAAGGGCCTCCGGCAGACGGCTACCGCAGAGCAGCACGATTCGTCTCCGCTGCCTGAGTGGCTCGGGAAGGGGCAACCGATCGAGCTGATCCATCATCGGGTTACCTGGCGCCAGCGCCGCCACCCCCCGGCGCCTCAGCCCCCGGGCGGTCAGGCCATCGCGCACCGCCACCAGCCGGGCGCGGTGATCCGCCATCAGGGCCCACTCCCACGGATCCCATTCGCTGCCTTTGCAGCGGTGGTAACGGTCGGCAAAGGGGTTGCGGCCGGGTCCGCTCCTCCAGGTGTAATCGCTTTTGGGAGTGCCCAGGAAGCCGTAGGGCGCGCCGCTGGCCCAGGCCAGCAGCAGGGGCAGCAGATCCCCCACCGCCAGGATCGGCGCGCCGCTGGCACCCCAGCGGCGCACCAGCTGCCACTGCCGCCAGCTGAGGCCTGGTAGACCAGCGCCCAGATCGCGCCAAAGCGCAGAGAGGCTCTGGTTACTGAAGCCTCCGCTGGGCAGCCGCTGGCGGGGCCCTACCCGCTGCAGCCAGCCGTCCTGCTCCGCCTCCCGGTAGGTCTCCCCCTCTCCCACCAGCGGCAGGACACGCAGCTGCAACTCCGGGCGCCGTTGGTGCAGTGCCCGCAGGATGCGCAGACCGATCAGATCTTCCCCATGGCCATTGCTGAGCAGCAGCAGCCAGGGCTGCCGTTGACGGCTGATACGATCCGCAGCAAGGGGGTTCGCCCCCGAAATGGCGGCATGGCCAAGTGGTAAGGCAGAGGATTGCAAATCCTTTACCCCCAGTTCGAATCTGGGTGCCGCCTCTGATTTCCCTACTGCCGGTGGGCTGCCGGAGGGCTCGTTCACAGTTTGGCTGTGGCCGTCCAACGCTCGCCTGAGAGGGCTCTGGCTTCGCAGCGCACGTCGTGCTTCTCAACCGTGCAGGTGCCATCGGCGGGCCAGGCGCTGGGCAGGCTGGTGGGCAGCCCCCGCTGGTCGAAGCCCAGTTCACTCACGCTGGTGATCTCGGTGCTGAGGGGGCCCTCCAGGCGGCAGCGTCCTTCGCGGCAGCTCAGCCCCGCGCCGCCCTGCTTGACCACCCCCACGAAGGTGACGAGGTTGGTGGCGATCTCGCCGCTGCCGCTGCCAACGAAGCGGATGTTCAGCAGTCCCTGCTGGTTCTGCTCGAAGCGCAACTCCGAGCACGGGCCAGGGCTGGCCGCGGCGAGGTTGCGCTCGCAGCTGCGGGTGGCACGTTGCACCCGCCCGAAGTCGGTGGACTGTTGTTCACCCGCCCGCAGGCCTGGTACGGGGATCAGCAGGCTGACCAGAGCCCCGGCCAGCAGCAGGCCTGCGTGGCGAATGCCTGGCCCCACAAAGAAAGGGCTTCGGGATGGGTTGGGAGTGGTGCCGATGGCCAAGGGGAACCCACGCACAGGGCCTCCATTGTGGAACCGCCTGGCTCCATGAGCGCACGGGCGGAGGGAGTGAACCTCAGTACTCCGAATCAGCCACGCAGTAGCCCTGGCAGCTGATGCCATTCGTGGCAGTGCGGCCGCAGTGGTTGCACAGCACCGGTTCGCTGGGCTGCAGCTGTTGGGTCTGCTGCGCCACCGCTGCTGACCGTGGCACTGGCGGTGCAGTCGGGCTCTGGGTCAGTGGAAACGTCATGCTCTGATCATGGCGAGGTCGCTCGCAGCCCGGAGACCTCATGGCGCAGTCCGTTTCGATCGGCGTGGGCACCTGGGCCTGGGGTAACCAGTTCCTCTGGGGCTATCGGCCCGATCTCCATGACGTCGCCCTGGAGGCCACGTTCAAACGGGCGGTGGCCCTGGGGCTTCACTTCTTCGACACGGCCGACTCCTATGGCACCGGCCGCTTCACCGGTCGCAGTGAGCAGTTGCTGGGTGGGTTCCTTCAGGCCCTGCCCCCCCAGCTGCGCAACGATCTGTGTGTGGCCACCAAGCTGGCCCCCTTCCCCTGGCGCCTGGGCCGGCGTGGCTACGATCGCGCCCTCCAGGCCTCCCGCCAGCGGCTGGGCGGCCGACTCGATCGGGTGCAGCTGCACTGGAGCACCGCCCGCTATGCCCCCTGGCAGGAATGGCCCCTGCTGGAGGGGCTGGCGGATCGCGTGATCGCGGGTGAGGTGGAGAGCCTGGGGGTCTCGAACATGGGTCCCCGGCGTCTGAGGGAGGTGCAGCGGAAGCTGGGCGAGCGGGGGGTGCGCCTGGTCAGCCTTCAGATTCAGGCGTCACTCCTGGCCCCTGAAGCGGTGACGGGCGGGGAGCTGGTGGCCTGTTGCCGGGAGCTGGGGGTGGATCTGATCGCCTACAGCCCCCTGGCCCTGGGTCTGCTGTGTGACCGGCCCGGCGACGGCACGGGAGCACCCAAGGGCCCAAGGGGACTGCTGTTCCGGCGGCTTCGGCCGAGGATCGAGCCGCTGTTGGCCCTGATGCGGGCCATCGCGGCTGACCACGGCGCCAAGACGTCCGAGGTGGCCCTGAACTGGTGCAGGGCCCACGGGGCCATGCCGATCCCCGGCCTGCGGACCCCCGAGCAGGCTGAAGGAGCTGCGGCGGCACTGGCCTGGCAGCTGGACGAGCAGGAGCGCCTCGCCCTTGACCGGCAGGCCCTGGCCCTGCCGGTGCGGATGCCTGCCAACCCCTTCCTCAGCGATTGAACAGCAACTGAATAATCAGACCTGATGAAGGATCGGCAGGATTACGTCGCTGCAGACGTGCTGGTGGGGTCGGGAGAGAGCACCACGGGAAGGGCGCCAGGCCTGGGGATTCTCACCACTTCCGCGGTTGCACCACTCAGGGCTGTGGTGGTCCTGGTGGCAACTCCTTGACTGGAGCCGTTTCTGGGGCTTGCACCGGAAGTCGTGTCGCCGCTGTCCACTTCAGAGCTGTGCTCGTCGCAGGCGCTGAGTGCCTCCTGCAGCAGGGAGTCGAACGTGGCTCCCGGCAGGCGGTGGCGGGAGATTTCCAGGAAGGCTCTCGCCAGCGACTCCCCTGCCGCAGCGCGCAGGGCCGGGTTGTTGCGGCGCTCGCTCTGCTCGTCCTCGATGGCATGCAGGAAGCGCTCGGTGACGCCCCTTTTTGTACTGGCCCTGATCTGGGTCTCCTGCTCAGCTGGCTGGAGACTGGGCAGCTGATCCAGCTCGTCCAGGCGCCGGTTCAGGCTCTCCAGCACCTCCTGAGCTTCCGAGGCCACACGCGAGAGCTGTCCCTCGGAGAGACGGGGCAGGTCGGCCACAAACACCTTGCCGTGGTCGCGCAGGGTGAGATATGTGGGCCGACTCTCGCTTCGTCCCTGGGGAGGAGTGCTCAGCCGCCGCGGTGGTGCCGCCGGCTCAGGACCCGCGGAGCTGCGCCGCCGGGTGATGCGAGTGCTGGAGCTGTGCATGGTTAAGGACGTATGAATTACCGGATGCGCCGCCAGCGATCAAGGTCAGCGAAACCATCAGCAATCTGCCAGGAGCAGGGATGGGGCGATCAGTACGGCAAACCCCCCAGGGACTCCGCGCCTGAGGCTCCGGCCTCCACCACACCAAGTGGCCAGGCCTGATGTCCCAGCAGCGTGCACACCTCCAGGGCCCGTGAGACGGCAGGCACCGGCACCACCAGGCAGAAGCCGACCCCCAGGTTGAACGTGTTCCACAGATCGGCTTCCGGCACCTCGCCTTCGTCTTGCAGCCAGCGGAACAGTGCTGGGCGCTCCCAGCTGTTGGCCTCGATCCGGCCGTGGGTTCCGACTGGCAGGCAGCGGGGCAGGTTTTCCGGCAACCCACCGCCGGTGATATGGGCCATCGCATGGAGGGGAACCGCATGCTGGCGCAGGGCCTTCACCAGGGAGCCGTAGAGGCGTGTGGGCTCCAGCAGTGCCTCGATCACTGGCCGGTCCTCGCCCCCCATTCGGGTGCTCTCTGTGGTGGCGCTACCCGCGAGAATCCGCCTCACCAGGCTGAAGCCATTGCTGTGGACCCCACTGCTGGCCACAGCCAGGATCCGGTCGCCAGGTTGGACCTGCCTGCCGTCGACCAGCTCGTCCTCCTCCACCACGGCCACGCAGAAGCCGGCCAAGTCGTAGCGGCCCGGGCCATAGAAGCCCGGCATTTCCGCCGTCTCGCCCCCCAGCAGTGCACAGCAGCTCTGGCGGCAGCCATCGGCGATCCCCTCCACCACAAGGGCCATGGCCTCGGGCGCGAGCTTGCCGGTGGCGATGTAATCCAGGAAGAAAAGGGGCTCGGCTCCACTGGTGATCACGTCGTTGACGCACATCGCCACCAGATCAATGCCCACGGCGTGGTGACGCCCGTAGGCCTGGGCCAGCTCCAGTTTGGTTCCCACTCCGTCGCTGCCGGCAACGAGCAGGGGGCGCCGCAACCCCTCGGGCAGACGGCACAGCCCACCGAATCCCCCCAGACCACCGAGCACCTCAGGCCGGCGGGTGCTCTCGACACTGGAGCGAATCCGCTCAACAAAGGCCCTGCCGGCGGCCACATCCACTCCGGCCGTGCGGTAATCCATGGCGTTGCTCCTGCTGGGCAGATCCTCGTCGCCGTTGATCCTCCGATGCCAGCAGCCCGGCCTGGGCCGCCTGCCTGATTGTCACAAGTATTGATCAGCCCTGCTGATAGCTCTGATTGGCTTCGCTGATCAATATCGATGCTTCATTCGCTTCTGTGCTCTGTTGCTGACAGGGATTTCGGCGTCAATGACTATTTCTGATCAATTCCTGCGCCCAAGCCCCTCATCCAGCTTCCTGAAACTTCCTGTAAGTTTTCGGGGTCGTGATTTTTCTTCAGGGACTCCACCACTAATTTCGCGCTTTCAGCTCTTCCAATCGTCAGCGCGATTCATCAAGTAACTACCCTTCAATCCGAAGACAGTTGCCTATTTGTGGTGAGTTTCGAATGTTATGCGTCGCACTTTCCCCCTGGGGGCCCTTGCCCTCCTGCTTTCTGGTAGTGGAATCGCCTTCCCCGTGCTTGCCGAATCGGCACGAACGGAGTCGCCCTCCCTGCTGGCCATGGCCCAACCTGCCTCTGTTTCACCGGCTGTCGAGTCGTCAGAGTCAGTCCGGCCCTCCCAGCCAGTAGCCATTCGCCAGCAGGATGGCGAAGCTCCGGCCCTGGAGGCTCCTTCCGCTCCCACAGCCCCGGCCCCCACTCCTCGCCGCTTCAAGCTGGCAGGCACCGGTGAGGCCAGCTGGTACGGCCCCGGTTTCTTCGGCAACCGCACCGCCAACGGTGAAGTCTTCCGTCCAGGCACCATGACGGCGGCTCACCGCACCCTCCCCTTCGGCACGAAGGTGAAGGTCACCAACCTCTGGAACGGTCGCAGCGCGATCGTGCGCATCAACGACCGGGGTCCCTTCCACGGCAACCGCATCATTGATCTGGCCCATGGAGCTGCACAGAACTTGGGCCTGGTGTCCAGCGGCATCGCTCAGGTCCGTCTGGAAGTGGTTCAGTAAGACCTGAGGGCATTCACCCCATCTCCTTGAGTGGCCCATCCGGCAATCTGCCGGGTGGGCTTTCGTTTGGCGCTTCCATGCAGCTGCTGCATACCTGTGATGAGTTGCGGCGCTGGTGCAGGCCCGCCGGTGACCTGCGGGCCACCCCCCTTCACTTCGTGCCCACCATGGGTGCTCTGCATCAGGGCCACCGCCGTCTGATCGAGCGGGCTTCAGCATCCCTCTCCCCCTCGGGCCCACTACCGCGGGTGCTGGTGAGCGTGTTCGTCAATCCGCTCCAGTTCGGCCCCGGGGAGGATTTCGAGCGCTATCCGCGCGATCCCAGTGCTGATGGCACTCTTGCTTCCGCGGCAGGGGCCACTGCCCTGTTCGCTCCTGCTGTCGAGGAGCTGTTCCCCGGCGGCGACGCCGAGCTGACCCGGGTCCTGCCCCCACCCGCTCTGCTCCAGGGGCTCTGTGCCCGCACGCGAGTAGGCCATTTCGAAGGGGTCGCCACGGTGGTGGCCAGGCTCCTGGCCCTGGTGCAGCCTGATCGCCTGCTGCTCGGCGAAAAGGACTGGCAGCAGCTCGTGATTCTGCGGAGGATCGTGGCGGATCTGGCCCTGCCAGTGCGGGTCCAGGGATGCGCCACCTGGCGGGAGAGCGATGGTCTGGCGGCCAGCTCCCGCAACCGCTATCTCTCGAAGATGGAGCGAGGCCAGGCGGCTGGTCTGCCCGCTGCCCTGGCCATTGGGCGGCGGGCCTGGCAGAGCGGTGAGCGTGATCCCGCCCGGCTGGAGCGGTTGGTTCAGGCCGAGCTGGAACAGGCCGATCTGGCGGTGGAGTATGTGGAGATGGTGGAAGCCCTGCGGCTGCGCCCGCTGGATTCTTCCGCCCTGCCTCAGGGGCCGCTGCTGCTGGCGGCCGCCGTCCGCTGTGGCCCCAGCCGCCTGATCGATCACCTCCTACTCATGAACCGTCCTCCGATCGTCGCCATCGATGGCCCCGCCGGGGCTGGCAAGAGCACGGTCACCCGGGACCTGGCCCGCCGCCTCGGCCTCATTTACCTCGACACCGGAGCCATGTACAGGGCTGTGACCTGGTGGGTGCTGCGCCATGGGGCCAATCCAGCTGTGGCGGCGGAGGTGGAGCCGCTGCTGGAGGGGCTGGAGCTCAGCCTCGACCTGGAGGCCGGCGGCGATCAGCAGGTGCGCGTCAACGGCCACGACGTGAGCCAGGCGATCCGCCATCCCGATGTCACCGCCCAGGTGTCCCAGGTGGCTGCCCACGGCTGCGTGCGCGAGGCGCTCACCCAGCAGCAGCGGGCCCTGGGCGCCCGTGGCCGGCTGGTGGCGGAGGGCCGCGACATTGGCACGGCCGTTTTCCCCGACGCGGATCTCAAGGTGTTCCTGACCGCCACGGTGGCGGAGCGGGCCCGTCGGCGGGCCCAGGATCTGGAGCAGCGGGGGTTCGCCGTGCCGTCCCTGGCGGAGCTGGAGACACTGATCACCGAGCGGGACCGTCAGGATTCCACCCGGGAGGTGGCCCCCCTGCTCCAGGCCGAGGATGCGGTGGAGCTGATCACCGATGGCTTGGCCATCGAGGAGGTGATCACGACCCTGGTGGATCTGTTCAGGGAGCGCATTCCCGAGGAGGCCTGGCCAGCTCCGGAGAATGGCGCAGCAGCCTGAGTGTCGCCGCCTGCTCATGGGGGCTCGCGGCCTGCCGTCGGCTCATCGTTCCGATGGCGATGGCTTCCAGGGTGTGCCGGTGGCCAGCAGGTCGTCGAGCAAGCCCGTGCAGGCATCCTCGAGCAGATCCAGCACACCCTCGAAGCCATCGGCGCCGCCGTAGTAGGGATCGGGTACCTCACGGACCCTGTGCAAGCGGCAGTGCTGGGTGATCGGCCTGATCTGGGCCCTGGATCTACGGCCCCGGCTCATGGCCTGGACCGCCGCCAGGTTGTCGTCATCCATGGTGAGGATGTGATCGAACTGATCAAGATCGGCGACCACGATCTGGCGGGCACGGCTGGGCAGGTGGATGCCCCGCCCGGCAGCCGCAGCTCGCATGCGGGCATCGGCCGGCTGACCGGCATGCCAGTTGCCCGTGCCGGCCGAATCGACACTGAAGGATTGTTCAAGACCCCGCAGCTGCAGGTGGTGCAGGAACACCCCTTCTGCGGCGGGGGAGCGGCAGATATTGCCCAGGCAGACGAACAACAGACGGGAACGTTCCATCAGCCCCCCGCCCCGCCACCCAGGCGGCTCAGGGCCAGCCCGGCCCGCAGTCGCACCACCGGGGTGTCGTCCCCGGGCTCGCCGGCCAGCTCCTGCAGGGCCTGCAGTCCGGAGCGATGCCCCGGCTCTGCCCTGCCCATGCCGAGCAGCAGTTGCTCCAGTCCCACTGCCACGGCGTAGCGGACCACCCATTCACCATCGCCGCCACCTGCCAGAAGGGCGTCGAGGCACCGCTGTCGCAGGCGGGTCTGCTCGCTCTGGGGGAGGGCATCGATACGGAGTTGACCCAGGCCACGGGCCGCGGCTCGCCGCACGCTCGGACCGATATCGCAGGCCAGAGCGCTCTCCAGCAGCTCCAGGCCACGTACATCGCCGATCCCGGCCAGGGCACGCACGGCCCAGGCCCTGGCGCCGTAGTTCCGTTCATCGAGGCTGCCCAGCAGCGGCTCCACAGCAGGAGGGCCGATCGCGATCAACCCGTCCACAGCAGCCACGGCGGCCCCAGGATTGTTGAATCCAAGCACTTGGAGCAGGCAATCAATCACGTCCCAGGTCTCGGGATCGCAGTGCGGCTCACCCTGATGATCTGCCTTCGCCAGAGCAGCGAGGGCTCCAGCCAGATTTTCGGCCGCCTTCTGCAGCCCATCCGCGCTGTCGGCGCGCTCCACGGCTCTGATGAAGGGCCTGACCAGGCTCAGACCATCGGCTCCTGTCTTATTCAAAGCAAGTCGTCCATCGCCCTAAGCACAGTCTCGGTGTCAGGGGGGGCTTGGCCCCGTTCCACCAGCCCCCGTAGGGCGATCAGTTTGAGGCTGTTTTCAGCCAGGGTGTCCCGGATCGGTTCGAGCGCCGGTCGCCAACCCACGGCGCCCAGGTCCATCAGTGCGGAACGTCGGACCTGCAGCTGGGGATGTTCAAGCAGTTCGATCAAGCTGTGTCCCCAGCGCGGATCTTGTGTGAGCTGGAAAAGGGCCCTCGCGGCGGCGCTGCGGATCAGGGGCCGCTCGTGGATGGCGAAAGGCTGGATCGCGTCCACTACATCGGGAGAGGCTACGCCGATGTCCCCCAGGGCCTCGATCAGGGCCTCGCAGGGCTCTCGTAACCTCAGGCTGTTGGGAAGGGGTTGCCCTGCCTGATCGCTGGCCAAGCGGGCGCAGATCGGCGAAACAGCCTCCCTTGCACGGAGTTCCCCAAGAGCTCGCGCCGCCGCTTCCCTCAGCCCGTCGTCCTCGTCCTCAAGGGTAGCAAGCAGATCGGGGATCGCCTGTGGATCCCCTAGCTTTCCCAGCGCCCGGGCGGCATTGCGGGCCACGGCATTCTCTTCCACACCGGACGAAACCGCGCGGGGCTGGCGCCGACGCAAGGCCGCCTGAAGTAAGGGCACTGTCTCCGGATGGCGGCTGCGCATACGGCCCAGCCACCAGGCGGCGTAGTACTGATGGGATTGATCCTCGCTCTGGCGTAGTCGCTGCAACGCTTCCTCCTCCGAGATGGGTTCGCCGGCTGTGGCCATAGCGGAATCCAGATCAGCAGTGCCAGCCATGGCCCGCACGGTGCATAGGGGAACCATTGATGTTGCCATTGCATCCATCCGATGGGCCCCATCTCCCCATCTCCCCATGTCCTGATGAGCACTCCGGCGGCGGGATCGTTTCTTTAGCGCTGGGTCTTGGCAGAAACCCCCGGTATCCAGGCTCTTCGAGGCCCATGCTCTCCCTCCCAGCCACTGGGTCGCCAGACGCATGCTTCGAGGGGATCTCATCGGTGAGCCTCGCCGCCAGCTACGTGCCCCTTATGTTCCGCCTCAATTTGCTCTCAGGGAGGGCACCGCCCTGCGGATCACCACCGAGGGCCACTGCTTCAACGCCTATCGGGAGAGGGTGCAGATCACCATTGATGTGAAGACGTAAATGCAGAAAATACATTGGAGAACGGTACTTCGTCCGAAATTGCTGCTTGGTATTGTGGACACATTCTTGACTAAACATTGGTCTTTTGCCTTGCCTGCAAGGTCTATACTCTCACAGGCGAAATGGCCAGAATCTTCTCTTGAATTGCCTTGCATATCAGCGATCAGGTGATTATCTAGTGCAGTAGACGCAACCTGCGCTGAATCCGTGCCACTGCAACGAGATCATCGCTCTTGTCTCCGTCCACCAGCGGGTGGGCGCCACTCAGCTCTTTCAGAACGGCGTCTACGGGAACTCCACGCTAGCCTGAACAAGGGGCTTCTCCCCTGCTCAGACATGAGAAGCAGCTTCGCTACCCCGAGCCGGTGCCGCTGAACTTCACCTCCAAAAGGTCTACTTTTAGCTGGACGTTTCTTCGTCCTGAGAGAATCAGGCGATGACGATCCGGATTCTTGGCTGAGCACCATGGCAAGCACGACCAGCCAGAGCAACACAGGAGCTGATCGTCAGTGGGATCTGATGCGAGCCAGGTTTGATGGCGACTGGCAGGGGGTGACGCCCTGGTACGGCCGAGAGAGCGCTGGAATAGATCTGAGTACCTGTTCAGGGGGCGGGATGAACCTGAGACCCATTGCAACGCAATGGGTCTGCTCCACTGGCTGACGTTTGGAGATAGCTCAAGACCCATCGCCTGGCCCCAACAAGCCCAATTTCAGGCCTTCAGAACCGCCACAGGCCCTACAGGTAGCGTTTCTGAGACGCGCACACCCCATATCCAGCCCCTGAACGGGTACAGATCTGACCCGTAGAGAATCAGATCCAGCTGGGTCAACAATGTATGCGATAAGTTTTTGAGATGCCGACACGGGTCTTGTGGTCTGGAACAGGCTTACGATTTGCTTCAAACGGGGAACGCAAGTTTCCATTTCATAGGGATAACTATAATCTAGGCAACAACTATCTTGATTAGGCAGCAAGCTCCGTTAGCAGGCCTTGCTGCCTAGGCTGGTACGTATATACCAGCGGTGTCTGCCATGGCCATGAGTCGGATCCAGTTCCAGGCCGGCCTGTCGCTGCCAAGGTTTATCGAGCTTTACGGCACCGAGGAGAAATGTGAGGCGGCCCTGGAGCAGACGCGCTGGCCTGATGGTTTCCGTTGCCCCCGCTGTGAGGGCAAGGAGTACGGACTGATCCATGGCAGGCGCCACAAGCGCTATCAATGCCGGAGCTGCCGCCATCAGGCCACCCTCACGGCCGGAACCATCCTGGAGGCGACCAAGTTGCCGCTGACCACTTGGTTCCTTGCGTTCTACCTGATGGGCCAGGCCAAGACTGGCATCTCTTCACTCGCTCTGAGGCGCCATCTCGGTGTGAACTACCGCACGGCATGGCTGGTTCACAACAAGATCATTCAGGCAATGAAGGAGCGGGATGGGGCCTATGTCTTGCGAGTAAGAGTGCAAGTGGATGATGCCTACCTTGGTGGAGAACGCTGTGGTGGCAAGACAGGTCGTGGATCAGAGAACAAGGTGCCGATCGTCGCGGCCGTCTCACTCGATGATGCGGGTCACCCCCGGTACGTGAAGCTTGCCACTGTGGCCACTTTCTCCTTTGCCGCCATCGCTGACTGGGCACAGGATTCACTGGCGATCGGATGTGAAGTGATATCAGATGGGCTTGCCTGCTTCCGTGCCGTAACAGAAGTTGGTTGCCGGAATCAAGCTGTAGTGGTGAAAGGACGCCATCCCAATGAACTGCCGGAATTCCGCTGGATCAACACGGTGCTCAGCAATTTGAAAACCAGCTTCAGTGGCACCTTCCATGCCCTGAAATTCGATAAGTACGCCGATCGCTACCTGGGTGCGTTCAATTACCGATTCAACCGTCGCTTCAACTTGACAACGATGACCGAGCGGGTGGTTCATGCCATCTGCAGCTGCGGCGCTCGGCCGGAACGCTTCTTGAGGAGTGCGGAGATAGCTACCTAATCAAGTTTCCTCATGGACCATTTGATCTGAATTTTGGCTGCCTGTTAAGTGCCAGAATCTTTGTGCATCTGATCATTGAATACGATGAGAAGCATCAGCTGACTCGTTGGGTTGAACGGCGTTATCAGCCCACCATGCAGGGTTGAGTCAACGTGAAGCCGAGTCGCTTGAGTTTGACATTACTCACTCTCGCATTGAGCACGCGATCGGTCGTGTCCACCGACAGCCATTTCGCTGTAGGCAGGCCAGCCCGTTCGCACAAGCGGTCCGTAAGCTCCTGACCGGTGTACTGAGTATCATTCACCAAATTGTAGATTTCGTTGAGATTGTGCTCGAAAGCAAAATTTACTCCACGAACAATATCATCAAGATGGACCCAGCAAGGCACATTTTGACCATTGCGCTGAATCGTGCTGCCTGCTGCTGAAAGGAGCATGCCAGGAATATCACGACCGGGGCCATAGATGCCGCCCAGTCGTAGAATGCAGACGTTGACTGCCTCTGAGCGGACCGATTGAATCATCTCTTCAGCTCCTGCCAGGACCACATTGACGGGGTGAAGACAGTCGAGCTGGTCAGTCTCGTCGGTCATTGCTCCGCGCCGATTTCCATAAACGCCGCAACTGCTCAAGTGAACCAACTGAAGTGGTGTTTCACTTGAACGATGCTTTATCGAATCAATCAATAATTCCAGGCCTCCAAGGAATGTCTCCTGATATTGGTTAATGTCAACATGAGCACTCTTTGAGGGCGCGAAGGACACCAGTATTCCATCAAGATTTCTGGTAAAATCGAGGTTGCTGCTGGAGTCCGTGGAATCAAAAACAACTGGCGCATCAACAAATTCAGCCAATTCGATCAAGCGTTCATGACGGGTTGTGGTTCCCCAGAGTTCATGTCCCTGCTGCCTCCAGGTCTTGGCGACCGCTTCACCGACGTAGCCACAGCCCAGGATTGCCCTCTGCTCACCTGAGGGCAGGATGGGTCGCTGCTGGTTGGCCAACAGCTGGTAGAGCGAAGCCAGGTCCGGAGAGGAGGTCACACGACTGTTGCATTTCGTAAAGATTAGCCTAGAGTTGATGAGGAAGTGTGGCGAAGGCTACTTTTTTTCCCATGCAGGTGGTTTTCAGGCCGGCCTCGCTTGAGAGTGGCTTGAGGTGTGCCGTTCCAATGCCCAGCTACCGGATCACTGCGGAGGGACTTGAGGAACTTTGGGTGACCTGCCCAGGTTGCAGTGGTGACGCCCTCGTTCTGGCCCTCAGGGACCAGGAGATGCGGAGCTATAAGGTGAAGCGGCGCAGCGATGACTGTCGCCAATGGTGGTTTCAGGTGACCTTTGGCCAGGCAGGACATGAAGCCAGCGAAGACAGGTCTGTCACCAAGGAGTTCAGCGTCTATCGAATCGACGATTGACGGTGAGATTGACACCATGGATAACTCTCACCACTGCTGATGACGGAAATCCCTGCTGGTGCCCAGCGACCAGCCGTTCATCGGGTAAGAGAATGTCTTCTCCACCAGCGCCGTGCCGGTGGCTCCGGGCGACCGACTGGTGGACCGAAGCACGAGCTTCCTGATCTAAGGCGAGAGCTAACGGCGCAAGCGCGAACGGCGAGCAGGCAGCTCCGCTTCGGCCAAGTTGATTTCGCCGCCACTCTGCAGGATATCTCACCCTTCGATGCAAGGAGTGGCTGCACCTCAAACAGGCCCATGGCATGCCCTGGCGGTGGTGCATCAGGCTAAGGAGCATGCCCGAAGTTCAATCCCGGCGATAGGAATGCGGGGAGGCAGCCATTGAGCGATCGAGCCCTAACCAGTCAACCCATCACCCAATAGGATGGGAGAGATAGTTGGGGCTGGCAAGGTCATCCCTTTCTGCTTGCAGGGCTGATCTCAGAGGTCGAATAGCACTTCGTGGATGTAGGCCTCAGTCCACTCGGCCCCGTGGAAACGGGTGAGCATGCCCCGTGCTGGGTCCTTCTCGGCCCGGTAGTCCACATAGCGCTGCTGGCCTGCCAGCAGTTCTTCGCAGCGCTTCTCCTCCACAGGGGTGGCTTCCGCCACTAGCTGGAGATAGAGATCGAAGTAGGCCACGAAGGCCGGAAACACGGCTGAGCGGATCAGCTCATCTCCTTGCTCGCCGAGGGGAAGACGCGTCCACAGGAACCCTGGAGAGAAGTAGGGCTCCGCTTCCGATGGAATCGGCCCCCCTGAAGGCAGAAGCTTCGTCCAGTTCTCCCACAGCGGCACCAGACGCTCCCAGACTCGCATGGTGTGGGCCTGATCCTTTTTGAGTGCGGGTTGAAGATCTAGCGCGATCAGATGACCCGAGGGCAGAGTGACCAGATCGGCTCCGAAGAAGGGAAGATCGAAGTTGCTGGAGGGATTGGCCACGAAATTCAGCACCGAGGCGGCCATCCCGGCCTCCACGCACGCGGCCCGAACCTGCCGGAGCTTGTCAGTTCTGCACGCCCAGGTGGACGTTGTCACAGCGACGGGGTGGGCTTTGGAACCGGTGACACCTTCACGCCGCAGAAAACGGGGCTCGATCGGGTAGGCCTCAGGCCGCAGAGGCTGAAGGACCTCCACGGCGTGATCCAGGAAAGGCCCCCATCTCCATCTGGGCAGGGTGACTGGATCAAGGCTGCACGGGTGGGTCGGCAAGGAAGGAGTCATGGGGATAGCTCGGGGGTCGGATCGGGTGCCTGGCTGCTCCCGGGGAATAGAAACTCATGCAGGAAACGGTCCGACCAGACCTTGCCGAAATGGCTGGTGAACAGACCGTGAGCTGGATCACGCTCGGCACTGTAGATGTCGTAAGCGTTCTGCAGACGGGCTACCTCCTCAGGCTCCAGGGAAAGGCCGGTGGCGGGGCTGTCGTGCAGGGCCCAGTACTGGGAGAGAAAGGCACCGAACGCTTCGGGCAAGGCTCCCTGAGCCTGTTCAGCGTTCCCGCGGCAGAACAGCAGCCAGGGGGAGAAGTACTGGTGCGGGTCATAGGAGCGCATGGTCTCCTCGCCACTGAGATCAGGAAACCGGTCGTGCAATCGATGCAGGCCCTGGAGGTGCCGATCCAGATAGTCCGGGGTCTGAAGCAGGGGCTGGAAATCGAGCACGGCCACCAGTTTCTGGCGTGCGCCGAACCAGAGCAGATCGATCCCCAGCAGAGGCTGGTCGCGGCTGAAGGCGGGATAGGCCACTGAGTTGAGCACCTGCAGACTGTCCCCTGCATCGAGCCGGGTCACCCGCCAGCGGCGGATGCCGGGCAAGTGCCACAGCCAGCTGCGGATGACGCTGTTGCCTTTGGCAGAGCGGCATTCCGCCAAGCCGTCCGGGATCGACAGAGCCTCTGCCCCCCTGGCTTTGATCCCGGCATGGAGCTCATCGAGGAAGGAGTCGAACATTGGGAGGATCAGGCCTCAGTGGCCAGTCGCTGGGGTGGAGAGGTGGAAACGACTCTGGGCTTCAGCAGACATGGCTTCCAGCTGATCGGTGCTGGGGCAGCGCAGCTCTGTGCAATAGGTTGTCATGCTGACTCCATCGAGAAACTGCACACTGCTTACACGGATTCGTACCCCCTCGGTCACAAACCAGCAACGCTCCACGCCGACATTTGTGTCATAGCGGGTGGTAATCGTCAACAGGCCGTCATCGGCAAAGGAGTAGGTGCTCATCACCGGCTGCTTCTCGATGTAGCCCTTGTCCCGCAGTAGAAATCCCTGGCGGGGATTCTGGTCATCCACCACATCGACCAGCACGGCCGCCTGCTCGTCACTGCGGCTCCCCTCCTTGAGGTTGCTTTCCCACCAGAAGCGAGCTCCGCCCGCCACTTGGGCTGAGGCCAGCCCAAGGCTGTCGCAGACCCGCTGAACCACCGCATCGGAGGCCTCGAATGGCTCGATTGTGAGGTTGGAATCGCCGGCTTCATCGTCCTGATGATCGAGATGGTGAACAGCGCGGCGCGTCAACCAAGTGCCGGCACTGGCGGCCAGGAACTCCGCCATGGTCATCGGTAGTGCGGTCTGCATCGAATCAGGCGGCGACAGCCTCGGTGCTGCCGGCCCGCTGGCGCCGGGTGAGGAAACCGAAGAGCACCTTTCCGATGGCCGCCACCAGGTTGCCTTCCAGTTCCTGGAACATCCTCATGTTGCAGTGGAAGGCCTCGTTGGCCTCGGCCACGATGCGATCAGCGGTGGCCTGGTCGATCGGCAGTGCGTCGAGGGTGGCGCGGTAGGTGGTCTTGAACGCCTTCTCGTCGGCAATGGCGTCGAACTCGTAGAAGCGCAGGCCGTCGTGCTCGCTCAGGTTCATCGCCTTCTGGGCGATGTTCTTGAGAATGATGCCGCCGGAGAGATCGCCGATATAGCGGGTGTAGTGATGGCCCACCAGCAGCTCTGGAGCGTCCTTGGCCACCTGATGCAGACGGGCCACATAGGACTGAGCGCCAGGTGTGGCCTGGATCTTCTGGCGCCAGTCGCCTCCGTAGTAAAAGGTGAGATCCTGCTCAAGGGCCTCGCGGCGGTTGAGCTCGGCGAAGGCGATCGGCCCGACCACTGGATGGGCGGTGAGCTTGCCGATCGCCTCTTCCATGGCGCTGTACACATACCAGAGGTCGGCCACCAGGGTGCGGTAGCTGGCCTTGTCCACCACCCCCTTGAGGAAGCAGCTCACAAAACCGGTGTTCTCGGCCATCGTGTGGGCTTTTTTGGTTCCCTCCCTCAATTGGGAAGCAAGTGCGACAGGCATGGGGAGGGAGGCGGAAGAGGGCAGTCTTGAACGCTACAAGTGCCCACCCCCTGAATACGTCCACCAGCAGGAGGGCCTTAAGGAAACTCTTGAAAACAATCGGTGGCGATGTGTCGCGACTGATCCAGCCACCGCCGGCTGGTCTCAGGGTTGGATCAGATGGAAGAGCTGGTGTCCCGTTGGCTGAGCAGTTGTGTCAGGACGGCCTCGATGCGCTGCAGTTCGGCGTTGGAGGCGAGGGTGGCGTCCACCTGCTTCTGGGGGAGCTTGAGTCGCTGGCCCATGGCCGTGACATCAGCCACCAGGCGATCCCTGTAGGCGGCAAGGACCTCGATGGAGTCGTTCAGTTCCTGAAGGCTGGGTTCTGACATGGAGTGGCGCATTCCTGCCGATAAGGGTACGAAGCCAGCTGACGCGTGCCATGACCAGCGCGCCACATCACCCGCCGCCGCCATCCGAAGAAGAAGAAAATGTAAAATACGCTCTTCGGTGAGGGCCGGCTTCTCCCCGGCACCAGGGTCATGACTCTGGGGTCCCCTGTTCCTGCCTGGGGTCTTGTCGGCTGCCACCATCGCGCGCATGGCCGGCCTGGTTCGCATCACGAAATCTTGCGTGACGCGTTTAATAGGGGGGGGGTGCCAGGGTCTCCGCGTAACTTCATGGAGCTTCGGTCCTCGGGACTAGCGCGATCAATGGTTTCCTGATTTCTCCTGTAGCAATCAGAGCCGTTTGAGCAATGCACGAAGCTCCTCCCAACATTTCCCCTAGTCCGGGTTTGCCCCATGCTCGACGCCTTTTCTCGCACAGTTATCAGTGCTGACGCAAAAAATGCTGCCATCGGCAGCGGTGAACTGGCGACACTTCGCAATTACGTTGCCGAGGGCAACAAGAGGCTTGACGCCGTTAACGCCATCACCTCCAATGCCTCCTGCATCGTTTCTGATGCTGTCACTGGCATGATCTGTGAGAACACCGGTCTGATCCAGGCTGGTGGTAACTGCTATCCCAACCGTCGCATGGCCGCTTGCCTCCGCGATGGAGAGATCGTGCTGCGCTACATCAGCTATGCACTCTTGGCTGGTGATCCGTCTGTCCTAGATGACCGCTGCCTGAACGGCCTCAAGGAGACCTACATCGCTCTGGGCGTGCCTCTGCAGTCGGCTGCTCGCGCCGTGTCGATCATGAAGGCATCGTCCACCGCCCACATCAACGAGACCAATACCTCCGGCACCAATCCCGACGAGACCCGTTTCCGCAAGATGGAAACAGTCCAGGGTGACTGCTCCGCCTTGGTGGCCGAAGCTGCTTCCTACTTTGACCGCGTGGCCAGCGCACTCGCCTGATCCGCTGACTTGAATTCCATTTTCACTTTTTTACCCTCCAACACAGGAAACATTCGATGAAATCAGTTGTCACCACCGTTGTGACCGCCGCTGACGCCGCCGGTCGCTTTCCCAGCCAGAACGACCTCGAAGCCGTGCAGGGCAATATCCAGCGCGCTGCGGCCCGCTTGGAAGCCGCTGAGAAGCTGGCGAATGGTTGGGAAAAAGTTACCCGTGAAGCCGGCGATGCCTGCTTCAAGAAGTATCCCTACCTCAAGCAGCAAGGCGAAGCTGGCAGCACCCAGACCAAGGTCGACAAGTGCTACCGCGATCTGGGCCACTACCTGCGCCTGATCAACTACTGCCTCGTGGTGGGTGGCACCGGCCCCCTCGACGAGTGGGGCATCGCAGGAGCTCGTGAGGTGTACCGCACCCTCAACCTGCCCACCTCGGCCTACGTGGAGGCACTCACCTACACCCGTGACCGCGCCTGCTCCCCTCGCGACATGAGCCCCCAGGCTCTCAACGAGTTCAAGAGCTACCTGGATTACGCCATCAACTCCCTCTCCTGAGGGCGGTCTGATCGGCTGATCCTCCAGTGGGGAGGCCTTTGGGCCTCCCTTTTTTCGTTCTATGGCCCCTACGTCCTCACAAGGCCTCCTCTCGATGACTCCTGCCACCAGCGCCAGCGCTCTTGATCAGCTGTTCGTCGATCTCGCGCATCCCAATCCCTACGTGCAGACCGAGGCCTTCCTGGCCATGGTCCGCCACCACTCCGAGGCTTCCCTGCCGCGTCTTATCCTCCTGCTCGATCATGAGGACGTTGTTCGACGGCGGGCTGCGGTGCGAGCCCTGGGTGCTTTCGGGGAGCCGGCGATGCTGCCCCTGGCACAGAAATTTCAGTCAAGCCGCGATGGCACCGTTCGCGCCAGTTGCGTGAAGGCCTATGCCCAGATCGCCTCGAATCTCCCCGGCCTTCAATTCCCCAGCGAAGCCATGGCTGTCCTCAAGACCGCTCTGGATGACGAGTCCCCCGTGGTGGCCATTGCGGCAGTGATGGCCCTCGGCCAGGTGGGGGAACAGGCCCTTCCGCTGTTGATCCAAATCTGCCGGGGAAGCAACGAGGCTCAGGCTGTGGCAGCGGTTAATGCCCTCGTCAACATCGATCATCCTGATGTCTCCATCTGCCTGGCCCAGTTGGCAGCCTGCGAAGACACCGACGCCTATGTACTGGAGTCTGTGACCTCCGCCCTGGTAAGGGTGGATGATCTGCGTGGGCGTCAGCCTTCCCTGCTGTCCTCTTGATGCTGCCTCAGTTGCTGAATGGAGAGGATCAGGATGGGTTTCACCTCAGGGCTGGCTTCGCTGCCTGCAGCTGACTCCAGGTCTGGTAGGGCGTCGATCGCCCCTAGTTTCATCAGAGAGAGGGCCGTGTTCTTGCGCACCTGAGCCGAGTTGTCGCCGAGCAAGGGTTTCAGAAGAGGAGTTGCCCAGGTCGGCTCGTGGAGTTTGCCGAGCAGGATGACGGCTTCGGCTCGTACGAGTTCAGCGGAATCGCCAAGGGCCTCGATCACCAGCTCTCGGGCTTCCTGGTCATCGAGGGACTGAATTTGCTCACCGAGAGCAGCAATGGCTGCTATCCTCACCTCTGTGTGGGAGGACCGTGCGGCGCGTCGCAGGGCAGCGGGTGCCTGGGCGCCAACGAAGGCAAGCCCCCAACTGGCCAGGCCCAGATGCATGGAGCTACTCTCGCTGCTGGAGAGTACAGCAATCAACGCATCCACGGCACACTCTCCGGTGGCGGCCATTGCGCCGACGGCCGATCCCTGCACCACGGGATCCCCATCGTTCAGCAGGGCATCAACCAGAACAGGCAGAGCTCGAGGATCAGCGATCAGGGTGAGGGTTTTCGCGGCTGCACGGCGAACCGTCACATTCTCATGGGTGCGCAGTGCGTGGCAGAGAGCCGGTACGGCTGCTGTGCCGATCGCACCAAGGCTTTCGGCGAACGTGAGACGCATTAGGCCACGTGGATCTCCCAGCCCTGCCACCATTTTTTCGATCAGCATCTCGTCGCCTTGGGGGCGTTCACCTGAACGAAGTTGCTTCTTGAGATCTGCGGCCAGCAGGGAGGCCTCTGACTCGCTGAGGAAGACGGCTGGAGGTGTGGCTGGAACGCCGGTGGGCTCGCTGCTCAAGGCTTCTGGGAGGAGCATGGGTCATTGTCTCAGCATGGAAGCCATCGTGGTGACTGGTGATGTGGCAAGTAACATGTCAAGCTTCCAAGAGCTCCCATGACCACGTTTCTGCTGTCCCACAACCTGCAGGTTCAGAGTGGATCTGTGCCGCCATGGGATGCCCAACAACTGGCTGAGGGGCTGCCGCTTCACTGCTCCAGCATCACCAAGGCCGAGGCTCTGACCCATCCTCACTGGTTGATCAGGATCGAGAGCACAGCGGACTCGACGGCGCTGGCCAGGGAACTCTTGGAGGGCTGGGCCTTGCTGCGGCAGCACCACGGCCACGACACGAACCATACGATCCTGGCTCTGGGCGGCCGCAAGGACATACCATCTGCACCAGGATCTCCACTGGAGCTGGGTGCCTGGGGGGTTGACATCGTGGAGACGGTGGATGCCGATGCCTTTCTTGCGTCCATCAACTGGCTAGCCCTAAAGGCTGGCCGACCTGCCGATGGTGTCTTCGAGCTGGTGCTTGATGCTGCAGAGGGCTAGTGAGTGGCTAGGGGCTCGCTTGAAGAGCCCCCTCACCCCTTCTTGTTGCTGGCACGTTTACGTGATGGCCTGTCCTCCGGGGTGTTCTCTGCGGCTGTGGGAGCAGATTCCGAATATTCGGCGATGGATGCGCCCACATGGGTGACGACGGCTCCTTGCTGGTGGAGGCCATTCATCATGCTGCTGAGGCTTTGCAGTGGAATCCTCAGGACTCTGGTGGAGAGGCGTTGGGGAGTCTGCGGATAGGCCACCGTGACGACGAGTGCGTAGGTGAGAGATGGACCCATAGCATGTTGTGCGAGAGGATCGCATCATGCCGAAAAGTCTCGTTGGTTCCTCCTTTCGCAATGATCGTATACAACACTCTTCGTTAGGGGACAAACCGGGGAAAGGTAACACGTAAATGGGACAATGGAGTATCGCTAGATCTGGGTGACAATGATGGGCGATTCCGGTCGCTTCAACAACCTCCATCCCGGCCTCAGTCACGATGAGGCATTGCGCATTCTTGCCTTGCCTGTGGAGCAGCTTGAGTCAAGCAGCGATCGCTACATGGCGGCAGCCCACATGATCAATTTTCCCGGTCAGCTTTCCGAGCAGGCACTGCTGAGCCTACTTGATGACAACGACGACAGCCAACCCACTCGTCTGGCCAGGCGTAAGGCGGTGGAGGTGCTGGCGCGCCTTGGCTGTAAGGATGCCATCACCAGCATCGGCAGATGTCTCCTGAGTGAGGATCACTACCTAGTAGAAAATGCAGCGTGGGCCCTGCAACAACTGGGTTGCCAGGATCCACGCATCCTGAACCAGATGATCATGTTGTTGGCAGATACCGGGCAGAACCGGCGCATACTGGCTCAGAGTCTGGCCGGCTTAGGGGTGATTGAGGCCCTTCCGGCGATCGAACTCCTTCAGGATGATGAATTACCAGGAGTGCGTGGGGCTGCTCTGGCGGCAGTCGCCACCCTTTCGGGAAGCCATGAGAGAGTCAGTGAGCTGGCAGAGCACTTGTTTCTTGCCAACCAGATGGATCGACAGTCGGCGATCCAGGATGTGATCAATTCCAGGGCCGCAGAGCTGCTTCCCCAAGTTCTGCAGGCGCCGGTCTCCTCAGTCTTTCGGCTTCGAGCCCTGCGGCTGCTTTGGCCGGAAGCTGAGCCACTTCATCAGGGCCTGTCGCTTCTGGAAACGCTGGATAGGCTGCTCTTGGATCAGCCGGAAGGAGTCCAGGTTGTTCATCGCTATGACGAAGTACCACAGATTTCCTTTCTGATCAATGAGTTGTTTGGTACCGACTTCAGTCGTTGCTATCTTGCTCTTCAAGCCATGAGCACTCATCCTGGGGTGACACTCTGGCCTCTTCTAGAACAGCGTTGGCTGGAGGAAGCTCATAACGATTATGGAGCCCACTATTTCTTCCTGCGGCTGTTTGGGCGGATTGCAAGCTGGGGAGATGCGCAGGATTGCGTGGAGGACCTTTGTGAAACCGCCATTCAAAATCGCAGGCCACAATTTGTGAAGTCCCGTCCTGCCGCTATTCTCTCACTGTTGCGTTTAAATCCTGAACGTCTGTTATCACGTCTGTCAGATTTGATGGATGCGCAGGAGGAAGCCAGTTGGGAGTGTAGATATGCTGCCTTGATGGCTATGCAGGAATTAGTCATGCAGGGATCCATCAAAGGCATTTCCGGCTTAGCGGAAATGATCCTGCGTCGTGATCCTGATCTCTATGTAGAAAGCAAAAGAAAGCAAGTCCGTGCGCTACTGGCTGATCTCTGAATAGCGGGTTCGGTTGCTTCCATGGTTTGCCCAGTAGCTGACAGTTTCATTGCACATAGGCCGTGGTACTCTCGCAACGGCTCTGAGGATTTTGAAGCTCCGGCGTGGGCCCATAGGCCATTGGCCAACATCCTTGACAGACAGGAGCTGTCCACCAAGTGCTGTCAAGCACGATTCAAATCGATCAATCAAGCTCTGATCAACCGTTTCAAAAATGAAGTCTGTGCCATTGCAGATCAAGTGATGGGAGAGAATCCAGGTTTGAAGTTGCTTTTCTGGGCTGTGCTTGCTCATGCCGTTTCGGGTTGAGCAGCTTGATTGTCCCTCAGCCAGTCAGCGTCGAGATGATCAGCGTAACGTTCCAACCGTTTGAAGCGGAGTGGGCCGTGTTCGGAGCCCCAGCGATAGGTATGGGTGGCAGTGTCGAAGCCGCGATCTCTGCTGATCCAATGGTGATCATCAAACTCAACTTCACTCACGAGATAGGTCATTTGACCTCCTCGCGGAATAAGGCATTGGCAGCCCGGCTCGACTTCACCGCAGTAACGATCGTTAGACGTGGCACGGAATTCCATCGCGCAGCCGGGTCGAGGCAGCAGATCCTCCCGTTCTAACCCATTCAAGAGATCGGGTTTTGAACCACCGCCAGCACAACGTAAGCCATTGCGGAGCCCAAAATTGAGCATGAGAATATGATCGGCGGATACCACCATGTGATGAACCCCTTGTCGGTATGGCCGCCAAGGATCGTAATCGTAGCTTTGCTCGGAGTAGAACCAGGGTCCCTGAAAAAGATTCCAAGCAAGGGGCCTAAAAAAAATATTGATGTGGGAAAACTTTGTAGGCTCTCCTTGGGCCTGATCATGATTGCTAAATCGGCCAGAGAGAGTCTTTACGAAGTGGACAGCTTGTTTGGCATCCATCATTCTGTTGCTATCCGCCTTACCTCAGAAGCAAAGGATGTTTGCAACACTCCAGACCCGGCTGATGTACGCAGAACTGAGGAGCGACAGCGGACGTGTTCGGATATAAACCAGATTCGTTCTTCGGCAATGGATTGGCCATAAGTAGTGTGGAGGACGAAGGTATCATCGTCAAGAAAGTGATAGGTTGAAGCCGCGCTCTCTGTTTCAGCATAGCCAACGCTACGGACTAACTTTCCAGCCCGATCATTTTCAGGGATGGGAATCAGAATGCAGGAGCCCTTGGATGTAGCGGAAGGGTCGTCTGGCTCCCAGTCCGATTCTGCCTCCCATGACATCTGGAATGGAGAGAAAATAGTGGCGGGGTCTATGGATTCTCGGGTAAGGATGTCGCTTACATCTGGATGGTCTGCCGATAACAGTACAATTTCGATGTGACTGAGGACATCTTCAAACTGTCGAAAGGCAAGCGAATGGGCTGAACGCATCGACCGCCACTGGCCTTGAGATCGAGTTAAAAAACGCTCAATGGTCATGCACAAGGAGCACCGATCCATGACTTGCGGAAGGTTTTGGTCTGCCTGCCTGCACCATGCTCACCAAGCTATGAATCATCATGTCCATGGCAGAGCCTTGGTGAGCGGGTTGTCGCTCTACTGGGGCTGGCTGGCGATTCAACTGCTGTTCCATGCGAGAAGGTTGAGCGCACGAATGGGGGAAAGGTGGCGTGATTCAGAGTTGCATGCTCACATGGCACTTGGGCAGAGAGCTATCGCCACCAACTATCTTAGCCCGAGGCAGGGGTGGTCAGTTAATCATTTGTAATAGATACAATGGAGCCTCCGCGTCGCTGCAGGCTTTGCAGCGTTGAAGTGAGACTGCTAAACGGAACAATGGAGACCTGCACAGCCCTGCGGTTGAGTCCGCTAGGAGAGGCGGTAGTCCAGTTGATCCGAAAGCGTCTGTCATTCCGGTTCGTGCTGCCGCCTCTGCCGCCGCGAACGGCAACGGAAGGGGCGTCACCTGTGGCAAGACTGAGCTGAAGCTTGGAAGAAGAGCTACCGTCAAAGGAAGCTTGTCCGCCCTTGAGTTTTAATGAACGCGTATAGGTGAGGTTGCTTTCCCCGGTTTGGGTATGAGTTGTGCGCCAGTAAGGCACCGTGTCGAAGCCGAAGGCTCCTATGTATTCTGGGGAGTAAACATAGCTGGCGATCTCAGCTTCATACCCCTCGTTAGCTAGGCGTTGAACATGCTCGCTCACTTCGGCCTGATCGCGGGGAGCCCTTCCGAGCAGATGCTTGAAATTGAGCTCCACAAAGCGGTATGGCCCATTCTTGTCGAGGAAGAGCCGGCGGTAGGTGTCTGAGCAGGCCAAGGCTGCAACCAGTCCCTGGACTGCGAGGTCCCCTTGGAGGAAGAGACTTTCAGCAGTTGATACCAGCTCCTCATCCATCAGATGGGCGTTGCCGAAGACCTGGCGGTAGGCGGAGCGCAGCACCATCTGTGCATGGGCATAATCTTGCACTGAAGTTGTTGCTTGTCTGGTGATCACTGGCATGGCGAAGAGAAAACAGTTGAAGTCGGGGGAGAGAAAGGAATGGACAGGTTGCTCAGCGAGCCAGCCGGGCAGATGGCCCCTGCTTGGATCAGGCCACTTCCGTGATCGAGACAATTCGGCCCCCACGGCGATGGATATAACCCAGTTGGGTCGTCATGTCCTTGCCGGATACCAGATAGCTGGCATTCGGGGTGCGCTGGCGCCCTCCAGCGGGTTGCGCTTGTACAACGATCCGATACCTTTTTGTGGTGGGATCGACAGAGCCGCTGAAGACACTCGAGCGATTGATCCGCACGGTTGTGTTGCTCCATCCGGCAGGGAGCGCTTTGGCCGCCAGCGAATTCACCAGACTTGAGGAATTCTGAATGGTGTCACTGCTTGAATATCCCGCCACAAGAGACAGGTGGCGATTGAAGCTGATCTGGTCGCGGCCATTCTCTGTCTGGATACGGGGGAAGGGAACTGTATCTTCACCGAAGTACGTCTGATATTCGGTGCTATCGAGGTAGCTGCTGATGTCTGCCTCATAGCCGTTTTCAGCCAGCAGACGGATGTGTTCACTCACTTCCGCCTGGGAGTTGGGTGCGCGGCCGAGCAGGTGCTTGAAGTTGAGCTCTACAAAACGATAGGGAGCGTTGGTTTCAAAAAAGCGGCGACGGTATTCATGGGAGCAGGCAATGGAACGCACGAACTCACGGGTGCTCAGATAACCCTCGATGAACTTGCTTTCTGAGGTGAGCACGCGCTCGCTTTCCATCAGATGAGGGTTACCCATCACCTGCCGGTAGGTGGCACGGATCAGTGCCTGGATCTGGTCGGCAGTGTCTCCCTGGCAACGCTGGAAGACCTCCTGACTGCGCTGGCCAAGACCGAAGCCCACATACAGATCACCTCTCAGGCTTGTGCTATCACCGCCATCGCTGCTGCTGCGGCGCACAGGAGCAAAGGCTCCTCGACTGCTCATACCCGAGCCAGAAAGGCTTCTTCCGGACTGGGTAAGGTAAGCATGTGCCGGCAGACGAATGGTTATTGGCTGTCCCATGGCGAGGCTGGTCAGCAACTGGCTACGTGACCCCATTGCGATGTCGCTGCCAGCGAAGTTCTGCTCCAGCGCGGCGATGCGATTGAAGGACGACTGTGCTGCCCCTTCTGGGCTGTTCCAGGAACGGATATGGGGTGCCGTGTGTTCTCCAAAGGCTGAGGCGTACTCGTCGGAATCGATCAGGGCGTCGACATCCGCTTCGAACCCTTCGTTGGCGATTTTAGCTACGTGCGTGCTCACCTCAGCCTCGTCGATGGGAGGTCGCCCCAGCAGGTGCTTGATGGCCAGTTCAACCGAACGGTGAGGCGCAACGGCTTCGTAAAAGCGTGCGCGATAGAAGGGTGACTTGGCCAGGCAGCGGACAAAATCGCGTACCGAGATGGTGCCGTTGCGAAGTTGTGATTCGGCAGAGTCAAGACGCTCGCTTTCCATGGGCATCGTGTTGCCGAACACATGCCGGTAAGAGGCGCTGATAACGAGGTTGAGGCTCGTTTCATCGGCGCCGGGCTTGTAAGAAGCAGGTGCATCGAGGAGAGTGGTGGCACCAAAGCTCAGGGCTGCGGACTGGGAAGACATGGTTTTGCAGGTGGCGAGGGAATCGGCAAGGGGAAAATGAAAATCTCGCTTTTCAGTTTGGAGTGATACTGGCAATCACCCCACCTTCACGGTGAATTTCCTTGTAGGTTTGAGACAGCTTGTTGAAGGGGACGAAATAAGTCCGATTGGACTTTTTGTAGCGTGAAATCGGCCGGATCGAGTTGGCCCTGTAGGCCGTTACTTCAACCCGATAGATGCGACCCTCCTGGCCGGCGCCGACGCCCAGTCGCGTTGCGGCGTCTTGGAAATTGGCAGAAGGCCTGAAGCTCCATCCTTGTGTATCCGTGGAGGAGGGAGGAACAACCGGGAGTGGGCGATTCACATAGACATTTCCACCTAGTCGTGCTGCCTTGCCGGAGAGATTGCCTTTGAAGCTACTGCTGCTGGCACCACGGAGCAGTTGGAAGCTCCAAGTGAATTCCTGCATGGTTTTGCAGCTTTCGGTCTTCCAGCCACGGTGGAAGGGGACTGTCCACTCACCGAAAGTGTCCTGATATTCCGTTGAATCTATGAAACTGTCGATATCCGCTTCATATCCTTTGCTATCGAGAAGTTCGGCATGGACGCGCATCTCGGCAAAGTCGGCTGGGGCCCGGCCCAGGAGGTGGCGGAAGCCCAGCTCGATGTAGCGGTAGCGAGGGCAGGAATCAAAAAAACGAGTGCGATACAGCTCACTTTTGGCAACGCTGCGTACGAACTCGCGCAGGCTTAGCTCGCCCAGCTTGAACTGAGATTCGGGGACCAGCTGGCGCTCGCTTTCCATCACATAGGAGTTGCCGAGCACCTGCCGATACACTGCACGGATGAGCTGCTCTTTCTTGGCATCTGTATCGTTTGGTAACAGTTCAAGCGGATCCTGGCTGTCAAACCGTTCGACGCCTAGGAGCGAGGCGGGACCAAAAGCCATTATGAACGCATGTCTTGAGTGACTCCGCTATAATCAAATGCCACTGCCTCTTCTCCCTGAGTTCTTAACAAAGCTCAATTGGAGGAAGGAAACTGAGGGTAGTGACACCCTATCTCAAAGCAGATTGATGGCGTGGAGAGGTCCGTTGCCACTCAATAGTTCCATCAGGATTACCAAGAATCCCAACATAGCAAGCCGCCCGTTCCACACTTCCGAGCTGTTGTTCCAGCCCCAGGCCCACCTGTCCTGTGGATACAGCTTCACCTTGATCTGAAGTGTGGCTGCCTGGTCAAGGTTTACCTCCGGCCCGGCCAGGGCATGTTGCACCAGATCTGCCAACCCGTGGATGAAGGAGGGGGTGGTGTCGAGGGCCGGTACACGGCGGAAGTTGAGGATGCCCACCTGTCTGGCGATCTCCCGGTATTCGATGTCGATTTCCTCGAGGGTCTCGATGTGCTCGCTCACGAAGCTGATGGGCACCACCACCAGATCCTTCACGCCTGCTTCACCAAGCTCATGCAGGGCTTCATCGGTGTACGGCTTCAGCCACTCCACTGGGCCCACTCGGCTTTGGTAGGCCAGGGTGTAAGGGTTGGAGTGGCCCAGGTCGCCGGCCAGTCTCTCCATGATCAGGCGGGCGCAGGTCTCGATCTCGTTCTGATAGGGATCGCCCGCCACTTCCACGTAGCTCTTGGGCACGCCATGGGCGCTGAAGAACACATGGGCGCTGCCGGGTTCGGGACAGGCCTGAATCTCCCGAGAGATCAGTTCGGCCATGGCCCCTAAGTAGCCGGGGTCGTCGTAGTAACCGCGGATGCAGTGGATCGGAAGCTTTGCGAAGTCTGGATCGGCCCGGCGCAGGCGCTGCAGTTCCCGAAAGCTGGATCCGCTGGTACTGATCGAGAAGTGGGGGTAGAGAGGCAACACCACCACCTGATCCATCCCGTCCGCTTTGATGTCGGACACGGCCGACTCGGTGAAGGGATGCCAATAGCGCATGGCTACGTAGCTTGTGGCCTCGATGCCTCGCGCCCGCAGCTCGCTCTGCAGTTCGCGGGCCTGCTGCTCGGTGATTCGGCGTAGAGGGGAACCGCCGCCAATGGAGCGGTAAGCTTGCTTGGACTTGTTGCTGCGCAGGCTGCTGATCAGCCAAGCCAGGGGCTTCTGCAGCACCGGGGTTGGCAGCCGGATGATTTCCGGATCGGAGAACAGGTTATAGAGGAACGGGGCGACATCCTCGATCCGCTCAGGGCCTCCGAGGTTCAGGAGAACCACGCCGACCTTGGCATGGTCTGTGGGAGGGTGATGGTGCATACATGCATGCGGCAATGTTTAGGTCATCAGGCTGTCGCGGGTCGTACGGCGAGTGAGCGGGTTCCAACAGTCCAGCTCCTGGAACGGCCGTCCGATCAGGGTCTCTCGAATCGAGTCCAGCCCTGATGAGCTCGTGAAGTCGGAACCACGGATCGATTCGGCTGCGGAAAGGTCAGCATCGGTCAGGCTCGCCCAACGAAAATCGGCATAATCCAGCTGACAACCTGAGAAACGCACCCCTTCGCAAAGAGCACCGCGCAGCACGGCATGGCGCAGATCCGCTCCTGCCAGGCGCACTCCTCTGAGGCAAGCACCGCTGAGATCTGCACCGCTGAGGTATGCACCCATCAATAGGGAGCCGCTAAGGTCCATGCCGGAAAGATCGGCGCTATTGAGAAAGTGGCCGCTTAACTTGGCCTTGGGACCTACTGCACCGGAACCTCGAAACTCGTAGTTGTCTGGCCAGATGGTCATGCCGTCATATCGAGCCAGTCGCAGATCGGCTCCATCGAGTGTGCATCTACTCAGATTCGTTCCCCTTAAATCGACACGACAAAGGCGTGCTTCTGTGAGATCAGTAGCACCGAGATCCAGCCCACGCCAATCAGCTCCTCTAGCGTCGAAAGCACGACCGATGGCCTGGTTGGAAGGGAGTTTGGATTCCGGAGGAAGCCAACCAGGCACTATTGAAGATTGCGATGTGCTATGCACGAGGCCCACGAATACTTAGAAACAATCTGCAAAGATGGAACTCTCCCAGTTCAGGTTACTGCTGGGGAGCCCTGTGGATCCCCAGGGAAGAGTGCACTCCACGATGGAGAAATAAAACATCATAGAACAGGGGCTCCTACCTCTCCAGCTTGGCAGGAGAACTCCCTGATTATCTCCTCCAGATGGCGAATGACCATTTCCAGGCGCCAGGTATCCTTGCTTCCGCCGAGCGATCCGTAGTGAATAGCTGCGACTTCACGCAGGTAGCATAAAGCCTTGGCCATGCTGTCGATAGGAACGGCCAGTTCTCGATAAAGTTCACGCAAGCCGCTGACTCCTGGTGGGTGCGTGAACGATTGCCGATCAGCGGCCACGGCATAGATGGCGATGCGGAGAAAATGCCAGCAGTCGCGCCAGCATGCCTCGGAGCGACTTTCCGGGAAAAGTGATCCACCGGGCTTGATCAGGCCAGGATCCTCTGCCACCAATCTTCTCTTGACGTCTGCTACTACTTGTGAGGCGTTCTCTTGAAGCAGGCGTAGGGGTTCGGAATCAATGGAGGAGAACTGGCAAATCTCATCGAATTCCTTTGTGGTCAAAGGCCTGCTCTCATCATCAGCGCGCCGGAAAATTGCACGAACATTCGCCGGGAGGGTCTTGTCATGAGCAAGGCCAAGGATCCGAGCCCCTGCAATCATCTCAGGCAAGTTTTTCGCCATCACTTCTGCAGCATCGATGATTTTGCCTTCATGAGGAGATCGAGGCGAACCTGGCCATTGCCTCACGTCCCAACCCTGCAGAGACCACGGGAGTTGCAACTAGATGTCCATGTCGTTCATTATACAAGGCCCAGATGGCTCCATTCGCTATACCAGGACAATGGCGGACGATAGCATCTGCTAACCCAGTTTTCAGTCCGAGAGCATGAAATAGCTGCCGACACTCATCCTCACTGTTGACATGAACATGGCGGATCGCTGAGCCTACAACCCAGGTCAATGAACAGTCCTCAATTGGGCCACTTGAACTGGAACAGGCAAGCAGAAGATTGTTGTCGGGGTTGTCTGCCTGAGAGTAAGTAGCTCCCCACAGGTCGATAGTTTCGGGGAGAAGATTTAAGCGTAGATCAGTTTGACCTTCGTCGACGACGATGTCATGCTGGCCATAAGATGACTTCAGCAGGGTGAGAAGCCTGTGACAGGAATCATTCATGACAGTCTCTCTCTGCGGTGTGCTCTCCAATCTGGTATTTGCCAGGAACTCGCTCGGTTTCCAACCTCTCGAACACTAGCCCGGCCCACCGGTGCTGAGCATGGAAACGGCGATCCAAAGCATCAATCCAGTGATCACGAAGCCCCCTGCCGCGACGGTGTTCAGCCAGAGCTTGCGAGCCCATGGAGCGGGGGCATTGGCCAGCCAGGCAGGCCGTTGACCCATGGTGCTGTTCTGCCACATCAGCGATTGTGCGGGAGCCCGCTTGGAGTTGCTGTCCCGCCAGTAGGCTTGATAGCGAGGCGCTTGCTGGTTGAAGGGCATCGTGCCCACCGCCTGTCCAGGCAGAACACGGGATCGCTGGAAGGGCACCGTGTCATAGCCGAAGGTCTGCATGTACTCTTCGGAATCCAGGAGTGCATCCACCAGGGAAGGAAGACCACGCTGGGCGATCAGAATCGAATAGGCGATGCGTTCCTGGTCACCGTAGACGGGCCTCCCAAGCACTCGGCCGATGGTCTGTTCGACCATCCGATAGTTGCTGTTGCAGCGGTAGAAGTCGTCGCGGAATTTCTGCGACAACAGCAGACCACGCACGAAGTCCCGCATGGTGATCTGCCCGGAGCGCAACTGGGATTCCAGCATGGGATCGCGGTCCATCTTGAAGGCGTGGAAGAAGATCTGTCGATAGGCCTGCTCGATCTGGATATCCAGGTCACGACGATCGCAGGTCCCGGCGATGCTGCGCGCGGCCGACTGGGACTGCCGGCTGCATTCCTCACCTGCCAGGGCGAAGCTGGTGACCCGCGCATTCATGGTAAGCGGCCTAACAGGAAGCAAAGGCAGTACCATGGTTACTTGATAGCTTGAATGAAATCTTCCCCTAGAAGATGGAGCCTATGGGGGCGGGAGGAAGGAATCCACATCAATCGTGACTTCCCCTGCTCGCGGATTGAGGTTCCTTGAACAGAGGGTAAATGCTGTGGCTGTGAAGTGATCCCATTTGGCTTGCGCAGACATGAAGAAGGCCCCCCGAAGGAGGCCAGCATCATTGAAAATTGGCGATCTCAGGTCGCCTTGCCTGCTTCAGACAAGCGCGTTGATGGCATAGTCGATGTAGTTGTTCGCCTCGGTTCCAGGCTCTCCACTCATGCCGTGGTTGGCCTTGATGTATTTCAGGGCCTCCACGTACCAGGAGGGAGAAAGTTCAAAGGTACGGTTGATCTCATCGATGCCAGCGATCAGGTATTCGTCCATCGGACCGGTGCCACCAGCCACAAGACAGTAGGTGACCATGCGCAGGTAGTAACCGATATCACGGGCGCACTTGTCCTTCCCGCGTTGGTCGGCAGCGTACGTGGGCCCCTGCATCTGGGTGGTGTAGGGGAACTTGCTGTAGACGGCTTGCGCGGCGCCATTCACAAGGGTGTCTGCTTTGGCTGTCAATCCTTTAGCAGCCTCAAGAGCCGACTTGGCTCGAGTGAAGCGTCCGAAGGCGGCATTGATTTCGGTGTTGCTGAGAAAGCGGCCTTGGGAGTCGGCAGCTGCGACAGCCTCGGTGAGCGGAGTCTTCGACATGGGTAAAGGGGAGAGCGTAAGGATTGTCCTGAAAGGGAATGCAGATCAGGCCACGGCGGCGGCGGCGCGATCAAAGTAGGTGCCGATTTCGGAGATCAAATTGCTGCAATCGCCCGATGTGATGCCGCCGCGATCGTTGACGATGGCAATGGAGGCATCCTTCATTTTGCGTACACCTTCGGCGACAGAAGCGCCAGGAGTGCCAAGGGCAAGATAGGTTTCCCGCAGGCCGTTGAGGCAACGATCTTCGAGAATGGATGTGTCTCCGGTGAAAATGGAATACGTGATGTAGCGGAGGATGATCTCCATGTCACGTAGGCATGCGGCCATCCTGCGGCTTGTGTAAGCGTTGCCCCCGGGTGCGATCAGCGCCGGTTGCTGAGCGAACAGATCGCGGGCTGCATTGGCAACGATCGTGGAAGCGTTGGAGGTGATCCGGTTGACGGCATCCATTCTCTTGTTGCTATCAGCAACAATCGACCCCAGGGCGTCGATCTGACTAGAACTGAGGAATTCGCCACGGGCATCAGCCTGGGCAATGACCTTGGTGAAAGCGTCGAACATTGAATAAAAAGCTCCTGTTCTCGACGGATGGGGGTCGTGAGTTGTGTGAGAGTGCGCAACTTGCGCTCTCGAGAGTCAAGTGCGTAGTTTCTGGCTATGGGCCGACTGAGCCTGCCCATAGCCAGAAGGGCCTCCGCTGACATGAGTATTGTTAGCCCCCTTGCCGTTCCCATGGGCGATGATTCACAAACGGTCATCTGTGGGAGAGTGCCCAGCTGTGTAGTCCCACCAAGGCATTCAGCGATCAGCGTCCGCCGTAGGCACTCAGTGAGGTCTGAGGCCAGCGAGATCCAAGTGGGACCTGTGGCCTTCTCAGATTCCCAGATACCCAGGCAGCCAGAGGTTCCGTTCCTCTGAGGTCTGGTACATGATGACTTTGGCCCATTCCGTCAGGAGGGTTCTGACGAAACGATCGGCCTTGCCGTTGGTTTGCGGCGTGTAAGGGTGGGTAAGGGGATGACTGAGATCCAATGCCAGCCAGCCTTTTCGCCTCGACGGCTCCGATGGCCGACACGCTCGATGGGAGCCAGCCGCAGGAAGTTCATTAACCGAGAGGCGGTCGAGTGGGGACGCTTGAAGGCTCTGGCAATTCGGCGATCACACCGTTGGTCCATCCGTGTCGCCAAGCCACCCCCACGGAAGCCTGCCAGCCAATTGCAGGCGCTGATTAGCCTGATCCCGGCTTGGGCCGCAAGGGCCTTGAGCGGCACACCCTCATTGAAGGGCCGACCAGGAGGAGGAGTTCGTGCTCTGATCAGGAGCCTAGTCTAAAGATTTAGCTCTCATCGCGGGCCTGTCAGCATGTCTTGCTGATGGCTTGATCTCACAACCATCAGGCAGAGGGGGGATCTGAGGGGTCACGACACATTCCCCTCTATGGCGTCCTGAGCGCAGCCCGATAATATCCGGCCAACGCGGTCGCAGCACGACCCATGACGACGGCACCTGATTCCGAGGCTTGGCCCCTGCGCTTCAGCGTTCAGCTCAATGCTCTCGGCGAGCTCACTGAAACGCTCACCTTGCGCCTCCTGGAGATGGAGGATCGTCTGCTCCTCCTGGAGGATCAACAGTTCCGGTTGCTGGATCGATCAGGCCGGGATGGTGTCGATTCAGCCGCTGTTCTCGACCTTCTGGAGCAGACCGATGATCGCCTGACCAGGCTGGAAACCCTGCTGGATCAACCCGCTCAGCGCCAGGCTTCAGAAGGCATGGCCCCTGCTGGAGGCCTGGTGAGGCCCTTGCGTGTGCTTGGCGTCGCCGCCGATCCTGCCCCAGAGAACGAGTACGGGGACAGCTCGGAAACGGTGTTCCCAGACGAGGGGGAGCAGCCCTTCATGGATGAGCTGAGCGCCTGAATCAGGCCATCGGCTCAGGTCCGCTCCACCTGGATCTGAGGCTTCAGCCGAGTGAGCCTGTCTTGAGCATCGCGGCCGCGGTGGTGATCAGTATGCGCAGCAGTTCCACGCCGCCGATGGCTGCAAGCCCCAGCCAGATGGTCTGAGCCAGCTTCGGCGGCTGACCATCGACCCAGGTAGGTGAGCGCAGCCCCCGCTCCAGTTGTGAGCCGGCGCTGAATGGGCCGGCAGGCGCGCGGGTTGCACTGATGTCGCGCCAGTAGGAGGAATAGCGCGGAGCCTGCTGGTTGAATGGCTTTTCCCCCAGGCTGCGGCCTGGGAGGACACGCGAGCGCTGGTAAGGAACTTCATCCTCGCCGAAGGTGTCGACATATTCAGGCGAGTCGAGCAGGGCATCGACGAAACTCTGCATTCCTTCGGCGGCAATCAGAATCGAGAAGGCGATCCTCTCGCGCTCGCCATGCGCCGGTCGACCGAGAACGCGGCCAACCACCTGCTCTACAACTGCGTAGTTGCTGTTGCAACGGTAGAAATCTCTGCGGAACTTATCTGAAAGGAGCAGGCCGCGGATGAACTGCTTGATGCTGATCTGACCGCGGCGCAGCCTGGACTCAAGCCCCGGTTCCCTGTCGGCTTTGAAAGCATGGAAGAAGATCTGACGGTAGGCCCTCTCGATCAGTTCATCCATGGCCTGGGGGCTGCGGAGCACCCCCTCCGGCGTCCGCCGCGGCTCTTCTTCACTGCCCACCGCCAAGCTGGTGACGCGGGCATTGAGGGCGATGGGATTGAGTTCGATCAGGGGCAGAGCCATGGAGTGCCAGAGGAATGGGCGATGAACATAGGCACCTCTGTTGAGCACAAACCCCTAGTGACAAAAGACCTCATATAGCTTTAATATCTTGCTCAATTTGTTTGACTAGCTTCATAATCTTTTGTTGCGCACCGGCTTGATCCAGCCCAGGTCCAGTCCGGGTCAGGGCCTCCAGCTCTCCAGCCAGGCGATTGGAATCTCAGCGCTGAAGTCGTCGGTGCGCTGGAATTCAAACGGCCCAGCCAGGGATCCCCAGAGCTGGTCATGGGTGGCGGGGTCGTGCCCCCTGTCGATCGTGCGCATCGACGTACCGTCAATTTCGAAGCTGCTCACGAGGTAGGCCGTGGCTCCCTTGCGTTCCACCAGGCAACGGCAGCCAGGTTCGACCTCCCCGATGAAGGCCTCGCCCTTCTGTTGCACCACATAGGTGCAACCTTCGAGCAGACGCAGGTCCTCGGTTTGGATCTTCGCCATGCGCTCAGGATCCTCCACCGCTCCCCAGAACCGCCGCTCGTCGTGGAGGGCGTGGTTATGGATCCGCAGGCTGCCGTCTGTGACGCTTTCGGCACGCAGCACCCGAATGCGGTAGGGCTGGCCGGGTGCGAAGGCGTAGGACTGCTCCAGCAACAGGGAACCTGGATCCAGCTGCGGAAGCGGCCGAAAGCGCACCAGTATGTGGGCGTAGAGGGGTGGGTTCTCGAAAGCCTGGTCCTGATTGCTGAACCCAGCGCTCAGCATCCGGACCAGGCGCGTCAGGGAGCTGGTCATGGGGCGAATCCTATGGGGCCGGCCTACCTCAGCGCCCTCAGCGCTGAAACAGGCGCAGGCGGAATTCCGCGACCTGGCGCACCAGCTCCGGTTGGCTCAGGGCGAAAGGGTGATCGCACAAGCCGCTAATCACCCCTTGGAGGGCGGCTTCACGGGCGCCTGAATCAGCTGGATCGAGGCTGCCGATCCGTCCCCAGGCCTCATCGAAGGCGATTCCGTAGCTGTCCGCATTGTTGAACTGTTGGTTGGCTGGTTGCTCGGGAGGGGTTCTCATTGCTTCGGAGCACGGCAGCTTGGAGGGGCGCCCACCGAAGTGATGGGCTACAGCCTTCAACAAGGGCTTCAAAAAAGAGTGCCAGGACCCAGATTTGAACTGGGGACACGGCGATTTTCAGTCGCCTGCTCTACCAACTGAGCTATCCCGGCAGGCCGCTTGGCAGCACCTCTGGATCTTAGATCACGGCCTGGAGCAGGCGTCCGGGCTAGGCAGAGCAGCCCCATCACCGGGTAACCGGCCTCTTCAAGGGCG
Source organism: Synechococcus sp. 1G10 (assembly GCF_002252625.1). Classification (GTDB taxonomy): domain Bacteria; phylum Cyanobacteriota; class Cyanobacteriia; order PCC-6307; family Cyanobiaceae; genus Regnicoccus_A. The sequence goes on along the minus strand of NZ_NQKW01000006.1, from coordinate 21,765 downwards.
GCGGCGGCGGCCATGGCCGTGGCTCCTGTGGTGAGAATGTCATCCACCAGCAGCAGACCCTGCCTGGAACGTCGGCTGCTGGAGATTCCGTCTGGGACGACCCGGAAGGCACCTTCCTGGTTGAGCGCCCGCAGCCGGCGGTTGAGGTGGTGCTGCCCCAGCGTGGCGCGGCTGCGCTCCAGGGGAGCCAGGCAGGGCAGGCCCAGCCCCTGACAGATCAGGAGTGGCAGGGGGTTGGCCCGTTGTTTCCAGCTGGGGATCGCCACGACGCTCAACTCCCGAAGCGGTGCCGGCAGGGTTGCGGCCAGGGAACTCGCCAGGCAGGGGATCGCCTGGTTGCTGGGCTTGCGCCGCTGGCGCAGCAGCAGGCTGCGCAGCGCACCTTGATAGGAGCCCAGGGCCCACCAGGGCATGGGCTCAAGACCACACAATCCCGACTGGGCCTCGAGATCCAGCGATTCGCGGCAGACCTGGCAAGGCTGCGATTGTGCACGCCTCCTGCCTCCATCAGTCTCGGCCGCTCGGCCGCAGAGCGGACAGGTGGCCTGGGTGATCAGCTCGAGGCATCCCCTCAACAGGGCCTGGACCATGGCGGCGATCTCCTAGGAGGAGTGCAACGTTGCCGTTCAGTGTTCCCAGCTCATGACTCGGGCAAGGCCTTGAGCATCGCCACCAGGGTGCGATGGGCGTCTTCGCTGTCATTGAGCACGTGATCGAAGGGCACTGAGAGGTTGGCGCCATCCACCTCCAGGTCCATCGCTTCGGGACTCACACGCAGCATGCGGGCGGTGCTGGCCTGCTGCGCCCCGCCGTAGTGGCGGGCATAAGCCAGCACCGCTTCGCCATGGTCTTTGTTCATGTGGCGACAGATCCGTTCGCTGACGGCTTCGGTGAGGGGATCGCTGGCCATGGCTGCAGGGCAGGAGTCAGGGCTGATTCTGGCTGAAAACTGGCTCAGACCAGGGCGTACCGCTGCCAGAGCAGTAGCCCCAGCCTGATGGCACTGAAACTGACATAGCCGGCCAGGATCACGAACAGGGCCATCGAGATCACGGTTCGCAGGCGTTCGTTCATGGGCTTTTGGCAAAGGAATCAGGCTTCCATCTTCGGCGTTGGCTGCGGCGCCTTCAGGACGTTATGGGCCAACCGTGCCATGCCCACGGCCGGCGTCAGGCCAGGACGGCTGAGCACCGGCAGGCCGATCGCCTGTTGTCGAAGCTGACGCCACTGGGGATTGCGCGCCCCGCCCCCCAGGCTGATCACTTGGCGCAGTGGCGGTGCGCCCAACTGAGCGAGGCGCGCCCATCCCTGGGCCTCAATCCGGGCCAGCCCTTCGAGCAGCCCCTGCAGGAACAGCGCATCGCTCACGGGCCGTGGCTCAAGGATCGGCAGCAGATCAGGGTCGTCGATGGGGAAGCGCTCTCCCCTCGATGGCAGGGGCCGGTAGTGCAGCCCGCTCGGCCTGGAGGGATTGATCTGACGGCTGAGTCGTGCCAGCTCGGCATCGCTGAAGAACTGGCGCAGCACTCCGCCGCCGGCGTTGGAGGCACCGCCCACCAGCCAGCGTCCCCCCAGCCGGTGGCAGCTGATCCCTGGGGCTTCGATCGGCTCTGAGGCGAACTGTTTCAGCACCAGGGTGGTGCCCAGCACCGTGACTCCTTCGCCAGGAGTGGGATCGGCCGCCAGCACGGCGGCGTTTGCATCGGTGCTGCCGGCCACCACCAGGCAGGAGCCTGGCAACCCCAGCGCAAAGGCAGAGCCTGGAGCCAGCGGCCCCAGCGCCAAGCCGCTGGCAACCACCTCTGGCAGCGCTGACGCCCAGGGTTGCAGGGCCAGGTCTCCCGTCCAGTGCTGCTGTCTGAGGTCCCAGCCCAGCCGCAGGTTGTTGCCTTCCTCGCCCCAGCGCCAGTCGCCCAGCAACCAGCCCATCAGCCAGTCGGCCTGGTGGCGCAGCAGCAGATCGGCGGCCGCCGTGCCCCCCACAGCCGACGCCTCCCCCGTAAGCGGGCCAAGCAGTCGCAGGGCCCTGGCCAGGCTGCCGCTCAGGCTGGCGGCGGCGCAGCCGGCAGGCACCAGAGCCGCCAGAACCTCCGCCTGCTCAGGGCAGGCGAGGCTGTAGGCCAGGGCGGGGCCCAGGGGCGTGCCATCGGAGCGGCAGGCCAGCAGGGTGCCAGAGGTGCCATCGAGGCTGATGGCACCCAGTTGCTGCCTGAGCTGGATGGGAAGGTCCCTCACCAGCGTGATCAGCCCCTGCCGCCAGCCGTTTGGATCGTCGAAACTGCTGGGATAGGCGGTGGCCCTCTCGGCCAGTACCTTCTCTTCAGCGTCGATCACCGCCAGGCGGATGCCGCTGCTGCCCAGGTCTACCCCCGCTGCCAGGGGGCTCAGGCGGCTGGCTGGCCCACGGGGACCCGATCGGCTGTGGCTTGCTTCAGCCGGGCGGCGGCCTCACCTACGTCCTCCCAGGGAAGGTTCAGGTCGGGACGGCCGAAATGGCCGTAGGCAGCCACATCCTGGTAAAAACGGCCGCCCCGCTGACGGGGGAGATCGCGCAGGCCGAAGGCCTCGATGATTGCGCCGGGGCGCAGGTCAAAGTGTTCCTGCACCAGGGCGGTGAGGTCGTCGTCGCTGATTTTGCCTGTGCCGGAGCTCTGCACCAGGATGCTCACGGGCTTGGCAACGCCGATCGCATAGCTGAGCTGCACTTCCACGCGCCGGGCGAGACCAGCGGCCACCAGGCTCTTGGCCACGTGGCGGGCGGCGTAGGCCGCGGAACGGTCAACCTTGGTGGGATCCTTGCCGGAAAAGGCTCCACCGCCGTGGCGCGCAGTTCCGCCATAGGTATCGACGATGATCTTGCGCCCGGTCAGGCCCGCATCACCCTGGGGGCCACCCACCACGAACTTGCCGGTGGGATTGACCAGAAAGCGAACCGCAGCGCGCTCGGGTTGCAGCGGCAGATCGGCGGTGGCTGGGATCACCACATGGGTCCATAGGTCATCGGCGATGCGCTGGCGCAGGCCCGCCTCATCACTGATTCCGTCGATCTCGGCCATGTGCTGGGTGGAGATCAGCAGGGTGTCGATCGCCACCGGCCGATCGTTCTCGTAAACGACGCTGACCTGGGTCTTCCCATCCGGCAGCAGGTAAGGAAGGGTGTTGTCGTGCCGCACCTGGGCCAGCCGGCGGGCCAGGCGGTGGGCCAGACTGATCGGCAGGGGCATCAACTCAGGGGTTTCGTCGCAGGCGAAGCCGAACATGATGCCCTGATCACCAGCACCCACCAGATCGAGGGGGTCGCCGTCGTGGTCGTCGGCCTCATTCACGCCCTGGGCAATGTCGGGCGACTGCTGGTCGAGGGCGGTGAGCACGGCACAGCTGTTGGCATCGAAGCCACCGGCTTTGGCGCCGCTGTAACCGATCGTTTCGATCACGCCCCGTACCAGGCTGGTGATATCGACGCGGGCCGTGGTGCTCACCTCGCCGGTGACCAGGCAGAGCCCGGTGTTGACGACCGTTTCGCAGGCCACCCGGCTGGCGGGGTCTGCGCTCAGCAGTGCATCGAGAACGGCATCGCTGATCTGATCACAGATCTTGTCGGGATGGCCCTCGGTGACCGATTCAGATGTGAAGACGTAGCGACTCATCCAGGCTTGCACCGGCTTCAGGCTGGCTGAGCTTATCGCCCGGCTCCGGTGATGGGTGCATCCGAGAGGAACCAGCCACCTGCAGCTCGTGCCAATGATCCAGGCGGGGCAGATGCTCCGGCAGCGGCGGCCTGCTGCTCCAGCCGGCGCTGTAGCCCAGAGCCAAGGCCACCCCTGCCTGCTCGGCCATGCGCAGATCACTGCTGGCATCCCCGATCAGGGCACAGGCGGAAGGACTGACCCCAAGCCTGGAGCAGAGCCCATGCACGGCCGCCGGATCCGGCTTGGCAGGTCGCATGTCGGCGCTCCAGAACTCCTGGAACAGCTCAGCTAGGCCGTGGCCGTCCAGGAACCGGTGGATTCCCTCGCTGTCGTCGTTGCTGATCACCGCCAGCTGCACCCCTGAGCGGTGAAGCTCCAGCAGCAGAGGGGCTACCCCTTCGCTGAGCGGTGCCAGCGGGGCCTCGCCCGGACGATCCCCGTCGCTCTGGAGCTGCTCACGATCGATGGCGGCGAACACCGCTTCGCTGTGATCCAGAGCTTCCGGCCAGCCCAGGCCCACCTGACAGAAGGCTGTGGCTGTGGAGATCAGATTGTGGGTACGACTCGCCACTGCGGTGGTGCCGGCCGGGTTGAGCTGATCGCCCACCAAGCCATAAGCCCGCTCAAGCAGGTCCTGAAACTGGGGTCGGTGAGCTTCAGGGACATGCTCAAGGCAGGCCTGGAGACGGGCGCGGCTCAGGGCAAGGAGGCCTGGCTCACTCAGGCTGAGGGTGCCGTCCTTGTCGAAAAGGATGGCTTCAACCGATCCGAGTGGCTGACCGCGCAGGAACAGTTGAACCATCGGATCGGTGCAGGCGCCCCAGGTTATGGCGCTCAGTCGAGGGTGACGCCCATCGGCTCGTTCTCCTCGGCCTGCTCAAGCAGCATCTGCTTGTAGCGGGCGGCCATTTCCTCGGCCTTGTCGAACACCTTCTGAGGATCCGTGAGCATGTCTCCGGGTTCTGGCTCGAGAGCCTTGGTGGAGAGGGAGATGCGGCCCCTCTCGGCGTCGAGGTCGATGATCATCACCTTCATCTGATCGTTCACATTGAGCACCGTGTGGGGTGTCTCAATGTGCTCGTGGCTGATCTCGGAGATGTGCAGCAGACCGCTGACCCCGCCGATGTCGATGAAGGCTCCGTAGGGCTTGATGCCACGAACGGTACCGATCACCACTTCGCCAACTTCCAGACGATTCATCTTGCGCTCCACCAGGGCGCGACGATGGCTGAGCACCAGGCGGTTGCGCTCCTCATCCACTTCCAGGAATTTGAGGGGGAGAAAATCGGCTACGAGGTCTTCCTTGGGCTTGCGGGTGCTGATGTGGCTGCCGGGGATGAAGCCGCGCAGGCCTTCGACCCGCACCAGGGCACCGCCGCGGTTGGTGGCGAAAACCTCGGAGTAGATGGTGGCGTCTTCCTTCTGGAGCTGACGCACCCGCTCCCAGGCCCGCTGATACTCGATGCGGCGGATCGAGAGCGACAGCTGGCCGTCCTCGTTCTCCTCACTCATGATGAAGAACTCACGGACCTCGCCCGGCTGCAGCACGTCGCTGAGGGCCTCGACCCGGTTGATCGAGACCTCCTGCAGGGGCATGAAGGCGGCGGTCTTGGCTCCGATGTCGATCATGGCGCCCTTGGGCTCCATGGCGAACACGGTGCCGTTCACCACGTCACCGGGCTTGAAGTTGTAGTCGTACTTGCTGAGCAGGGAGGCAAACTCCTCCAGCGTGAAGCCGGCGCTGTCGGTGTCGCGGCTGGCGACGCGGCTGCTGGGATCGTCGGCTGTGGGGACCTCTTCCGGAATGTCGAGGTTCAGATCAGCCGAGGTTTCGTCCGTCGGATCGAGATCTGTCAAGGCTTCGCCTGTCGGATCCAGTTCGACCTCGGTGCTGCTGATCTCGGAAGGGGTCACTGTCATGGAAGGGTGGCGGTCTGCCCAAGGCAGAATGAAGGATGTGCGTGCCTGCCCGCCGACAGACGCACGCAATCGACAATCATACAAATCCACCCTCTGAGGGGCTCAGCGCACGGCTGCAAGCGCGCCATCGGGGCGCTGAGGGGAGGACCGACGGCTGAGGCCTTCGAGGGTTGCGACGAAGTCGCTGATGCCCTGAAACTGCCTGTAGACCGAAGCAAAGCGCACATAGGCCACCTCGCTGATCTCGCTGAGTTGCTGCAAGACCAGTTCACCGATCTCAGCGCTGCTCACCTCGCGGCCATGGCGCTGCTGCTGCAGTTGCAACTCGATGTCGTCGACCACGGATTCGAGCCGTGCTGGCTCAAGACCGGTTTTTTCGCAGGCTCGCACCAGGCCATGCAGAAGTTTGTTGCGGCTGAAAATCTCTCGGGTGCCGGTGCGCTTGATCACTGTGATCGGCACGGTTTCCACCCGCTCATAGGTGGTGAAGCGAAAGTCGCAGTGGAGGCACTCACGCCGCCGCCGAACACTGCGGCCAGCGTCCGCGGATCGGGATTCCAGCACCCGGCTATCGGTGTGTTGGCAGGAGGGACATTGCATCCCTTGGCGACCCACGCGGTTTGGTTAGTGGAAGTGTAGTCAGTAGAGCTCCGATTGAGAAGTGAGGAGTGCTCACAGCTGCACCGGTGTATCTGCTGTAGTAGCCCATGCAGCATCGTTCTCGCTGGAGCGGGCTGGTTGGTGATGGCTCCCGGCATGAAAAAAGCCCCCGCCGGGGCGGGGGCTTGATGGGTCAAAGGCTCCTGTGAGCCTTGGATCTCACTTGCCTATCTTCGGAGGATCGCGGAAGGCGATCGCAAAGAAGAGGGTGGCGATCGCCAGGGTGAGAATGAGGATGTAAGCGAAGCTCTCCATCGAGAATCTCCTGAGTGGGGGCGATCAGCTGAGCTTGGTGCCAGCCGGTGGGATGTAACCCTCGGGAAGACGGCGGGTGCTGCGGTCTCCCAGCTTCTGGAACAGACCGAATTCCACCTGTTCTCCGAGGTCGGGGTCGATGCCGGCGAACACATCCCGGTACAGGGTGCGGGCGCCGTGCCAGATGTGCCCGAAGAAGAAGAGGAGGGCGAAAGTGGCATGGCCGAAGGTGAACCAGCCGCGGGGTGAACTGCGGAAGGTGCCGTCTGAGTGGTAAGTCTCGCGGTCAAATTCGAAAGCCTCACCAAGCTGTGCCTTTCGGGCCAGTTTCTTGACCGCAGCAGGGTCAGTGTAGGTCTGGCCGTTGAGGGCACCACCGTAGATGGTGGCTGTCACGCCAGTCTGCTCAAAGGAATAGCGGGCTTCGGCGCGACGGAAGGGAATGTCAGCCCGAACAATGCCCTGATCGTCTTCGAGAACCACTGGGAAGTTTTCGAAGAAGTTGGGCAGCCTGCGCACCTGAAGGTTGCGGCCGTCCTTGTCGGTGAAGCTGATGTGGCCCAGCCAGCTGGTGGGAAGGCCGTCGCCGTTCACCATGGGACCGACGCGGAAGAGACCACCCTTTGCCGGACTGTTGCCGACGTAATCAAAGAAAGCCAGCTTCTCAGGGATGGCGCCATAAGCCTCTTCGGCACTGGAGCCGTTCTCGAGGGCTGTCTGGACCCGGCGATTGATCTCGGTGCGGAAGTAGCCCTGGTCCCACTGGTAGCGGGTCGGGCCGAACAGCTCTACCGGTGTGGCCGCTGAGCCGTACCACATTGTTCCGGCCACTATGAAGGCGGCAAAGAACACTGCAGCGATGGCGCTGGCTAGCACCGTTTCGATGTTGCCCATCCTCAGAGCCTTGTAGAGGCGCTCTGGTGGGCGAGTGGTGATGTGGAAGATGCCGGCGATGATGCCCACGATGCCTGCGGCGATGTGGTGGGCAACGATGCCTCCAGGGTTGAAGGGGTTGAACCCTTCCGGCCCCCAGGAGGGCTGCACTTTCTCGATGTGTCCGGTGAGACCGTAGGGATCGGAGATCCACATCCCCGGACCGAAGACGCCGGTGAGGTGGAAGGCGCCGAAACCGAAGCAACCAAGCCCGGCGAGCAGCAGGTGGATGCCGAAGATCTTGGGAAGATCCAGGGCTGGTTCACCCGTGCGGGGGTCCTGCCAGATCTCAAGATCCCAGTAGGTCCAGTGCCAGATGGCGGCCAGGAAGAGCAGGCCACTGAAGATGATGTGGGCGGCTGCCACGCCTTCGAAACTCCAGAAGCCGGGGTCGACGCCGGTTTCTCCGGTGATGCTCCAACCGCCCCAGCTGCCTGTCACACCCAGGCGGGCCATGAACGGCATGACGAACATGCCCTGGCGCCACATGGGGTTGAGCACCGGGTCGGATGGATCAAAAATGGCGAGCTCATAAAGCGCCATGGAGCCGGCCCAGCCGGCGACCAAAGCGGTGTGCATGAGGTGCACGGCCAGCAAGCGGCCCGGGTCGTTGATCACGACCGTGTGCACCCGATACCAGGGCAATCCCATGGGGGTCAGGTCCGGGGTAACTAACAGCTGCCTGTGACGACATGACGCCATCACAACCAGTGGACGATCAAAAAGGATCGTTCCGTATTTGGGATCGTAAGGGGTTCTCCTGGTCTGCGGGAGCGTTGCTGTTGAGCTGAAACGAGCCGTAGTGCCGTATCCGGTGGTTTAGGTGGAGAGCTGTTTACAAAACGCAACTTGCGGGGCTCAGAATGGGGGCTCCCGCGACTGTTTCTGATGCCTGTGATCCGTTTCGTCCGCGAGGGCCGTGATGTGGAGTGCTACCCCGGCGAAAACCTGCGAGAGGTGGCTCTGCGTGAGGGGTTGGAGCTCTACGGGCTCAAGGGGCAGCTCGGCAATTGCGGTGGTTGCGGTCAGTGCATCACCTGCTTTGTCGATGTGGTGGCAGAAGCGTCGCCGGGCGCGCTGACGCCGCGCACCGCCGTGGAGGATCGCAAGCTGCGCCGACGCCCCGAAGGCTGGCGGCTTGCCTGTCAGGCCCTGGTGCAGCGCTCGCTGGTGGTGCTCACAAGGCCCCAGGCGGGCCTCTCCGATCGTGAGGTGCGGCTGGCGGCTGCCCGGGCAGAGCCCTTGCCGGCCGGACCCACAGCCTGGCCGGCAACGGAGGAGCCGGCCGCGGCCGAATCTGCGGGAATGGAGTCAACCGCTACGGCCGGTGAAGCGTCGGAGGAAGGCCCGGTCGGTGGGTGATACGGTCGCCCCACGCCATTCTCAACTCGCTCGAAAGCTCCCATGGAAACCAATGATCTGGGTTTTGTGGCCAGCCTCATGTTCGTGCTGGTTCCGGCGGTCTTCCTGATCGTTCTCTACATTCAGACCAACAGCCGCGAGCAAGGTTGACCTGAGTCTTAGTCAGCTTTCAAGCGCTCCGATCACCGGGCTGTTTCTGCTGATATGAGACTGCCCACAACCGTGATTCACAGTTGTGGGCAGTCAGAGATGAACTGAACCAGGTCCCTGCAATTGTCCCGGTTCCCAGTTCATTGATGTCAGCGACGCCTTCACCTGGCTCAGCGGCCTGATTCGGGCTCCCGAACCAGCAGCACTGGTGCTGGTGCATGCACGCGGATGTAATCGCTCACGGAGCTGCCCAGCAGTCGGTCTATGTCGACCAGGCTCTTGGCGACCAGAGGCCTGCGGTCCTGGGAGGCGATCACCAGCAGGTCGGCTTTGATCTCTTCAGCCATGGCACAGACCCCGCGGCCAACATCACCGGTGCCATGAACCCCCTTCAGTTCAACGCCGAGGGCGCGGGCCCTCTGTACAGCTTTCTCGATCACCAGGTCAGCGGGGGTCTTGCCGCCGCGGCTGGGCTGGATGTCCTGGCGGGAGATGTGAACGCCTGTGAGGGTGCCTCCAGGGATCTCCCGCACCAGTTCGCAGGCGATCCGTAGGGCGTCGTCGCCCACACCCGTGCCGTCGAGGGTCACCAGCAGCCGGTTCACGTGGCGCACGTAGAGGTCGTCACGTACCAGCAGCATCGGTCGGGTCGAGAGCTGGAAAACGTATTGACTGGAGCTGTTGGCCAGGATCGACTGCAGTCGTCCCAGCCCTCTTGACCCCATCAGAATCAGATCGGCATCCAGCTCATCAGCCACCTTGAGCACGGTCTGCTTGGTGTCACCCTGGCGAATGATCGCGTTCACATCAGCGGGATCCAGGCCGAGACGCTTGATGGCATCGGCCACGATGCCGGCGGCCTTCTGCCAATGCTCCTGAAAATCTTCGCCTGCCTGCTCCGGCACCACGTGCAGCAGGTTGAGCCGTGCCTGGCGAAATGCCGGGAGCTCGCGCAGCATGCGCACCATTTCTTCAACGTGGCCCTTGCCGGAATCGGCGATCAGCAGGTTGCGAAACACGAGGCTGCCTTGGCTCTCCGGCAGCCTATGGCCGGTATCAGTCTGGTCGAGCCCTGGCGGGAGAGGCTGTAATGGAGTGGCAAAACGAGCAGCCAAGCTGGCTGTTACGGCGACGGGTTCTGCCTCAGCACACCGATCACGGTGGAGTGATGTGGCACGGGGCCTATCTCGCCTGGCTGGAGGAGGCCAGGGTGGAGGCCCTTGCAGCGTCTGGGCTCCCCTACGCCGCCCTCTCGGCCCGGGGACTGGAGCTGCCGGTGCTGACCCTGCAGGTCGACTACCGCCAGGCTGTGGGCCATGGCGAGCTGGTGGAGCTGCGCAGTCAGGTCCAGCCCCGCCGTGGACTGCGGCTGCCCTGGATCAGTCGCTTCATGCTCAGCGGCGAGCGGCTGGCGGCGGAAGCCCGGGTGGAGCTGGCGCTGGTGCGGCGCCAGGGAGCGGGCCTTCAGCTGGTGCGCCGCTATCCGCCGGAGTTGGAGCTGGCGCTTCAGCGGCTGATCGACGGACCCGGCAAATCGTGCTAGTACGTATGTACTGAGTGGCATGGCCATGGGCGAGTTGCTGTCGCTGTCCGTCGCGCGTGGTTCGTGGGGAGGAGCCGCCACCGCTCCCGCTGGCTCGGCCAGTTCTTCCTTTCCAGGCCCTTCGGAAGGCCTCCGCCAGTTCCCCCCTGGCCTCGCTCCGGGCCCCCGCCAGTGCTGGGCTGAGCAGCGCCAATGGTGGTTGCTCTGGAGCAGCTGTCCAGGTCTGGGCTGGCGCCGCCTGGGCGAGCTGGATCGGGCCTGTGGTGGGCTGGCGCTGGCCTGGACAGCCAGCAGCACCGAGCTGGCCGCTCTGAGCGGATTCGGGCCAGGCGTGCTCGCCAGCATCGAGGTTCACCGTCAATGCTGGGGTCAGGATCCGCTTGGAGCGGGAGGCTGGTCCTCCCAGGCTCCTCGGCGGGTGCTCGTTCCGGGTGATCCCGCCCGGCCCGCCTCCCTGAATCAGCTGCAGCGGCCGCCACTGGCCCTGCACTGGGCCGGCCGAGGATCCCTCTGGGCTCCCCTGCGGCACCGTCAGGCGATTGCGGTGGTAGGCACCCGCCGCCCCTCGCCACATGGGCTGGCCATGGCTGAAGCGCTGGGCGCCGCCCTGGCCGAGGCTGGCTGGCCTGTGGTCAGTGGTCTGGCGGAGGGCATCGACGCCGCGGTGCATCGCGGTTGCCTGGAGCGCGGCGGAAGGCCCATCGGTGTGCTCGGCACCCCGCTCGATCGCGTCTATCCCCGCCACCATCACGTTCTCCAAGAGGCTGTGGCCCGTCATGGCCTGCTGGTGAGCGAGCACCCGCGGGGCACTCCCGTGCGGCGGGGCCATTTCGCCGCCCGCAATCGCCTTCAGGTGGCTCTGGCCCAGGCGGTCGTGGTGGTGGAGTGCCCAGAGGCCAGCGGAGCGCTCCACTCCGCCGCCCTTGCCTGGGAGCAGGGGCTGCCGCTTTGGGTGGTTCCCGCCGACGCCGGCAAGCGCTCAGCCCTGGGCAGCAATCGCCTCCTGTCCCAGGGGGCGAGTCCGCTGCTGGCAGCCTCGGATCTGATTGCCCAACTGGGCGCCGGCCCCCTTGGCCGCCATGAGGCCTCCATCACCTTGGCGGGCACAACCTCGCCCACCTCACCCCATGGCGCACCGAATCAGGCTCTGTTGGCCGCCCTGGGACAGGGGGCCTCGCTGGAGCAGCTGTCCCTGGCTCTGGGTCGGTCTGCGGCTGAACTGACTACCCAGCTGCTGCATCTGGAGCTGGCGGGTCATGTCCGTGCCGAGGCAGGCCTGCGCTGGCGTCCTGCCTCAGGGTCCCTTGCCTAGGTTTGGCTGATGTCTGCCTCCAGGCCCTTCCCCAGCTTCTCGCCGCACCAGGCTCTTGCCAGCCCAGCGCCAGCAGCAACAGGCCAGCTGATCCTGGGCTCCGATCTGCTGGCCTGGCGGCGGCAGCGGCTAGCTGAAGGGGGCCGCGCCGCCGACCTCGACTGGCTTCTCGACCTCGGCGCCGGGCTGCGCTGGACGCAGCTGCAGCGGGTCTGGCTCGATCCCTCTTCATCCGTGCAGTTACACGCCTGCCTGGGCGAGCTCGCCGGCCACTGGCGGCAGCATCTCGAGTGCCATACCCCGCTTCAGTACCTGGTGGGGGTCTGTCCCTGGCGGGAGTTCTCCCTGGTGGTGTCCCCGGCTGTGCTCATTCCCCGCCAGGAAACCGAAGTGCTGGCAGATCTGGCTTTTGCTCTGGCCCAGGCCCTGCCGAGCCCGGCCCACAGGCCACTGACCTGGGCGGATCTCGGCACCGGATCCGGCTGCCTGGCCCTGGCCCTGGCCCAGGCCCTGCCCCGTGCCCAGGGTCTGGCGGTCGACTGCTCTTCCCTGGCCCTGGCCCAGGCCAGGGTCAATCTTGAGGGGGCCGGTTTCCTGGATCGGGTCAAGCTTCATCTCGGCCAGTGGTGGGAGCCCCTACGCCCCCACTGGGGTGGGCTTGACCTGGTCGTGAGCAATCCCCCTTACATCCCCACGGCGGTTCTCGAGGGGCTCGAGCCAGTGGTGCGCGAGCATGAACCTCGCCTGGCTCTCGACGGAGGAGCGGATGGACTCGAAGCGATCCGAGCCCTTGTTAATGGAGCCTGGGCGGCCCTTGCCCCAGGCGGCTGGTTGCTGCTGGAGCACCACCACGATCAGAGCGATGCCGTGGCTGAGCTGCTTCTCTCCAGCGGGCTGGTGGAGGTGACCGCCCACCACGACCTGGAGGGACGGTGGCGCTTCGCTCAGGCCCGGAGGCCCATGCCTGGGCATTGGCCAGCAGGATTCGAATCCGGCGGGTCCCTGCTGCCGTGATGGATTCCTCCTCCCAGCCTCCAGCCCGGCCAGGCGTAGCTCAGGCCCTTCCTGCAGCCCCCTTGGCTGAATGGATTCTCGCGGGCGGTCCGGCGATTTTCCCCACCGACACCCTGCCGGCTCTTGCGGCTCTGCCGGCAGCCGCCGGGCAGATCTGGGCGCTCAAGGCGCGCCCGAGCAGCAAGCCACTGATCCTGATGGGGGCGGAGCCTGAGACGTTGTTCGCTGCGCTGGAGATGCCGCCGCACCCCCAATGGCTGGCGCTGGCTGAACGCTGCTGGCCCGGTGCCCTGACCCTGGTGCTGCCCGCCCGGGGCACGGTGGTGGCCGCCCTGCAGCCTGGAGTGGTGGCTGCCGAAGCCAGGCTTGGCCTGCGCATTCCGGCCTGCGAGCAGGCCTGCGAGCTGCTCCGCCGCACCGGTCCCCTGGCCACCACCAGCGCCAATCGCTCCGGCGACCTCCCGTGCCTCACCGCTTCCGAGGCTGAAACCATGTTCCCCCAGGTGCCAAGGCTGGCTCCATCGCCCTGGCCCCAACCGTCAGGACAGGGCAGCACGGTGCTCGCCTGGAGCCAGGCTGGAGCCTGGCAAGTGCTGCGCACAGGTGCTGTGATGCCGGATCTGAATCTTTTCTCTGACTGAGGCCGAGATGCTCTGGCTTTTGCTGGGTGTTTTGGTCACCCTCGGTTTGTCCCACACCTTGGTTGAGCCCTGGCTGACCTGGGCAACTCCGGCTGCGGGATTGCACGGTTGGGGCTGGGCTGGGCTGGTGCTGGTGGGCTTTCTGCTGGCCGGTCGCCGGACCTGATCCGGGCTGCGGTCTTGAATCAGGCCACTGAACACTGGAAGCCATGGTTCCGTTGGCCGAGCAGCAGTGCCAGGAATCGAGCCGGTGCCCTCACCAGCACGAGGGTCAGAACCTTGATCAAAGGCGCTGGGGCTGGGGAGGGAATTGAGGGGTTGGCTGCAAGCCGGCTAACGGATTTGAACCGATGGCCTTCGCTTTACAAAAGCGCTGCTCTACCACTGAGCTAAGCCGGCACGGCGCTGAGCTTATCGCTCGCCCCGCGCCCAGAGCAGCAGCTGGGAACGATTGCTGCAGCCCGCCTTGACCAGCAGGCTCGACACGTGGCTTTCAACGGTCCTGGGGCTCAGCACCAATTCCGCTGCGATCGCTTTATTGCTCAGGCCGTGCACCAGCCAGACCAGCACCCGTTGCTCGGCCGGGGTGGGAGACAGATCCACCAGGGACATGGGTCAACTTCCAACGGTTCGGTCCTGAGGATTCCCAGCCGCTCAGTCTTTGACCCCTGGGGGCGATGAGTTGTCTTGCCTCAGACGGTGGCCATCGAGGGATCGGCGCCGGGGGGCGGTGGATTGGGCCGGGCCCGCTTGATCGGCAGGTTTGCCACCAGCGCGGTGACGCGGTCCTCGGTTTCGAGGCTCACGTCCCCCTCCTCCAGGTCAATCTCCACGTAGCGGGAAACGACTTCGAGAATTTCCCGCCGCATCTGCTCCAGCAGTTCGGGGTTGAGGTCGCTGCGGTCGTGGGCCAGCACCAGTTGCAGCCTTTCGCGGGCCATGCCCGCACTGGCCGGCTGACGACCGAGCAGCTTGTCGATGAAATCGCGCAAGGTCATCGCGGCTCAGAAGATTTTGGTGTGCATCAGGCGGCCCAGCTTGGCTCGCAGGCCCTGGCCCTCCTTGGTGGGGTCGGCCAGGGGCACCTCTTCGCCACGAAGCCTGCGGGCCACGTTGGTGTAGGCCTGGGCTGCCGGTGAACGGCTGCCGTTGAGCGTGAGCGGCTCACCCCGATTGGTGGAGATGATCACCTGGTCGTCTTCCAGCACCAGGCCCAGCAGCGGCAGGGCCAAGATGTCAGTGACATCGCTCACCGAGAGCATCTCCTGGTTGGCCATCATCCGGGGTCGCACCCGGTTGAGCACCAGTTGAATCGGCTGGATCTCGCGGGTCTGCAGCAGACCGATCACCCGATCGGCGTCACGCACGGCCGACACCTCCGGTGTGGTCACAACGATGGCTTCGCGGCAGGCGGCGGCGGCGTTCTTGAAGCCGTCCTCGATTCCAGCTGGGCAATCAATCAGCACGTAGTCGAACTGCTCGGCCAGCAGACCCGCGATCTTTTTCATGTCGTCGGGCGTGAGCCACTCGAGCATGCGTGGGTTGCCGGCCGGCAGCAGGGAGAGGTTGGGCTCCTGCTTGTGCTTGACCAGTGCCTGCTCCAGACGGCAACTGCCGGAGAGCACCTCCTGGGCCGTGTACACGATCCGGTTTTCCAGCCCCAGCAACAGATCAAGGTTGCGCAGGCCGAAGTCGGCATCAAGCACGGCGGTGCGGGCTCCCTGCTTGGCCAGGGCGATGCCCAGATTGGCCGTGAGCGTGGTTTTGCCGACACCCCCTTTGCCGGAACAGATCAGAATCGTGCGGTTCTGTGCGCTCGTCACGTGTTTGCCAGACGTGCCTCAGATTATGGCCCCCATTGCCGGTCAACCCATGGATGAGCACCCCGCCTTCCAGCAACGGTTATTGGTGATGCCCGAGGACGGCATCGAGGCGGTGGTGGATCTGATCGATCAGGCCCGCGAGGAGCTGCGTCTCAAGCTGTTCAAACTGGAGTCCGACGCTTTGCAGCAAGCGCTGCTGAGGGCCCATGCTCGGGGTGTGGTTGTACGGGTGATGCTCAACCCCCGCACTTCAGGGGGCGTCCGCTGGAACGATCAGGCCTTCGCCAGGCTGCAGTCATCGGGTCTGGAGGTGTCGTGGACCAGCGACTCCTTCCCTGTCACCCACGAGACATCGATGGTGGTGGATAGCCAGCTGGCCCTGATCGCCACATTTGACTTCTCCGATCAATCCTTCAGTGAAACCCGCGACTACGCGGTCCTCAGTGCCTCAGCTCCCGTGGTGGATCAGGTGCGCGCAGGCTTCGATGCCGACTGGAACCACACTTTTTTCGAGCCGGATCTGGGCGTAGGCCTGGTCTGGAGCAGTTTTCACAGCCGCCGGCAGATGGCGCGCCTGCTGGATTCCGCTGAACGCTCGCTCTGGATCCAGCACCCCAAGTTCGTGGATGCTGTGATTCTCGATCGGATCATCTCGGCCCGCGAACGGGGCGTGAAGGTGCGCGTGCTCTGTGGTGGTAAGCACGGCATCAGCGACCGGGACATCTCCGATACCTTCGCTTCCCTGCGGCTGATGGAGCGCTCTGGGGTGAAGGTGCGACGCCAGAAGCATCTCCAGCTTCACGCCAAGCTGATCCTGGTGGATGGGGCCTGCGCCCTCGTCGGTTCGATGAGCATCGATCGCAGTGCCTTCGATCTCCGGCGGGAGCTCGGCATCGAAACCGATGTCCCCAACGTGGTGGCACGCCTGAAGGACGCCTTTCAGCACGACTGGGACCTGGCCAGGAAATACCGCGCCCCCGATCCTCTCGATCTCAGTCAGCACGAGAAGGGTGAGCGCCCTGCCCATCCCCATTTCGTGCACGAATGACTGCTATTTCAGGCAGCTGGCTGATTGCTTTCAGCTGCTGCTACTGAGCTGGCTGGGGGTGATCAACCGCTGAAAGGCGGCCAGATTGGTTCGGCCGGATCGATGCGAATCATCCCCTCCACCAGGTGGGCCTGTTCGCAGAACCCCTGAGGGGGTGAATCCTCCGGCCCTCTGGCGATCACCTCGGCGATGCGCAGCTGCAGGGGCCGTAGCTGCAGGGCGACGATCCTGGCGCTGGTATCACCGTGGCAGCCGGCATGGGCCACACCCCGCAGCCGCCCCCACACCAGGACGTGCCCGCCGGCGCTGACCCTGGCGCCAGGGTTGACGTCCCCGAGCACCAGAGCTGTGCCCTCCACCTGGAGATGGTCACCAGAGCGCAGGGTGCCCCGGTGGGTCACCAGATCCGGCCTGTTGTGGGAGTCCGGACTGGGCCCTGAGCCCATGCTTTGCTGCAGGTGTGTGGCGAGGCCGATGGCCGCCGCGGCCACCAGGGTGAGGGCCTGTCGGCCTTCCACGCCCACCAGCGCGAGCTGGTGGGAGGCCAGCTGGCGCTCAAGTCCGCGGAGGTCGGCCACCGTGAGCAGCCAGTCTCCGCTCTGCAGAAGCAGCTCCCCACAGTTGATCACACCATGGAGACCCCGGCTCACCTGCTTTGGCAGGGGGGCAGCCTCGGGACCCGCCGCCGGCAGCAGCAACTGGTGGGACAGACCGCTGCGGGCGGCGGGCACGAACTCGGCAGCCATCGCCGCATGCGGAGTCGCCCAACTTAGGCAGCGAGGCGGTGAGAGCTGCTCAGGGCACGGGCCCGCTCCCGCAGGGCTTCACTCACCTCGGGGGGATGGATCAACCAGGCCAGCTCCACCGGCTTCACCAGACTGGCCACCAGGGGGGAGCAGTCCTCCAGTGCCGCCAGCGACTCCCCATCCCAGAGCCTCAACCCACCTTTATATGGGTCATAGCCGCTGTTCTGTCGCTGCTGCAGAGCGCAGCACAGGCTGGGCCTCAGCCCGGCGGCCTCGCTGAGCCTCTGGGCCAGGGCCAGCAGCTCCAGCCGTCCACCGGCCTCCAGGTGGCTGACATCACTGGCCCGCAGCAGGCGCCGGTCCAGCAGGCGTCCGCAGAGCTCCTGCAGGTCGGCCGGTCCCGCCTCCCGCCAGCGCATCAGGTGGTAACCCGTGCGCAGGTCGTCGTTGGCCAGGTAGGTCTCCAGATCGAGGCTTTCAGGGCGCCACAGCCAGGCCGCCATCACTGCATCGGTTTCCACTCCGCCCTCGGGCCCCAGGCGTCGGGCCAGCTGGATCGTCTGGGTCAGCAGCCAGTTGCAGACCACATTGAGCCTGTGGTTGTAGAGGCTGCGGTACATCAGGCTGCGCACCACCAGGTAGTGCTCGACTGCCATCAGTCCTTTCGGATGCAGCGCCAGGCTGCCGTCGGGAGCAATGGTCAAGGCTCCCAGGATCCGTTCCAGGTCCAGCTGGCCATAACTCGTGCCCGTGCTGTGGCTGTCCCGCAGCAGGTAGTCGAGCCGGTCGCAGTCGAGCTGGCCGCTCACCAGGGAGGCCAGTGCCGGCTGGCGGTGATGACCGTGCTCCAGCAGATCGGCCACGGCATCGGCGCAGCCGGGGGCATGGCGCTCGAGAGCCTCGCGCAGGGCTGGATGGTCCCGCACCAGCCGTGCCGACCAGGTTTCATGGCGCAGCCCATACATCTCCTCACCGGAGTGACTGAGCGGGGCGTGGCCCACGTCGTGGAGCAAGGCCGCGGCGTAGAGCACACCCTGGTCCTGCACCAGCTGTGGGCTCTGGCGTTCCAGCTGGTGCAGGGCAAGCCGGGCCAGATGCAACACACCCAGGGAATGGGTGAAGCGGCTTGACTCGGCGCCATGGAAGGTGAGGAACGCAGGGCCCAGCTGGCGGATCCGTCGCAGCCGCTGGAAGGGGGCCGTGTCGATGAGCTCCATGGCCAGGCCTTCGGCCGGGTGGCTGCGCTCGAGCCGGATCGCTCCGTGCAGGGGATCGTGGTAAGTGCGACCGCTCATGTCTTCGGAAGCTCCTGCAGCAGCTGATCGGCGGCCAGCTCCAGCCAGTTGTCGTCCTCCCCGCCTGGATTGAGGGGCTCCGGCTGGGGCAGGAGCCGGTCGGGTGCGATGCCCTGGTTCTGGATGTCGCGGCCGCTGGGGGTGACGTAGCGGGCCACCGTGACCGCAAGACCGCTGCCGTCCCCCAGGTTGATCAGGGTCTGGATCAGACCCTTGCCGAAGGTGCGGCTGCCCAGCAGGGGCGAGCGGTCGTCGTCCTGGAGCGCGCCCGCCAGAATTTCGCTGGCGCTGGCGGTTCCCCCATTCACCAGGGTGACCATCGGGCCGCTGTACAGCTGTCCGGCCGCGGCCCGACGGCGCTCACTCATACCCTCGCGGTTCATGGTCTCCACGATCGGCTGGGCGGCGAGGAAGGCATTGGCAACCGCCACTCCCCCCTCGACCAGCCCGCCGGAGTTGTTGCGCAGATCGAGAATCACCCCCTCCACCTCCTCCTGGCCGAAGCCCTGGAGAGCCTCACGAACCCCAGCGGGAACCGGCTCGCTGAACTGGGTGATGCGCAACAGACCGAGGCGATGCCCGCCGCGCTTGACCACACTGGAGCGGACGGGTTGCAGGTCCACACGCTCACGCCTGAGCAGCACCTGCCTGGGTTCACTCAGGGGGGCGGGGGGCTTGATCAACACCTGCACGCTGCTGCCGGATGGACCCCTCAGACGCGCGGCCGTGGCCTCCAGTCCAAGACTGCGGCATGACTCCCCCTCCACTTCCAGCACTTCGCTGCCCGGGCTGATGCCGGCCTCAGCGGCCGGTGACCCATCCAGCGGAGCGATCACCACGATCCCCTGCCCGTCCTCCCCCAGGCTGAGCTGCAGGCCGACACCGCTGACGCTTCCCTCCGTAGTTGCCCGCAGGGCTTTGTAGTCAGCGGGACGCAGCACACGGGTATAGGGATCGCCGAGGGGCTCGAGCATGGTGGCGATGGCGTCGTAGGCCTGTGCACTGGTTTCAATCGGCTGCTCCAGGGCCTTCTGGCGCAGCCGCCGCCAATGCACGGTTTCAAAACGTGTGGGGTCGACGTAGCTCTGGTTCACCAGTCGCCAGGCCTCCACCACCAGCTGCTGGGCATCGTTGAGTGCCAGGGCTGGGCCGGGCTGCAACCACAGCCCCAGGCAGAGCAGCAGGGCCAGCGCTTTTGCTGTTGTCCCACGCCAGGTGATGGGCGGGCTGGAGTGGGGCTTGGGCAGGCTCATCGCTGGCAAGCCGGGAGCTGGACGGCAATCACGGCCGAAGCGCGGGTATCGGTAGACTCTCGCAACCCCAACCCAGCACTGCATGGCGAACTCGTCTCCCGCCGCCAAGTCGTCTCCAGTTTTCGACTGGTTCGAGGAGCGCCTGGAACTCCAGGCGATTGCGGACGACATCTCTTCAAAGTACGTGCCGCCCCATGTCAATATTTTTTATTGCCTCGGCGGCATCACGTTGGTGTGCTTCCTGATCCAGTTCGCCACTGGATTTGCAATGACTTTTTATTATAAGCCCACCGTGGCTGAGGCTTATTCCTCGGTTCAGTACCTGATGACCGACGTCAGCTTTGGCTGGCTGATCCGCTCGGTGCATCGCTGGAGCGCCAGCATGATGGTGCTGATGCTGATTCTGCATGTCTTCCGCGTGTATCTCACCGGTGGCTTCAAGCGTCCCCGCGAACTGACCTGGGTAACCGGCGTCGTGATGGCCGTCATCACCGTTTCCTTCGGTGTCACTGGCTACTCCCTCCCTTGGGATCAGGTTGGTTACTGGGCCGTGAAGATTGTCTCTGGTGTTCCCGCAGCCGTTCCGGTGGTTGGCAATTTTATGGTCGAGCTTCTGCGCGGTGGTGAGAGCGTCGGTCAGGCCACGCTTACCCGCTTCTACAGCCTGCACACCTTCGTGATGCCTTGGCTGTTGGCCGTGTTCATGCTCATGCACTTCCTGATGATCCGTAAGCAAGGCATCTCTGGTCCTTTGTGATCTGAGTTTCAGCCGCGATTAATTTACTCAGCTTCCTCTCTTCTCCCCTCCACAAACCCTGGTGCTTGCCATGCACATCCTCAAGAAGCCTGATCTCAGCGACCCCAGCCTGCGCGCCAAGCTCGCCAAGGGTATGGGCCACAACTATTACGGAGAGCCTGCATGGCCCAACGATCTCCTCTACATCTTCCCTGTGGTGATCCTTGGCACCATTGCTCTGGTGGTGGGCCTGGCCGTCTTGGATCCAGCCATGCTCGGCGACAAGGCCGATCCCTTCGCTACCCCTCTGGAAATCCTGCCTGAATGGTATCTCTACCCTGTCTTCCAGATTCTGCGGGTTGTCCCCAATAAACTGCTGGGCATCGCCCTGCAGACGATGGTTCCCCTGGGTTTGATGCTCATCCCCTTCATCGAGAGCTTCAACAAATTCCAGAACCCCTTCCGCAGACCCGTGGCCATGGCTGCTTTCCTGTTTGGCACGGTGTTCACCATCTATCTGGGCATCGGGGCAGCTCTTCCCATCGATAAGTCGCTCACCCTGGGTCTGTTCTGATTCCATCCGTCTTTCAGAAGCCAATCTGATCAGCTTCTACTGATCCGATTGTTCAGCCGCCGTTTTCCACGGCGGCTTTTTTATGGCGGACCGTCAATCGAGAGCAACGACACGTCGGCTGGATTGACCCGCAGCAGGCGGTGGAGCAGCAGGAAGCCCACGATGGTCCAGGTCTGGTAGGTGCGCGATTGCTGCCCGACCCAGGTGCCGGTGGGACTATCGAACTATTCGGCCCACTGCTGACGCGGCAACTGGTTCAGCTGCGACCAGCAGCACTCTTCGAGCCTGGCCTCCGTTGTGGTGCCTCCACGGCCAGTTCTTGGGATCGGAGCCGGTCTTGGTCATCCACTCAGCGGCCTCCATGGGGGATGGCAGATCCGCATCGGCATCTGCGCCATCAAGTCGCTGCGGTTGTGCAGCACAAGCCGGAACAGGGCCCGTTGCTGCGGTGCGGTGAGCAGTCCGAACAGGCAGGTGTCAGGCGACAGAGAAAACTGGCCCAGATGCGACACGAAATCTGGCCCCCCTCTGCGACCCACTGACCAGGGCCAACGCCATGAGCGCGGTGCTGTCACCTCAGGAGCAGAGCTCCCGGGATGCGGCGTTGGAAACTCCAGAGGATGTCCAGGCGATCCTTGGCCTCACCGCGGCTGGCTGGGGTCGCCGGCGGATCGCCAAAGAACTGGGCTGCTCGCCTGAAACCGTCCGTAAGTAGGGCTTCCTGAAAAAGGGCAGAGCGGCTGCAACGCAATGGATCTGAGCAGTTTTAGAAGGTAGAATGTGCGCAATTCGGCTCGATATCGCCGAAAAG
>NZ_NQKW01000079.1 GCF_002252625.1 Synechococcus sp. 1G10 | reverse complement strand
GTGGTCGGATGCCAGATCGGATCGTCGGGGCTGAGGCCCACAAACCAGCGGAACAGCAGGTTGTAGTGGAGCTGCTCCAGCAGCAGCCTCTCGGAGCGGATCCCATAGAACGCCTGCAACAGCGAGGCCAGCAGCAGCTGCTCGGGTGGAACCGATGGTCGTCCTTCTGAGGCGTACAGCCTGCAGAAAGTGGGATTGAGCCGATCAAGAGCCTGGTCCGCCAGCTTGCGAATCCGCCTCAGCGGATGGCTGGTCGGGATCCGCTCCTCAATCGAGACGTAGGAGAACAGAGAGCCGCTGCGCTCCTGTTGGCCTCGCATCAACGTCTGTGCAGTTGTCCCATTTTCGCAGAGCTGGCTGAGTTTTTCAGCGAACTC
>NZ_NQKW01000005.1 GCF_002252625.1 Synechococcus sp. 1G10 | reverse complement strand
CATCACTTTCCACACCAACGACGAGCTCGGCATCGATATTGATGGATCCAAAGTCATTCACGAGAACGGCAACGCGCAGCCCGTGATTGCCGTTGAGGATGCGATTCAATAGGGTCGTCTTACCGGATCCGAGAAATCCGGTGAGGATCGTCAGCGGAATGGCTGTTGGATGGTCAAGCATCACATGGCCCACCAGTGGTTTGTTTCATCAACACCTGAACGTTGATCTTAACCTCCGGCCAACTATGGGCCAGATCATTCATAGCAAATGTCGGAGTGTGCTTTTCGGAATCAATCTCGATCTTGCGGTAAATCTCATTCTGCTGCGATTCACGTGTTAGCCAGGGCTTGGAGAACGTGGTGCCCTTCGGTGGCGGTTGACCGGGAGTAGTCAACCCCGCAAACATCTGTTGCCCTGTGGGTCTGGCGGGAACACAAAAACTAGGCAAGGCAGCGCCCCGAATCCATACGACTTCATTGGCTACATTAACCGCTTTCACATCTGGGGCACCGATCACGAACAGGCCATCCCAGTGGAAGCACATTTCAGAAGTAATTTCTCAGTACAGCTGTGATTAACGTTCAATGTGCTTGACGGCTACTCGTCACCCCAAAAGATTGACTGGATCTTCTTGACGATTTTATCTTTCACAATGCTCTTGATGTCAATCTTGAAATCCTTGGGCCAGTTCGGATTGGGCTCACGGTAGACATCCGGAGGATAATACTTCTTCGGATCGATCTCCAGTGCCAGTCGCGTCTCTGGATCTTCGATATCCGACAATCTGCGCCTTGGATTCGGAAAATCGACGGTGGTCTTGTTCAGGCTGATGTCGAATAGTTCCATCGCCTCCTTGGCCGATGGTCGCGAGAAGTTTGCCGACTCGGGCAATGCCGCCTTGCGAGTCCAGATGGCCTTCTTGGTGACGTTGACGACGACGCCATCCGGTGCACCGAACTGGAAGAGGCCGTCCCAATGTGTGCGCACGCCCGCCAGAATTTCAGGGATCAATTCCTCGTCGTAGCTGAGGTGTGTGGCCATCGCCAGGCGCGGCTGCACCTGCTTGAACAGGTAGCCCGCTGCGTAGTGAACCGTATGCGCCACATCAATGGGGACAAGGCCCATGAGTGGTGGAATGCCGAACTTAAGGGCCTGGATGTTCATGGTGTCGGGTTGCAGCTCAGACACGAAGACGTCAACACCCTGGGAGTATTTCACTGTATTTTCATCTGGTCGGCCATCGCCGGTGAAGACAAAGGAGAGGCCATTCCAGTCGAGGCGATAGGCCGAGGCACCGTCTTTGCCGTGGACACGACGCCAGTGCCGGATCACCACGCCGTCTTCTTCATAGCAGATGCCGTTATCATCGCGATAGTCAAACTCGTTGACATCAACCTCATAGCCATCTCCGATTGGAAAGAGGTTGAAGCTGTCGGTGTGCCAGTGGGTCATCGCCTTCATGCCCTCGATCATGGCTTTGAGGCCATCCTTGGGTGTGCGGCCGGAGGGGCCCGTGACGCGGAGCGGCTTCCAGCGCCCCATCCAGGGGGAAAAAGCGTAGATGTAGGGAAGCTCGCCGTAGTGATCGACGTGCAGGTGGGTGATGAAAATGTCGTTCACCAGCTGGAGCGGGACCTGCATCGCGACGATGTTGCGCAGGCAGCCAGGGCCGAGATCGAAGAAGAAGCGCTTGCCGTTGCCCAGCTCGACCATGATCGACGTGCCCGCCTGCCTGTGTGTGGGTGGCACCGGCGCGCTGCCCACAAACGTGATGCGCATCTCGTCGCTGCCGAGCTCTTCCACACCAGGGAAGAAGGTGTTGGCGTTCGCCACGGAGGGCGTGGGCCGGTAGTAAGGCGGCAGCGTTATCCCCGTACTTGGCCCGCCACCGTAGGGATTCCTCGAACCAGAAGCGGAGCTGTTATCGATCGCCATTGATTGCTCTCTCTTGATCAGTGAGGGTGATTGGCTGCTGCTGCTGCCGCGAGTTCTGAAACTCAACATGCACTCAGTTTGCACGTTGCGATCGATTGAGCCTCGCAACATGACTCGGGCAGTGGCCTCAATTTCGTTGTGCTGGCGGTGTTTTTTTTGCAAATTTAGCGCATGTTTCGTTCTCGGTACCGGCCAGGTGCCCATTGTTACGCTTGGGGGACGTCACACCGTGGCACCAGATCAAAAGGCGCTCCAAGCCTGGAGGACGGCGGATAGCTGAAGCGCGCGTTGTGTCGCGGCAGGCAAGCCCAAGAGCCAAATCCCGCAGGGATTGGAGCCCAGGAGATCAGAAGAAGAACTTGACCCCGGCTTCGATGCCTTTTCTTGATTAGGTAGCTGGCTCCGCACTCCTCAAGAAGCGTTCCGGCCGAGCGCCGCAGCTGCAGATGGCATGAACCACTCGCTCAGTCATCGTTGCCAAGTTGAAGGGCCGATTGAAGCGGTAATTGAAGGCAGCCAGATAGCGATCAGCATACTTATCGAATTTGAGGGCATGGAAGGTGCCGCTGAAGCTGGTTTTCAGGTTGCTGAGCACCGTGTTGATCCAGCGGAATTCTGGCAGTTCATTGGGATGGCGTCCCTTCACGACCACAGGTTGATGGAGGCAACCGACTTCTGCCACAGCGCGGAAGCAGGCCAGCCCGTCAGAGACCACCTCACATCCAATCGCCAGTGAATCCTGAGCCCAGTCAGCGATGGCGGCAAAGGAGAACGTCGCCACGGTGGCAAGCTTTACGTGCCGGGGGTGGCCCGCATCATCGAGTGAGACGGCCGCCACGATCGGCACCTTGTTTTCTGATCCACGACCTGCCTTGCCCCCACAGCGTTCTCCGCCGAGGTAAGCATCATCCACCTGCACCTTTCCCCGTAACAGATAGGTCCCATCCCGCTCTTTCATTGCCTGCATGATCTTGTTGTGAACCAGCCATGCCGTTCGATAGTTCACGCCGAGATGGCGCCTCAGAGCGAGTGAGGAGATGCCGGTCTTGGCCTGTCCAACCAGGTAGAAGGCGAGGAACCAGGTGGTCAGCGGTAACTTGGTCGCCTCCAGGATGGTTCCGGCCGTGAGGGTGGCCTGATGGCGGCAGCTCCGGCACTGATAGCGCTTGTGGCGCCGGCCACCGATAAGCCCATACTCCTTGCCCTCACAACGGGGGCAACGGAAACCATCCTGCCAGCGCGCCTGCTCCAGGGCGGCCTCGCATTTCTCCTCTGTGCCGTAGAGCTCGACGAACTTGGGCAGCGACAGGCCGGACTGGAACTGGATCCGATTCATGGCCATGGCAATCAGAGCTGGTACATGTGTACCAGCTTAGGCGGCAGACGGCTGTCGGCGGATCTTGCTACCTAAATCAAGTAGGTTTTTCCTGGACTTAAAGCGCACTGCGATAGCAATGGAGTGGATAGCCTCCCGCCACGTGTTGTAAAACCAAAGGGGTTTTGACCCTGAGAAGAGGGTGAACAAGAGGCAGGAGGCAGCTGAGAGCTTCTATCAGCTTGAATTATCGATCCCAGCCGCTAAATTTGTTCTGAGATCCTATCCCTACAGCCCTCTTGGCGGTTTCAAGGGTTGGCCCTGCGGAAGGCGTCCATGCCTGCCTGCAGTGAGGGGGTGGAAGCCCCACTAATGAAGTCGAGCTTGAAGGTCTGGTTGGTGCTGAGAAACTCCGCATAGGATGAACGCAGGAAGGGCCTGAGGCTCTCGTTCTTCTGGATGTAGATGCCGAAGAAGGGCACGGCCACCCCCGTGAAATACCTGCTGATCGTCCCCTGACTGGGAAGGGTGAGATCCGTCGCGGTCTTGATGGCCTCTTCGATCCCCGGATCGATCTGGCTGAAGTTCACATGGGCCTGCCCCTCAACCATGACCCAGTACCGCTGGGGAACGGTGAGCCAAGTGAAACTGTCTGCCTGCTCCAGTGCGGCGGGGGTAGCGGGATCGTAACTGCCTGAAGCGATCACGATCGGAATGGCAATCTTGCCGAGACCTCTGGGACCGAAGATGGCGCGATTCACCGGATTAGCGGCAAGCACGGCTTTGGCGCGAGGATCCCGCATCTGATAATCCTGACGAGGCAACTCCAGGGCACGACAGGAGAGCAGTATGGAGGCATTCGGATTGAACTCACGGGCGCACTCTTTCTGGAGATGCTCGAAGTCGATAGTGGCTCCTGCAATCGCTAGCACGGTGTAGCCACCGAAGGAGTGTCCGGCGACGCCGACATTATTGAGGTCGAGTTTGCCGTTGAATTCCTTCTGATTCCGGCGCTCCAGTTCATCGATCACATAGCTGATGTCCTTGGGACGATTGATGAATTCTTTGCCATCGAAGATATCCTTGTGAAGGCCTCTCAGCATCTCCTTCAGCCAGATCGTGTCGCTGCCGGGATGCTGGGGAACGGCCACCAAAAAGCCATGGCTTGCCAGAAGCTGAGAGCCTGCCGCGAAGTCTTCCGGGCGGGAGGCCAGACCATGAGAGATGACGAGGACCGGAATCACCTTCTCATCCTTGCCTTCCGGTCGGTAGACATCTACGTAAAATTTTCGCTGGCGGCTCTGGTCCACCAGGTTCCATACCTCCTTCTTCACCGCATGGGGGCCTGGTTTGTCTGGAGCCGGCAAGGTGGCGTAGTCGATGCGAGGCTCACTAGCCGCTTCCTTTGCGGTGAGCTCACGCAACAATTCGCTGAGGGTGTCGGTGGCCTTGATGACGCGCTTGGCCCCTTTGGCTGCTCCCTTTAGCTTCTCTCCGTGTATCTGCATGTTGGTGGGCAACTTCTCCAGCACATTCAGCAGGGTCAGGCCCTCGGTAGAGAAGGCGGCCCCCACGAGGGCTGATCGAATCGCATACTTGCCGTTTCCGGCCCGCATGAGGGTGATCCCGTTGCCCAGCCGCTCCAGAACCTGTTCCCCCATTGCACTGTTGAAGAAGCGCGAAACGGTGAGCGGATCGATCTCCGCCTTCTTGACCAGCGCCTTTCGTAGATTGTCCTCTTGTTGCTGGGATGTGAGCTGTAAAAAATAGGCCAGATCATCAGGTACCTGACCGCTTTCAGCAAATGTTTTCAGAGAACTGATCTTCAGCGAGCGGATCAGGGGGCCATAGGAGAACGACAACGTCTCGCCAGCACGAACTGGAGCCACAACCATCAGGGCGCTGACCAGGGCCGCGGACAGGCTGGCGGCAATACGCTTTGGCATAGATCCAACTCCAATTTCTCAACTTAGCGACGGGAATGCGCAATAAATCAGCTGATGGAGAAAATCCTCATATTTTATCTGTTACCTATAGCGATGTAGGCAAACAGTGAGATGGGTGCTGTTCGAGGGATCGGTGCGCTCAGGCGAGATCCTGTTCATCGATGGCGACCCCTGCGAGGTGCGCAGCCTCGGGTTACGGGCTGCGGTGCTCTGGCGCTACCGCGACAGTGGCGAGCTGGTGATCCCCAACCATGACTTATTCACGACAACGACCACCACCTACACCGGCAGCGACCGGCTGCGCCGCAGCCAGGTGGAAGTGTCGGCCGCCTACCGCCACAATCCCGACACAGTGATCCAACTGCTGGAGGCCGTTGCCAGCTCCACTGCGCCGGTGCTGCTCCTCCTGAGTTACACCACTCCACGGGACGTTGCTGTTGCTGCCTGTCCCCTTCCTTTCCCGAACCTCTGAGCCATTCCCAAGAGGGAGGTTTTCGAACTCCTTAAAATGGGCAGCTCCGGCTTCCCAAAGCGCCCCGAAGGTTCTCAGCAGTAGGCCTCGCTGCGGTGACTGACCCGCACTACCAGCACGACCAAGCGGGCGTCTTCTAGCTGACAGATCAACCGGTAGTCCCCTACCCGGTAGCGCCACAGGCCGGTCTTGTTTGCCGTCAGCCCCTTGCCCCGCTGGCGGGGGTCACTGCAGCTGGTCACCACCTCCTGGAGGTAGGAGACGATCCGGTGGGCAGCTTGGCGATCCAGCTTCCCAAGCTCCCGCTCAGCAGCGGGGGTGAACTCAACCGTCCAGGCCAAGGTTTCGCATCACCTGGTCCAGGGGGATGGTGGTCTCACCAGAGCGGCGGTGGGCCTCTAGTGCCGAAGCGCCCAGGTACGCATCTTCCAGGTCGTCGATGCCGGCCTCGATCAGCTCGCGCAGGTAGAAAGCCTTGCTACGGCCAGTGGCAGCGGCCAGCTGCTCCAGGCGTTTCTCAATGGCAGGGTCCAGCCGGACGGAGGTGGGCACGGCACCAATGGATCGGTGTATTCACGCTAGCCGGCTTGGCCAGTGGTGGCTCAGGCGACGGCCGTGTGAAGTTCCAGGCGCTCCAGTAGACGGGCCACCGAGGAAGGCCCCAGGGGAGCGCCGCTGCGGGTGACGGTGCCAGCTCCAGCCAAGGCAGCCCCCATCGCCCGCAGGCTCAGACCGGCTGCGGCCATCGGTGCCAGCACGGCGCGGAGCTACTCAGCCTCAGCCATGGCTCGGGCCTTGGCAGCGGCCAGTGCTTCGCGGGTGCGCTCACTGATCCGGCGCCCCTCGAACTCAGCAACGCTGGCCATCACTCCCAGGATCAACCGGCCAGCAGAAGTGGTGGCGTCCACCTCGGGCAGGTCACAGAAAAGGTGCCCGACGCTTGCGGGCTTCGGTGAGGACAGCAGACAGCTGGGGGCGATCGTTCTTCCGGCCGCTCTCCACTGTTGTGGCTAGAACACAGGGGATCGAAGACCCCCCCTGCGTCGACCCACTGCCGGTAGACCTGCTCGAATTTTCTCCAAACGGCGCGGAAGCGGCGGCGGATCCCGTCCTCTGGAATCGCTCGAGCTGGATGTTTCCGACTCCGAGCGGCCCGTGCTGGAGATGTTCTGAGCGCTTGCCGAGGCGGCAACCCTCTGACCGTTGAGCTCATTCTTTCCCACCACCGGCGCTTCCACCTGAACGGGTTCCCGGTGGGGAGAGCTGCGGAGGTTCATCCTTCACCCCAAACGACTCCAGCAGCAGATTGAGGCGAAGGGACAGGGCTCTCACCTCGCGCAGGGTGTCCACCAGTGGCGGGTGGGCGTCACGCATCAGCGCCAGAGCTTCTTCGGTGGCCTTGCGGGCGGCTGCACCGGTGTTGTCGATCCGTTGGGCGGTGCCTTCGTACACCTGCAGCGTCTGACGGGTGGTGGCGGCAGTTCGGCCGGTTTCCAGCTCAAGACGGCTGCTGAGACGCCTGAGGTCCTGCATCGTTGCCTGGAAGCTGTTGATCGCCCGGGGCACATCGCGCTCGGCGACCGTGGCCGTGCCCTC
The DNA here is from genome assembly GCF_002252625.1 of Synechococcus sp. 1G10. Taxonomy (GTDB): domain Bacteria; phylum Cyanobacteriota; class Cyanobacteriia; order PCC-6307; family Cyanobiaceae; genus Regnicoccus_A. Next base: position 182,949 of record NZ_NQKW01000005.1, on the reverse strand, counting down.
CAGGGTGCGGTTGAGCTTGAGCCGGGTGGCGGCGATCTCCTCAAGCAGCTGGGCGAGGTCGGGCCCCTGCTCAAACGGAATCAGCAGATCGCTGCGGGGTGGTTCCTTCCCAGGCGGCAGTACATCCGGGGTGAGGGCGATCTGGCTGGCGCCGATCAGTCCCTCCTGATAACGCTCGGCACGGCTGGCGGGACCGACCAGGCGGCGGTACGTCTCGGCGATACGCAGATCCACCGCCACCTTCCCGTCCATGCCCAGCGCCACCTTCTCCACCCGTCCCACCCGAAAGCCGGAGAGAGTGACGTTCACGCCCGGCCAGATGCCGCTGGCATCGGTGGTGCGAAAACGCACGGCAAAACTGCGGGCCACCCAGCTCTGCTGCTGCCAGGTGGCGTTCAGCATCCAGGCACCCAACAGCAGGGCGCCCACAGGTACCGCCCAGCTCAGCCCCGTGCCCACCGCCTCCACCGACCAGCGCGGCAGCCAGGCGGGTCTTGAAGTCGGACGTGGTTCGTTCATGGCCTTCCGTTGAGGCTGGGCTGAAATACGGCGAGCCAGAACACCTCCAGCAACACCACCGAAAAAGCACAGTTCACGATCGCTGTGCTGATCAGGGCGGCCAGTTCCTGGGGATGCTGGCGGCAGCGTTGACCGATGATGTGGCAGAGGCTGGCCGACACCGCCGCCATCAGCAGGGTGCGCAGCACGGCGCTGCTCACCACCCATGGAGTCAGTGATCCCAGGAACAGGGGCAGTTGCTCGGTGAGATCGGGCCGGGGGGAGGCGAGCACGCTGGCGGAGAACGCAGCCAGGATGAAATAGGGAAGCAGCAGCAGGGCCGCCAGCATCGCCGTGGCCACGCGATGCCCAAGGATGTGGGCCCCTGGCCTGGCCTGAATCCGGCTTGCCAGTTCCACCCTGGCCGGAACGCAGCAGCCGATCCAGACCAGGTTCACCACCAGCGGTGAGAAGATCTGGGCGGTGCCGAAACTGGTGGTTTCCAGGGCGAAGGTACTGCCCTGGCGCAGGGGCTCCATCAGACCGCGCGTGAGCCCGGCGCCGATCACGCCACCCATCACCAGCGCCAGCGGTGCGGCTCTGAGCAGTTCGTGCCGAACCCGGTGCAGCATCGGGGTGGGGAAGCGGCTCGGAGCCTAGGCTGATGGCTGGTCAAAGGCCGCCCCCAAAATAGGCAGCCATTTTACTTGCTTATTTGGTACTATCCAATTCCTCATAAGCTCACACATGCGTCATTCTGCCCTGATCGCTTCCGCTGTTCTTCTCACCACCTCGGGGCTGGGGGTTTCAGCAGTGGCAAAGGAGAGCCGCCCAAATATCGACGAATCGAACATGATGCGTTTCTGCCAAGGTGAAGTGGCAGCTAAATACAGCGTAAGTTCTCGCGACATCTCCACCCTGCCTGTCGAGCGTAAGGGGAGCAACTACCGCGTCTATGGACAGACTCCCGCCGAGGGTGACAATGCGATGTTTTTCTATTGTGAATACAACCAACATCGTGAGTTCGACGGGGTCACGATGACCAGTGACAAGCGTTCTGCCAGTGGTGGTGGGTCCGCCAAGGATAGTGTAGAGGTGGAGAACATGGCGCGCTATTGCACTGGCATGGCCGCCGAGAAGTTCAACCAAAGCCCTCGGTACATCTCCAGCAACGAGCCTACTCGCCAGTCCAATGGCACCTACATGGTGTACGGGCAGTACAACGAATCAAGCACCTTCACTCAAGTCTTCACTTGCACCTTTAACTCCAATGGTGTGTTCAAGGGCGTCAAGAAGATTTGAAGGAGCAGGTTTGAGGCTGATCGGAACATGACGACCAGCCGCCTACGAATCCGGCCAACGTAAAGCCGCTTGTTAGTGGTTTCGTTCCGTACGAGACAGTAGGCTCTGGATCTGAATTGGCTGGATCGTCATGAAGCGAACCTTCATTCGCCTCTCCTTACTGCTGATTGTTGGCGCCTTGGCCTGTGCTGTGGCCTACCGACTGATCGGGGTCCGGGTCGATGCCGATGGCATCGTCCGAGAGGCTTTTCCTCTGATCCCGATCGGTTTCTTTCTGGGCGGAGCGGGCGTGGTGACGGGGATCGCGGGGCTGTTGTGGCGTAAAGACGACAAGCGCCGTTGATTGCTGCCATTGCCAATCCTGCAGAGCGCTTGATCAACTGCCGGCATGCCAGCAAAATTCAAGTGCTCGTTTGTGATCAGCTCATGGGTGGATGATCAGTCAGAGTCTTCCCTCCGAGCCGGTGTACATCACACCCTGCACTCGACCTCTGCGATCGCTGGTGCAGGTCCAGGGGGCCTGGGCGCCTGGTACCCGAATCTTCACGCCGATACCGGCTTCGGCAGTCATCACATCGAGGATGCTGAGACGGTTCTGCGAGACTCCCGTCGTCTTGGCGACGGCTGCCAGACAGGCATCTTCCGCGGCAACGGTCGACATCGTTGGTTGTGACGATGGAGGCCGGTTCTGAGCCATGGAATCATCGGCCTGCTGGACGAGGCTCGGGGTACAGGCCGGTGTTTGGATGGTGCGGCGTCCCATGGCGTTGTAGTACACCCGGCAACTCCCGCCAACATGCACCTGATAGGTGCCATCCGAAAGCCGAGCAACTTTGGCGGACTGTCCTGAGCTGGAAGGGGATGAGCTCATCCCAGAGCCTGGAACGGCGCTGCAGATCCCATGGGCTCCATTGGAACGGGTGTAAGAGACATAGAGGGAATCACCGGAATTCTTGCTGATTGAAATCGTGGTGCCCGGGCCCTTGGCTTCGTAATAGGACGTACTGAACTCCTGAACCATGGCCTCTCTGCCATTGATCCAAACGGGCCCACCACGATCGGCGTGCACATCAATCCCGCCAGGGCAGACATAGTGGAATTGAGGAACCTTGGCCAAAGCATTCCCGGCTGCCATTCCAAGGCTGCCCATGAAGAGAATGCCGGTCATTGCAAGGCTACGACGAAACGATACTGAGAGGTTCATTTTTGGAGACGGAAATCAGATGGTGAACAGCTGAGATGAGTATGACAAGAGAAGCGGCTGTAAAGCAAGTGAAGCCGAAAATCAGGAAGCAGGGCGTGGGTGAAGAACAAGGCGATGCCTGCCATTGGTCCAGCGAACGTACTGACGATCCTTGAGCTTCTGAAGATCAAGCGGATTGTCGGCGAGCTCAACAGGCCCATCTTCCAGCTCAAAAATACCCATCGACGTCATCAGTGCTGTTTTGGTGTCGGGGAAGATCAGAATACCAAAGTAAAGATCCTTGCGCATAGCCGTTGGCGAAGGATACTTGATTACTGTTCCAGACACGATGATCGAAGTACCCTGACCCTTTGTCCAGAAGATTTTGCACTCCGCCTCCAGGACGTTTCGATCCTTTGGGCCCCAGCTCAGGGTGCAGGGCATCTTGACTTCTTGAGATTGCTGGATCTTCTGGGTGGCCGCCATGGCAGATGGGGCAGCACCGGCGAGGCATGCCAGCGAAAGTATCGCCAACGACTTGAAGACTTTGCAGTTGTTTTGCATGGTTAACTTACTTCATGTAAGATTAGCATTGATTGATCAAAGAAGTGCTTGCATCCGAAAGTTTGGCGCAATGAGCCCCTTGCGGTCACGGGATCCGGGCAGATTCAGGGGCGTCTCGTCTGTGGAGGGGATGCTATGCCTTTGTGCAACAGACTCTCATGTGACGATTGCTCGGTTGGCCATGGCGGCAGGCATCGAGCTAGGCCAGTCGCTAAGATGAATAAGTTAATTAAGAAGGAAAACCGTGAGTCGGCGTTCCAGCAAACTACTCATTCCTCTCTTTCTTGATCTTGCCGGCACAGGCCTCGGTAGTACATCGATGATCAACGGCTAAACAAAGCTCACACATCCACATTCTTAATGCTTCGCTCACTCCGCATCTCCCTAAGCGCCCTCCTCGGCACCTACTCTACGTTCCTGGTGCTTACGGATACTGCCCAGGCTCTCACCTACACCTTCACTCCTTCCTCCATCAACGTTCCCTCGGGCAGCAACCAAGGCGCCTTCACTGAAACCATCTCGTTTAACACGTTTTCATTCGATTTTACCGCACCGTCGTCGATCTCTTCCGTTACTGGTACCGCAAGGTCCACGGTCAGAGTGGTGAACTACACATTCACTGCAGCTACGTACGATCCTGTCCTGCAGCTTCTGACTTTCACCGGCCCAGGCCCCACCTCTCCAAACCCCGATTTCTCCACATCGCGGTTCGTGCTTCAGCTCGACGCACCGCTTGTTGACAGCGTGACGCCTCCTGACTTCCCCACCTACCAAACCATCTCCTTTGGTGACTACTGCAGGAGCTGGCAGGACCAGGGCAACACGCGTTGCAGAACTGTTGGATCAGCCACTCTCAACCCCATCCAGCCCATACCATTTGGCCTCTCCGGCCTTGCCCTGGCTCCGCTGGTTTCCCTTGGCTGGTACCGACGCCGCTTGCTGAGGCGTAATGCGCCTTCGCCGGTAGTAGTACCTTCCTGAACTCCACAGAGATGCATGCAGGGTTAAAGGACCACGGAGCGGCCCGGCCTGGCTTGCGGGTTATACCCCTCAGTTCAGCCTGTTGCATGAGCCGGGCGACTCGGTGGCGCGCGATACGCCGGCCTGACGCCCACAGCTCCTGATGGATCCGGGGAGAGCCGTTTAAGCCCCGACGTTCCTGGAACACCGCCTCGAGTTCAGGGGTGAGTATGGAGTTTTCGGCCGACCGCTTTCCCGGCGCCACCTGCCTCTGCCGCCAGGGGTAGTAGCGGCTGCGGGTACCCCCAGCTGCAGGCACAGCCAGGCCACAGAGTGCTGAACTGCGAGCTGATCGACCAGGCGAAACCTCTCGGCTGCAGCTGCACTTACCCCAAGTGGAAGCCCACGGGCTACACGAAGTGCGCTGCCGCCAGCCTGAAAAAGTCCTTCTCCCTCCTGAGCTCTCGCACCTCCTTGCTGAGCCTGGCGCACCCAGCGGGCCAGGCTTTTGGAGGGAAACGCCAAGGTGCTGGGCGACGGCACTGCAAGAGCGTTCCTCCTCCAGGCAGAGCTCCGCCGCCTCCGCCTTCTGTTGCGCCATGAACCGGCGCCGGGTTTTGGTGGGCTTCGTTATCGATGGACAATCTGGTGGTCATGGCGTGACCATTACGGACTTGTCCACAAAATCGAGGGAACCCCATCCTGAGCATCGGCTGAACCCCAAGGCCAGAGAGCTGGACAACGAGAAACCTGTTTAGCTGAGTCGTTCGTTCCTCCAGCGCACGGGCGCCCCTGAATCCAGGAATGCGCTCATGACTCATGGCTTTGTGCTTGGAGGCATTGGCCTGCACCTTGGTGCCGTCCAACGCCACATGGCCCAGGCTCACCATCCCGGCCTTCTGGCACAGGCGCAGGATCTGAACAAATAGACCCCTCAGGGCATCGAGGTTGCGGCGCCGGAATTCGCTGACGCGGCTGTGGTCTGGCTGCTGGTTGCCCGTGAGCACCCGAAAGGCCAGGTCCTCGTAGCAGGCCCTCTCGATCTTGCGGGAGGAGACGATGCCCACGCAGTACGCGTAAAGCAGCAACATCGTCATCATCCTGGGGTCGAACCCTTTCTCCCCACGTGGATCTTTGCTCTGAGCGGGGATCAGGACCTGTGAGAGATCCAGCTCATCCACCAGATCCAGCAGAAAATAAACCTGGTGATCATCCGAGAGCCAATCACTCGGTGATGGCGGCAGCAGGGTGGTCTGCTCCGGCTGCCAGGGACGGAAGGACTTGGGCTTCTGCATGCCCCATCCTCTCGTCTAGATCCATTGCAGTCACTGGGGTCTGGGCAGATTTAAGGGCGTCTGTGGAGAGCTCGGCCGCTGATCTATGCGCAACAGGCTCCTAGGAGCTGGCCGGTAGATTGACCGTGAAGTAACTGCCCTCTCTGAACTGCCATCGCATTCACCAGTACTTTGGGTAATGGCTAGTGTTAACGGTGTTGTTGTAGAGCAAAGCCACCAGGGTCACCACCAGCGAACCCAGCAGGGTGGGCAGCAGCAGAAAGTTCCAGCCAGGCTGCACTAGGAACACGATCACCGGGCTTGAGCCCGCCGGTTGATGGACTGTGCCGGTGGCTATTGCCCACCACGTTGGCTCGAACAACGTGGTGGGCACCAGACCCAGAATTCTCTGTATTGGCGAAGGAACTCAGCAACGACAAAAGAGTTCATCAAGCAAAGAAGTCGTGATCTGAAAGGTTAGCCATCATGATTTTGCTGCAGACGCATGGGAGGCAGTGGTAGCGGAATAGGAGGCCCCGTAACATGGAAAATCCTTCTGCGGCTAACCTAAGCCAGCCAGAAGGCCGCTCCCTCTTTCAAAGCTCCCCCACTTTCTTCTTTTCAGCCATGAGCCCACTGACCCCTCTCAGCCACACCCTGTTGAACGCAAAGCGCCGGAAAGGTATCAGCTTCACCGAGCTGGAATCGCTTCTGAATCGCGATGAAGTATGGATTGCGAGCCTGCTCTACGGCCAGGCCACGGCCTCGCCGGAGGAAGCACAGATCCTTCTGGCAGCGCTGGATCTTGATCCCAGCCTGGCCAGCGAACTCTCCACACCTCCAGTGAAGGGGTGTCTCGATCCTGAGCTCCCCACCGATCCCCTTATCTATCGCTTCTACGAAATCATGCAGGTGTATGGTCTGCCGCTGAAAGATGTGATCCAGGAGAAATTCGGTGATGGCATCATGAGTGCAATCGACTTCACCCTGGAGGTCGACAAAGTGGAACATCCAGCCGGCGACCGAGTCAAGGTCACCATGTGCGGCAAGTTCCTTGCTTACAAGAAGTGGTGACCCGAACAGCTCCCATCAAAGGCCGAGCTCTGTGAGACCGGGGTGGTCTTGTGGCCTCGGTCCCTGCGGCCACAGGAATTTGCGATCCTCGTCGGCAATCGGCACATCGTTGATGCTGGCCTCACGCCGCCTCATCAGACCCTGATCACTGAACTCCCAGTTTTCGTTGCCATAGGCCCGATACCATTGCCCGATTTCATCATGCCACTCGTACTGAAAACGTACCGCAATTCGGTTGTCGTGCCAGGCCCATACCTCCTTGATCAGCCGATAGCCATTCTCCTTGGCCCACTTGCGTTTCAGGAACGCCACAATTTCCTGGCGTCCCGTGATGAATTCTGAGCGATTACGCCAGTAGCTGTCTTCCGTGTATGCCTGCGATACTCTGATGGGGTCCCTGGAATTCCAGGCATCCTCCGCCATTCTTGCTTTCTGTATCGCCGATTCCTGGTTGAACGGTGGCAGCGGAGGTTTCGCAACCTGGGGTGTGATCTCGGTCAAAACAGGAATTATATTGATCCATCAATGGCTAACTGAATCCACGACCTCACTACGTATCGAGCGCTACCGAGGGAAGGCCACTCTTTGCCGGAAGTTATGGAGAAGCAATACAAGGACATTACGCACTACAGGGTAACTGGCCACCCTGTCACCCGAAGAGGAGCTGAGGAAGACGCGATCGTTCGCAATCTGCTGGTTCATTCAAATCATGGCAAGGTAGGCATCACTTGGACCTGAAACAACCTTGCGGTAAGACTGTCAAGGAAAATGTTGTCGTACTGCAAGCTGGCTCATGGGGCGCTGATACGCACCAGCTGATCATCCGCGTAGGCCGCGGCGGTATGGAGCAACTGGCGCTCCTCCTCGTTGGCCCGGGTGCAGGCGAAGCCATAACGGGCCCGCACCCGCTCGGAGGCCAGACGCAGGGCCTGAGTCCCCCGGCTGGTCAGCTCAGCCACCGCCAGGCTCTGGCCAGGCTGGAGGTAGTTCAGGATCACGGTGGAGGGTGAGTAGAGCACCGTGTTGCGGCCATCGGGCCACTCCACGTTCAGATGGACTTCGGGCACTGAGCCTTGGGGCGGACGAGCTGGGGCGGATCCTCCCCGAAGCAGCCAACACCAGTGGTAGGCGTCAGCACCGGGCCCCGAATCCCGTGAGCGTCTCACCGCCGCGCCAGAGCTCATGGCAGCGCCCGGCCTGTCGCAGGCTCAGCCCACCACCAACTGGACCGAACCGACCGATGCAGGCCAGCTGCAGGTCAGCGAACGGCGCCACGGCCGCCTCCAGGGCCCCGTCCTGCTCAGGAACGGCGGCCAGCAGGTAGCCATAGCTGGGGAAGCAGCTGAGCCAGTCGTCGATGCTCAGCCCCGGCGGCGGAAGGATGGCGTCGAGATCAAGCTCCAGGCCGCAGCCCGCGGCTTCAGCGAACATCACGGCCGTGCCAATCAGCCCTCCCATGCTGATGTCCTTGGCCGCATGAACCGTGCCGGCTTCCGCCAGTTCCGCCATCAGGGCCAGATGACGGCGCAGCAGCGCGGGCTCAGCCCTGGTGGCCGCATCCCAGAAGGGGTATGGGTGGTGGACATGGCCGCTGGTGTTGATCAGCAGATGGCAATGGTCACCTGGGCGTGCGAAGCGGGCCGAGAGCACCGGGCCGGCCGCCACTCCCAGCACGGCCACTGAAAGAGCGTTGTAGGGGCTGTGCAGGTTGGTGTGTCCTCCCACCACCGGCACCTGAAACGTCTCCGAAGCCACGCGCATGCCCTCAAAGATGCGATCGGCGTGCCTGGCATCACCACTCCAGAGACTGTTGACCAACGCCAGCGGCCGCCCGCCCATGGCAGCGATGTCGCTGAGGTTCACAAGCACTCCGCTCCAGCCCGCGAACCAGGGGTCCTGCTCCACCAGCTCGGGATGGAGCCCCTCACAGGCCAGCAGCAGCGAACCTGCGGCGGCGGGCAACAGGGCGGCATCGTCGCCCAGGGCCGCCGCAATACCGAGGGCCGGGAAGGGGAGATGGGGGAAATGGGCCGCGGGCCGCTGGATGTCGGTCTTGCCGCGCCACCCAGCCAGTTGGCGCAGCCGGGAGACCAGAACCTCCAGATCGGGCTCGCTCATGCCGCCTGGGGCAAGGGCTGCACCGGGGGCAACTCCGGTCGCCGCTCATGCGACGGGACGTAGTAGTCGAGGTCGGCCTCCATCAGATGGTGGCTGACGCCACGGATCTCCAGGGTCTCCACCGAACACCAGTGCAGGCGCCGGAAGAAGCGCACGTTCTGAATCTGCACCGTGGCCAGAAATCGCCGGCAGCCCCAGCCATGGGCCGTGGTCACAGCCTTCCAGATCAGGCCTTTGCCGATCTGATTGTGCCTTCGGAAGTCGGCGGCCACCCCCAGACGGCCGCCATACCAGAGGCCGGGGCTGGTCTCGAGGATGCGCACCACCCCCACCACCGAACCAGCAGCGCTCCCGCCATGGGTCAGGGCCGCGATCGGGTAGGCGAGGTCATCGCTCGCGTCGCGGTCGGAGGCCTCGAACAGGTGCTGCTCCTCGCAGAAGATGCGGCTGCGCAGGCCCCAATAGCCAGCCAGCAGGGGGGAACTGTGGCGCAGCAGGTGAAAGGAGAACCGATCCGAGCAGGCACCCGGGGAGAGGCGGAAGTCGTCGGCATCTACACCGAGTCCCCAGCGAACCGAGGGCGTGTAGGCCGCCGGAGCGGAACTTGGACTGCGGCCGATCTCATGGCTGGAGGGGTCGATGAAGAACATGCCGTCGGTTCAGGAGGGGCCGGGTCCGCTGGACTCGAACAGGGACAGGGCGGAGCAGGCGCCGCACTTTGCACAGCCCGCCGTCATCGCGGCGGAACTCAGATCGGAGGCCTCCAGGAGTCGTCCCACCGCCGTGTAGACCTCAACCATGAAGTCGGTGCTGGGGGCTGGATGGTGCTCCAGAGGGGTTCCGGCGATCGGCACGAACGGAACCACGAAGGGGTAGACACCCAGGGCGATCAATCGCTCACTGCAGCTCACGATCGACTCGGCGCGATCACCCAGCCCGGCGAGCAGGTAGGTGGACACCTCACCCCGGCCGAACACCGCCACCGCCTGCTCGAAGGCAGTGAAATAGCGCTCGAGACTGAGCTCTGCCTTGCCTGGAAGGATCCGCCGGCGCACCTCAGGCTCCACCACCTCGAGGTGCATGCCGAGGCTGTCAACGCCGGCGTCATGCATGCGCTGGAACCAGATCGGATCGTCCGGGGGCTCGCACTGGGCCTGGATCGGCAGGGGCACCAGCGCCTTGACGGCGCGTGCGGTTTCGGCCATCAGCCGGGCACCGCGGTCGTCGGAGTTGGGAGTGCCGGTGGTCATCACCAACTGCTTGACACCATCGAGCCGCACGGCCGCTTCAGCCACCTCGGCCACCTGTTGTGGGGTCTTGCGAGCAAGGGTGCGGCCGTCGTCGAGCGATTGCTCGATCGCACAGAACTGACACGACTGGCTGCGGTCGCGGAAGCGGATGCAGGTCTGCAGCAGGGTGGTGGCCAGCACATCGCGGCCATGCAGCAGCGCAATCGAGCGGTAAGGCGTGCCGTCGGCGGTGCTGAGCCCGTAGAAGTGCGGTTCAGGCGGGGTGTCCACCAACTGCAGGGAGCCGCTCCGGTCGCGGTGCGTCAACCACACTTCGCCGTCGTCGTGGCGCTCCAGGGCATAGGGAGAACCTTCAGCGGCTGTGTTGTAGACGGGCACCATCACGGTGGTGCCATCAACGCTGATGGCGCGGTGATCGGAGGGGCCGGCCCCGCCACGACGGCCAGGATTGCCGCCAACGGCGGGTACCACCACGCCATTCACCTGGAGCTCGGTGACCAGCCGGCCCAGTGCGGCGGAGGCACCTTCAGCCATGGGAGGCCACCTCCAGAGGGGGGAGCGAGCTGGCGGTGATGGGCACGTCCGAAGCGGCCTGAACTGGAGGCCCGGGGTTGTCTTCGATCAGACGGGCCGGTGTGCGGTCGATGCGCAGACCAAGCAGATCGGGACGGCTGTAGTGGCCCACGCTGTCCATCATCCGCTTGCGTTTGGTGATCAGCGCAGGATCAAGCTCGGCGATGGCCAGCCCTTCGCCATCCGGAAGCGGGCCGGCCAGATAGCGGCCCTCAGGGCTGATCACGGCGGTGTGGCAACCGCCCTGAAACGCCTTTTGCAGCGAGGTGTCCGGCGTGATCGTGGCCATATCCGCGGGATCAAGCCAGGCGGTGGAGCTGATCACGAAGCAGCCCGCCTCCAGGGCGTGGTTACGCAGGCTGACGGCCGTCTGCTCGCTGAAGATCGGCCCCACCAGCGAGCCGGGGAACTGGGCACAGTGGATCTCCTCTCCCTGGGCCATCAGGCTGAAACGGGCCAGCGGGTTGTAGTGCTCCCAGCAGGCCAGCGCACCGACCCTGCCGAGGTCCGTGGGCACCACCGTCAGTCCGGCACCATCGCCCTGGCCCCACACCATCCGCTCGTGATACGTGGGGGTGATCTTGCGGCGCTTGAGTAGCACCTCGCCCCTGTCATCGATCAGCAGCTGGGCGTTGTAGAGGCTGCCGCCGTCGCGCTCGTTGATGCCCAGGAGCACGTGCATCCGATACCGACGGGCGGCGGCGGCAATCCTGTCGATCGTGGGTCCGGGAACGACCACTGCCTGCTCATACAGCCGCAGGTGCGAGCGGCCCATCAGCACGGGCGGCTCGATGAACGAAAAGTAGGGGTAGTAAGGAAGGAAGGTTTCAGGGAAAACGATCAGCCGCACCGATGCTGCTGCAGCCTCAGCCATGGCCTCCAGCAACCGTGCCACTGACCCGTCCAGGCTATGAAGAACCGGACGGATCTGGGCGGCAGCAACGATAATCGGCGCCTTCATTCAGAGCGTCCAGGTATCGAGAATGAAGGCACCCTCCTTACGGTGCATCAGGATGATGTCGAGCACATCGAGAGGATTGACTGGGCGAATTCCCGGAATCAGCGCACCCTCGCCATGGCCGTAGAGGGCCTGAAGGGCAAAACGGCAGGCATACACCTTGCCGCCCTGATCCATGAACTTCTGGAGGCGGGCATTGAAATTGAGATGGCCGTCAAAGGCGGCATCACCCAGCTTGGGAAAACCCCGCTGCACACCCAGGGTGACCCCAGGGCCATAGAGAAGGATCGAGGTCTCGAAGCCCTTGTTGATCAGGCGGCTGGCCTGCAGCAGGTTCACCAGACCGATGGAGCCCTCGAAGGCCACGGTGTGAAAGGTGACCAGTGCCTTCTCCCCCGGCTCGGCCTTGATATCAGGAAAGACTTTCTCTTCGTAATCAACGAGAAAATCTCCTGCTTGATGGGCTTGATGGGTGACCTCGGGCATCGATGAACGGCCTGGCTTGGAAGCAACGAAAGCGACCATTGCACAGCCCATGTTTCGAACTGTGTAACCACTGCCACAGAATCGCCAGGCCACCAGAGAGAGCAGGCTGTGGCGGACCGTCATCCGCCGTTCGTCACGATCGCTACGGTCAACCACCCCCAGAGACTCCAAAGTGGAGGATTGAATCAAGGCTGGATTGACCGGAATCGTCACCAGTTCAGATCCCCCCCAGTCCAGCTCAGCCATCCTGCAAGTGCCGGTCGTGGTGATCGGTGCCGGCCAGGCCGGCTTGTCGGTGGCCAGCTGCCTCCAGCAGCAGGGCCTGACGCCACTGGTGCTCGAACGGCACCAGGTCGCCCACTCCTGGCAGCACCAGCGCTGGGATTCCTTCTGTCTGGTCACCCCCAACTGGCAATGCCGCCTGCCGGAGTTCCCATACGACGGCGATGATCCCGAGGGGTTCATGGGCCGCGACGCGATTGTCGACTACCTGCGCCGCTTTGCTGAGCACGCCGCTGTGCCGGTGCGCGAGGGCATTGCCGTTGAGCGCCTGGTGCCCCTCGAAACCGGTGGTTACCGCCTGAGCACCAGCGACGGGGTGATCGAGGCCCGGCAGGTGGTGATCGCCACCGGCGCCTACCACCGCCCCCGACGCCATCCGCTGGCAACCCGGCTGCCAACTGGGCTGCTCCAGCTCGATGCCCGCGATTACCGCCGCTCCGACCAACTGCCTGACGGGCCCGTCCTGGTGGTGGGCAGCGGCCAGTCGGGCTGCCAGATCGCCGAAGACCTCTTCCTCTCAGGCCGCCGTGTTCACCTCAGCGTGGGTTCGGCTCCCCGTTCACCCCGTCGCTATCGCGGTAAGGACGTGGTCGACTGGCTCGATCGGATGAGCTACTACGACACATCGATCGAGCAGCACCCGGATCCCCGCTCGGTGCGTCGCAAGACCAACCACTACCTGACCGGCCGCGATGGTGGCCGGGAGATCGATCTGCGCCGTCGTGCCCTCGAAGGGATGGTCCTGCACGGCCGGTTGGAGGAGATCACTGCCAGCGGCTTCCGCTTTGCCCCTGATCTCGCCGCGAATCTCGATGGTGCTGACGCGGTCTACCAGCGCATCCGCGCCAGCATCGACACCTACATCGAGTCCAACGGTCTCGAGGCCCCCGCAGATCCCGCCTACGAACCCTGCTGGCAGCCGCCGCCGCTGGATCCACCCATCGACCTTGGCGATGAACCACTGGCGGCCGTGATCTGGTGCACGGGCTACCGCTCCGACTTCCGCTGGGTGGAGGTCCCCGTCTTCGATGGCGCTGGGGAGCCGGTGCACCAGCGCGGTGTGACGCCGGCGGCCGGCCTCTACTTCCTGGGGCTGCCCTGGCTGCACACCTGGGGCTCGGGTCGCTTCTGCGGCATCGGCTCCGACGCCGCCTATCTGTCCGGCCTGATCCGCCGCCTGGAGGATCGCCGCGATGCCAGCCAGGAACGGTTGGAATGCACAGCGTTACTGGGATCCTGAGGTCCGTGACCACGAGCCAACCTGCGATCAAGGCGGCCTCTGCCGAGCTGATTCCCGCCGATAGCCTGCGTCAGCTCAACCTCCGCTCCGATGCGGCCGGCTGGCGGCAGGCGGCTGGGCATGGGGCGCTGATCCTGGTCAGCGGGATGATCTGGGGGGACGATCGCCTGCCCTGGGCGCTGCGCTTGCCGGCCCTGCTGCTGCTGGGCTGGGGCCTGGCCTTCGCCTTCTGCGCCATGCACGAGTGCGGCCACCGCACCGCCTTCGCCAGCCGCCGGCTCAACGACGGCCTGGCCTGGTGGGCCGGGGTGCTGAGCTTCTACAACGCCGATTTCTACCGGCGCTACCACCAGTGGCATCACCGCCACACCCACCAGCCGGGCCTGGACCCGGAACTGGAGGATGCGCCGCCCACCAGCCGCTGGGCCTACCTGCTGGAATTGAGCGGGCTGCCCTGGTGGATCGGCAAGCTGCGCAGCCACGCCGCCGGTCTGAGCGGCAACTTCAGCGATCGTCCCTACATCCCCGCCGAGGCCGCCCCGGCGCTGCGCCGCTCGATCCGGCTCCAGTTCGGCGTCTACGGGCTGGTGCTGCTGTTGTCACTGCCGGGCGCCAATGGCTTCCTGCTCTGGCAATGGCTGCTGCCGCTGGCCCTGGGCCAGCCCCTGCTGCGCTTCGTGCTGCTGGCTGAGCACGGCGGCTGCAGCACCAGCGCCGACGTGCTGCGCAACACCCGGACCACCCACACCCTGGCGCCCCTGCGCTGGTTGATGTGGAACATGCCGTTCCACGTCGAGCATCACCTGATCGCCTCGCTTCCCTTCCATGCCCTGCCGGCAGCCCACGGCTGGATCGCCCCACAGCTGGAGCACAACGACCCTGGCTACCTGGCGGTGCACCGGGCCTTCCTGGCCGATCCCTCACGGCTGGCGCTGCCAGGGGTGGCCCCTCTGCCGGCACCAGCCAGATGAGCGTGGCCGCGGCGATCAAGGGCCGGGATGCCGTGTTTGAGCTGGGCTGCCTGCCGCTCAGCTGCGGCAAGGAACTCGCCAATGCCCGCCTGGCCTACCGGGTGTTCGGAGAACTCAACGCCGAGCGCTCCAACCTGGTGCTCTTCCCCAGCTCCTACGGCGCCTGGCCCGAGGACATCGACTGGGTGGTGGGGCCAATTCTCGATCCACTGCGATGGTGCGTGCTGCTGGTGAGCCAGTTCGGTAACGGCCGCTCCAGCAGCCCCAGCAATGCGGCGATGGGCGTGGCTGAGCAGGGCTGGGTGATCCATCACGCCGACAACGTGGCCGCCCAGAAACGTCTGATCCAGGAGGTGTTCGGGGTGGAGCGCCTCGCCCTGATCTATGGCTGGTCGATGGGAGCGCAGCAGGCCTACCACTGGGCGGCCCTGGAGCCGCAGGCGGTGGAGCGGATCTGCTGCCTATGCGGCACGGCCCGCACCACCCCCCACAACCGCCTGTTCCTGCTCAGCCTGCGCCAGGCCCTCACCAGCGATCCCGCCTGGGATGGGGAACAGTTCAGGGCCACCCCCGAGCAGGGGCTGCGCAGCTTCGCCCTGATCTACGCCAGCTGGGCCGCCAGCCAGGCCTACTACCGGCAGGGTCTGCACGAGGCACTGGGCTACACCAGCGTGGACGACTACGTGGAGCGCAGCTGGTTGCCTGCCTACCGCCGCCATGATCCCCGCGATCTGCTGGCCATGCTCGACACCTGGCTGGCCAACGATCTCGGCGCGGCCGCCCTGGGGCGCATCACCGCCCGCACCATGGTGATCGCCGGCTCCCACGACCTCTATTTCCCCCCCGACGACTGCGCCGCTGAAGCCGCCTGCATCCCCGGCGCCCGCTTTGAGCGGCTGGAGTCGGTGCTGGGGCACAGGGCCGGCAATCCCCGCGATGCACCGTATGAGCAGGCCATGATCCGCGCCGCCCTTGAACGCCTGCTGATGGATTGATCCGCCGTTACTCCCGCCTCCCCGCTGAGCTCATGACCGACCTGGCCCGCTACGCCGCCGACCACGGCCTCCGCCATTTCCTCTTCTCCTTCTCGGACCTGTTCGGGGTGCAGCGCGCCAAGCTGGTGCCGGCCAGCGCCGTCAATCAGGTGGCCCGCGATGGCGCGGGCTTCGCGGGCTTCGCCGCCTGGCTGGCGATGACCCCGGCCGATCCCGATGTGCTCGGCCTGCCTGATCCCGCCAGCCTGGCGGTGTTGCCCTGGCAGCGCAACGTGGCCTGGGTGGCGACCGATCTGCAGGTGGAGGGCCGGCCACTGGAGCAGTCACCACGATGGGTGCTGCGCCGCCAGCTGGAGCGGGTGGACCGGCTCGGCTACAGCTTCCGCACCGGAGTGGAAGCGGAATTTTTCCTGCTGGAGCCCGGCGGCAAGACGATCGCCGATGGCCACGACACCCAGAGCAAACCCTGCTACGACCAGCTGGCATTGATGCGCCAGTTCGAGCTGATCGGCGGTCTGCTGGAGGCGATGGAGGAGCTGGGCTGGGGGCCGTACCAGGCCGATCACGAGGATGCCAACGGCCAGTTCGAGATCAACTGGACCTTCGCCGACGCCCTGGTGACCGCCGACCGCCACGCCCTCTTCCGGGTGATGGCCCAGGCGATGGCGGAACCGCTGGGCGCTCGGGTGAGCTTCGGCCCCAAGCCCTTCCCACAGCTCACCGGCAGCGGCGCGCACCTGCACCATTCCCTCTGGGACAGCTCGGGCCGCAACCTCTTCCACGACCCGCGCGGCGAGCTGGGCCTCTCGCAACTGGCCTACCACTTTCTGGGGGGTCTGCTGGAGCACGCCCCGGCCCTGTGCGCCATCACCAATCCCACCGCCGAGAGCTATGCGCGCCTGGGGGGGATCACCACCAACTCCGGCGCCACCTGGGCACCGGGCTGGATCAGCTACGGCGGCAACAACCGCAGCCACATGGTGCGCATCCCCGACGATCAGCGCCTGGAGCTGCGCCTGGCCGACAGTGCCGCCAACCCCTACCTGCTGCCGGCAGCCGTGCTCGCCGCCGGTCTCGACGGGCTCGAGCGGGAGCTCGACCCGGGTCCGCGCAACGACGCCAACCTCTACACCGATCCGCCGCCCCCCGGCACGGCGGCGGCGCTGCCCACCAGCCTCGAGGAGGCCCTCAGCGCCTTCGCCACCGACACGGTGTTGCGCCAGGCGCTGGGGGAACCCTTCTGCCAGGCCTACGAAAGCTTGCGGCGGCAGCGGGGGTAGCGCGCTGACATCCGCTGCGCCGCGGTTCTTCGTCCATGGTGGAGCCTGATGGCACCGTTGCCCTGGGCAGCGCCCCCTGTCGATGTGTTTCTCGAGCAGCTCCAGCTTCGCGGCAGCGGCACTGCTGATGCCATTGGGCGGGCTGGCTGTGCGCCGGTGCTGGCGTGAGCCATCGAGCAACCTGCTGCCCCTGGCCCTGACCCCAGTGTTGTTCGGCCTGCAGCAGGCTCTGGAAGGCCTTGTGTGGATCGGCCTCGATAGCGGGAGCCTGGAGCCCCTCACCCAGCCTGCGGCCCTGGCCTATCTGTTCTTCGCGCTTTGCTTCTGGTTGGCCTGGTTCCCCTGGTGCGCGTTGAAGGCCGGCGCCACGGGCGATGGCCACCACCGCTGGCTGATCCGGATCTGCCTGGTGCTGGGCCTGATGCTGGGCCTGTGGCTCTGGCTGCCGCTGCTGCTGGATCCCTCCCAGGTCACACCGACCGTGACTATTGGCAGCATCGAGTATCAGATCAGGAGTCCCGCCCATGGCGTGGTGAACCATGCCTGGGGCAGGCTGATCTACGGGTTGATCGTGACGGTGCCACTGCTGCTGACACCGTTCCGGCGGCTGCGCTGGTTCGCGGCGGCGATCGTGATCGCGTTTGTCTATGCCCAGGTGGCCTATCTCCACGCCTTCAGCTCGGTCTGGTGTTACCTCACCGCGATGCTCTCGGCACTGCTGCTCTGGGTGGTGGAAGAACCAGCAGCAGAAATCGGAGCCGTAGCCGTTCAGACCACCTCCAGCACACCCCGCACCATCGACATGCCGCAATGAAATGGGTACTCACCTGGCTGCATCGGCGGCAGTTCCAGGCTGGTGCGGGCATTCAGGGGTAGATCAAGCGTGCGGCGGAAGTCGGGGACGATCACCTGCGCGACGCAGCCGCTTGGATCCAGCCGGTGAAAGATGAGGCGCACCGGGCGGCCAGCCGTCAGCCGGATCCGCGCTGGGGAGTAGCCCCCATCCACGGTGATCGTGATCTCCTGCACTCCTCCTTCACCTTCGCCAGCCGCCACACCACCGCCATGGCGGCCGAGGAACCACCAGAGTTCGGCAGCGATCAGCGCCAGGCCAGCGGCGGCTACCGCCACGTTGAGGCCAAAAGGCTGCTCGATCGTGCGCCACAGCGGTTCGCCGCTGGCGATGGCGTTGGCGGCGGCTGTGGCTGTGGCGGCAGCTACGAAGCTGTTCATCAGCTGGCGGCAACGGGAAGGGGGGTGGGCTTGAAGCGACGCAACCGCAGGGCGTTGCTCACCACCGACACGGAGCTGAAGGCCATGGCCGCGCCGGCGATCATCGGACTCATCAGCCAGCCGGTGAAGGGGAAGAGCAGTCCGGCGGCAATGGGCAGACCAGCCACGTTGTATGCAAAGGCGAAGAACAGGTTCTGGCGGATGTTGGCCATGGTGTGGCGGCTGAGCTCGATCGCCGCGGGCACCCCGGCCAGGTTGCCGGAGATCAGGGTGATGTCGCTGGCCGCGATCGCCACATCGGTGCCAGTGCCCATCGCCAGACCCACATCGGCCTGGGCCAGGGCGGGAGCGTCGTTGATGCCATCGCCCACCATCGCCACCGGACCCTCGCCCCGCTCCTGCAGCCGCCGGATCACATCGGCCTTATCGGCGGGTCGCACCTCGGCGATCACCCGCTCGATGCCCAGCTGGGCGGCCACCACCTCGGCAGTGCGGCGGGCGTCGCCGCTGAGCATCACCACCTGCAAACCGAGGCGCCGCAGGGCGGCCACAGCGGCATCTGCTCCCGGTTTGATGGGATCGGCGATGCCGAAGCAGGCCTCGATCCGCCCATCCACCGCCACCGCCGCCACGCTGCGGGCCGCACCCTCCAGCCGGGTGACCAGGGGCTCAAGCGCCTCCATGCCGAAACCAAGCTCCGCCAGCCAGCGGGGTGTGCCCACCACCACGTCTCGAGCATCGGCGCGGCCCCTGACGCCGCAGCCCGCCACCGCCTCGAACGCCTCCACGGCCGGAAGGCGCGGAGCCTGGAGCTGGGGGCGGATGTAGCCCACGATGGCCTCAGCCAGCGGATGCTCCGAGCGCTCCTCCAGGGCCGCGATCATCCCCAGCAGGGCCGCCGCCGGCAGCTGGCTGCCGCCCAGCCGCTCGAAATCGGTCACCTCCGGCTGGCCGCGGGTGAGGGTGCCGGTCTTGTCGAGCACGATGGTGCGCAGGCCGCCGGCGGTTTCCAGAGCCTCGGCGCTGCGGAAGATAAGTCCGTTCTCCGCCCCCTTGCCCGAGGCCACCATGATTGAGGTGGGTGTGGCCAGCCCCAGGGCGCAGGGACAGGCAATCACCAGCACGCTCACCAGGAACAGCATCGCCAGCACCGGGTTGCCGCTCACCAGGAACCAGCCCACGAAGGCGGCGATGGCCAGGGCGATCACCACCGGCACGAACCAGCCCACCACCTGATCGGCCAGGCGCTGCACCCGCGTGCGGGAGCTCTGGGCCTGGCGCACCAGCTCGACGATCTGGGCAAGCACGGTGTCGGTGCCCACGTGGCTGACGCGAAAGCTGAAGCTGCCGCTGCGGTTGAGCGACGCCCCGATCACCGCATCGCCGGGACCCTTCTCCACTGGAGTCGGCTCACCGGTGAGCATCGATTCCTCCACCCAGGAGCTGCCCTCCACCACCACCCCGTCGAGGGGCAGCTTCTCGCCGGGGCGCACCTGCAGCAGATCGCCCACCACCACCAGCTCCACCGGGATCTCCTGGACGGCGCCATCGCGCAGCACCCGGGCCGTGGGCGGCTGCAAGCGCAGCAAGCGGCGGATCGCCTCTGATGTCTGGCCGCGGGCGCGGGCCTCCAGCAGGCGGCCCAGCAGCACCAGGGTGAGGATCACCGCGGCGGCCTCGAAATAGACGTCGGCGGGAAGGCCTTCGTCGGTGAGCAGCCGCGGCGCGACGGTGGCCACCAGGGACGTGAGCCAGGCGATGCCGGTGCCGGCGGCCACCAGGGTGTTCATGTCGGCGCTGTGCTGACGGAAGGCCGAGGCGGCGCCGGTGAAGAACTCCCGGCCGCACCAGAACAGCACCGGGGTGGAAAGCAGCAGCTGGGTCCAGGGGCTGGTGAACCAGCCGGGCAGGAACGGCAGGGAATGGAGAGCGAGCATGTGGGGCAGGCTCGCGAGCACCACCAGCGCGGTGAGCACGGCCGCCAGCGAGAGCTTGCGACGCAGCTGGGTGAGTTCATGGGCCAGCTCCCGCTCCGGGTCGGGAGTGGGGGCCAGGCCATCGGCGTGGCAGCAGGACGGAGTGGGGGGTGGGCCGGTCATCGGGGATGGGTGATCGATGAGGGTCGATCGGGAGCAGCGATAACTCGACGCTAAGGTGTCCAGTGGACTGGAGAGTCAAGTGCTTCATTGCACCGGCTCCTCCTCTGGGGCGATCAGATCCGCGGCCTGCCGCGCGTCGCTCAGCACCTGAACCAGCAGTCGGGGAGACTCCCTGAGCAGGTCGATCCAGTGGGACAGGTAGGCGGCATGGTGGCTCACATCACTGCCGATCTCAAGGCGATCACCCAGCAGCACCGCCCCAAGCTCAGCCACCAGCTCCTCACGGGCGTAGGCCCTGCTGCCCATGACGCCCGAGAGATCCCGCTTCAGGCGGCTGGGGTGGCCAGTGGAGTGAATCGCCTCATGGGCCCAGGTGGCATAGAGGGCACTGGCGGAATGGAAGGCGGCGCGATCGGGCAGCGCGATGCGATCCAGCTGAGGCAGATAGCAGGCCCTCTCGCCGCCATGGTTCACCGGCACCGGCCAGGCCCCGAGCACCGCCTCGGCGGCGGCCAGGCGCTCGGGCTCCGGCCGCATGGCTGCGCCCTCAGCAGCCTGGCGGGCAGCGATCAAACCGCCCAGGCCCTCACCGACCAGATCCGCCGCATTGAAAACGGCCACTGGCCTGTAGCTGATCCAGGCCCGGTCGGTACCGGGCTTCGTGCCCTCAACTCCGGCACCCTCCGCGACGCTCTCACGCTGGTTCAGCTGGGGCCGGAGCACGCGCACCGCCTGGGTGCCCTTGCGTGGCCCGATCCCCCGTGCCTTCGCCTCGGCAAACCCGCACCAGTAGGGCAGGGCGTGGTGCCGGCCTGCATCAAGGCAATCAACGAAGCGACGAGGGCCTCCTCGCCACTGGGCCTGCTGCGAGTCGGGGACGGTGCGGTGTCAGCAGCCATGGGGCGTCGGGATACGTCCCCCCTCCAATGCCCCTGCTGGCTCAGACCGACGTGATCAGGGAGACGTGATCAAGCTGCTGTAGAGCCTGTGACGATTGGCCTGCTCACGAAGCTGGATCGCCTGGTCGCTCCATTGGCTCCAGCGCTCAGCCTGCTGGGCAAGGATGCCGGCCTGCAACACCGGCAGGGTTTCAGCCACACCATTCTCGAGCTGATCGCCCAGAATCGCTGCGAGCACCTGGAGATCGTGAAGATCCCCCAGACAGTCCTGGGCCTTTTTCAGAAGCGCGATCCACTCCCCCAGCACCGGTGCCGCGAAAGGCTCCAGATGCTCGAGGGCGTAGCGCAATCCCTTGATGCGCTTGCGCAGATCGTGGAGAGCAGGGTCGTGCGGATCGGCGGCGAACCAGCCGCCATGCAGGAACAGGCCGCTGGAGGCCTGCGACTGCCATTCGAACAGCCAGGGCCCCAGCGGAAGATCTCCCACGGGAGAGAAGCGAGGCTTCAGCTGCCAGGCGCGCAGACGGGCGAGCAACTTGAGATAGGGCCCGCCGGTGAGCGCCTCCGCGAGGTCTTCGAAGGCCAGCCGCCGGTTGCGCGAAAGCCGCTTCAGCACCGGCTTCATCGCCTTGCGTTCCTGCTCCGGCAAGGGGGGCAGCAACTGCCCCTCCAACCGATCCCTGAGCACATCGAGATCACGACAGAGGCTGGTGCGCCGCGCCACCCTGGCGATGCGGCGATCGCTCACCGAGTCCGGCATCCGCAGCGCGGGCGCGAACTGGCTCAGGGCCGTGCGCAGCCTGCGCAGGCTCACCCGGAGCTGATGCAGCGGTTCAGGATCGTGATCAGCCAGCACTTCGGACTGGAGCTTGCCCAGCCGGCGCGTCTGGTGCTGGATCAGATCGGCTGCGTAGAGCCCACAGACCATCGCGGGGTCAATGACCTCCGCGTTGCTGGTGCTGGCGCTGGTCTCGAAGGCCGTCACGGCGATGGCGGTAAGACAGGACTCATCTTCACTGAGCGGGCGGAGTGCCGCTCAGCGGGGCCGGGGCTGCTTGAGTTGGTCGAAGCTGCGGTCAAGGGCCAGGCCGATCGTCAGTCCGATCGGCAGGTCGCCACCGAAGGAGGTGCCGAGCACGTGGCGGTACAGCTTGCTTTCCACCAGGAGGTAGGTGGAGTCGGGAAGGGGAATGAAGTCTGAGGCCCTGACAATCTGGGGGCCGGTCCGCACGAAGAAGGTGACGAACTTCTGCACCTCCGGGCGGGAGAACAAGTCGGCATTGTTGATGTAGATGAAGAGCGGCCTCGACAGTGGGGTGTAGCGCTCTTTCTGAACAGCCTCTACTGAAGGTCTGGTTGCTCCCTTGCGTCCGAGAATGGCGAGGGACCTGAGCTTGCTCTGGTTAGCGAGATAGTAGCCGAAGCCAAAGTAGCCAAGTGCGTTGGGATCATTTGCCACGCATCTCACCAGCACATTGTCATCTTCACTGGCGGTGTAGTCGCTGCGGCTGTTCCCTGCATCACCGGTGATCGCCTTGTTGAAATAGTCAAAGGTGCCGGAATCGGAACCAGCTCCGCACAGCTTGATCGGGCGGTCGGGCCAGGCGCTGTTCACCTGGTTCCAGCGCTTCACCCGTCCAGTGGCCTGGCGGTTCCACAGGGTGTTCAGCTCCTTGACAGTGATCTGATTGACCCAGGTGTTCTTCGGATGGACAGCCACCGTCAGAGCGTCGAAAGCAATCGGCAGCTCGATGAACTTGACCCCCTTCGCCTCGCAGGCCTTGAGTTCCTTGCTGTTGATCGGCCGTGAGGCATTGGCGATCGGCACCTTGCCGGAGCAGAAGTCACGGAATCCGGCCGATGTGCCCGTTTCCTTGAGCTCGAAGCGAACGTTTCGACCGGGATCAGTCTTGCGGAATGCCCCGATAGCCTCCGAAGTGATCGGGAACACCGTGCTTGATCCACTGATCCGAATCACTCCAGCCGCGGACTGGGCCCGAGTGGGAGACAGGGGCGTAGCGGTGATCAGAAGGGCGACCGCCAGTGAGGTGCCTCCGCAAGTCAATCGGCCGGACTGAGGCAGGAGGAAGCGTGGAAGCATGGAGCGAGCGCCCTACCCACTCACTTTGCGTGAGGAGGTGGGCATCATTGGTTAACAGTAAGTTAGGGCTGGGTTGTGAACCGTGCTCCTCATAGGCTGTTGAATGGCACTTCCGGGCGTTGGTCCCATGGCCAGGCCCCCTTGGACAAGGAGACGCGACCAGCTGCGACCAGCTGGCCCTGACCCCGGCCCGTGGTCTCACGACATCCTCTAGTGGCCGGGATCGTGCAGGACCGGCGTCGCTGGCTCTGGGGGGATGGATATGAACTGAACCTGATGCTGGAGCGGTTCACTCTCGAAGCGCCATTTCTGGCCGAGGCCCTGGGTTACTCCGATGCCTCCTCTCTGCTCCAGGAGGGCCATCGTCAGAGATCTCGCGATCGGCTGTGTCCTGCAATACCTTGCAGCACCTGTGCGTGTTCCGGCAGTGAGTTCAGCGCTTGTCGGCGGGATGCCCGTTAGCGCTCCAGCACCTGTCAATCACGGGTCAGCCGAACTCGTCGCCTCCTCATGAAGACGTAAGGTTTCGCTGTTCACCGGCTAGCAAGGCTGGATCCTCCGTGACACCAGCAGATCCTTCATCAGCCGTCGCGACGATTCGTTCCTGGGGGGATTCGGCCCGCGACTACATCAGTGCAGGCCTGGGAGTGCATCCCGGCGAGAGAGCTCTCGTCGCAGCACTTTTCCTGCATTCTGCGCTTATCGGCTCGATTCTTATCTTCACGCTGACATCGGCAAATGCTCTCTTTCTCTCCTTTGTTGGCCCCAAGGGTCTCCCACTGATCTATCTCTCCGTGGCCATCGTGGGGCCACTGACCAGTGGTTTTCACCTCTGGTTCGCCAACCGATATTCCAATCAGCAGGCCTGGCGATTCAGTCTGTTGCTGATCACTCTGGGTTTTCTCTTTCTCCGCTCGCTGATGGCGACTGATGCTGCCATGGTGGCGGCCTTCGGTCTGCTGATCTGGTATCGGGTGGTGGAGGGGTTACTGAACCTGGAGTTCTGGGGCCTCACCGCCTCGCTGCTCGATGTGCGCCAGGCCAAGCGGCTGTACGGGGTGATCGGCTCAGGAGAAGTGCTGGCCCTCGTCGTCGGCGGCTTCGGGCTGCCCGTGCTGGTGGCTCGGCTCGGCAGTGAGAATCTCGTGCTTCTCTCCGCCGCCGCCGCCGCGCTCTGCCTCCCCGTCGTGGAATTCATTCTGCGCGTTGATCGCCGGCACCGGCACCGCTCCGATCCCCAGCAGCGGGGGAAGGGACCCCAGCGGTCCCAGCCGCTGGGGTCGAGCTACACGAGGCTGATCCTGGCGCTGTTCCTGGCCTCTGTGCTGATGCGCTTCCTGGTCGACAAGAGTTTTCTGGTGGCGGCGCATGCACGTTTCAGCAATGCCGACGCCGTGGCGGCCTTTCTCGGCACCTTCTACGCCGTGGCGGCCTCCACGACGCTGGGGCTGCGATCGTTTGCCACCGGTCCTGTGCTCAACCGCTGGGGGCTGGGCATCGGTCTGCTGGTCCTTCCGCTCAGCCTCGGCCTGACGTCGCTGGCCAGCGTTGCGGCCACTGGTCTTGGTCTCCCCACCCTGGTGGTTTTCGGGGCTCTTGCGCTGTCCAAGTTCTTCGATCGCGTTCTGCGGCTCTCGATCGATCGTTCCTCCGTTCTGCTCCTGTTTCAGCCGTTCGCCAGCCGGGACAGGGTCAGAATCCAGACCTTCGCAGAAGGAATCATCAGCCCGGTGGGCGCAGGCCTCGCCGGCGTTCTGCTTCTGTGCCTCGACCACTTCTGGCCCGATGGAGTGACGGCCCTTGCCTGCCTGATGCTTGCTGTGGCAGGGGTCTGGCTTGTTCTGGCTCGGCTTCTGCGCCGACAGTATCCGCGGGCGCTGGCCATAGCACTGCAACGCAGGCAGCTGACCGGCGGTGCGTTCCAGGCGAGCGATCCAGCCACGCTGGCCATCCTGCGGAAAACGGCGCTCGGTCCGCAGGTCGGCCCCGCCGTCTATGCCCTCGATCTGCTGGCGGACGCCGACCCGGCCTTTCTGAAGACCCAGCTTCCTGAGCTCATGAGGCACCCTGCTCCCGAGCTGCGGTGCCATGTTCTGGGGCTGCTGGAACGGACAGGAATCTTGCCCGATCTGGGGGCCCTGAGGTCGATCGCCGACGCCGATCCGATTCCCGAGGTGCGCGCCGCCGCGATCCGGGTTCTGGCGGTACAGGATTCAGATCGCAACCCGGCCCGATTGGCTGTTGACCTCCGGAGTCCGCATCCGGCCGTGCGAACCGCCGTCCTTGTCGGCCTGCTGCGTCATGGCGACACGACGGGTCGTCGGAACGGCTGGCAGATGCTCCGCCGCCTGCTGCGTTCCGCCGATCCCTGCCAGCGTGCGGACGGCGTACAGATCCTAGGGCAGCTCGGCCATCGTGATCTGTACCGACCCTTGCAGTCCTTTCTCCTTGATCCGGACGTGAGGGTGCGCAGGGCTGCACTCGAGGCCGCGGGAGCGATCGCCCATCCCCGCCTGTGGCCCGCCGTCGCAGAGAGTCTGGGGGATCCGGCCTGCGCCATTCATGCGCGCCGGTCCCTGCTTGGCGCGGGAGACGCGGGTGTCGATGCCCTGATCGTCCAACTCGAGCGGGCGCCGACCGGCAGCGAGGAGGAGCGGCGGATCCTCCGCCTGCTCGGGACGCTCCGTTCCCCCCGTGCCATCGCCTCGCTCCTGGACCGCAGCCGGTCGGAAGACCCGGCCATCCGCCACGCGGCCCAGTCCTCATTGGCGGGATGCCGTTACCGCGCCGATGAGAGCGTCCGCCCCGAGGTGGAAGCCCAGCTGCTGCGGGAGGTTCGCCACGGTGCCTGGCTCCTGAGCGCTATGGCTGAATTCGGTCATGACCTGCATGAGGTGTTGCCCATGGCACTGGCCAACGAACTCGAGCGCACGAGGGATCGACTGCTCCTGCTGCTGGGTTTCCTTCAATCCGGCAGCCTCCTGCGACAGGCCCGCCTGCGCTACTGGACCGGATCGCCCCGGGAGCGGGCGATCGCCCTCGAACTCCTTGATTCGATTCTCACCCCTGTCCTGAAGAGCCTCACGTTTCCCTTCCTGGAGCGCCTTGCCCCTCCTGCCGCCCTGCGGGAGCTCCCTGAGGAGGTGCGACCGAGGCCCCTGCCCGCGCATGAGCGTCTGCTTGAGATCCTCGAAGCCCGCAGGGGGCTGAGCTCCGATTCCTGGACGCGTGCCTGTGCGCTCTATTGCGCCGCCCGCCGCCCCGACGTCAGCTTTCACGATGCCGTGACCGACGCGATCGGTTCGGGGAATCCCGTGGTCGCCGAGACTGCCCTGCTTGCGTCCTGGTCGCTCAATCCGTCGGACATCGGCCAATATGCGGCGAGGATTGCCCACCACGATCATCCTCGGGTACGCGATCTGCTCGACCGCATGTCCGACCAAAAGACTCTTATGAACGGTACCGTCACGATCGAGAGGGTGATCCTTCTCAAGGGGGTGAGTATCTTCGCCTCGACACCCAGTGATGTCCTGCTGCAACTGGCCAACGTGCTGGATGAAGTGCAGTTGTCTGCTGGCGAGACCCTGTTCGAGCGCGGAGAGCTGGGCACATCAATGTATGTGATCATCGATGGCTTGGTTCGGGTTCATGTCGGTGACCAGACCATTGTCGAATTGGGCGATCACGAGATCGTGGGAGAGCTGGCGGCTATCGATCCGGAACCCCGTTCCGCCTCCGTGACGGCGATCTGGCCGACCCGGCTCTACCGCATCGAGCAGGAGACCCTGCTGGATCTGATGGTGGATCAGCCGGAGATCATCCAGGGTGTGATCCGGGAACTGGCCAAGCGGATTCGCCAGACAACAGCAAGGGAAGCAGTCGAGATCGATGCCAGTCAGACACCCCGTGGCGCCGGCATCTTCGCAGCCGGCTGAACCGAGGCAGGTTCCTGTCGAATGCTGAGGCGAATAGCTCGAAGCATGGCGCCGGTCTCGCTTTGCAGCATACCGGCTTGTAGGATAGAATGAGATTTAATTTGACTGGCAAGAATGTCGTCTGCTTCAATTGAGCATGAAGACCACAGCGATGTCTGCCGGAGCATCAGGCTATCTGGACGGCTGGATATGATCGGAACGGAAGCGATCACGATGAAATTCGCTTCCCTCAGTGCGGCAAAGGGACGACGTGTGATCGTCGATCTGAGAGAAGTCACGTTCCTCGCATCGGTGGCTATTCGTGAAATCATCAATAATGCCAAGGCGGTCGCCCGGCGCGGTGGGCGGCTTGTTCTTCTTGTCGGTGATAATGATCTTGTGGCCAAGACTCTCGAAACCACCGGTGTTGGCACCATCGTGCCCATGTTCGCCACGGAAAGGGAAGCCCTTGAGGCTGCCGTCGCCTGAGCTGCTTCCATGCTAGGTGAACCCGTTCTTCCCGCCGCCTCCTTCACCATCCAGGCGAATGCCGTCGACGTTGGAAGATCATCCGTCTGGCTGGCCAGCGAATGCGTGGAACGCGATGTTCCCCCCGACCAGATTCTGCGGTTGGACCTCTGCCTGAATGAGGCACTCGCGAACGTGATCAATCATGGAGGCCCAGGCGCCTTGAGCTGCCCCGTTCTGCTTCGGCTGTGCGTGGATCGATCCGGCAAACACAACTCGGCGGTTCTTTCGATCACTGACTACGGCACTTCATTCGATCTGGACGATTACGTTCCAAGACCCACACCTGGCTCGCTTCTCGACGCACAGCCAGGTGGATTGGGGTTGAAGATGATGCGTACTTTTTCCGATGATCTCGATTATTGCCGTGTCGAAGACAGGAACGAACTGAGAATCACTGTCCATTGGCCGCACAACGTCTGACCGCGCCGCCATGCTGAAGTCTCAATCCGCTCTCCCGGTCTCACTCGGGCTCTGGGGTGATCGAACGGTGCCCGACTCTCTTGGCTGGGTGCCCCTCTTCCATAATGTTGACTCGACGGCCCTGGACATTGCTCTCTCTAAAGCTGATCTAATTCTGCTTCCTGCTGGCTTGACGTTGCTTCGACCCGGTGAGGCCAATCAGAACGTCTATATCGTGTTAAGTGGGGAGATGATCGCGCTTCTCGAAGCTGATGGGTATGAGAGTGCTGGGATTCCCATTCCGGCCGGACAGTGCGTCGGTGAGTTCTCGGCCATTGATGGCAAGCCCGTCTCAGCCCTGGTTCGGGCGGTGTCGGATTCGACCGTGCTGCGGCTCACCCCGGAACTGCTGTGGTCTCGGCTGATCCTGCTGCCCGGTGTGGCGAGGAATCTGATGACCAGCCTGACCGAGCGGATGCGTCTCACCAATCAGCTCACCCTGCAAGCTCAACGCGAAGGTCTCGAACTCTCGCACCTGCGCAAGGAGTTGCACCTCGCTCATGAGCTGCAGACGGGGATGCTGCCGCTGCACCGTCCGCTTTTTCCCGACCGATCGGACTTCCAGGTCAGCGCGTTGATGGAACCTGCCTCCTCGGTGGGTGGTGACCTGTTTGATGTCTTGTTGATCAATGATCATCGTCTGTTCGTTTGCATTGGTGACGTATCGGGTCATGGCATTGGGGCGGCTTTGCTGATGGCACGCGCCATCGGGCTGCTGCGCATGCTGGCCATCTCGGAGCCGTCGCCGAATGAATTGCTCAGAAAGCTGAATGACCGCCTCTGCGAAGGCAATGAGACCTCCCATTTCATCACCGTGTTCTGCGGGTTCCTCGACCTGGGCAGCGGCCTCCTCCGGTACTCCAATGCCGGTCACTGTGCTCCCCTGATTGTGACCGAAAGCGATGCGCGACCTCTCCCTCTCCCAGCAGGGGCCTTGATCGGCGTTTTCCCCGAAGCTTCCTTCAGCGTCATGGAGGCAACTCTCCATCCAGGTGATCTGATGTTCTGCTACACCGATGGGATCACCGAAGCCGAGAACGATGCCTGTGAGCCATTTTCGGAAACGCGTTGCATGGAATTTCTGGGCCAACGACGGCTGGAACCGCTGGATCCGTTGATCGATCAGCTACGCGAGGAGTTGCGGCGGTTCACTGGAGCCCACTCGCTCGATGACGACGCAACGATGCTGGCGGTGCGGATCCTTCTCACGGCTGGAGGCTTGCAGCGGCGAGGCGGTGAACGTTCGTGAACGGCAGCGGTCCTGACTCCGCCCGGACGGAAACGCGCTCGGCCACGAGTGTCTACCGCGGCAAGATCATCGGCCCTGCAGAAGGATCTTAACTTCTGACTGGTCAGCTCCCAGCCGCCTGTTAGCTGCCGCAGAGGTTCCTGTGGAGGAACGTTCAGAGCCGCATCGCGGTCCAGTCCAGGAACCAGCCTCGACGCCACAAGAAATACGTTTGCAGCCCGGCGATCAATGCCATCACTCCCAGAATCAGGGCGTAGCCGTAGAACCATCGGAATCTCGGCCTTTTCTTGACGCTCATGCCATCGATGCCTGACCCACAGGCCCACAGAGGCACGAAACTCGCCGGAGCGATCCTCAGTGTCTTCACGACCTGATTCATGCGATTTCCGGTGCCGGCCCTGGGGGAAAGGCTCCCGGCACGATCAAGTCCCGCTTTGCAGGCGGCCAAGCGATTCTTAACCCGTCTGGGCCACACTTTTTCAAGTTCCTTTCCTCCTGTCATGGCCGTCACCCCCCTGGAGATCATGCGTTCGCTGGCTCAGAACGGTGACGTGATGGAGGTTCCCGAAGGCGACACGATCTTCGTAGCCGGGGCACCCGGCGACCAGATGTTCGGCCTGCTCGAGGGCACGGTGCGCCTAAGCTGGGGCCCAGCACCCTGCAGTGAAGACATCGCCCCGGGAGAGGTGTTCGGCATGGGGGCAGTGGTGGAACCGCAGCACAGGCGCCACGGGCACGCTTTGGCGATCACCCCCTGCCGCCTGCTGGTGATGGGACGAGAGGAGTTCCTGTTCGCGCTTCAAGAGACGCCGATGTTTGCCCTCGATCTGCTCGCTGCAATCGATCAACGCCTGCGGGATCTGAAGATCCGTCTGGCGGAGCTGAGCTGATCC
This sequence comes from Synechococcus sp. 1G10, assembly GCF_002252625.1. GTDB lineage: Bacteria > Cyanobacteriota > Cyanobacteriia > PCC-6307 > Cyanobiaceae > Regnicoccus_A. The sequence continues at coordinate 152,563 of NZ_NQKW01000005.1, read as the reverse complement.
CTCAGAGACCACATCAGACCCTCACATTGCCCGCCAGGCCCATGTATGGAGCAAGACTGAAGCCGCAGGGCAGCCCGATCAGAATGATCTGATGGACACAGTGCTGGCACCGGTGCCGTTTGAGATGGCTGCGGTCGGATCCGGCGGCCGGCCTCTTCCAGCGGAATTCTTCGACGGTTGCCAGGATCCCGGGAGGGTCATCCCCAGGCTGGTGGAACTCGCTCGCGCCATGGTCGACCTGGAGAGCCGCGAGCTGCCCATCCTGGAGGCGGTGGCTCCGGCCTATCGGCCCAGTGCTCTCAACCTGGTCCACTACGTGGCGCTGCGGCAGCACGACATCCGCGAACTGCAGGAGCAGCTCGCCTGCCTGGGGCTTTCATCACTCGGCCGCTGTGAGGCCAGCGTGCTCACCACGCTGCGGCGGGTGCTGGCCATCCTCTGCGCGCTCTCCGGAGAAGACAGTGGCCGCCGGCTGGGAGCGGAGACACCGCTCGAGCACAGGGCCGGCCTGGCCCTGGCTGCCGGAAACACCCGGCGGTTGCTGGGTGAGGTGGGCACGATCATGGTGACCCTGCCCGCCGAGGCCGCGGCTGATCCGGCTCTGATCACCGAGCTGCTCGAGGGCGGCATGACCGTTGCCCGGATCAACTGCGCCCACGATGACCCCAGGGTGTGGCAACGGATGGTGGATCAGGTGAGATCCGCCAGTGCCGCCACGGGCCGCCCCTGCCGGATCGCGATGGATCTGGCGGGCCCCAAACTCCGCACCGGCCCGATTGAGGAGGGGCCGCGGCTGCTGGTCTGCAAGCCCCGCCGTGATGTGTACGGCCGGCTGCTGACACCGGCGAGGCTCCTGTTCGCGCCGGTGATGCGACCGCTGAAGCCCCCAGCTGGAGTCGATGCCGTGGTGCCGGTCAGCGGCGACGACTGGCAGCGGCTCAAGACCGGTGATGTGCTGCAGGGCGTCGATGCCTCCGGCCGTCAGCGGCGCTTCAAGGTCGAGAAGCGCCTGGCCGAAGGCCTGCTGCTGAGCTGCACCCGCACCTGCCACTTCATCCCCGGGCTGCGCTTCGTCAACCAGGCCGGGATCTCGATCCTGGTGGGCGTGATCCCGCCCCAGCCCGGCGCCGTGACTCTCCAGCCAGGAGATCACCTGCGAATCGTGGCTGGCACCGAGCCGGGACGTGACGCTGTGCTCGACGCTCGTGGTGCCGTGACCAGCCCGGCGGTGATCGGCTGCACCCTGCCGGAGGTCTTCGCCGATGTGAAGGTGGGCGAGCGAATCGTCTTCGATGACGGCCGGATCGCCGGACGGATCGTGGCCATCCCGGCCGGCCCTGCTGGCGCCGCCGAACTGCTTGTGGAGATCACCGCAGCGCGGCGGCAGCGCTCGAGGCTGCGGGCTGACAAGGGCATCAATCTTCCCGACAGCACGCTCCAGCTGGCGTCGCTGACCTCCCGCGACCTCGAGGACCTCGCCTTCGTCGCAGACCACGCCGACATCGTCAACGCATCCTTCCTGCGCTGCGCCGGCGACGTGCACGCCCTGCACGAGCAACTCATCCACCTCGGGCGACCGGATCTCGGCGTGATCCTGAAGATCGAGACCCGCCAGGCCTTCGATCAATTGCCCGCACTACTGCTGGCCGGCATGCACCATCCGGCGCCCCTCGGAGTGATGATTGCCCGCGGCGATCTGGCGATCGAGTGCGGCTGGGAACGGCTTGCTGAGATCCAGGAGGAGATGCTGCGTGTCTGTGAAGCAGCCCATCTCCCCTGTATCTGGGCCACTCAGGTGCTCGAGGAGCTGGCGCAGCGCGGCACACCGACGCGCGCTGAGATCACCGATGCCGCCATGGGCGCCCGCGCCGAGGGTGTGATGCTCAACAAGGGCCCCAACATCGCCGCCACCGTGCGCACGCTGCACGACATCGTGCTGCGGATGCAGAACCATCAGCGCAAGAACAGCCCCACCTTCCGCCGCCTCGAACTGGCGGCGCACCATCACCCCGAGGCCATTCCGCTCAGTCCAGCAGGCTGCGGCCGAGGCTGAGGCTGCCGCAACTGGGTGCGCTCCATGCAGCTGCTGCGGAAGGGCTGCGAGGTGATCGGCGTGGTAACGAGGCTCAGCCAGAGCCGAGTGCGGGAGCAGATGAAGCTGGCGCTGCCGGAAATGATTGAACTAAATAAAATGAAATCTTCTGGATTAGACCGTGCCAGGAGAATTTATCTGAAGAAGCTGGTCGAAAGGAAAATGGGAATCGCGATTGATTGATTCGCGATTGCTGCATGAACCGCCGAGCAGTCTGCGAGGAAGGACATAGCCAACCTCTTGCCACAACTGATACTGCCAAGCTCTTAGACCCCAAGCCAGGCACCCCGCCTGCCAATGCCGGGAAGGGTTGCCTGATGCAAGCTAATTATAAACAATACACATAATGCAATTGGCGCTAATGCTCCGGTTCAGAAGCAGGTCTCGCGGCGGACCGTTCGCTACAACTGAAAGTCACTGCATCGTTATCGTGCACCTCAACCACGTATCGCCGCCTCGATTGCGGCAATGTCGATCTTTCTCATCGTCATCATTGCATCGAACGCGCGCTTGGCGACAGCGCGAACGGGGTTGGTGAAGGCCTTGGTCAGAGCAATCGGGGTAATCTGCCAGGACAATCCCCACTTGTCCTTGCACCAGCCGCACTCGCTCTCTTGCCCACCGTTGCCTACAATCGCGTTCCAGTAGCGATCAGTCTCAGCCTGGTCAACGGTTGCAACCTGAAACGAAAATGCTTCGTTGTGCTTGAACGCAGGACCGCCGTTGAGCCCGAGGCAGGGAATACCCATCACGGAAAACTCAACAGTCAACACGTCTCCCTGCTTCCCAGCCGGAAAGTCCCCTGGTGCGCGGTGCACCGCTCCGACAGATGACTCGGGAAACGTCTCGGAATAGAACCGCGCGGCGTTCTCGGCGCCATCGTCATACCAGAGGCAAATCGTGTTTTTTGCAGGCATTACCATGTCACACCTCGTTTGCGATGCGCCAGTGAAGGTCGGAGTCTATATTGGATTCCACTGGTGGGATAACGCCACCCCTGAGTGAAAGGCAGGGACTATAGAGCGCAAGAATAAAGTCGGTGGAGGCCTGTCCACTCAAGGGGCTTATTATCAGTTCATCTATGCGGTGACAATTCTCCGGAGTGCTTCCTGTGCGAGCGTGTTAAGACTCTTTCCCTGCACTTCCGCAGTCATCACCAACTTCTCATGGAGTTCAGGCGGAATCCGAAGATTGAATTTGCCTGAAAAGTGTTTCCGCGGCTCAATTCCTTGCTCCTTGCAGACATCAAGAAAGACTTCCAGTGACTTTTTGAATTCTCGACGAAGCTCATCCGGACTTGATCCATAGAAGTCCGCTCCCCCAGAAAGCCCAAGAATTTCCCCGCGAAACTGATCCGTTTCCTCGTCGAATTCAATTTTGGCGTGGTAGCCATCCACAGTCATTAGATTCATGATGACACTCCGTGTGCTTCAAACCATTTGCGGATTGAAGCAACAGCACCCTTGTCTGTATCGGGCGATGGGTGGGGCCTGTGAAAGACCCCACCCATCGCCAAACAGAACGACCGCGACTCGGCTGCCCGCCCTCTCAGTGACATCCCCACCAAGCTCCTGAAACAGGGCTTCGATGTCCCTCCACTGCAAGCTGCCGTTTACGGGAGGGGAGAAAATCAGCTCAAGGGTGCGCTGGTGCTTCCGCTTCATCTATGCATGGTACTGTAACTCGGTACCAGTTGCGACTTCCGGTCAACGGCTTGCTGGATACGGAGAACGCTCAAGATCAGAATCGGGCGAGCGAACTTGGGCATTGTCGATTTCCTCAGCTCCCGTCTTCAGTATCTTGATTCCAGAAGGTCCACTCATCGGTAGACATCTCTTCTATGGCCAACCTTAATAATGTCGACAACACGCGACTGATCATCGACGGAGTAGACAACCCGATGGTTACCCTGACGGACACGATAAAGGTTCGGCCTGCCTGCGAGCTTTTCAGACCCTAATAGCCATGGTTGAGTTTCCAGTGATTTAATCTTCTCAATCAATCGCGACAACGTCGCCTTGTCAGATACCGCTTGTAGTTCCTTGGCGGCTGATGGCTTAATCGAGAGGCTGTATCTATATTCGGCCACTATCTCTTAGACTTGTGACAAACTCTTCGAAGCTAGAGCTTGACTCAGCCTGTCTCTGATCAGCATCTCTCAAATCATCAGCATCTTCCGCCAATGTCATGCGCACTGCTTCATTTACCATATCCGATATTGAGCGATTACATGCAGCAGCCCTTAGGCGCAGTGCACGATGAACATCCGCGTCAAAGTAAATAGTGGCCCTTTTGGCTTCATCCATTCCTCGATCTTAGCGCTTTGACGTCAAGACGTCAAGACGTTGATGCTTCCGAGTTTCTTCTGATCCTTCTAACGCTCAAGATCAGAAGCGGGCAGAGCTACTCCGATTGAATGAGCAACCTCCGCCCCCGTCTTCTGCATCTGAATATTACCAATCGAAGACTCCTTGCCGATCTCGAATACAACGGGCTTGAGCGGATTTGTATTCACCTGTAACTGAAAGATGTCGGGCCTCGAGTAATGCCCGACAACATCGAGACTCCGCTGCGCAATTCCAACACGCTCAAGGTCAATCTCTGCATACAGAATTCCTAACTCACGCCGCCTGGGCCCTGCCACGATCCTTCCGCCCGGCTCGATCACCACTGAATCTCCAGGGTTTATCCACTCCTCGGCATTTGGATACAGCTCCGATTTTCCAGGAACAGAATCCGGAATGTCTGCGGCCCGGAAGGCCATTCCGCTTCCCACTACCCAGCATCCACCCTCTCGTGCGATGTGCTGGAGTGTGCCAATCCACTTGTCACCGGAGTCATAAGCAGGGGCGATGTAAATCTCGACACCAAGGGCGTAAAGCGTAAATCGTGCAAGCGGCATGTAATTCTCCCAACATATGAGCGTGCCGATACGGCCGGAAGTCGTGTCAACTACCTTTAGCCCTGAACCATCGCCAAATCCCCATACCATACGCCCTGGATTCGTCGGCATGAGTTTTCGATGCCTATTCAATAAGGCTCCGTCTGGCCCTATCACCACAACCGTATTGTAAATAGTTCCGCGGCTGAATTCAGCATCCCGCTCATCCACACCGCAGACAACTGTTACCTTGTGCTTCTTTGCAGCCTCGCGAAGCGGAGTGAGATCGTTGCCGTTGAGGCTGACGGCATTTGCGAGAAGCTGGGAGTGAAGCTTCTCCGCGAGCGCCATATCTGCACCTGGCCGCAGCCTCCAGATCCAGGATGGATATCCCGGGATGTATGCCTCTGGAAAAACCACAATTCGGGCCTCATTTGACGCAGCTTCACGTATCGAGTCGACGGCGTCAGCGATTGTCGCGGAACGGTTCAGTAACACCGGCGGTCTTTGAACAACTGCAATTCGCAACTTTTGCCTCTGCTGGTGCATGTCAGGCTAACAGTATTTCGGCATGTCCAGCTTCCATCCTTTCTAGAGATCTGCAGCAGCAGAAGAAGCCATCAAGACCCTACGCTATTTCCTGAAAGTTCTTCCAGCATATGGCTTTTGCGAAGATCGGCTCCTGGCAGAGGGGAAGATGGGCGGGTCCAGGAACCAGATGTTCAACCAGCTACAGAATGTCGGCTGTTTTGACGCACCACAGTGACCACGATTCAGCACAAACAGGTCATCAACGCACTCCTCTCGTCGTTGTGCTCCAACAACTCCTGGCTCGTGACATTCCCCATACCTCTCTTCAGAAGTTGGTGGGTCAGAGAGTGACGAAAGCTGTGGCAGCTGGCCGAGATCGCACCAAAGGTTGAATCCGCAGACCGGATCTGGCTACTCGCCCGCCTGGAGGAGCAGCAGCGTCTTGCCGCTGGCGTCCTGGAGCATCAGGCTGCGCTTGTCGATGCTCCAGCGGCGCACCAGAGCCAGGGCTTCGGTGTAGCGCTGCTCGATGGCCATTACTTCCGGGCTGCAGGCCATCCGGGTGCTGGCCAGCTGGAAGAACCGTATTGTTTCGCCCTCGAGGCTGAAGCCGCCCATCAAGCGGTTGCAGCCACCGCTGCCAGCCAGGCGCAGGTTCTCGGCAGACAGCTGCAGCTCGATCGCTCGGCCGGGGGGCTGCCGAGGGACGACCGTCTCCCCACCGAGGGCCAGCAGCTTCCAGGTGGTACCCCGCAAGGGGGCAACGAGTTGCCGGCGGGGTTGCCCGCGGCCCGACCTCTTCTGAGCCCTGGCGGGCTTGGGGCAACCCTGTCCGGGGTTGATGGTGCCGAATTTTTCCACCACCAGGGTGCGGCGTGGCGGCTGCCCCTCCTCCATCGACGGCCGCTGGGTGATCAGCCCCTGCAGCCCCACCAGCAGCGGCTGGCCGGGCTTGTCGGACGGACGGGCCTGGAGATAGGCGCGCTGCAGGGCCAGGAAGTCGCCTTCCATCGCCACCGGCAGCCGCTGGCTGGTGGCGCAGAGCCGGATGCTGGCCGCATCGGCCATGTAGGTGAACATCCCTGTGAGCTGCAGGCGTGGGTCGATCGGCGCTGGCTGGGGCAGCCGCTTCAGCCGATCGTTCTGGGCGGAGCTGATCGGCGCACCCTCCAGGTCGAGCTTGCGCAGCGCCGCACCAGCATCGAGCGGCTGCAGAAAGACGGGCGCCTCGCGGCCGCCCCGAAGCACCAGCCGCCCGGTGCCGGGCTCCAGGCGCCAGCGGCCGATGTCATCGAACGCATTTGGTTGGGGCCGGTTCAGAAAGATCTGCCGCAGCTGGTAGGTGCCATCGGCGGCCAGATCCACATGCCAGCGGATCGCGCCGCCCGCGCCGGGGATGTCGCCCTGCCAGCTGGCCGGCAGCGCACCGAAGCCAACCTGCTTCAGCAGCAGCTCCACCGGTTGCTTCTGGCCACTGAGCACCGGCGTGATCGTGTCGCTGCTGAACAGCAACCGGCCCTGGTGACGCAGCGTTGCCCGCAGCGTGTAGCGGCCGCGGGGCGTCACGTCGCTGTCCTTATACGGAATCGAGAAGCGGAACGGCGGCTGGCCGGCCGGCGCGATCCGCTGGCGGCCGATCACCGTGGCGGGAGCATCGGCCCGCGCGTAATCCTCGATCACGACCTCGAACACTGCATCGGGCGGCAGGGCGATCCGCTCGCGGAAGGTGGCAGTGCCGCTGACCGTGCCAGCCATCGCGGGGGCCGTCATCACCAAGCTGCTGGCCACCAAGCTGCTCGCCACAGCGGCAGGCCAGCCCCACAGACGAAACGAAATCGAGATCGGCACGATCGGCGGGGCGTGGTTTTGGGGTGGACGGTACTGGCCGACTGAGTCCCCACTTCAGGATGCGTCTCAGTGCCAAGCCCATCGGAGCCAGGAGTTGGGCCGGATCCGGCCGATGGGACTGCCCTCCCCGCTGCCCGCCGCGCTCAAGTTCCAGGTCAGCTTCGGTGTGGCCCTGAGCGGGTGCTGGCTGCTCACGATCCTGCTGCGGCACACCCCGCTCGGACGGGTGATCTGATCTGATGCGTCTGACGGGGGTTAATCAGCCTTCAGCCATCGGCTGCAGCCAGGCGGTTGACAACATCACCCATCTCTGCCTGATGGTGAGCTTCATCCGTTCCAGGCGACAGCCAGGCGATCCGCCATGAGCACCCCCGAGTCGTCGCTGCTGGCCGTGCTCACCACGGTGGCGAAACGCGACGATGCCAGACGATTGGCCAGGCAGGTGGTGCGTGCGGGCCTGGCGGCCTGCGCCCAGCTGGAGCCGATCGAGAGCATCTACGTCTGGAAGGGGGAGCTGGTGGAAGAGCCGGAGATCCGGATCACCTTCAAGACCACCCAGCAACACCGGCAGGCACTGATGGACCTGCTTCGTGAGGTTCACCCTTACGAGATCCCCGCGATCATGGCCACGCCCCTGCAGGATCCCGATCCCGCCTACCGGCGCTGGGTGATCGAGCAAACGCTCCCCAGCTGATCCGCCAGGGGCGTCAGGATGGCAGCCACGCCGCCGATCCCAGCGTCCCGATGAACACCAGCGCCATCCCCACCGGCCCGGTGATCGCCTCGCCGCCGCCGCCCCCCTGGGTGGATGCGCGCACGCCCCTGGGGCGGCTGATCGCCGCGGTGCTGGCGGTGGAGCCCGTGCGTCAGCTGCTGTTCCTACAGGCCCGGCGCATGATGATCCGCACCGCCGAAACCCGGGGCATCCCCTGGAGGCGGCGCCGCGAGCAGTTGCTCCAGCAGGCGGAGCCCCTGCTGGTGGCCTCCACCAACCCGGCCACTGTGATCCCCCCCTATTACCGCGCCCGTTTCCACGCCTATGAGGAAGGAAACCTCTGCTGGCAGGCCGCCTGCGAAACCGAGCAGGCCACCGATTCGGTGGCGCTGCGGGTGTGGAAAGAGGAGAAACAACTCAACCCCGCGGCCGCCCAGCAGCGCATGCGCGACGGCATCTACGCCGCGATCGAACCCAGTCTCAGCGGCCCGGTGCGCGACGTCCTCGACATCGGCTGCTCCGTGGGGGTTGGCACCCTGGCGCTCACCGACTGGCTCGAGCAGCACGGCCACAGCGATGTGCACGTGAGCGGCCTCGATCTCTCCCCCCAGATGCTTGCGGTGGCGCGGGTGCGCGACGCCAGCGGCCGCATCAGGGCCTGGCACCACGGCGCCGCTGAAGCCACGGGCCTGCCGGCGGCGAGCTTCGATCTGATCACCGCCCAGTTCCTCTGCCATGAACTGCCGGGCGTTGCCACCCGAGCAGTGCTGAAAGAAGCGGCGCGGTTGCTGCGGCCCCAGGGGGTGCTCGCCCTGGTCGACCAGGACCCGGAAGCAGAGGTGATCCGCTCCATGCCGCCGGCCCTGGCCACCCTGCTCAAGGCCACCGAGCCCTACCTCGAGGACTATTTCCGTCTGGATCTGCCCGCCGCCCTGGCCGAGGCGGGTTTCACGGCTATCCGCCGGGTGGCCTCCGACCACCGGCACCGGGTGCTGGTGGCCACGCGGCCGTGAGCACCGCCGTTATAATGGTGCGCCTGTTCGCCTCGCTGCGGGAGCAGGCGGGCTGGTGGGAGCGAAGCCTGGCGATCACACCTGACTATCCATCCCCCACACCGGCGAGCCTCTGGCCGCACCTGGGGCTGGGCGCGGCCATCCCGCCCCAGGTGCGGGTGGCGGTGAACCAGGCATTCGCCGCACTCGATCAGCCGCTCCAGAGCGGCGATGAGGTGGCCTTCCTGCCGCCGATCAGTGGGGGCTGAGCCGATGGCACACCCATCGGCAGAGGAGCGCCCGCTGCAGCTCAGGCTCCATCCCGCCCGCTTCGACCCGCTCTCGGCCCTGGCCGACTGGCAGCGGAATCTCACGGCCGGCGGCGCCGAAGCGCCGGCCGCGGAAGCCCACTTCATCGGTCGGGTGCGCGGCCGCACCGCCCATGGCGCAGCGCTCGAAGCCCTGGAGCTGGAGCACTACCCCGGCATGACCGAAACCCAGATCGAGCGGATCGCCGCCGCCATCAGCCGCCGCCATGGCCTGCTGGCGGTGCGGGTGGATCACAGGGTGGGCCGGGTGCTGCCAGGGGAGGCGATCGTGCTGGTGGCCGTGGCCGCCGACCGGCGCGGCCCGGCCCAGCGGGGCGGCCAGGAGCTGCTCGAAGCCCTTAAACACGATGCCCCCTTCTGGAAGCGGGAGTGGTGCGGCGGTGTGGGCACCTGGGTGGAGGGCAACACGGCGTTCTGAACGGGGCGGCATGCAGGAGCGTGTTCAACGCAGCGACAGCCTTCAGAAGATCGGCAAGCGCAGCAGCTGGGCCCACAGCTCCGTGCCGGCCGCCAGCGCGCCCAGCTCCGCCGGAATCTCCAGCAGCAGGTCGGCACCCTGCAGCGAACCGATGCGGGATGAGGCCTGGCTGCCGTCCACCAGCGCCAGCAGCTCGCCATCGGGTCCCACCTGCAGACGGGCGCGGGCCAGCTCGGGGCGGCCTGAGCCTCGCTTCAGGTCAGCGGCCAGGCGCACCTTCAGGCGCGGCAGCGGCTGCACCGGCGCTCCCTCCAGCAGCTGCAGCGCCGGCAGCAGCAGCTGCAGGGCGGTGATCGCGGCCGCCACCGGATTACCCGGCAGGCCAAAAAATGGCGTGCCAGCGCCCCCATCCCCCAGCCGCCCGAAGGCGAACGGCCGACCGGGCTTGAGGAACAGCTTCCAGAACGCCACCGATCCCAGCTCCGCCAGCAGCGGCCGGATCCAGTCGCTGTCACCCGCCGACACCCCGCCGGTGCTCACCACCAGATCGCAGCCGGCCGCCAGCTCCAGCAGGGCGGCGCGCAGGGCGGCGGGCTGATCGGCAACCACCCGTCGCTCGGCCACCGCCAGCCCCAGCCGCTCCAGCAGCGCCACCAGCAGCGTGCCGTTGCTCTCCCAGATCTGCCCCGGCCCGCGGGCGCTGCCCGCCGGCACCAGTTCATCGCCCGTGATCAGCAGCCCCACACGGGGGCGCCGCCGCACCACCAGCTCCGCCACGCCACAACTGGCCAGCCGGCCCAGATCGGCGGGGCCGAGACGCACTCCAGCGCCCAGCAGCTCCTGGCCGGCTGCGGCCTCCTCATCGGCGGCGCGGATCCAGGGGTTGGGCCCCGCCTCGCGCATCAGGCTCAGCCGCTCGCCATCGGCGGCCACCAGCTCCTGGGGCAGCACCCGGGTGGCGCCTTCCGGCAGGGGAGCACCGGTGAGGATGCGGATGGCTTCCCCCTCCGCCAGAGCCCGGGGGTAAGGGGCTCCTGGCGCCGAGCGACCCACCAAAGGCCACGAGTGTCCCACCTGCGGGACACTCGCCGCCGCCAGGGCATAGCCATCCATGATCGAGGCGCGGAAGCCGGGCACCGCCTCCGCGGCCAGCACCGGCTCGGCACTCACCAGGCCCAGGGCCTGCTGCAGCGGCAGCGTCTCGCTGCCGGCCAGGGGCGTGATGGCGGCCAGCACCTGGCGGCGGGCCTCCTCCAGGGGCAGACCCTCGCGGGGGTAGGGCTCAGGCGATGCAGCGCTGGTGCTCATCGGGGCTCACGGCTCAGGAGGGCACGGCGCCGGGATGGTGCCAGGCGCCGTGGCGTCCCCCCGTCTTCTCCAGCAGCCGCACCGGGCCGATGGTCATGGCCGGATCAGCGGATTTCACCATGTCGTAGAGGGTGAGCAGACCGACCTGCACGGCTGTGAGCGCCTCCATCTCCACCCCCGTGGGGCCGGTGGTGCGGGCGGACGCTTCGAGGCGCAGGCCGCGGCCATCGGCGCTGGGCTCGATGCGCACCTCCAGGCCCGTGAGCGCGATCGGGTGGCAGAGGGGGATCAGCTCCCAGGTGCGCTTGGCACCCTGGATTGCCGCCACCCGCGCCACCGCCAGCACATCCCCCTTGGGGGCCCGGCCTTCGAGCACCAGCGCCAGCACCGCCGGGTCCATGGCGATGAACCCCTCGGCCACGGCACGGCGATCGGTGGCGGGGCGGTCGCCTACCTCCACCATGTGCACCTCACCGCTGGCGTTGAGGTGGCTGAGTGACGGATCGGGCCTGCCGAGCTCCGGCACGGGGTCCCACGCGAGTCTGCGAACGCTAAGCCGGGGTCAGGCGCTCCAGGTGCGATCTGTGCCCCACCGGCCTCAGGCGCTGGAATTGGCCGATTAGAAGGGTCTGAGCCCGTGGGCAGTGCCCTCGCCGAGCACCGCGTTTTCACCAGCACGATCCGATCACCACCGTGACCATCGCCCCCCAGCGCACCACCCCTGGACGCGACCGCCTGGAACCCGGCAACGTCTTCCCGCCGCTGCGGCGAGGCCGCCTGGAAACCCTGCAGGTGAACCTCACCTACCGCTGCAACCAGGCCTGCGTGCACTGCCACGTGAATGCCGGCCCGAGCCGCACCGAAAGCATGGCGGCAGACGTCCTGGCCCTGATCCCCGAGGTACTGGCCGCCAGGGAGCTGCGCTGCCTCGATCTCACCGGCGGCGCGCCGGAGCTTCACCCCGAGTTCCGGCCATTGGTGCGACGGGTCCGCGCCCTGGGGGTGGAGGTGATCGATCGCTGCAATCTCACGATCCTGCAGGAGCCGGGCCAGGAGGAACTGGCCGCCTTTCTGGCCGCCGAGGGGGTCACGGTGGTGGCCTCGCTGCCCTGCTACCTGCAGGACAACGTGGAGCGTCAGCGGGGCTCCGGCGTGTTCCAGCGCAGCATCGACGGCCTGCGTCAGCTCAACGCGCTCGGCTACGGCCAGCCGGGCTCGGGCCTGGAGCTGAACCTGGTGTTCAACCCCCAGGGGGCGGTGCTGCCACCAGCGCAGGGACCGCTGGAGGCGGACTATCGGCGGGTGCTGGCGGCCGATCACGGCGTGGTGTTCAACCGGCTCTATGCCCTGGCCAACATGCCCGTTCAGCGCTTCGCGGCGGTGCTGAGCGCCCAGGGGGAGCTGGAGGACTACCGGGTGTTGCTGCGCCGCAGCCACCGCGACGCCAACCTGGAGCAGGTGATGTGCCGCCAGCTGATCAGCGTCGACTGGCAGGGCTTCCTCTACGACTGCGATTTCAACCAGCAGCTGGGGCTTGTGGCCAGCGGCGATCCTGCCGCCGAGGCGGCCGGTGAGCCTGGAGAACGACCCCACCTGCGGGATCTGCTGCGGCGCGACCCAAGCGGCGATCCGATCCAGGTGGCCGACCACTGCTTCGGTTGCACCGCCGGCAGCGGCTCCAGCTGCGGCGGGGCGCTGGCCGCATGACGGCCAACCCCGAGCCAGACATCCCCTCCAGCCCAACCTCAATCCCAACCTCCCCAGCCTCCAGGCGCTGGCTGCTGCTGCTGGCGGTGGCCGCACTGGTGGCGCTGTTCTTCCTGCTGGATCTGCCCCGGCAGCTCAGCCTCGACGCCCTGCGCGACGCCCACACCAGCCTGCTGGCCTGGCGCCAGCGGGCGCCGTTCAGCGCCGCGGCCCTCTACGGCCTGGCCTATGTGCTGGTCGCCGGGCTCTCCCTACCCGGCGCGGCGGTGATGACCCTGGCCGGAGGCGCGGTATTCGGGCTGGGGCTCGGCACCCTGCTGGTTTCATTCGCCTCCAGCGCCGGGGCCACCATCGCCTTCCTGCTGGCCCGCACCCTGCTGCGCGAGGCGATGCTGAACCGCTTCGGCGCCAGGCTGGCCCCGATCGAGGAGGGCCTGCGCCGCGACGGTGTGCTCTACCTGCTCAGCCTGCGGCTGGTGCCTGTGTTCCCCTTCTTTCTGGTGAATGTGGTGATGGGGCTCACCCCGATCCGCACGCTCTCCTTTTACGTCACCAGCCAGATCGGCATGCTGCCCGGCACCCTCCTTTACGTGAATGCCGGCACGCAGCTGGGGCAGCTGCGCAGCCTCGAAGGCATCCTCACGCCGCCGCTGCTGCTGTCGCTGGCGCTGCTGGGGGCCTTCCCCTGGATCGCGCGGCTGGCCCTGGAGCGCTGGAAGCTCTGGCGGCAGGAATGAGCCCGGGCCGTGGCCCCGCCTGGATCACTAGCCTTCAAAACCGGTAGCTGCCCACCACCGCATGACCCGCACCCCCCTGAACGAGGCCGCCGTGCAGCAGGCCGTGCAGACCTATTACGGCAGCACCCTGAGCAGCAGCGCCGATCTGCGCACCAACGCCTGCTGCGATGCCAGCGCCGTGCCTGCCGCCCTCCGGCCCCTGCTGGGCCGCCTCCATCCCGAGGTGCTCTCCCGCTACTACGGCTGCGGCCTGGTCTGCCCGCCGTTGCTGGAGGGGGCGTGGGTGCTGGACCTGGGCTGCGGCAGCGGCCGCGACGCCTACCTGCTCGCCCAGCTGGTGGGACCGAGCGGCAGCGTGGTGGGGGTCGACATGACGGCGGAGCAGCTGGCGGTGGCGGAGTCCCACCGCGTCTTTCACGCCGAGGCCTTCGGCTACGACAACGTCCGTTTTCTGGAGGGCTTCATCGAGCAGCTGGAACAGCTCGACCTGGAGCCCGCCAGCTTCGATGTGGTGATCTCCAACTGCGTGGTGAACCTCTCCACCGACAAGTTGGCGGTGCTGCGCGGCGTGCGGCGGCTGCTCAAGCCGGGCGGTGAGTTCCACTTCGCCGATGTCTACGCCGACCGGCGCGTGCCCCAGGCCCTGCAGGCCGATCCGGTGCTCTACGGCGAATGCCTCAGTGGCGCCCTCTACTGGAACGACTTCCTGCGCCTGGCCCGCCAGGCGGGCTTCGCCGATCCGCGCCTGTTGAGCGACCGCCCCCTGGAGATCACCGATCCGGAGCTGGCCGCGCGCACCGGCGAGCTGCGCTTCTTCTCAGCCACCTACCGGCTGTTCAACATCGACAGCCTCGAAGATGCCTGTGAAGATCACGGCCAGGCAGTGATCTACAAGGGCACAATCCCCGGCCACCCGCACCGCGTCGACCTCGACATCCACCACAGCTTCGAAACGGGTCGGGTGTTTCCCGTCTGCGGCAACAGCTTCAAAATGCTGCACCAGAGCCGGCTGGCACCCCATTTCAGCTTCATCAACGCCCACTCCAGCGCCCACTTCGGCCTGTTTCCTGGCTGCGGCAGCGTGATGCCCTTCACGTCAACCACGATCACACCGGCCACGTCCGCGCCAACCACTGCAGGCTCCAGCTCCTGCTGTTGACGACTGCCCATGGGAAGGTAACGGCTGTGTTGCGGGTCGTCGCCATGGGCTGGTCGCGCCCCTCCACGCGGTTCTGCGTCTTCCTGACGCTGCTGAACGACCGCCTGGGGGAGAGCATCGTCTTTCCCCTGCTGCCGTTCCTGCTGGCCAGCTTCACCAGCGATGGGCGCACCCTGGGGCTGCTGGCGGGGAGCTACGCCCTGGCCCAGTTCCTGTTCACCCCGCTGATCGGTGCCCTCAGCGACCGCTTCGGACGCAAACCGGTGATCGCCGGCTGTGTGGCCGGCTCGGTGCTGGGCCTGGGTGGTTTTGCTCTCACCCTGGCCCTGCCCTGGCCGGCCGGCAGCACCTGGCCGCTGCCACTGCTGTTCGCCGCCCGGCTGATCGATGGGGTCAGCGGCGGCACTGCCGCCACCGCCGGCGCCGTGCTGGCCGACATCAGTCCTCCGGAGAAGCGGGCCAAGGCCTTCGGGCTGATCGGCGTGGCCTTCGGACTCGGCTTCATCCTCGGGCCGGCCCTGGGGGGGTTGCTGGCGGGGGTGAATGTGACGCTGCCGTTGCTGCTGGCAGTGGCGGTGGCAGCCGTGAACCTGGTGCTGGTGATCACGGTGCTGCCGGAAACCCATCCCCCGGCCGCGCGCCTGGCACTACCGCGCAAGCGGGAACTCAACCCGCTCACCCAGCTGACGCGGGTGTTTCGCAACCCCCGGGTGCGGCGGCTCAGCCTGGCCTTCTTTCTGTTCTTTCTGGGCTTCGGCGGCTTCACCGCCGTGCTGGTGCTCTATTTCAAGCAGGTGTTCGGCTGGGGGCCGGAGCTGGCCGCCATGGCCTTCCTGGTGGTGGGTGTGGTGGCAACGGTGGTGCAAGGAGGTCTGATCGGACCGCTGGTGCAACGCTTTGGTGAGGTACGCCTCAGCCAGGTCGGCCTGGGTCTGGTGGTCGTGGGCTGTCTGCTGATTCCCCTGGCCAGGAAGGCCAACGCCCTGCAGGTTGTTTTCCCTGCCCTGGCCCTGCTGGCCTTCGGCACCGGGCTGGTCACCCCCTGCCTGCGCAGCCAGGTGTCACGCCGGCTGGATGACAGTGGCCAGGGAGCAGCCCTGGGCAGCCTCCAGGGTCTTCAGAGTCTGGGCAGTTTCATCGGCCCACCCCTGGCGGGCCTGGCCTACGACCTGGTGGGCAAGACCAGCCCCTTCTGGGCCGGCATCGCCCTGTTTCTGGTGGTGGGGCTGCTGGTGGCCGGAGCCGGACCCCTCAGCAGCCTTTCCGCAAGCAAGTCCACGACCGTGCCTCCCAGGCCCTGATTGCTACCTTCCACCCAACAGCCCCAGCCATGGATCCGGTGATGAATGAGCCCGTCGTGGCACCAGAGCTCTACATCAACCGCGAGCTGAGCTGGATCGCGTTCAACAGCCGTGTGCTGGCCCAGGCCCTTGATCCCGCCACGCCGTTGCTGGAGCAGGCGAAATTCAGCGCCATCTTCAGCAACAACCTCGATGAGTTCTTCATGGTCAGGGTGGCGTCCCTGAAGTCACAGCTGGAGGCGGGCGTCTCCACCCTCAGCGACGACGGTCTCACCCCCAGGGAGCAGCTGGAGGCGATCCAGCTGAAACTGCGCCCGCTGCTGGAGCAACAGCAGGCCCACTACCGCCATCACCTCAAACAGGAGCTGTTTGATCAGGGCGTTCAACTGATCGACTACCAACGCCTGAACAAACAACAGAAGACCTGGGTCAACTCCTACTTCCAGACCGCCATCTTTCCGGTGCTCACCCCCCTGGCGGTGGATCCGGCCCATCCCTTCCCGTTCATGAGCAACCTCAGCTTGAACGTGGCGGCCCTGATCCGCGATCCCGACACCGGGCAACAGCAGTTCGCCCGGGTGAAGGTGCCCACCAAGACCCTGCCGCGCTTCGTCGAGATTCCCACCGAACTCTGCACCCGCGAGCCCTCCCCCGTGTACACCGTGGTGCCCCTGGAGCAGGTGGTGGCCTTCAACCTGCAGCTGCTCTTCCCCGGCATGACGATCGAAGGGCATTACTTCTTCCGCATCACCCGCGACGCTGACCTGGAGCTGCGCGACCTGGAGGCCGACGATCTGATGGAGGCTCTGCAGGAGGGCCTGCGCAAACGCCGCCGCGGCGGAGAAGTGGTGCGGCTCGAGGTAGCGAACGAAATGCCCGATGAGGTGGTGGATCTGCTGATGGAGGGCACCGATGTGGATCTGGCCGACCTCTATCGGATCAATGGACCGCTGGGCCTCGACGACCTGATGCACCTGCTGTCGATCCCCCTGCCCCAGCTCAAGGACAAGCCCCACCAGGGCCGCACCGCCACCGCCCTGGGCCGGGCCCAGAAGAGCCGCCTGGGGGATGGCTCGATCAAGGCGGAGGAGTTCGAGAGCATCTTTGCGGCGATCAGGCGCAACGATGTGCTGCTCCATCACCCTTACGACCTTTTCTCCACCTCGGTGGAGGAGTTCATCAACCAGGCCGCCGACGACCCCTCGGTACTGGCCATCAAGATGACCCTCTACCGCACCTCGAAGGATTCGCCCATCATCGCGGCGCTGATCCGCGCCGCCGAAAACGGCAAACAGGTGATGGCCCTTGTGGAGCTCAAGGCACGCTTCGACGAGGACAACAACATCCAGTGGGCCCGTCAGCTAGAGCACTCGGGCGTTCACGTGGTCTACGGCGTGCTGGGCCTCAAAACCCACACCAAGATCATGCTCGTGGTGCGCAAGGAAAAAGAACGGCTGCGCAGCTACGTGCACATCGGCACAGGCAACTACAACTCCAAAACCTCCAGCCTCTACACCGACCTCGGCCTGCTCTCGGCCCAACCGGAGCTTGGGCAGGATCTGGTGGAGCTGTTCAACTACCTGACCGGCTTCTCGAAACAGCAGAGCTTCCGCAGTCTGCTGGTGGCTCCCGTCACCCTGCGCAAGGGAATGGAAGCCCTGATCCAGCGGGAAATCAGCCACGCCCGCGAGGGCAGAGGCGGACACATCCGCGCCAAGATGAATGCAATCGTGGATCCAGCGATCATCGCCCTGCTCTATGAAGCCTCCCAGGCCGGGGTGGTGATCGAGCTGGTCATCCGCGGGATGTGCTGCCTGAGGCCCGGGGTGCCTGGTGTGAGCGAAACGATCCAGGTGATCAGCATCATCGGCCGCTTTCTCGAGCACTCCCGGATGTTCTGGTTCGCCAATGCCGGTGAGGCAGAGATGTACATCGGCAGCGCCGATTGGATGCCACGCAACCTCGACCGTCGCGTCGAAGCGGTGACACCGATCAAGAATCCTCAGCTGCGCAGCAAGCTGGAGCGCCTGCTGGACACCTACCAGACCGACGACTGCGCCGCCTGGGACATGCAGAGCGACGGCAGCTTCATCCAGCGACGGCCCAGTGGCGACCCCCGCTGCGCCCAGCTCGATCTGATCAAGCAGTGGCGCAAAGGGCTGAATGCACCGGCCTGAGGCATAGCGAACCAGGATCACCAATTCTGGTAAGCATCGCTACACGTCCTGTTGAATCGGCATCATGCACAACTCAATGAAGAAAAATAGCTTGTCCATCTTCACGGAGTCTTCGGATTTTTACAGCAGGCCACCTCTGGACCCTGCTATGTTCCGCGCACAACTCATCCGGAGGCTGAGGTGATGGGGACACCTTTGCAATCCACCCCTGCCACAGGTCTCGCTCCCAAAAAAGCGAAGTCCGCGGCACGGGCGGTGCAGCCCAAAACCGGAGGAGGTCGGCTGAGCGCCGATTCCATCGGGTGGTACCTGAGCAACATCGGCCGCGTACCCCTGCTCACGGCAGCTGAAGAGATCGAGCTGGCTCACCACGTGCAGGAAATGAAGCGCCTGCTGGAGTTACCCGACGCTTCCCTCACTCCCCGCCAGCGGCATCAGATCCGCATGGGGGGTCGTGCCCGCGACCGCATGATGGCCGCCAACCTGCGTCTGGTGGTGAGCGTCGCCAAGAAATATCAGAACCAGGGGCTGGAGCTTCTCGATCTTGTCCAGGAAGGGGCGATCGGGCTGGAGCGGGCCGTTGACAAGTTCGATCCGGCCATGGGCTACAAATTCTCCACCTATGCCTACTGGTGGATTCGCCAGGGCATGACCCGGGCCATCGACAACAGCGCTCGCACGATTCGCCTGCCGATTCATGTGAGTGAAAAGCTCTCGAAGATGCGTCGCATCACCAGGGAGCTTTCCCACCGCTTCGGTCGCCAGCCCAACCGGCTGGAGTTGTCCCATGCCATGGGCATGGATATCAAGGATCTGGAGGATCTGATCTCCCAGAGCGCTCCCTGCGCCTCCCTTGATGCCCACGCCAGGGGCGATGAAGACCGCAGCACCCTGGGCGAGCTGATCGCCGATCCGGCCAGCGCCGAGCCCATGGATCACATGGACCGCTCGATTCAGAAGGAGCACCTCGGCGCCTGGCTCTCCCAGCTGAACGAGCGGGAGCAGGAAATCCTGCGGCTGCGCTTCGGTCTGGAAGGCAAGGAGCCGCTGACCCTCGCTGAGATCGGCCGCAAGATCAACGTCTCGCGCGAACGCGTCCGGCAGCTTGAAGCCAAGGCGATCATGAAACTGCGGCTGATGAGCAACCTGCAGCAGGCCGCCTGAGCCAGGGCGGCTGTCAGGCTGGGCACCGCCGGCTGGGATTGAAGCGCTGATGGGAGTGGCCTTGGTGCTGGTCTGGCTGGCCTGTGTCCTCGGTCTAGCGATTTGGGCCCGCCAGCGCTGGCCTGATCAACCCGAATGGAGCCGCAAACTGCTGCATATCGGCTCCGGACCGGTGGTGCTGATCGCCTGGGCCGTCGGGGTCGATCGCTGGATCGCCCTGCCGGCTGCTGCCGTGGTAACCCTGCTGGCGGCGCTTAACCACCGCTACCGCTTACTACCGGCCATTGAGGACGTGGGGCGCCACAGCTACGGAACCGTGGCCTACGGCGCCGCGATCACCCTGTTGCTGGCGCTGTTCTGGCCGGCCCAGCCCCAGGCCGTGGTAGCGGGGGTGCTGGTCATGGCCCTGGGGGATGGCTTCGCCGGGCTGCTTGGACCCTTGATCTCCTCACCGAGCTGGCAGATCCTCGGGCAACGCAAGTCGGTTGTGGGCACAGGGGCCATGGCCGGCATGGCCCTGCTGGTGGTGGTGCTCCTGCGCCAGCTGGGGGGCACCGGGCCCGGCCCAGCCGCCCTGGTGCTGATCAGCCTGGCGGCCACTCTGCTGGAGCAGATCGCCATCGTCGGCCTCGACAACCTCAGCGTTCCAGTGGCTACGGGCCTGCTCTGGAGCTGGCTCTCGCTCAGGCCCTGAGCATCCCCTCGCAGCGGTGCTGCCAGTCGGAGGGGGTGCCGAGGCCGGCCACCACCAGCCGATCGCTGGGCTCAGCCTTGAGACGCAGCTGCCACTGACGGATCACCTCGGCACGCTCCATCCAGGCCTGGAGAACGGTGGTCTGAATGCCCTCGGGATCCCAGCCCCGCTGACGGGCTGAACCCAGGGCCCAGCCGAGCAGATCATCGAGCTGGAAGGGTCGAAAGCCGGCAAACACTGGCCCTGTGGGCTCCTTGGTAGCGCCACTCTGCTCAAGATAGAACAGCTGGAGGGGTTCGCTCAAGCCGCAAAATTGGAGGAGATAGGACATTGGGTTCGCTCCTGATGCATCACCGGATGCCTCAAGGAACGGCAACTTAGTGCGCCCACCAGAATCAACTGTTCAACAGGAACATCCTGTTGCAAGAACATGATTCTGGCAGTCTCACTCTGGGAGTGCCAGAACTAATCCAATCAGACCGGCGCCAGGCTGCTGGCCTGGACCTCAGCCACAGCTGCGGCCAGCCCGTCCAGCACCGTGCGGGTGGTCTCCAGGTCGATGCAGGCATCGGTGATGCTCTGGCCGTAGGCCAGCTGGCTCAGATCGGCGGGGATCTTCTGATTGCCTGCCACCAGGTGACTTTCGATCATCACCCCCATCACATGGCGGGAGCCACTGCGCAACTGATCAGCCACCTCGGCGAGCACCTCCCCCTGGCGCCGGTAGTCCTTGTTGGAGTTGCCATGGCTGCAATCAACCATCAGCCTCGCCGGCAGGCCCTCCTTCTGAAGGGCATGGGCCGCCTGCTCGATCGCTTCGGAGTGGTAGTTGCTGCCTCCCTTGCCGCCGCGCAGCACGAGATGGCCATCCGGATTGCCGGTGGTGGAGACGATCGCAGCGTGGCCCAGCTGGCTGATGCCCAGGAAATGGTGGGGCTTGGAGGCGGCCTGCATGGCATGGATGGCCGTGACGGCGCTGCCGTCGGTGCCGTTCTTGAAGCCGATCGGCATCGACAGGCCGGATGCCATCTCCCGGTGGGTCT
Organism: Synechococcus sp. 1G10; assembly: GCF_002252625.1. Classification (GTDB taxonomy): domain Bacteria; phylum Cyanobacteriota; class Cyanobacteriia; order PCC-6307; family Cyanobiaceae; genus Regnicoccus_A. Next base: position 131,467 of record NZ_NQKW01000005.1, on the reverse strand, counting down.
GGCTTTCGGTGGTGCGCGCCCCGATCGCCGTCCAGCCGATCAGATCAGCGATGTACTGGGGCACCACAGGATCGAGCAGCTCGGTGGCGGCCGGCAGCCCCATCTCGGCAAGATGCACCAGCAAGCCCCGCGCCAATCGCAGCCCGGTGTTGATGTCGTAGCTGGCGTCGAGGTGGGGATCGTTGATCAGGCCTTTCCAGCCCACGGTGGTGCGGGGCTTCTCGAAGTACACCCGCATCACCACCTCCAGCTGGTCTCGGTGGCGCTCGCGCACCTCTGCGATCGCATCGGCATAGGCCCGGGCGGCCTCCACGTCGTGCACCGAGCAGGGGCCGACGATCACCAGGACGCGGGAGTCCTGCCCATGCAGGATCGCCTTGATCCGCTCACGGGCATCGAGCACGGTGCGGGCCGCCGTCTGGCTCAGAGGCAGTTCGCGGTGGAGGACCGCCGGGGCCACCAGCGGCCGTGTCTCCACGATGTGGAGGTCGGAGGTGGTGAGCATGCCGGGAGCGGTCTGGAACCGGGGCCAATCTCACACCCTAGAGACTCTCCCCGCAGCATCTTTGGCAGCGATGGTGACTGAGCGGGGGGCCACGGCCGGAAACAATGGAGACAACCTCATCGTTTCGCCATGCTCTCCCCAGACAGTGACACCGACCTGCTGGTGAGCTATCGCCAGGCGGAGGCGGAGCGCTCGGCTCTCGGTGTGCCGGCGCTGCCGCTCTCCGCCGCCCAGGCCCAGGCCCTCACCCAGCTGCTGGAGCAGCCTCCCGCTGGTGAGGAGAGCGTTCTGCTCGATCTGCTCAGCGAACGCATCCCGCCGGGAGTGGACGAGGCCGCCTACGTCAAGGCCAGCTGGTTGAGCGCCATCGCCCAGGGACTGAACGTGAGCCCCCTGGTAAGCCCGATCGAGGCCACCAGGCTGCTGGCCACCATGATCGGCGGCTACAACGTCGGTGCCCTGATCAGCCTGCTCGGCAACGCCGATGCCGCCGTCGCCGCCGAAGCGGCCCAAGGCCTGAGCCGCACCCTGCTTGTCTACGACTCGTTCCACGACGTCCTGGAGCTGGCGTCCAGCAACCCCTGGGCGAAACAGGTGGTGGACAGCTGGGCTGGCGCCGAGTGGTTCACCGCCAAGGCGGAGCTGCCGGCGGCGATCACCGTCACGGTGTTCAAGGTGGAGGGTGAAACCAACACGGACGACCTCTCCCCCGCCACCCACGCCACCACCCGTCCCGACATCCCCCTGCATGCCATGGCGATGCTGGAAACCCGCATGCCGGGCGGACTGGAGCTGATCGATCTGCTCAAGACCAAGGGTCACCCCGTCGCCTACGTGGGCGATGTGGTGGGCACCGGCAGCTCGCGCAAGTCGGCGATCAACTCCGTGCTCTGGCACACCGGCACCGATATTCCCCACGTGCCCAACAAGCGCGGCGGCGGCGTGATCCTGGGCGGCAAGATCGCACCGATCTTCTTCAACACCGCCGAAGATTCCGGTGCCCTGCCGATCGAGTGCGATGTCTCGGCGCTGAACTCGGGTGATGTGATCACAATCCGTCCGTATGCGGGCACGATCGAGCGGGCTGAAGGCGAACCAGGCGCCGGTGAGGTGGTGGCCCGCTTCGAGCTCAAGCCCAGCACCATCGCCGATGAAGTGCGCGCCGGTGGGCGAATCCCCCTGCTGATCGGCCGCTCATTGACCGACAAGGTGCGGGCCCAGCTGGGTCTGGCGCCCTCGGAGCTGTTCATCCGCCCCGCGGCCCCGGCCGATACCGGCAAGGGCTTCACCCTGGCCCAGAAGATGGTGGGCAAGGCCTGCGGCCTGGCGGGCGTGCGCCCCGGCACCAGCTGCGAGCCGCTGATGACCACCGTCGGCTCCCAGGACACCACCGGGCCGATGACCCGTGACGAGATGAAGGAGCTGGCCTGCCTGGGCTTCTCCGCCGATCTGGTGCTGCAGAGCTTCTGCCACACCGCCGCCTACCCCAAGCCGGTCGACCTCAAAACCCACGCCGAGCTGCCCGATTTCATGGCCTCCCGCGGCGGCGTCGCCCTGCGCCCCGGCGACGGCATCATCCACAGCTGGCTCAATCGCATGCTTCTGCCCGACACCGTGGGCACCGGCGGCGACAGCCACACACGCTTCCCCCTGGGCATCTCCTTCCCCGCAGGATCGGGCCTGGTGGCCTTCGCCGCCGCCATCGGCGCCATGCCGCTCGACATGCCCGAATCGGTACTGGTGCGTTTCAGCGGTTCACTCCAGCCCGGCGTCACCCTGCGCGACGTGGTCAACGCCATCCCCTGGGTGGCGATCCAGAAGGGTCTGCTCACGGTGGAGAAGGCCAACAAGAAAAACGTGTTCTCCGGCCGCATCCTGGAGATCGAGGGCCTGCCCGATCTCAAGCTCGAACAGGCTTTTGAGTTAACGGACGCCTCTGCCGAGCGCTCCTGTGCCGGCTGCACGATCAAGCTCTCAGAAGCCACCGTGGCGGAATACCTGCGCAGCAACGTGGCGCTGCTCAAAAACATGATCGCCCGCGGCTATCACGACGAGCGCACGATGGCCCGTCGGATCCAGGCGATGGAGGCCTGGCTGGCCGATCCCCAGCTGATGGGCGCCGACGCCGACGCCGAGTATGCCGAAATCATCGAGATCAACCTCGATGACCTCACCGAACCGGTGCTGGCCTGCCCCAACGATCCCGACAACGTCAAGCTGCTCTCCGAGGTGGCGGGCGAGCGGATCGATGAGGTGTTCATCGGCTCCTGCATGACCAACATCGGCCACTACCGCGCCGCCGCCACGGTGCTCGATGGGGCCGGCACCAGCGCCGCGCGTCTGTGGGTCTGCCCCCCCACTCGCATGGACGACGAGGTGCTGCGCGCCGAGGGTTACACCGCCAAGTTCGAGGCCGCCGCCGCCCGCATGGAGCTGCCCGGATGCTCGCTCTGCATGGGCAACCAGGCCCGGGTGGAAGACAACACCACCGTGTTCTCCACCAGCACCCGCAACTTCAACAACCGACTCGGAAACGGCGCCCAGGTGTATCTGGGCAGCGCCGAACTGGCGGCGGTGTGTGCCCTGCTGGGCCGCATTCCCAGCCCGGCCGAGTACCTGGAGATTGCAGCGGCCAAGATCGACCCCCTCTCAGGCGAGCTCTACCGCTACCTCAACTTCGACCAGATCGATGGGTTCAGTGATGCCGGCCGCATCGTGAGTGTGGAGGAGGAAGAGAAGGTGCTGGCTGAGGTATGAACCCCCAGCTGCACGCACCCATCCTGGCCGCATGCACGCTGCTCGGGCTGCTGGCGCCCGTGGCCCGGGCCGACGATCCCAGCGGTGGCTACTTCTCCGGCACCGCGGTTGAGTGCCCGGGCCTGCCCCAGGCAGAGGCGGCGGCAGTGGCCTGCCATCGGCAAGCGCTGGCAAAAGCCGACCGGGAACTCAATGCCGTCTACAGCGACCTGATGGCGCGGGCCGACTCCCAGGAGCGCCGGGCCCTGCAGGACGCCCAGTTGGCCTGGATCCGTCTGCGCGATTCCCAGTGCGCCCTGGTGAAGGCCTACTACAGACGCTCACAATTCCCAGAAAAATGGACCAGCCAGTGCCAGGCCGTGCAAACGATCCGCCGGGTGCAGGAGCTGCGGGACCTGGGCACGGGCATCAGCTGGTGTGAGCCTCAGCACGACGACCCTGGAGGGCTTCGGCCATGCTCATAGGCCTCGGCACGGCGTTCTTAACGCTGATGGCTTGCATGGACCCGGCAGGGCAGGCCTTGGCTTTCGAGCAGGTGGGCGAGCCGATACTGGCCTGCACAACCCCGACTACTCCTCCGGGCAGGTGGCCTTCAAGGGGTTGGGATATGAGGCGGGCGGAACCGCTTTTCTCTTCACCTGCGGCGCCAAGCCGGAGCGGTTCGGTCTGCGCAAACGCCGACTTGAACAGCTACCTGCAAATTCAATCATCGCCAACCGACCCGATGGAAGCCTCCTGCTGATCGGAGCTAGGGTGCTAGGAAAATATTTACCCAACCATAGCTACGGAGCCTTCTTCACAGCCGATGGCCAGAGGTTGCTGGTCGTGAGGACTCAGTTCCTGCAGGTGAAGTCGGTCACAGGAGCCGTGCTCAGCAATTTCATCTTCAGTGAAGGCATGGCCGAAGGGGTTCCGATGGCGATGGCAATGGCTCCGGACGGCCTATCCACATCCTCTTCCTCCGACACAGGCACCAGCTCCAGACCACTTCCAACCACCGAGCGCACCAGCGGCGGCAGGAAGACCATCTGGTGCCTTGAGAATCTCCTTCCCGGATCGGCGCCTAGGTGTACCTAGGCAGCGCCAAGATCTACCGCTACCTCAACTTCGATCAGATCGAGGGCTTGGTGGTGAGCAACGAAGAGGAGTCCAGGGTGCTGGCTGAGGTGTGAGCAGAGAATCTTGCTGCAGCAAATGTGACAAATCAGGAGTACCGGGCTGGACTTCCGAGGCGAAGTGACTACGGTTCGGCTGTTAATAAGAATTGGAAGGCATGGCTCGCTCCGAAAGGCTGTTGGCGACCGGAATGGCCTTGGCTGTCGCAGGATCGCTCGTCCTCACGGGCTGCTCACAGACCAAAGAGGTCGCCAAGGACGCCGTCACAGCCACCGGCGAAGCTGCGAAGCAGGCCGCCACCACCACCGGCCAGGCCGCTCTGGCACCGGCCGTGAACCCCGTGCTCGACCTGCTCAAGAAAGGCGAGAACGAGGTGAAGGGCGGAAACCTCGGCGCAGCCGTCGCCACTATGGGCGGCTTCAAGGCAATCTGGGACAAAGCCGCTCCGGTGATCAAGCCCCTCGCCGGCGATAAGTGGCCCGCGATCGAAACTGCGGCCAATCTCGTGATCAGCACCTTCGGTGGTGGAACGCCCGATGCCGCAGGCGCCACGTCGGCGCTCACCGGCCTGATCGGCCCCCTCTCAGCGCTGATCGGCAAATAGAGCTGTAGAGCTCACGATCAAGGCAACCCGGAGTGCGCGGTGAAAGGCGAAAGGCCCGTCCCGCGCCCCACCTGGATCAGGAAACGGTATTGCTTGAGCCAGCCTGTGCCTGAGCTGGGAGTTGGAGAGGCCATTGCCAAGGGCAGCACTAACGGACATGCAGCACAACCGTTCAAATCTGCTATAGATTAAAATGATTCACGTATCAACAACCGGTAGTGCCAAAAGCCTTCTCCTTAGCCCGCTTGGCCTCCTTCTGGCAAGAGCATCTCTACGAGGGGCGCATAAGTAGCACCTCAGATCTCTTCAACCAAGCAGCTAAAGAGATCAGTATTGACAGTTTCAGCTTCCCGAAATTCAGAGAAAGAGAAAATAAAAGCTCCGGCCTGAGCACCTACCAAAAATTAATAGCTGGCCTTCAGGTTACCCGCCCAGATGCGACTATTGAATCCAATCCCACGGTCTCAATCGAACCTGCTGCCGAGTATCGAACCTCTGGCGTCATGGGCGGTCCAGATGGAACGTCCCCAATCAACAAGAACTTCAGTTCAAGCTTTGATGGCCTGCTGGTGAGTTGGCAGCCAGGCACAACAGCCAGTGATCGAGCTACCGCACGTCAAGCCTTTGGCTTGTCCCTGCGCGAGGAGATCTACACGGCGGCGATGAAGAACAACGCTGCCGGCATGCTCGAGTGGGTGAATCTGCCGCCTGGTCTCAGCGCAGAACAGGCCATTGCCATCCTCGCCCGACGCCCAGGCGTGGCCTATGCCGAGAAGAACTGGAAGCTGGAGGCCCAGGCCACCAGTAACGACACCTACTTCACAAACGGCAGCCTCTGGGGCATGTATGGCGATGCGAGCAGCCCCGCAAATGCCTACGGCAGTCAGGCCGCCGAAGCCTGGGCCTCCGGCTACACCGGCTCCAGCAGCGTGTATGTCGGCATCATCGACGAGGGCTACCAGTACGCCCATCCTGACCTGGCCAACAACGCTGGCACCAACCCTGGCGAAACGGCCGGAGATGGCATCGACAACGACTTTAACGGCTATGTCGATGATGTCTACGGCTGGGATTTTGACGCCAATAACAACACTGTCTACGACGGCACTGGTGACGACCATGGCACCCATGTCGCCGGCACGATTGGCGGCAGGGGGGGTAATGGCAGCGGCGTTGCCGGAGTGAACTGGGACGTGAAACTGCTAAGTGCCAAATTCCTGGGCAGCAATGGCGGCACAACGGCCAATGCCATCAAGGCCGTCGACTACTTCACGGCCCTGAAGAATAAAGGCGTCAACATTGTTGCCACCAACAATTCCTGGGGCGGAGGTGGATACTCGCAGGCCTTGTACGATGCGATCGAACGCGCCAATCAGGCCGATATTCTGTTCATCGCCGCTGCAGGCAATGGCGGCATCGATCGTGTTGGCGACAACAATGACAGCCTAGCCAGTTATCCCTCTAATTATACTAATTCAAATGTGATTGCTGTCGCGGCGATCACAAGCACCGGCAGTAGATCCAGCTTCTCCAACTACGGCGCCACCACGGTGGACCTCGGAGCCCCTGGCAGTGGAATCTGGTCGACAGTGCCCAATGTCAGCTATGCCAGCTACAGCGGCACCTCGATGGCCACACCACACGTAACCGGTGCCGCCGCCCTGCTCAAATCGGTTTACCCCGCCGCCACAGGCGCCCAGATCAAGCAGGCGCTGCTGGAAGGGACAGCACCTACCAGCTCCTTGGCGGGGATCACCGTCAGCGGAGGACGTCTAGATATTCCTTCGTCGATCACGCGCCTCGGCCAGCTCGTTGGCAGCAGCGTGCCCCTGCCCCAAGTGTCTCTCGCCGCCTTTGACGCCAGCGCCTCAGAAACGGGACCAGACCCAGGAACCTTCCGCCTCAGCCGCTCGGATTCCAACGACAGTCTCGAGGTGTTCCTGCAGATCGGCGGAACCGCCACCAACGGCAGCGACTATTCAAGCAATGGTGGGGAACTTGCCAGCAGCATCACATTTAATCCTGGTCAAAGCAGCGTCGATTTGATGATCACTCCCATCGATGATCAGATCTACGAAGGCACCGAAACCGTGATCCTGACGCTGGCCAGCGGAGTTGGCTACAGCATCAGTAGCAGCGCAAGTTCTGCCACGATCAACATTGTCGACAACGATCCAGCCCCTGTTAGTCCCAATTTCTGGGGAACGCCCGGCAACGACACCATCACCGGAAATGCCGGAAACAACCTGATTGCGGGCGTCAGCGAAAGCGGCAACGACAACGGCAAAAGTACCATTGACACGCTCACTGGCCTAGGTGGCAAGGACACCTTCGTGCTGGCCGACGCGAGGCGCAGCACCTTTTACAACGATGGCAACAACAGGAATCAAGGTACTGGCGACTATGCGCTAATCAAAGACCTGAACAGCAGCGAAGGCGACCTTGTTCAGCTGCGCAGTGGTAGTCAATACCTGATTCGCAACAATGGATCCAACACTGAGCTCTTCCTTGGAAATGGCAATAACACATTCAGCAGCAATGACGAATTCATCGCCACAATCCAGGGCGTGAATCTGGCCACAGGCACTGGCGTCTACATCCTGGGCACTACCGCCAGTTGGACCAGCTTTGTCTGAAGGTTCCTCATTGATGTCGACACCAGCTCAGAGATGACACCTCAACCGATCCAGCCCCTCAGGATTGCGAGCAGCCACCGGGTGAGACGCTGGAGATGCACGCTCTCCCCCGACCTCTGAACCAGGAAATTCTGCTATTTGAGCCCTCCACCCCGGAGGCAGGAGCCCTGCGCGCCGTGCTTGCCTTCCCAAGCACTTATTCCGTGGGTATCACCAGCCTGGGCTTCCAGGTGGTCTGGGCGACCCTGGCGCGGCGCACCGATCTGGATGTGCGGCGGCTGTTCACCGACCGCGGCGACCCCCCCCACCGCCACTGCGACCTCTTCGGTCTCTCGCTCAGCTGGGAACTCGATGGCCCGGTGCTGCTGGACCTGCTGGAGCAGCAACGCATTCCGCTCTGGAGCCGTCAGCGGGGCGAGGACGATCCGATCGTCTTCGGGGGCGGACCGGTGCTCACCGCCAACCCCGAGCCCCTGGCCCCCTTTTTCGACGCCGTGCTGCTGGGCGATGGCGAACAGTTGCTGCCCGACTTCGTGGAGGCGGTGATCGCCCACCGGCAGGCACCGAGGGCCGAGAGGCTGCGCGCCCTGGCCCGGGTGCCGGGTGTGTATGTGCCGGCGCTTTACGCCCCGCGCTACGACAGCGCCGGAAGCCTTCTGGCGGTGGAGCCGATCGAAGCAGACATCCCGGCGACCGTGGCCAAGCAGACCTGGCGGGGTAACACCCTCAGCCACTCGATGGTGATCACCCCCGAGGCGGCCTGGCCCTCGATCCACATGGTGGAGGTGGTGCGCAGCTGCCCAGAGCTCTGCCGCTTCTGCCTGGCCAGCTATCTCACCCTGCCCTTCCGCACCCCGTCGCTTGACGACGGCCTGATCCCCGCCGTGGAGGCGGGCCTGGGGGCCACACGCCGGCTGGGCCTGCTGGGGGCCTCGGTCACCCAGCACCCCCAGTTCGCCGACCTGCTGAGCTGGCTCGACCAGGACCGCTTCGATGACACCCGGGTGAGCGTGAGCTCGGTGCGGGCCGCCACAGTGACGCCGCAGCTGGGGCGAATTCTGGCCAAGCGCGGCAGCAAGTCGCTGACGATTGCGATCGAGAGCGGCAGCGAGCGGATGCGGCAGGTGGTGAACAAGAAGCTGGCCACGGAGGAGATCTTCGCGGCGGCCCGCTACGCCAGGGAGGGCGGGCTCAGCGGCCTGAAGCTCTACGGCATGGCCGGCCTTCCCACCGAGGACGACGATGACATCGAAGCCACCGCCGATCTGCTGCTGGCTCTGAAGAACGCCTCCCCCTGCCTGCGCCTCTCTCTGGGCGTGAGCACATTCGTACCCAAGGCCCACACCCCGTTCCAGTGGGAACCGGTGCGGCCCGAAGCGGAAAAGCGCCTGAAACGGCTGGCGCGCCGCCTGCAGCCCAAGGGCATCGACTTGCGGCCCGAGAGCTACGGCTGGAGCGTGATCCAGGCGCTGCTCTCCCGCAGCGACCGGCGCCTGGCCGCCGTGATCGCCGCCGTGCGGGGCCGCCACGGCAGCCAGGGGGGCTGGAAGACCGCCTACCGCAGCGTGTGCGAGCAACCAGAGGGAAGCCTGCCCCCGCTCCCGCCCTGGCAGGACACGATCCATGGTCACTGGGACACGGAGAGGGTGCTGCCCTGGGAGCATCTGGAGGGGCCCCTGCCCAAGGCCACACTGGCCCGTCACAGGCAGGAGGCCCTCGCGGCAGCCAGCGTCAGACCCGCCTGCGCGACTCCGGGCTGAGGGAGTAGGCCCGCAGGCCGCAGAGCAGCACCCAGCCGGCAATGTTGATGCGGCTGTCATACATCGGAATGTCGGTGGAGTGCAGCGTCACCAGCACCAGGGCCGCCGCCCACCAGGCGCGATCGAACACCGGAGCTGCGGTGATTCCCAGGCGCGCTGCCTGGATGAGCAGCCAGATCACCAGAGCCACCACCATCGCCGCCGCGGGAAGGCCATGGCTCAGGGCCAGGTCGATGACCACGTTGTGGGGATGACCATGCCACAGGCCCGTCCGCAGGGGATAAATCACGCTGAAAGCCGCAGCGCCCCAGCCCAGCCAGGGCCGTTCGGCGATCAGCCCCACGGCCACCCCCCACTGGCTGAGACGGGTGCTGGCCAGGTCGCGATCGCCGGCGAACTTGAAGTCGTTGAGACGAGCCCAGACCGCCTCGGGCACCATGGCTCGGGCCGGGGCCTGCAGCACCATGGGCACCCCCGGCAGGCTGGCGAGCCCTACGGGGATCAGCAGCAGCAGCAGCAGGGGCAAGAACCAGATCCAGCGGGCCGGCCCCGCCACCAGGGGAAGCGCCAGTATTAGAGCCCCCCAGGCGTTGCGGGAGTCGGTGAGGGCGATGGCGGCTACCAGGCCCACCGTGATCAGCAAGGCCGGCAAGCGCTTCAGCCACGACTGAGAGCGCTGCAGCAGGGCCGCCAGGGCAAAAGGCCAGGCCAGGGCCAGCCAGGCTCCGGCGATGTTGGCGTAGTCGAACAGGCCGGCCAGGCGACCAGACGGATTGCCGCCGGCTTTGAGGTGCCAGATGATCGCTCCCCCCAGGATCTGGAACGGCCCGCTCCAACCCCAGAACAATTGTCCAAGGCCGGTGACGATCACCGGCACGGTGCCGGCCACAAGCCAGAGGGCCACCCGGCGTCGGGCCTGGGCCGAGGCCAGATAGGGCTGGAACCCCCAGAACGCCCAGAAGAAGGGCAGCCAGTTACCCAGGCCCACCCAGGCCAGCCAGCCGCTGGAGGCGGTGAAACAACCCAGCACCATCAGGGCTGATACCAGCAGCAGCACCTGATTGACCCGATCCCGCCACCAGGGCAGGCGCTGGCGGCAAGCAAGGATCAGGGCCACCAGCAGGAGAACTCCGGCCAGCAGGGCTGAGCTGGCCAGCAGCAGCAAGCCCAGCTGAAAACAACGCCAGCCCAGGGGCGAGGCGCCCTCGGGCCTGGTCGCATCAAGGCGCCGCAGCCACTCCTGCCTCACGAGAACACGGCAGTGCGACCCCGGTAGACCATCACCTGGCGGCGCAGGTGCAGCCGCAGGGCCCGGGCGAGGGCCAGCCGCTCCATGTCACGTCCCTTGCGGATCAGGTCCTCCACATCATCCCGGTGACTGACGGGCACGGTGGCCTGCTCGATGATCGGTCCGCCATCGAGATCTTCGGTTACGTAGTGGGCAGTGGCCCCGATCAGCTTCACGCCCCGCTCCCAGGCGCGGTGATAGGGCTGGGCGCCCTTGAAGGCCGGCAGGAACGAATGGTGGATGTTGATCACCGCAGGGAAGCTGGCCAGGAAGTCGGGGCTGAGCACCTGCATGTACTTGGCCAGCACCACCAGCTCGATGCCGTGGTCTTGGAGCAACTGCAACTGCGCCCGCTCTGCCTCCTGCTTGGAGTGAGGCAGCACCGGCAGATGAACGAAGCGTGCACCGAAATCCTCGGCCAGGGCCTGCAGATCGGGGTGATTGGAGATCACCAGCGGCACCTGCATCGGCAACTCCCCGGCCCGGGTGCGCCAGAGCAGATCCACCAGGCAATGATCCTGTTTGCTCACGAAGATCGCGACGCGTGCCGCGACATCGGAGAAATGGACCTGGCCGTCACCGCCAAGCCGCTCTGCCAGGGCCGTCACCGCCGGCGCCACCGCCTCCCGCGGCAGTCCGAAACCCTCCAGCTGCCACTCGATCCGGCTGAGGAACAGCCCCGCGCCGGCGTCGGTGTGGTGATCGGCATGGCGAATGTTGCCACCGTTGGCCGCCACCCAGCCGGAGAGCTCACTAACCAGACCCGGACGGTCGGGGCAGATCACCTGCAGGATTGCTGTGGGCACGCTCATCGGCACCAGGGCCTGTCTCGAAGGGCATTGTGGCCGGCGCTCTCCAGGCCAGTCGCCAGCAGGGCAGACGGCCATGCCGGTGCGACGTACAGTCGCGCCTGTCTTCGGTGCCCACCATGGCCGTTCAGCTGGTTTCCACCCTTCGTCATGCCCTGAGGCAACTGGGCCTCCTGGCGCTCGCCGTGGTGCTCAGCTTCGGATTGGTGGCCTGCGATGGCGGCCAGGCCAAGAAACCCCCGAGCATCAGTCCCGCCGATCTGGCGATCATCCAGCGGCAGGCCGAGGGATTCCTGGCAGCCAAGGAACGGCTGCCCGAGCTGGCCTCACTGGTGAACGACAAGAACTGGGTGTTCACCAGGAATCTGATCCACGGACCCATGCAGGAAGTGGGCCGGGAAATGCTCTACATCAATCAGCGTCTTCTCCCCGCCGACCGCGTCGAAGCCACCGCCAGGGCCAACCAGCTCAAGAGCGCTCTGGCCGAGCTGGATGAGGCCGCACGCCTCCAGGACGGAGAACGGCTGCGTAAGGGCTACATCAAGGTGGCCAGGGGCTTCGGTTCCTACTCCGAGGTGCTCCCCGCCGCTGCGCTGCCCAGTGGCTCCGCAGCCTGAGCGCTTCCCAGCCACATCCTGAGCGTCCGGCCGAGCCTCGCTCGGTAGTGGTGATCGGCGCCGGCATCGTCGCCCTGGCCACGTCCTGGCTGCTTCAAGGCCGCGGCCATCGAGTGCGGCTGATCGCCCCTGACGCCCATGGGCCTGATCCGCAGGATTGCGGCAACGGCAGTGCCGCGGCCCTGGGGGTGTTGATGGCCCAGGTGTTCCAGCGCAGCAGGGGCCGCGCCTGGCACCTGCGCCAGGCCTCCCTGAGCCTCTGGACCCAGTGGCGCCAGCAGCTGAGCGGGCGTGGCTGGCCGATCCCCTTCCAGGCCGGCCTGCTTCTGCTGCCGCATGACATCGGCGACACCAAACGGCTGCGCCAGCTGCTGGAGGAACGCCAGGCCCTCGGTCTGCCCCTGAGCTGGTGGGAGCCATCTCGGCTGCAGGAGCTGGGTCTGAGCCTGGTTGAAACCGAGACCAACGCGGGTGGCCTCCACTCCGCCCAGGACGGACAGCTGGATCCCCTGGCCGCCATGGATGCTTTTCGCCGTGATGGCCTGCGGCAGGGCCTGGAGCTGCTCAGCGAGCGGGTGGTGGGGCTGGAGCGGCAGCCGGCAGGCTGGAGAGTGCAGGGCTGCTCAGGCGCGCAGGCCATCACGGCCGATTGGGTGGTGCTGGCAGCTGGCCTGGCCAGCGAAGGGCTTCTTGCCCCCCTCGGGCACCAGCGACCGCTGCAGCCCGTGCTCGGCCAGTGCCTGGAGCTGGCGACCAGCGCGCCGATCCGCTGGCCCTGCCCAGTGGTCTGGCAGGGGCTCAACCTGGTGCCTCGGCCAGGCGGGGGTCTCTGGCTGGGGGCGACCCTGGAGCCGGGGGATCAGGCCGACCCGGAGCTGCTGGGACCGATGCGACAGCTCGCCGGCAGGGTCCTGGGCTGCGACTGGCTGAGAGATGCGGCAGTGATCCGCCGCTGGCAGGGCCTGCGGGCGAGGCCCCTCGGTAGGCCGGCCCCGCTGCTGGAGCATCTGGAGCCTGGACTGCTGCTGCTGAGTGGTCACTACCGCAATGGAGTGCTGCTGGCACCGGCCTCTGCCCAGTGGGCCGTGGAGCAGATCGAAGGTTCCCTTACCTGTCGTTAACGAATTGGGGTAGACGGCTGGATAGCGTCACTGGGTGACTGCAGGCCCGAAGAGTTTTCTCCACACCATGAAACGAAGCCAGCCAAATTCCCTCGCCAAGGTCGGTACGGCCCTGGGTCTCAGCCTCAGCCTGGCCCTCTCCGCCTGCGGCGGTGGCGGCGGCGGCGGCGGGGCTCTCACCGGCAGCCTCAATGGAGCCGGAGCCTCCTTCCCGGCCTCGATCTATCAGCGCTGGTTCCAGGATCTGGCCAGCGAGGGCATCAACGTCAACTACCAATCGGTTGGATCAGGAGCTGGCGTTCGTCAGTTTGTGGCGGGTACCGTCGATTTCGGCGCCTCCGACGCGCCGATGAAGGCGGACGACATCGCCAAGGTCAAGCGAGGCGTGGTTCAGGTGCCGATGACGGCGGGCGCCATCGCCGTGGCCTACAACCTGCCGGGTTGTGATCTCAAGCTCAGCCAGGAGCAGGTGGTGGACGTGTTCCTCGGCAAGATCAAGAACTACAAGGATCTGGGCTGCGCGGACAAGCCGATCAACGTGGTGTACCGCTCCGATGGCTCCGGCACCACCTACAACTTCACCAACAGCCTGGCGGCCTTCAGCGACGAGTGGAAGAACGGACCCGGGGCAGCCAAATCGGTGGCCTGGCCCACCGGCGTGGGTGCCAAGGGTAATGAAGGAATCGCCGCCACCTTGAAGCAGACACCCGGCGGCATCGGCTATGTGGAAACCGCCTACGTACAGGGAGAACTGCAGGCGGCGGCCGTGCAGAACAAGAGCGGTGAGATGCTCAAACCCACGAACGAAACCGCCACTACGGCACTGGGCTCGATCGACATCGGTCCGGATCTGGTGGGAAGTGATCCGAATCCGGCAGCCGGCTACCCGATCGTGACCTTCACCTGGATCCTGCTCTACAAGAGCGGTAACGGTGACAAGACCGCGTTACTGCAGAAAGTGTTCGAGCACACCCTCTCTCCAAAGGCACAATCGCTGGCCCCCGAACTTGGTTACGTGAGCCTGCCCCCCGAAGTGGTGGCCCGGGCCAAGGAAGCCGTGGCCAGCATCGGCAAGTAATCCTCGCCAGTCGATCCCTACGGGACCTTTGACCGGTATCGGAGCAGAAAAAAGCCCTCTTTGCAATGCAAAGAGGGCTTTCCTGGTTGAGGCTATGGTCGACGACCGTGGCGGGCGACACCAAGAGACACCCGGCCACGATCACGACCCGTTCACTTGCTCTCGGTGAACTCCGCATCGATCACATCATCGGCACTGGGGCCTGAGGATGTGGCGCCGGCAGCACCGTTGCCGCCCGGTTCGGCACCAGGAGCACCGGCTTCAGCGCCGGCCTGCTGGTAGACCGAGGCCCCTACTTCATAGAGCTCCTTCTGAAGCTCCTCAAAGCGGGTCTTCATTGCCTCGTAGTCCTCCTTGTCGACAGCATCCTGGAGGTGCTGGCGCTTCTCATCCATCTTGGCTTTGACCTCCGCAGTGACCTTGTCGCCAAGATCGGTGAGTTGTTTCTCAGACTGATAGATGAGGGTTTCGGCCTGGTTCTTCAGGTCGATGCGCTCGCGCTTCTCCTTGTCGGCAGCCGAGTTGGCCTCAGCGTCCTTCACCATCTTCTCCACCTCGTTCTCGCTGAGGGTGGAGGCCCCGGTGATCGAGATGCTCTGCTCCTTGCCGCTGCCCTTGTCCTTGGCGGTGACGCTGAGGATACCGTTGGCGTCGATGTCGAAGGTGACTTCGATCTGGGGAACGCCGCGAGGTGCAGGCGGGATGCCATCGAGACGGAAGGTTCCCAGGCTCTTGTTGTCGGAGGCAAGCTCGCGCTCCCCCTGGAGCACGTGGATTTCCACATTGGTCTGACCATCCACAGCGGTGGAGTACACCTCGGCTTTCTTGGTGGGGATGGTGGTGTTGCGGGTGATCATCTTGGTCATCACGCCGCCCAGGGTTTCCACGCCCAGCGACAGCGGAGTGACATCGAGGAGAAGGATGTCCTTCACTTCACCGGCCAGCACACCTCCCTGAATGGCGGCACCAACGGCCACCACCTCATCGGGGTTGACCGTCTGGTTGGGGTCCTTGCCGGTGACCCGCTTGACCAGCTCAAGCACTGCGGGAATGCGGGTGGAACCACCCACCATCACCACCTCATCGAGCTCTGAGGAGGAGAGCTTGGCGTCCTTGAGAGCCTGCTCCACCGGAACCCGGCAGCGATCAATCAGCTTGGAGGCCAGCTCCTCGAACTTGGCCCGGGTGAGGGTGAGATCGAGGTGCTTGGGACCCTCGGGAGTGGCCGTGATGAACGGCAGGTTGATTTCGCTCTGGGTGGCGCTGGAGAGCTCGATCTTGGCCTTCTCGGCCGCCTCGGTCAGGCGCTGCAGGGCCTGCTTGTCCTGGCGCAGATCGATGCCTTCATTGGCTTTGAAGCTGGCGGCCAGATGATCGACGATCACCTTGTCGAAGTCGTCGCCGCCTAGGTGGGTGTCGCCACTGGTGGAGAGCACCTCGAACACGCCATCGCCCACTTCGAGCACCGAGACGTCGAAGGTGCCGCCGCCAAGGTCGAAGACCAGGATGCGCTCGTTGCTCTTCCGGTCGAGGCCGTAGGCAAGAGCAGCTGCCGTGGGCTCGTTGATGATGCGCAGCACTTCGAGGCCGGCGATCTTGCCGGCATCCTTGGTGGCCTGACGCTGGGAATCGTTGAAGTAGGCAGGCACCGTGATCACCGCCTGGGTGACGGTTTCACCGAGGTACTTACCGGCGTCATCGGCCAGCTTGCGCAGCACCTGGGCACTCACCTCTTCAGGCGCGAACTGCTTGTTCAGCACCGGGCACTTCACCTTGACATTGGCGCCCGCCTTCTCGACGCCATAGCTCACTTCCTTCGATTCCTCGTTCACCTCATCGACCCGACGGCCGATGAAGCGCTTCACCGAATAGAAGGTGTTCTCAGGGTTCATGACCGCCTGACGCTTGGCGATCTGGCCCACCAGTTGATCCTGGTTCTTGGTGTAAGCAACCACCGATGGGGTGGTGCGGAACCCTTCCGCATTGGCAATAACGGTGGGCTTGCCGCCCTCCATCACCGCCACGCAGCTGTTCGTGGTGCCAAGGTCAATGCCGACAACCTTACCCATGGGTTCTCACCTCCTTTGAATTGAATGTTCTGTCCCATGCATCTTCAGCAGCGGGGGCCACCGCAGGCGAGGTGTGGTTTCCGAACAGAGAGCGGGCGGGTGGCGGCCAGGCCCGTACATTTCGCTCCCGGCATCGCCCCAGAACCCAGCCGCCATGCCACTTGAGATCTCCGCCCGCACCTCGCTCGTGGCCGTTCTCGGCGATCCGGTGCGCCATTCCCTCTCGCCGGCGATGCACAACGCCGCCCTGCGGGAGCTGGGTCTCGACTGGATCTACCTGGCCCTGCCGGTGCAGGCCCTTGATCTGGCGGTGGTGGTGCGGGCCCTGGAGGCCATCGACTGTCGTGGACTGAACGTGACCCTGCCCCACAAGCGGGCGGTGGCGGAGCTGGCGGCGGAGCTCACCCCCCTGGCCCGGCGGGTCGGGGCCGTGAACACCCTGGTGCGACGTGAGGGCGGCGGCTGGCTGGGCACCAACACCGACGTGGAAGGGTTTCTCGCGCCGCTGCGAGCCGGCGTCGGCCAAGAAGCGGGTTCGGTGCCAGACCTGGCGGGGGGACGGGCCCTGGTGCTGGGCTGCGGCGGCAGCGCCCGGGCCGTGGTGGCGGCCCTGGTGGAGCTGGGACTGGAGCATATTCAGCTGGCCGGACGTCGGCCCGATGCCCTGGCGGCGTTCCTGGCGGAGTGCGGGTCATGGGCACCCCAGCTCAGCGGAGTGGCCTGGCCGGCGGCGGCCGATGGGCACGGCGACCTGCTGATGGCGCTGGCCGAGGCCGATCTGGTGGTGAACACCACGCCTGTGGGCATGGGAGCCAACGCCGGCGCCTGCCCTCTGGAGGCGGCTGACCTCGAAGCACTGCGCCCTGGCAGTCTGGTCTACGACCTGATCTACACACCCCGGCCAAGCCGCCTGCTGCTGGAGGCCCGCCAGCGGGGCTGCAGTGTGCTCGATGGCCTGGAAATGTTGGTGCAGCAGGGAGCCGCCGCCCTGAGGCTCTGGCTCTCAGCGCCGGGGCGCTCCGAAACCACGCCGCTGGCACTGCCGCTGGCGGCGATGCGCCAGGCCGCGCTCGATCAGCTCAGCAGCGCCTGATCACTGGCGGCAGGGGCTACCCCCCTAGCCTGAGCGCAATGCAGCCAACGCGCCCCGCATCCATGGAAGGCCCCCCGATCTGGCAACGGCTCCTGGCCGTGCTGGCCTATCTGCTCCCCTGGAGTGACGGGGTGCCCTTCGGTGAGGCCCTGTTCAGCCTGGTGCCGGCCCTGCAGTGGCTGGTGCTGCCGGCACTGCCGCTGATGGCCCTGCAGCAGCAGATTCCCTTCGGAGGGTTTCTGTTGTTCCTGATGCTGTTCCTGGCAGTGGTCCGCAATGCCCGGGTGCCTTATTTCATCCGCTTCAACGTGCTGCAGGCGATCCTGATCGACATCGTGCTGATCCTGCTCTCATTGGCCTTCAGCGTTCTGCTGCGCCCGCTGGGGGCAGGCTTTGCACTTCGCACCCTCAGCAACACCGTGTTCCTCGCCACCCTGCTGCTGGTGGTGTTCTCGGTGGTTCAGAGCATCCGTGGCCGTGAAGCCGACATCCCCACGGTCTCGGAAGCGGTGCGGATGCAGCTCTACTGACAGCAGGGGCGGCAGAGCGGAATCCGCAGGAGACCGGCAGGTAGGCTGGCCAATCCGTTGCTGGCAGCGCTCTGCCGCCGGCCTCCCAAGAGCCCATCACGGAGCCTCAGCCCCCATGTCGCAGAAGCCTTACTACGAAACCATGTACATCCTTCGTCCGGACATCCCGGAGGAAGAGGTGGAAACCCATGTGGCCAAGTACCGCGATCTGCTCACAGAAGCCGGCGCTGAAGTGCTGGATTGCCAGATGCGCGGCAAACGTCGGCTGGCCTACACGATTGCCAAGCACCGCGAAGGCATCTACGTGCAGCTCAACCACGACGGTGACGGGCAGCAGGTGGCCCTGCTTGAGCGCGCCATGCGCCTCAGCGAAGACGTGATCCGCTATCTCACCGTCAAGCAGGACGGGCCGCTGCCCACCCCCCGCAGCGCTCCTGCCGCCGCAGAACCGGTCACAGCCGAAAGCTGAACCAGCGGAAATCAACGAATCCCGCCCAACCTGGGGATGATGGATCCGCCATCAATCCTGGCCAACTGATGGTTGATGACCTCCCCAGGCCAGGAATCCCGCCAGTGCAGATTCCGGCCGACCTGCAGAGTCCAGAGCCAGATTCTGAGCCCACGGGGGATCGGCTCAGGAGCGCTCTGCGGGAGGCAACTCTGGAGCTGGAGGCCACCAAGGCTCAACTGTTGACCTGCCAGCAGGACCTGGAGCGGGCGAGACTTCAACTGGCCGATCTCGAGGAGCTGATAAGAGATCTGCCCCAGATCTTCGAGCGTAAATTTCACCAGCGCCTGCAGCCCCTGCTCGATCAGCAGCAGCTGCTGGCCCAGGACAATCACGCCCTCAGGGAGCAGGCAAGGCGCCTGTTGCCGCCGGCACCACCGCCTCCCCCACCAGTCCCTGAGCACGAGCTCAGACCAGCGCGAGGCGCAAGTCAGCAGGATGCTTTCGAGCCGTTGCGGGCCCTGCGGCAGCGCTGGCTAAGGCGTGGTCAGCCTCCCGCCTGAATCAACGCCGAGTCCCGCTGTCGGTTTTTCCTCAGGCCTGACGCCGGCTGGCCGCCCACAGCCGGGTCGGCATCCCCCACACGTAGATGAAGCCCTCTGCAGCCCGGTGATCGAAGCGATCGTCGCTGCCATAGGTGGCCATCGAGGGCACGTAAAGGCTGTCGCTGCTGCTGGAGCGGCCGATCACCACGGCATTGCCCTTGTGCAGCCGCAGACGCACCATGCCATTGACTGTGGCCTGGGTGCAATCCAGGAAACCATCGAGTGCCTGCTTGAGCGGGCCAAACCAGAGTCCCTGGTAGACGAGATCGGCCCAGCTGGATTCAATCTGGCGCTTGTAGCGCATTACGTCGGCGGCCAGGGTGAGGCTTTCGAGCTCCTGGTGGGCACGGATCAGCAACAGCAGACCAGGAGTTTCATAGATCTCCCTCGACTTGATCCCGACCACCCGGTTCTCGATGATGTCAAGGCGTCCGAAGCCATGGAGGCCGGCCAGCTCATTGGCACGGCGGATCACACTGACCGGATCGAGGCTGACGCCATCGATCGCGACGGGGTTGCCCTGCTCGAAAGCGATCTCCACCACCTGGGGCTCCTCAGGTGTGTCGCGGATCGAGCGGGTCATGGCAAAGACCTCTTCCGGAGGCTCCACCAGAGGATCCTCCAGCGGGCCGGCCTCGATGCTGCGGCCCAGCAGGTTGAGATCGATCGAATAGGGGTTTGCCTTGCTCACCGGGGCCGGAATGCCGCAGCGCTCGCCGTAGGCGATCGTTTCCTCCCGGCTCATGGCCCATTCCCGGGCCGGGGTCAGCACCTTCAGATCGGGAGCAAGGGCGCCGATCGCCACATCGAAGCGCACCTGATCATTGCCTTTGCCCGTGCAGCCATGGGCCACGGCATCAGCGCCCAGCTCCCGGGCCACCTCCACCAACCGGCGGGCGATCAAGGGCCGGGCCAGGGCCGTGGAGAGGGGATAGCGCCCCTCATAGAGGGCATTGGCACGGATGGCAGGGAAGGCGAACTCGCGGATGAAGGGATCGATCAGATCCCCCACGATCGACTGGCTGGCGCCGGAGTCGAGCGCCTTCTGGCGGATCGGCTCCAGCTCATCGCCCTGGCCGAGGTCGGCGGCGAAGGTGATCACCTCCTCCACGCCCCATTCCTGCTTCAGGTAGGGAATGCAGACACTGGTGTCCACCCCACCGGAGTAGGCGAGCACCACCCGTTTTGCCCTGGCGCCCTGCTCCTGTGCCATCCCCTCAGTCCTGTGCGTGCGAGCTGTTGCAGGATTGTCCCTTGTCACCGGCGCCAGCGGCTGGCGATCCAGACCCCCATCAGCAGTGGCGGGATGAGCACCAGTCCCCACACCTGCCAGGCCACCACGGGCAGGGGGTCGGGCCAGCGCTGGCCTGCCGACACCAGCAGAGCACTGATCAGCAGGGCCAGGCTCCAGCCCAGGACCAGCGTGGTGAGTTTGCCGGCAATCAAGGGAAGGATTCGAGCTGCTGGCTTATGGTGGTCGATCGGCGTCCAACGGTTGCACGCTTAACAGGCTTTCCATGAGCACCCTCGACAGCATCAACCCCTCGCTCACCCGCTACCGGCGGGATGAGCCGGCTCCGGTGCTACCCCTGCGGGATGAGCCCGATCTGCTCAGCTGGCTGGAGAGCAGTGGCCGCCTGGTGGCAGATGAGGAAACGGCAGCTCCGGATGTGAGCACGGTGGAAGAAGAGGAGCTTTCGGCTCTGATGGGCGAGAAGGAGGAGTACAACCAGGCCGATGAGCAGTCCGACGAGAACTGGGAGGACTGAGTCCTGACCTAAGGTCCGGCCGCATCGCCACAGCGCCGCGGCGGCGCCAGGAGTCTTGGCCCGAACAACCCAAATGCCGGCCCCAGCAGGGTCTCCAGCAACCCCAGCCGATGGTCGGCCGGGCGCCCTTTTGCTGGCCGCGGCCGTCCTGGTCGCCTGCGTGATCTTTGACCGCCTCAGCGGTGCTCCCCAGCTCACACCGCCCCTGCTGGTGGCCGCCCTGGTGAGCTGGGCGCTCTGCCACTGGGGGATTCCCCGGCTGCGGGTCCTGAAGCTCGGCCAGGTGATCCGGGAAGAGGGCCCCCAGGGCCACCACGGCAAGGCCGGAACGCCCACCATGGGTGGCTTGCTGGTGGTGCCGGTGGGGGTGATCGTGGGTGGGCTGGTCTCACCCGGTGATGACCGGCTGCTGGCGGTGGCGGCGATCACCCTGGCCTACCTGGCCATCGGCGGCATCGACGACTGGCGCAGTCTCACCCGCCAGACCAACACCGGACTGACCCCACCGGGCAAGCTGCTGCTGCAGGCCCTGGCTGCGGCCCTGTTCCTGGCCTTGGCCCAGTGGAACCTCTGGATCCGCCCGGATGTCTCCCTGGCCCTGGGCTGGGTGCTGCCCCTCGGACTGCTGATCCTGCCCCTGGGATTGTTCGTGTTCCTGGCGGAGAGCAACGCCACCAACCTCACCGACGGCCTTGATGGCCTGGCGGCAGGCTGCGGCGCCATCGTCTTCACCGGCTTCGGCGCCCAGCTGATGCTGCGGAGCTCTCTGGGGGATCCGGCCATGGCCGGTTTCTGCGCCGCCATGGCCGGGGCCTGGCTTGGGTTCCTGGCCCACAACCGCCACCCGGCCCGGGTGTTCATGGGCGACACCGGCTCTCTGGCAATGGGGGCGGCCCTGAGCGCGGTGGCCCTGCTCAGCGACAGCCTCTGGCCACTGTTGCTGATGGGAGGCGTGTTCCTGGCGGAATCGCTCTCGGTGATCCTGCAGGTGTGGGTGTTCAAGGCCACCAAGGGCCCCGATGGTCAGGGCCGTCGCCTGTTCCGCATGGCACCGCTGCACCATCATTACGAGCTGGGTGGCCTGCCCGAGCTGACGGTGGTGGTGCGCTTCTGGGGGGCCAGCGCCCTGCTGGTGCTGCTGGGATTGCTGTTGTTGCCCTGAGTGAATCCGCAGCAGAATTGAGGGGTGACTGAATCAACGGGAGTCTGAAGTGGCCTACTTCACCTGGAAGGAACAGGGTCTGACCGCCGACTGCGCCAGCCTCGAGGCCATGGCGGCCCGCTTCGAGGAGGCGGCGGCGCTGATGCGGCGCATGGCCGCTGAGGGGTTCAACCTGGAGCGGCACAGCGACGGGCAGCACATCACCCATCCCGATGAGGGCGTGTTCGAGGCCTATGGGTTCATCAGTGAGGAGCCGCCGGTGCGCCAGCTGGATCTGATCCCAGGAGGCTGAGCGGCTCCCGGGCCCTCAGCGACGCAGGTAGCCCACCACCCATACGGCCACAAACCCCAGCGAGGAGAGCACCAGGTAGATCAGGGCCCACTTCTGGAACGTGGCGATGTCCTGACCGAACACCAGTCCGGCATCGGCATCACCGGCGGTGGAGAAGGCGAACAGCAGGCTCTGCAAGACGGTCAGGCGCGGATGCCTTCTCTAGCAGGCTTTGCCGGGGGCGAAGATCGAGGCGAGATTTCCACTAGCCCCATGGCCGCCCCCTCCCTGCCGCGAACCCTGATGCTGCTGGGCAGCGGTGAACTGGGCAAGGAGGTGGCCATAGCCGCCCAGCGGCTGGGTTGCCGGGTGATCGCTGTCGACCGTTACCCCGGCGCGCCGGCGATGCAGGTGGCCGATCAGGCGGAGGTGATCGCCATGACCGACCCGGAGGCTCTCAAGGCCGTCGTGAGGCGCCACCGCCCCGATCTGGTTATCCCGGAAATCGAGGCCCTGGCGGTGGACGCCCTTGCTGAGGTCGAAGCGGAGGGGATCACGGTGATTCCCACCGCACGGGCCACGGCGATGACCATGAACCGCGACCGGATCCGGGATCTGGCCGCCGGCAAGCTCGGCCTGCGCACAGCCCGGTTCGCCTACGCCGAAAGTGCCGAGGAACTGATGGCCGTGGCGGCTCCCCTGGGCTGGCCCGTGGTGGTCAAGCCAGTGATGAGCTCCTCCGGCAAGGGCCAGAGCGTGGTGCATTCAGAGCACGGCCTTGCCGCCGCCTGGCAGGCGGCCCTCGACGGGGCCAGGGGCGCCGGCTCCTGCGTGATCGTGGAGGAGTTCCAGCCCTTCGAGCTGGAGATCACCCTGCTCACCGTCAGGCCCTGGTCGGGCCCCACCCTCTTCTGCCCGCCGATCGGCCATCTGCAGGAGCGCGGCGACTACCAATGCAGCTGGCAGCCGGCCGCTCTGGGGGAAGCACAGCTGGCGGCCGCCCAGGCCATGGCCCTGGCCGTCACCGACGAGCTGGGGGGCGCCGGGCTGTTCGGGGTCGAGTTCTTCCTCTGCGGCGAGCCCGGCCGGGAGGAGGTGGTCTTCTCCGAGCTCTCCCCCCGCCCCCACGACACAGGCCTCGTCACGCTGATGGGGCAAAACCTGAGCGAATTCGAGCTGCACCTCCGCGCGGTGCTGGGCCTGCCGATCCCGGTCATCCGCTCCAGCTCCGCCGCCGCCAGCCGGGTGATCCTGGCGGATCAGACCCTCGACACCGTGGCCTACACCGGTGTGGCCGAGGCCCTGGCGGAACCAGGCACCCAGGTGCTGCTCTTCGGCAAACCCAACGCCCGCCCCAATCGCCGCATGGGGGTTGCCCTGGCGACCGGAACGGACGT
This sequence comes from Synechococcus sp. 1G10, assembly GCF_002252625.1. GTDB lineage: Bacteria > Cyanobacteriota > Cyanobacteriia > PCC-6307 > Cyanobiaceae > Regnicoccus_A. The sequence goes on along the minus strand of NZ_NQKW01000005.1, from coordinate 107,832 downwards.
GGCCGAGGCGCGGGCTCTGGCTGATCGTGCTGCCGGGAAAATCACCGTGGTGGCGGCGGGCTGAGCCGTGTTGCCCACTGGCCACTAGCTCTTTTGGGATTTATGGTGCGCCCGTAAGGATTCCCCATGTCCCAGGCCCAGCGACGCCCCAACCATTCAAGCTCCGGCAAGGGCGACGCTGCCAATCAGGCTGAGCGAGCGGCGGCCACCGTGATCGCCCTCAACCGCCGCCAGGGGCACGGCACTGCCACAACTAAGCCTATTGGTCTGCTCAGGCGTGTCCTGCGGCCGGCCATCCTGCTGGCCTTCGCCAGCGGCATCGGCCTTGGCTATGGATTGGCGGGCCCACTGCCACAGCTGATCGCTCCTGCCCTGGCGGCCCTGAGCCGCATGGCGCCAACGCTGGGCAAGCTGGTGCCGCCTCTCCCCATCGATCAGCACCGCATCCTGATCCTGGGCTCCGACCAGATCAGCGGCAGCACGGATGTGATGGTGGTCGCCGACATCCACGACGGCACCACCAAGCTCACCCAGGTGCCGCGGGACACCTTCATCGAATCCAGTCGCTTCGGGGTGCTCAAGGCCAACGCCCTCTACGCCTCCGGTGGGTTGGAAGCCGTCAAGGAGGAGCTCACCGGCCTGCTGGGAACCCCGGTGGACCGTTACCTGCTGGTGAATCTCGACGCGGTCCAGAACCTCGCCGAGGCCCTGGGGGGTGTCGAGGTGGATGTGCCCAAACGGATGTACTACACCGACACCCGCCAGGGTCTCTACATCGATCTCTACCCCGGCGTGCAGTTACTCAAGGGGAAAGACCTGGAGGGTTTCCTGCGCTTCCGCAATGACGAGCTGGGCGACATCGGCCGGATGGAACGCCAGCAGCTGGTGATCCGCGAGGTGTTCCGCAAACTGGCCCAGCCCAGCTCCGTGACCCGCCTGCCTGAGCTGCTCAGGATCGCCGGCAACGACCTCAGCACCGATCTCTCGCCGCTGGAGCTGGGGAATCTGATCAGCAAGCTGGGCAGCACCAGGCTCAGCACGACGCGGCTGGCGGGCCGGCTCTACTGGCACGACGACCTGAGCTACTGGATGCCGGACCTGAACACAAGCCACTCCGCCTCGCTGGAAGCGGAATCTGGAGATGCAAACGCCCTCGAGACGAACGACATGCGCTGAGGCTCCGGTTTTCAGGCTTCAGTCTCAGGGCGATCCCAGCTGATCTCGGGAGACCACCACCAGGGGCATGGCCGCATCACCCCAGCCGCTGGCAGGAAGCAGTTCAGGAGCGTTCGGCCCTGGGGCGGCGGCGGCACCGGCCGAGAAGGCGCCATTCACCCAGGCCAGGAGCAGGCCACGCAGGGCACCACCGTCTTCGGCGTAGGTAGAACCAAGGTTGAAGTGGTCGCCGCCCTGGGCGAGCACGAGGCGATGGCCACCGCCCAATCCCCTGGCATTGGACTGCATCGGCGTGATCGCCTCCGGCCCGGCCGGCACCACCCAGTCACGGCTGCCACTGACCAGCAACACCCGGGCGTTCATGGCGCGGGCGGCACCGGTGTTGAACAGCAGCGACATCGGCGGACTCACCGCCACCACCGCCTTGACCCGGGGATCGGCCAGGCCAGCATTGTCGACCGCACTGATGAAACTGCACTGCAGCACCCAGCTGAGATTGCGGGAGGGATCCTTGACGTCCTTGCAGCGTTCGTTCAGGCGCACCGCACTGGGCTGCAGACCGGCAAGCTGCAAGACGGTGGTGGCACCCCAGGACTGACCCAGCACCGCGACGAAGTCGGTGTTGAGACCGGTTGGCAGCCCCAGCTTGCCGGAGGCCACCCCATCAATCAAAGACGACACATCCAGGGGCCGCAACTTGAGCTCGGCTGGGTCCGGTGGTGGCACCTTGCCGGAGAGCATGGCCTGTTGCTGGGATTGATCGCTGCCGGGATGGAAGGGCATCAGCACCGTGTAGCCATTGCTGGCCAGATGCTTCGCCCAGCCCTCGAAGCTCAGCGGACTGTCCCAGAGCCCGTGGGAGATCAGCACAAGGCGGCCATTGGCCTGTCGGCTCGGGGCGATCACCACCAGCCGCAGCGGCTCGGGGCGATGGCTCACCACCAGGCTCGTCTCCCGGCGTTCCACCGGAAGGGGGCCAGGCTTGCTGAGGGCAGGATCCACCGTTGCCGCAGGGGTGGCGGCGATCAGGCGGTCCGCCGGTTTCTGCTGCGAGGCGAGACGCCGCACGGCAAACAGGGCCACCTCCAGGTCCACCGATGCGGTCTGGCCAGGCAGGGCCTGCAAGACATTGAGCATGGTGAGCGGCCCTTTGGCAGCAGCCCGGTCCAGCACAGCAGAGATTTCCTGGCCATTGAGATTGGCAGGCAGCCCATCGATTCCACCGATGGCCGACACCAGCAGCAGGGCCTGGTTCAGCAGAGCCGAACCCGCCACCTGACCCAAAACCTCCTTGCTTCGCAGCGGCAGGCGATAGTCGAGGAACACCCCAAGCTTCCGGCCCACCGCCCCATTGGTGGCCTGATCCAGTTCGGCCAGATCACTGTTGCCGCTCAACAGGCCGCCGGGTTTCTGGAATTCCGAGAGCTTGATGGTGAAGCTGGTGTCCAGCAGCGGTAAACGCAGATCGATCCGCTCGAGGGCGGCCGCCGGCCGCGACAATCCCCCAATCGAGGCGAGTAGCGCTGCTGTGACGACGAGCCAGGGAGCTGGAAACGGAAAGCTGGACGCGCGCACGTCGGGTTGGCGTAATCCCACCATGATCTCCGATTGGATCACCGATTGGCAGATCACAAGCCAACCCCCTCAACCGGGCCGCCAGGCAACCGCTTTAACTGGATCAACTTGAAAGCATCGTATGAACCGCCTCGCCCTGCTGACCCTGACGGCATCCCTTCTGGTCAGCGGCGGAGCTGGCGGCGCCGTGGCCGCCGAGCGCTGCACCTTTCTCCAGCCCATCGGCGGCACCGGCACAACGCCGATCGTCACGAAGCGCGTGCAACGACCACGGCTGTCCCCACTCGGCATGGTGCTGGGCCAGACCAACTGGAACACCGATTTCAGCGTGGATCAGCCCTACAGCAACTTCAAGTTCTTCTTCACGGCTGTGTCCTCTGACGCCGCAGCCAAGTATCCGGTGGAAGGGTTCATGAAGTTCAACGATGGCTCCAGCCTCCAGGTCATCAATGAGCTGATGACACCCCCAATCGGCACGGGCCGGATGTTCGGCCCCTTCCCAGCGATTGCCGGCAAGCAGGCCAGCCAGATGAATTTCAAGGTGGGCTCCAGCTCTGACCCGGACTCCACGGGCTTCAGCTATCGCATTTCCGTTCAGGGCTGCCGCTGACGCCTGGGATCAGGCCGTCGCCGCAGCCGAGGCGGGATGCTGCGCCAGCACCTGGCGGAGGTAACGACCTGTGTGGCTGGTGGGGTGCTCAGCCACCTGCTCAGGGGTTCCCGCCACCACGATCTCGCCACCTTTGTTGCCCCCCTCGGGCCCAAGATCAATCAGCCAGTCAGCACAGCGGATCACATCGAGGTTGTGCTCGATCACCACGATCGAATTGCCCTTGTCCACCAGCCGCTGCATCACGTCCATGAGTTTATGGACGTCGTAGAAACTCAATCCGGTGGTGGGCTCGTCGATCAGGTAGAGGGTCTTGCCGGTAGCGCGCTTGGAGAGTTCGGTGGCCAGCTTCACCCGCTGGGCCTCACCGCCGGAGAGGGTGGGGGCCGGCTGGCCCAGTTTGATGTAACCCAGGCCCACGTCCACCAGGGTGCGCAGACGGTCCGCAGCCTGGGGGATGGCGGAGAACACATCAGCGGCCTGCTCCACCGTCATCTGCAGCACTTCGGCGATGTTGAAGCCCTTGTAAGCCACCTGGAGAGTTTCGCGGTTGTAGCGGGCCCCCTTGCAGACATCGCACTGCACGTACACATCGGGAAGGAAGTTCATCTCGATCACGTTCACACCCTGGCCACTGCAGGCCTCGCAGCGACCTCCTTTGACGTTGAAGCTGAACTGACCCACCTGATACCCGCGGGCCTTGGCCTCCACAGTGGCGGCGAACACCTGGCGGATCGGATCAAAGGCGCCGGTGTAGGTGGCCGGGTTGGAGCGGGGGGTGCGACCGATCGGGCTCTGGTCGATCACGATCACCTTGTCGACCGACTGGATACCGCGTAGCTCCTCCATGCCAGAGGGGAAGGGCACCCGCATCCCGAGCTTGTGCTCCAGCGCTGGATGCAGAAGCTCATTCACCAGGGTGCTCTTGCCGCTGCCACTGACCCCGGTGACAGCCACGAGACGACCGAGGGGAATGTCGATGTCAAGGCCCTGGAGGTTGTTGCGGCGACAGTTGACCAGGGTGAGCTTGCGGCTGCCGGAAGCGCGCCGTTCAGCCGGGGTGGGAATGGCGAGGCGTCCGCTGAGATAGGCGCCGGTGAGCGACTCCTCGGCCTCCAGCAGGTTCTGCAGGGACCCTTCCGCCACGATGTGGCCCCCATGAACACCAGCTCCGGGGCCGATGTCGACGAGGTGGTCGGCGGCACGGATCGTGTCCTCGTCGTGCTCCACCACGATCAGGGTGTTGCCCAGATCGCGCAGTTTGAAGAGCGTGTTCAGCAGGCGATCGTTGTCACGCTGGTGCAGGCCGATGCTGGGTTCATCCAGCACGTAGAGCACGCCGGTGAGGCCGGCGCCGATCTGGGTGGCCAGGCGGATGCGCTGGGCCTCACCGCCCGAGAGCGTCATGGCCGGCCGATCGAGGCTGAGGTAATCGAGGCCCACATCCAGCAGGAACCTGAGCCGCATGCGGATCTCGCGCAGCACCAGGTCACCGATCTGGATCTGGCGAGGTGTGAGCAGGGGCTTGGCCCCCTCTGCCAGCCCCATCAGAGCCTCGATCCGCTCAAGGGTTTCGGCCACGCTCACGGCGGTGAGCTCATGGATGGCATAGGGCCCCACCCGGACCGCCAGGGCCTCGGGCCGCAGGCGCAGCCCCTGGCAGGTGCCACAGGGCACCATCTCAAGGTACTGCTCCAGTTTCTGGCGCACCGACTCGCCACTGGCGTCGCGCAACTGGCGCTCGAGGATCGGCAGGATTCCCTCAAACGGCCTCTGGTAGGTCTGACTCTTGCGGTAGCGGCTGTCGGCCTGAATCTCGATGGGCTGCTCGCTGCCATGGAGCACCACCTGGCGCTGCTCATCGCTGAGCTGGTTCCAGGGGGTCTTGATCTCGAAGCCGAAGGCCTCGCCCACGCTGAAAAGCAAGGAGAAGTAATAGCTGTTGTCCTTCTCACTCCAGGGGGCGATCGCCGCATACACCGGCAGGGAGGGGTCGGGCACCACTCTCTCAAGGGTGAACCGGCGCAGATGTCCGATGCCATGGCAGTCGGGGCATGCGCCATAGGGGCTGTTGAACGAAAACAGCCGGGGCGAGAGCTCCTCCATCACCGCGCCATGCACAGGGCAGGCGAAATTCTCGGAATAAAGCCGTTCTCGATCGATGCCTTCGGGTAACTCCTCACCGGCCTTGGGCACCACCTCCACCAGGGCCAGACCATCGCCGCGCTTGAGACAGGTGCGCAGGGAATCGGTCAGCCGCTCGTTGATGCCTTCGCGCGCCACCAGCCGGTCGACCACCACTTCGATGTTGTGGGCATGGTTCTTGTCGAGCTCGATGTTGTCGGACAGCTCTCTGACCTCACCGTTGATGCGCACCCGGGCGAAGCCCTCGGCCACCAGACCGGAGAGCAGCTTGGTGTGGGTGCCCTTCTTGCCCCGCACCACCGGAGCCAGCAACTGGTAGCGGGTGCCCTCCGGCAGGGTGGCGATCCGATCGACCATCTCGTCGATGCTCTCGGGCCGGATCGAGCGGTTGCACTGGGGGCAATGGGGCTCACCGGCACGTCCGAACAGCAGCCTCAGGTAGTCCTGGATCTCGGTGACGGTGCCCACCGTGGAGCGGGGATTGTGACTGGTGGATTTCTGATCGATCGAAATCGCCGGTGACAGCCCCTCGATCGCATCGACGTCGGGCTTGTCCACCTGACCGAGAAACTGGCGCGCATAGGCGGAAAGGCTTTCCACGTAGCGACGCTGACCCTCGGCGAAGATCGTGTCGAAAGCGAGCGAGCTCTTGCCGCTACCGCTGACGCCGGTGAAAACCACCAGCCGGTTACGCGGCAGGGTGAGATCAACGTTGCGCAGGTTGTGCTGACGGGCGCCACGCACCCGGATCACATCCTCGAGAGTGCCACCACTGAGCATGGCGCTGGGATCTAGCCCGGAGGCCGTGGCCAGGGTGGACAGGGCCTCGGGACCTCCTCCATTCGTGGCGAGGCTCTTGGATCCGGAGCCGGATCTGGCGCGGGGCATTCAGTCACCCTGACAACCTGGAGTCTACGGGCTGCAGCTGCTGCTCACGAAGCTCCCTGCTGCAGCAGGCTGGCGACATAGCTGCGGGTTTCTCCGGAATCGCCCCCGGCGAGTTCGGCCAGTTCCCGCTCCCGCTCCTCGGTCTCCTGCAGGGCCGTCACCCCAGTGCGGGTACGCCCCGCCTCCACCTGCTTGCTCACGCGGAAGTGGTGCTGGGCCATGGCGGCCACCAAAGGCTGGTGGGTGACACAGAACACCTGGTGCTGCTCGGCAAGGCGGCGCAGCAGGGCGGCGATTGCCCCGCTGACCCGGCCGCTGACGCCGCTGTCGATTTCATCAAAGAGCAGGGTGACCTGGGAATCGGACGCCGCCAGACAGGTTTTCAGGGCGAGCAGGAAGCGGCTCATCTCCCCGCCGGAGGCCACCTCCTGCAGGGGGGCCAGCGGCTGGCCAGGGTTTGCCGAGAACAGGAACCCAATCGCATCAGCCCCTTCATCAGAGGGCGGGGCCGGCTCGATCGAGACCGAGAAGCGCACCTGGGCCAGCCCCAGGGGCCGCAGGGTTTCCATCAATTGCAGCTCCAGGGCTGACCCAGCAGCCTGACGCTGCTGGGTCAGCCGGGCGCAGGCCCAGTCGCGCAGGAGGCGTCTGCTCTCCTCCTGCTGCTCGAGTTGCCGCAGCGAGGCCTCCTGTCCATCGGCATCGAACTGGCTACGGAGGTCGTCGCGCAGGGCGATCAGGGCCCCCAGCTCCTGGCCGTGACGGCGCTCCAGAGCCTTGAGCTGGGCCATCCGCTCCTGCAGGCCCGAAAGGGTTTCGGGATCGCTCTCCAGGCCACCGCCGTAGCGATCGAGGCCCGAAGCCAGCTCCTGCAGCAGCTGAGCCGCTTCACAGCAGCGCTCCAGCCAGGGCTGCAGGCTCGCATCAAACCCCTGCAGATGCTGCAGCTCCTGCTCGATGGCGGCGAGGTGATCAAGCACAGATGGCCCCCCGTCCAGGCCCTCCACCAGCCGTCCCGTCACGATCATCACCCCCTCCTGCAGGCGAACGGCATGGGCCAGGCGGTCCTGCTCCCCCTGCAGCCGCTGCCGCTCGTGGGGATCCTCGAGCTGAGCCGCCTCCAGATCCTCCAGCAACTGAAGACGCCGTTGGCGGTCGAGCTGCTGGCGCTGCTGCTCAGCCCTGGCGGTGTGCAGCGCAACCGCCGCTGCTTTCCAGTCACGAACCGCCGAGCGGGCCGCCAGCAGTGCCTCGCTGAGCGGCTCTCCACCGAAGCGATCCAGCCAGCGGCGCTGCTGCCCCGGACGCGCCAGCTGCTGGGTCTGCCCCTGAACGGTGAGATCCAGCAGCAGGGGGCGCAGCTCCAGCAGCTGAGCGCGGTTGACGATCACCCCATTGACGCGGCTACGGCTGCTGCTGCGTTCCTCCTGCTGGCGCCACTCCCGGCTGATCGTCAGATCGGAGTCCTCCGGCTCGAGGTCCTGCTGGATCAACCAGGCCCGCACCGACTCAGAGCAGGAGAAACCGGCTTCGATGCACGCTCGCTCGCAGCCAGGTCGCAGCAGCCGCAGGCCCTCAACCCCCTGGGCACCGCCGAGAAGGGCATCGAGCGCATCTAGGAGGAGAGATTTGCCCGCGCCGGTCTCCCCGGTGAGAACTGTGAACCCGGGCCTGAAACTGAGATCCAGAGCATCGATCAGGGCGATGTTCTCCAGACGCAGACCCGTGAGCACGCCTGTCTCCGGTGATTGCCAAGACCGTAGCGGCGGTCGCTTTCGTTTAGAAGAGAAACAGTTGAACTCCTCGCTGATGGTCCGCTCGGATCAGGCCACGATCACCGGGGACACGATCGCCGAACAAACCAGCCGCCCCGAGGAACTCAGCGACTTCATCGAAGCCGCCGGTCTGCAGAGCTACGACCCACAGACCATCACGCGGATCTACGCCGGCCACCCCAAGCGGCTGCTCAGGCGTCTCTGGCAGACCCTGGTGCCCATCAGCCTGTTTCTGATCGGGGTGGGCTTTGACAAGTTTTTCGGGGTGCTCAGCAACGAAGAGCGCGCTCGTGAGCGTGCGCGGGAATTCACCGAACTTCTGGCTGCCCTGGGGCCGGCCTTCATCAAAGCTGGCCAGGCCCTCTCCACCCGGCCGGACATCATCCCGCCGCTGTTGCTGGAAGAACTGGCCCAGCTGCAGGATCAGCTGCCCGGCTTCGACAGCTCCCTGGCGATGGCCTGCATCGAGGAAGACCTCGGCGCACCGGTCAGCAACTTGTTCCAGCATCTCGACCGGGAGCCGATCTCAGCGGCCTCCCTTGGCCAGGTGCACCGGGGTGTCCTGCTCAGCGGCGAGGCCGTGGCAGTGAAGGTGCAGCGGCCGGGGCTGCGTGAGCAGATCACCCTCGACCTTTACATCGTGCGCCAGATCGCGGCCTGGCTGAACCGGAACGTGCACTTGATCCGCAGTGATCTGGTGGCCCTGATCGATGAGCTCGGCAAGCGGGTCTTCGAAGAGATGGACTACGTCAACGAAGCCAGCAACGCCGAACACTTCGCACGCCTGCATCTGCATAACCCCCGCATCGCCGTTCCGCGCATCTACCACAAACTCACCAGCCGCCGGGTGCTGACGATGGAGTGGATCGAGGGGGTGAAGCTCACCAATCTCGATGCGGTGCGCTCCCTTGGCATCAACCCGGACGACATGGTGCAGGTGGGTGTGAACTGCAGTCTGCAGCAATTGTTGGAACACGGGTTCTTCCACGCCGATCCCCACCCCGGCAACCTGCTGGCCTTGCCCGATGGCCGGTTGGCCTATCTCGACTTCGGCATGATGAGCGAGGTGAGCCGCGAATCAAGAACGGGGCTGATCCAGGCGGTGGTGCATCTGGTGAACCGTAATTTCAACTCCCTCTCACGAGATTTCGTGAACCTGGGTTTTCTCGGAGAGGAGGTGAATCTCGAGCCCATCATTCCTGCCTTCGAGAATGTGTTCGGCCAGGCTCTGGAGATGGGAGTCAGCCGTATGGACTTCAAGGCCGTCACCGACGACCTCTCCGGGGTGATGTACAAGTTCCCTTTCCAGGTGCCGCCTTACTACGCCCTGATCATCCGCTCCCTGGTGACACTGGAAGGCATCGCTCTGAGTGTGGACCCCGACTTCAAGATCCTCGGTGCTGCTTACCCCTATTTCGCCCGCAGGCTTATGGAGGACCCGGATCCGGCCCTGCGCAGCAGCCTGCGCGAGATGCTCTTCGACGGCGAGGAGTTCCGCTGGCAGCGGCTTGAGGACCTGATCAGCAGCGCCTCCCTTCAGGACCAACTGGATCTGGAGGGTCTGCTCGATCAAGTGCTCGACTTCCTCTTCTCCCCCAAGGGCGGCCTGCTGCGCCAGCAGCTGGTGGACGCCCTGGTGGACCGGGTGGATGCGATCAGCTGGCGGGCCTTCCGTCGGCTGGGCAGGCGGCTGCCCAGCCGCTTGCAACCACCCGGACTGCGCAGTAACCGCCTCGAGAGCGGCGAGAGTGCCCTGCTCAGCCTGGAGCCGGTCCAGCAACTGCTGATGATCCTGCGTCAGCTGCCCGGCTTCGAGCCCCAGCTGCTGCTGCGCCGTCTGCCCAGGCTTCTGGGCGAACCCGACTTGCGCCGCATGGGCGTGCAGCTGGCCCAGGGCCTGGCGGAACGCAGCGTGGTGCGCCTGCTGCGCGATGTTCTGGTGGCTCCCGAGCTGCGACAGAGCGCCGTACTCAGCGCCACCGGCAGCTCTTAGAGTTAATAGACCACCAGGTTTCAAATCTTGGCCCGTCCGCCCAAACTCCTGGCCGTCCTGCTGGGCCTTTCACTGAGTGCAGTCACGCCAGGACTGCAGGTGCAGGCCGCCGAACAGGTGGTCTTCGTGAGTGGAGCCTTCCGACGCTCGATTCCGGTGGCCGACCTGGAACATCTGGCCCAGACGGGACAGGCCCGGGGGCTCCTGGCGGATGTGCTGCGTTTCGGCAAGCAGGAGCCGGCCTCGGTGGCCAAGTTGCTGAACCAACAACTCACCCTGCCGATCGTGCTGACCAGCCGGCTGCTCTCCACGCGGATCGGCGAAGCGCTTCTTCAGCGGCTCGCGGGGATCTTCTCCCCCTTGCGGACACCACAGAAGGGGGTCCAGGCCATCCGGGGCGCCCTGATCACAGGCCTGGCCAGCGGCAACGGCAACCTCACCGCCACTGGGTTCCTGCAGGCCTATCCGTCCCAGGAGCTGGCGGTGAATATTCCTGCTCTGCTTGGGGTGATGAGCAAAGCAAGCTCGATCTCCGAGCTTGTGCGCTTCTTCTCCGAATCGCCCCTTGACGGATTACGCGGAGATGGAGCTGCCCAGTCCGGCGGCGAACCGCCGAAAGCAAGCTCCCCGGCAACCCAGCCAACGGCCCCGTCGCCAGCCCCCTGAGCCAACCGAGCTCGTAGCAGGAAGCTGCTGGGAACTGGGCGCGTAGATTCATATCAGCCTGTCCTCCGGTCGACGTGCCCCTGCTTTCAGCTCTTCGGCGACTGGGCCAGCAACCAACGATGCAGGACTGGCCGGGGCTGATCGAGGCCTACCGACGCTGGTTGCCGGTGAGCGAGGCCACCCCTGTGATCACCCTGAGGGAAGGCGCGACTCCCTTGATCCCTGCGCCGTCTGTGGCGGCACGGCTGGGCCGTGGCATCAAGGTGTTCCTGAAATACGACGGTCTCAACCCCACCGGCAGCTTCAAGGACAGGGGGATGACGATGGCGGTGAGCAAGGCCCGGGAAGCCGGCGCCGAAGCGGTGATCTGCGCCAGCACCGGCAACACCAGTGCCGCGGCTGCCGCCTACGCCCGCCGCGGCGGCATGCGCGCCTTCGTGCTGATCCCCGACGGCTATGTGGCCCAGGGCAAGCTCGCCCAGGCCCTGGTTTACGGCGCCGAAGTGCTTGCGGTGAAGGGAAACTTCGATCGTGCCCTGGCGATCGTGCGCGAAGTGGCCGACACCTACCCGGTCACGCTGGTGAATTCCCTCAACCCCTACCGCCTGCAGGGGCAGAAGACCGCCGCCTTCGAGGTGGTGGACGCTCTCGGTGACGCCCCCGACTGGCTCTGCATCCCCATGGGCAACGCGGGCAACATCAGTGCTTACTGGATGGGCTTCCAGGAGTACCGGCAGGCAGGCCACAGCCGACGCCTCCCCCGGATGATGGGCTTCCAGGCCACTGGCTCCGCGCCACTGGTGCTTGGTCACACAGTCGAGCAACCCGACACCATCGCCACCGCGATCCGGATCGGCAATCCTGCCAACCGCGAGAAAGCCCTCAACGTGCGGGAACAGAGCGGTGGCTCCTTCCACGCTGTCACCGACCAGGAGATTCTTGAGGCCTACCAGTTGCTCGGCCGGGAGGAAGGAGTGTTCTGCGAACCGGCCAGCGCTGCCTCCGTGGCCGGTCTGCTCCAGCAGGCGGAGCAGGTGCCCGCCGGAGCCACGGTGGTTTGCGTGCTCACTGGCAACGGTCTGAAGGATCCCAACACTGCCATCGACAACTGCGATGGGGCCTTCCATGCCGGCCTGGCACCTGAGGTGGATGTGGTCGCCAAGGTGATGGGCTTCTGAACGCGAAAATCTGAACACAACAGCTCAGTAAGCCCCGCACCGGAGACTCCGGTGCGGGGCTTTGGACTGTGTGGAGCGCCTGGCTGAGCTTGCGGATCACAACGGATCTCGGGTGCACTGGTCAAAGCGTCCACGGGAAAAAGATCCTCAACACGGGGAAAAGAGGAGCAAAGCGAGCACCCTGAAAATGTCGACGTTTTCCCCAGATCCGGGAAAGAGTGGAAAACCTTGATTGCAGCCGACATTCAGGTGCTCTTTCCTCAGTTCTGATTCGTAAGACCTGAGACTGTGACTGGGCCATGGATCTTTTCCACCTTTTCCCCAGCCCCTACGACTACGGATTGGATTTGTTTTCTTCTGCATCAAGACAAAACCAGTAACCGGATTGGGGAGAGGGCAGTTGGAAAGCGGTTCGAGCAAGCTGGACCTCGTTGCGCTTCCGGCAGTGGTGTGGAAGCGTGGTGTGGCCCTTGGCGGGCTGTTTCCCTCTGGAGTCGTATCGCGATGAAGCTGGTCTGCTCTCAGGCGGAACTGAGCGCCAGCCTTCAGCTGGTCAGCCGTGCCGTGGCTTCACGCCCCACCCACCCGGTGCTGGCGAATGTGCTGCTCACCGCCGATGCCGGCACTGGCCGGCTCAGCTTGACCGGCTTTGATCTCAGCCTTGGCATCCAGACCAGCCTTCCCGCTTCCGTGGAGAGCAGCGGCACCATCACCCTGCCTTCACGCCTGTTCGGCGAGATCGTGGCGCGCCTCTCCAGCGACAGCCCGATCAGCCTGAGCTGCGAAGAAGGTCAGGAGCAGGTGGAGCTCACAAGTCGCTCCGGCAGCTACCAGATGCGCGGTCTCTCTGCCGAGGACTTTCCCGATCTGCCCCTTGTTCAGAGCGGAACTCCGCTGCGCCTTCAACCGGAGGCGCTGGTGAAGGGTTTGCGGGCCACCCTTTTTGCCAGCAGCGGTGATGAGGCCAAGCAGTTGCTCACCGGCGTCCACCTCGGCCTGGCGGATCAGGATCTCGAATGCGCCGCCACCGATGGGCATCGCCTTTCGGTGCTCCGCCTCGAGAAGGCCTTCTCCGGCGCGGAGGATGGCAGTGAGCCCTTCGCGGTCACGGTGCCAGCCCGCTCCCTGAGGGAACTTGAGCGACTGCTCTCCGCCTGCAGCAGTGACGATCCGGTGAGCCTCTACTGCGATCGCGGCCAGGTGGTGTTCCTCTGGGCCGACCAGGTGCTCACCAGCCGCAGTCTCGATGGCACCTATCCCAACTACCGCCAGCTGATCCCCGATCGCTTCACCCGGACCCTGGAGCTTGATCGCCGTGGGTTCGTGCAGGCCCTCGAGCGGGTGGCTGTTCTCGCCGACCAACACAACAATGTCGTCAAGCTCAGCAGTGATCCCGGCAGCGGTCAGCTTCACATCAGTGCCGATGCCCAGGATGTGGGCAGCGGCTCCGAAGACCTGCCAGCGGTGATCAGCGGTGATCCGATCGAGATCGCCTTCAATGTCCGCTACATCCTCGATGGGCTCAAGGCGATGACATCCGAGCGGGTCGAGCTGCGCTGCAACGCCCCCACGACCCCGGCGGTGCTGACCTCTGTGCAGGATCCGACCTTCACCTACCTGGTGATGCCCGTTCAGATCCGCAGCTGAGGCCGTGACCCTGCCCGAGCAACTGCTGCTCAGCGACCTGCTGCGCCACCGGGTGCGCTGCCACCAGGGGATCGACCATGGGGCTGGTCTGCTCGGTTGGATGCACCCGCCCGTGCACCGCCTGCTGGGCTGGGTGAGCAAGCCGTCGGCTTTCGGTACCCGCCGGATGGTCTGGCGGCTCAATCAGCTGCGCGGGCTCACCGATCAGGAGGCTCTGGTGCTGGGGGAGCCCGCAGAGACCGACCCCGCCACACTGGAGCGCTTGCCCACCCTCTTTGAGGCGGCCCTGCTCGGTACCGACAATCAACTACTGGGTGTGATCGCTGACGCCAATGTGGAGTTGCGCAGCGGCCGGATCCTCGACTATCTGGTTGCCCGCAGCGATCCCCGTCTGCCTGGCAGCAGCCGTTGGCTGCTCTCGCCCGAGCGCATCGTCGATCAGCAGCCCGGCCAGGTGATGACTGCCCTGCATGGCCTCGATGATCTGCCCCTGGCGCGCGCCAGCGTGCGTCAGGAGTTCTTGCGGCGCTCCCGCCGCTGGCGGGAGCAGTTCGAGGAGGCGGGCGGGCGCTTCGAGGAACGGTTGGAGGGCTGGCTGGAGGAGCCGCCCTGGCAGGAGCCTGATCCCCTCGAACCCACAGCCCGTCAGGAAGATCTCCCCTTGAATCGGCTTGACGAGGAGGAGGACTGGGATGACCCCGAGGCCTGGGGGGAGCCCGTACGGGAGTTTGCGGCCCCGCCACAGAGCAGGGCCGGGCGTGAGCGGCGACGGCCCCTCGATGCCGATCCACTCGAGCCGGAAGATCCCTGGATCTGAACCCTGACCGGTGGCAGGCCGGGGCCACGGGCTCGGCCACACTGGAGCCCTGATGATTCCGTGCTGTGGTTGCCACACCCTCTTTTCTGGTCGCTGAGGCCCTGCGCCAGGAGGGCCTCAGCCAGGCCGACTACGAGGAGATCCGTCGCCGGCTCGGTCGTGAGCCCAACCGCGCCGAGCTGGGTATGTTCGGGGTGATGTGGTCGGAGCATTGCTGCTACCGCAACTCCAGGCCCTTGCTTCAGGGCTTCCCCACCAGCGGGCCGCGCATCCTGGTGGGCCCCGGCGAAAACGCCGGTGTGGTGGATCTGGGTGAGGGCCAGCGGCTGGCCTTCAAGATCGAAAGCCACAACCACCCTTCGGCGGTGGAACCGTTCCAGGGGGCGGCCACCGGTGTGGGCGGCATCCTCCGCGACATCTTCACGATGGGTGCCAGGCCGATTGCCCTGCTCAATGCCCTGCGCTTCGGTCCACTTGAGGACGAGCGCAACGTGGGCCTGATGGAGGGTGTGGTGGCGGGCATCGCCCACTACGGCAATTGCGTGGGGGTCCCCACCGTGGGCGGTGAGGTGGCCTTTGACCCCAGCTATTCCGGCAATCCTCTGGTGAACGCCATGGCCCTGGGGCTGATGGAAACCGAGGAGATCGTTTGCTCAGGGGCCGTTGGGGTGGGCAATCCGGTGGTGTACGTGGGCAGCACCACCGGCCGCGACGGCATGGGCGGTGCCAGCTTCGCTTCGGCGGAGCTGAGTGCCGCATCACTGGATGACCGCCCGGCGGTGCAGGTGGGTGACCCCTTCCTGGAGAAGGGACTGATCGAGGCCTGCCTGGAGGCCTTCCAGAGTGGTGATGTGCTCGCTGCCCAGGACATGGGCGCCGCTGGCCTCACCTGCAGCTGCTCGGAGATGGCAGCCAAGGGCGGGCTGGGCATCGAGCTCGATCTCGACCGGGTACCGGCCCGGGAGAGCGGCATGAGCGCCTACGAATTCCTGCTCAGTGAGTCGCAGGAGCGGATGCTGTTCGTGGTCAGACCTGGATGCGAGGAGGCCCTGATGGCCCGCTTCCGACGCTGGGGTCTGCAGGCCGCTGTGGTGGGCCGCGTGCTGGCCGACAACGTGGTGCGGGTGCTGCAGGGAGGGGAAGTGGCGGCGGAGGTGCCAGCCAGCGCCCTCGCCGATGACACTCCGATCAACCACCACGAGCTGATCAGTGAGCCGCCGGCTGCCATCCAGGCCCATTGGCGCTGGAGCGAAGCTGACCTGCCTGCCGCCATCGCCGAAGGGATCACACCGACGGGTGGTCCCCTGGCAGGCCAGCCCCTGGATTGGGGTGCGGTGCTGCTGCGCCTGCTCGATGACCCCACCATCGCCAGCAAGCGCTGGGTCTACCGCCAGTACGACCACCAGGTGCAGGCCAACACGGTGATGCCCCCAGGTGGAGCCGATGCGGCCGTGGTGCGCCTGCGGCCCCAGCGGGGTGACGGCGCCATGGCTGCTGTCAGCCGTGGGGTTGCCGCCACCGTGGATTGTCCCAATCGCTGGGTGGCCCTGGATCCGGAGCGGGGGGCTGCAGCGGCGGTGGCCGAGGCCGCCCGCAATCTCAGCTGCGTCGGTGCCGAACCGCTGGCGGTCACCGACAACCTCAACTTCCCCTCGCCGGACACCCCCACCGGCTACTGGCAGCTGGCCATGGCCTGCCGCGGCCTCTCGGAAGCCTGCCTGGCACTTGATACCCCCGTCACCGGCGGCAACGTCTCCCTCTACAACGAAACCCGGAGGCCTGATGGCAGCCTCCAGCCGATCCATCCCACTCCCGTGGTGGGCATGGTTGGCCTTGTGCACAATCTCGATCACGTCACTGGTCTGGGCTGGCAGGCGCCTGGCGATCACATCTGGTTGCTGGGGGTGCCTCTGGCCACAGGCGACGGTGAAGGGCGGCTGGCTCTGGCCGCCTCCAGTTATCTGGAGAGTGTCCATGGTCTGGCCACGGGCCGACCTCCTCTGACCGACCTGAAGCTGGAGCGGGCGGTGCAAGCCCTGCTGCGCCAGGCGATCACGACGGGCCTGGTGGCTTCTGCCCACGATCTCAGCGACGGGGGTCTGGCCGTGGCGGTCGCCGAGGCCTGCATCGCTTCTGGCCTTGGTGCAGTCCTGGAGATTCCCGCTGATGCGGGCCGCCTTGATCGCTTGCTGTTCGCTGAAGGGGGCGCCAGGGTGTTGGTGTCGATCAAGTCAGATCAGGAGCGGGCCTGGCAGGAGCTGCTGGACGCCCAGCGGCAAGGGGAGCAGGAAGCGCTGGCCAGGCCGATCGGTCGGGTGGGTGCGGCCGGGGAGGCCCTTAGCTTCAAGCAGGCCGGCACCTGCCTGCTGTCGCTGGCAGTGGAGGAGCTGCGCATCAGCTACGAGAACGCTCTACCGCGCCGACTGGCCGCGGCCGGCTGAGGCACAATGCAAAGGTAAAAGAAAGGTGAACGGGCCTGTGGCAAGCGCGCACCCCACGCCGGAGAGGCCCGACCGGATGGAAGAGGCCTGTGGGGTCTTCGCCGTTTACGCCCCTGGCCAGCAGGTGGCCAACCTCACCTATTTCGGCCTCTACGCCTTGCAGCACCGGGGTCAGGAGTCGGCAGGGATCGCTGTGTTCAACGGCGACAAAGTGCGGCTGCACAAGGACATGGGTCTGGTGAGCCAGGTCTTCGATCAGGACGTGCTTGAGCGCATGCCCGGTGATCTGGCCGTGGGCCACAACCGCTACTCCACCACCGGCAGCAGCCGTGTCTGCAATGCCCAGCCGGTGGTGCTGATGACCCGCCTCGGTCCGTTCGCGCTGGCCCACAACGGCAATCTCGTCAACGTCGAGGATCTGCGCCAGTCGGTGCAGGCCAGTGCCATTCAGTTCACCTCCACCACCGATTCCGAGCTGATCGCCTTCGCCCTGCAGCATGCGGTTGATGGGGGGCTGGGTTGGGAGGAGGCGATCCGCGATGCGGCAGGCCGCTGCCGTGGTGCCTTCAGCCTGGCGATCGGTACCCCCGCTGGACTGTTCGCTCTGCGCGATGGCCATGGGGTGCGGCCCCTGGTGTTCGGCCACATCGGCGATAAGCACCAGGGTCAATGGGTGGTGAGCAGTGAGACCTGCGGGCTCGACATCATCGGCGCGGCTTACGACGGTGACGTGGGCCCCGGCGAGCTGATCCGCTTCAGCGCCGGCGATCCGGTGCCGGCCCGCCAGCGCTGGTGCGAAGAGCCCACCAAGCTCTGCGTGTTCGAGATGATCTACTTCGCCCGGCCGGACAGCCGCTTCTTCGGCGAATCTCTCTACAGCTACCGCCACCGCATCGGTGAGGTGCTGGCGCGGGAAACGGCGGTGGAGGCCGACATCGTGATCGGTGTGCCCGATTCCGGCATTCCCGCCGCCATCGGCTTCTCCAAGGCCAGCGGCATTCCCTTCGCCGACGGTCTGATCAAGAACCGCTACGTGGGCCGCACCTTCATCCAACCCACCCAGGCGATGCGGGAGGCCGGCATCCGCGTCAAGCTCAATCCCCTGCCGGATGTGCTCTCCGGCAAGCGGGTGGTGGTGATCGACGATTCGATCGTGCGGGGCACCACCAGCCGCAAGCTGGTGATCGCCCTGCGCGATGCCGGTGCCACCGAGGTGCACATGCGCATCAGCTCGCCGCCGGTCACCCACCCCTGCTTCTACGGCATCGACACCGACAACCAGGACCAGCTGATTGCTGCGCGCCTCAATCTCCAGGAGATCACCGATCACCTCCAGGTTGATTCGCTGGCCTATCTCAGCCAGGAGGGCATGCTCGAGGCTGCCCACGACAACGCCTCTCACTTCTGCACCGCCTGCTTCGACGGCAACTACCCGATCGAAATGGACGACTCCGTGCGCTCCAGCAAGTTGATGCTTGAGCCCACGGGGATGGCGGCCAGGGTCTGATCCATGCTCCTCAGCTGAGCAAGGGCACCAGGTCAATCACGGTTTCATCGGCTGAGCAGGGCCAGAGCGGTTCTTTCGGACCCTCCTCGCCAGTGCTGCGCTGGAGGTCGGCCAACACCAGCCGCAGACTTCGGCCCGTGGAGAACCTCAGGCCCACGATGGCGGCGCTTCCCGCCTGCAGATCGACCAATTCGTCCTCCCGCTGGCGGAAGCGCAGACCGATCTGACCCAGGTCTCCACGTTCACAGCGACGCAGGCTCTCCACCTCCAGCCGCTTCAGCTGGCTGTGGCGGCTGACCAGCAGCACATCGGTTCCTGGATCGACGCAGGCCGCCCCCACCACGCTTTCGCCAGGCAGCAGGCGCAACAGCGTCGGACCCTGAGCGGCCTTGCCCATCAGCGGCAGGGTGTCGTCATTCACGGCCAGCCTGAGCAGACGACCTGTGGTGCTGGCCACCACCAGATCCTGACCGTCTGTGCAGGGCACGACCCGGCGCAGTTGCACGCCATCTTTGAGCTTCAGTACGGTGGCGGCACGGCCGGAAAGTTCGCGGAACGTTTCCAGTGGCAGCCGTTTGAAGCGGCCATCGCTGCTGAGCAGACCCAGTGTTCCGGTTGGGGTCTGCGGCAGGGGCAGTACTTCCACGATTGGGTCACCCAGCAGGCTCTCGGGCAGGAACTTCTCCAGTGAACCGGGCTGCTGGGCGGCGAATTCCCAGCGCAGCATGGCCACCCGGCCACTGGCGCTGAAGGCCAGCAGGGAAGGTCTCTCGGCCACGGGCAGGATCAGGCGTGCCGGGGCCGGATGCTCCCCGATGGGCGCTGCTTCATCAAGATGCAGTCGGCCCAGTGCCTGCGGTGCCACGATCCGCACCACCCCATCGGCCTGGATCAGCAGTCGTCCATCTCCGGGCAGGGCATCGAGGGCCTGTTGCCGCTGGAGCTCGGTGTTGGGCCGCACCGCTGCCGCCCGTTGGGCCACCAGATCGTCGCCGCCGGCCACCAGCCGGGTGCGGCGGGGGGTGACGTAGCGCTTCTTGAGGGCCCTGAGTTCGGCCACCATGGCATCGAGCAGGGCTGGTCGATCGTCGAGCAGGTGGCGCAACCCCTCCCGCTCCTCCAGCAGCTCGCCCGACTCCTGGCGCAGCCCGTCCTGCTCCAGGCTCGTGAGCCGTCGCAGCGGCATCGCCAGGACGGCATCGGCCTGGCGTTCGCTCAGGTCGAAGTGCACCTGCAGGCTGGCTCTGGCGCTGGCGGCGTCCGCTGCCGCCTGGATACGCTCGATCACCTCGGGCAGGGCTTTGAGGGCGCGGATCAGGCCCTCCACCACTTCCAGCCGGTCTTCCGCACGCCGCAGGGCATGGCTGGTGCGGCGGATCAGGGTGTGTTCCCGGTACTCCAGGAAGTGGTTGAGCATCTGGCGCAGGCTGAGCTGCTGGGGCTGGCCGTTCACCAGGGCGAGCAGGATGGCGCCGAAATTGCTCTGCAGGGAGGTGCGCCGTTGCAAGTCGGCGAGCACCTTGCTGGCCTCGGCATCCCGGCGCAGCTCGATCACCACCCGCATCCCTTCCCGGTCGCTCTCGTCACGGATGTCGGCGATGCCGCCGATCTTGCCGTCGTTCACCTGCTCGGCGAGCTTCTCGATCCAGCCCGCCTTGCTCAGCTGATAGGGCAACTCGGTCACCACCACAGCGCTGCGGCGGTGACGACCCTTGCCGGGCTGCACCTCCTCGATGTGGGCAATGCCCCGCATGGGGATGCTGCCGCGCCCCAGCAGATAGGTGTCGCGCACACCGCTGCTGACCAGCACCTCCCCACCGGTGGGGAAGTCGGGCCCGGGCACGAGCTCCAGCAGCTTCTCGTCGCCCAGCTCCGGCTTGCGGATCAGAGCGATCAGTGCCTCCACCACCTCGCCCAGATTGTGGGGAGGAATGCTGGTGGCCATGCCCACCGCGATGCCCGAGCAGCCGTTGAGCAGCAGGAACGGCAGCTGGGCCGGCAGCACGGTGGGCTCCTGTTGGGAGCCATCGAAGTTGGAAGCGAAATCAACGGTGTCGTTGCCGATCTCATCGAGCATCGCCTGGTGGGCGATCGGCGCCAGCCTGGTTTCGGTGTAGCGCATGGCGGCCGGCGGGTCGTCGTCCACCGAGCCGAAGTTGCCGTGGCCATCCAGCAGCGGATGGCGGCTGGCGAAGGTCTGCACCAGACGCACCAGGGCGTCGTAGACCGCCTGGTCGCCATGGGGGTGGTATTTGCCCAGCACGTCGCCCACCACCCGGGCGCATTTGCGGTAGGGACGGTCAGGGGTCAGCCCCAGTTCATGCATCGCGAACAGGATCCGGCGTTGCACGGGCTTGAGGCCATCACGCACATCGGGCAGGGCGCGGCCCACGATCACGCTCATCGCGTACTCGAGGTACGAACGCTGCATCTCCTGATGCAGGGCGATCGGCTGGACGCGCTCCTCGGCCATCCGGTTCTGGGATCTGAGGGCGGAAGGCGCTTAGCCTACAGATCCTCTCTGGTGAGGCCCCATCCAGCGTCCGGCCTCACTCCTCCCCGGAGTCTTCCCCGTCGCTGCTGCCGGTGGCGTTGGCATTGGCCCGGTCGGCGGCGGCCTTGATCGCCGGGTTCTCAAGCAGAACGCGGGTGCTGCTGCGCAGCCGCGGTCCCCAGAGTTGCTCCTTCTGGTAGGCGTCCAGCACGTAGTTGGGCTCGATCGCCAGCGCCTGGCTGGCCATTTCCAGGGCTTCTTTCTGGTCGCCCGGCCGGCTATGAAGTGCCGCAGCCAGGGCGAGCATCGGTTCGGCGGCCTTGGGATTGATCTCCAGGGCCCTGCGCCAGCGCCGGATGGCGTCGTCGTTGCGGCCGAGCTCGTAGAGCACCAGCCCCTGGTTGTTGATTGCCTCCCAGAAATCCTTGCGCAGCCCAGAGGCGCGATCAAACGACCCCAGCGCCGCCTGGGGATTGTTGAGCAACAGGTGGGCGTTGCCCAGGTCGAAGTGGGCGCCTGGATTCTTGCCGTCGAATCTAAGACCTGTTTCCAGCAGACCGACCGCCTGTCCCGGCTGACCATCCCGCAGGGCCAGCGAGCCTTCCGCGAACCAGATGCCGGGGTTGCGGGGATCGAGTTCCTTGGCTCGCGCCAGCGACTGGCCGGCGGATTTGATCTGGTTGCTGCGCAGCTGCGCTTCCGCCAACAACACCCAGCCGCGGGGGTCGTTGGGCAGGAGCTGCACAGTCAGGCCAGCCAATCGGGCCGCGTCATCGGCCTGGCCAAGCCGCAACAGCCGTGTGGCTGCCTGGGCGATGCCCAGTCCCGCCGCCTCCAGTTCCTCCGCCCTGGGCACGTAGACATAAGGAACAAGGGCCTGCGCCGAAGCTGCTGGGCCGATGGCCAGGGCAAGCGCCAGGGGAGCCGCCGCCAGAGAGTTGAACCAGCGCGGAGCCATGCCAGCTGTTCGATCCATATTTCAGCCTAGGGGTCTGCTTCTGGGGTCCTGGCCTGCGCCGACCGAAGATTGCGCCGCCACATCCAGGGCTTGATCCTTCGCAGGGCAGACCCCCTCAGCCGCTCGTCCCACTCGGCATCACTCCAGGCGAGGGCCTCCTCGGCGTGCAGGTTGAGCAGCCAGTGCCTGGGCTGCAGGTCTGGATCCACCGAGCTGGGAAGCGTCTGCTGGTTCCATGGGCAGACGTCCTGACAGATGTCGCAGCCAGCCACCCAGGGACCCATGGCCGCGGCCATGGCCGTCGGAAGGGTGTCGTCTCGGTTTTCAATCGTGTGATATGCTAGGCAGCGGTTGGCATCCACCACAAAGGGCTCGCTGATGGCCCCGGTGGGGCAGGCCTCGAGGCAGAGGCTGCAGCGGCCGCACAGGGGTTCAGATGGAGCATCGCCAGGCAGATCGGCTGTGCTGAGCAGGTGGCCGATCAACATCCACGATCCACGGCGGGGGTGGATCAGGTTGCCGTTCTTGCCGATCCAGCCAAGACCCGCTTGTTCGGCCCAGGCCTTGTCCAGCAGGGGGGCGCTGTCGACGCAGGCCCGCCAGGCCACGCCAGGGCACTGCTTCTCCAGCCAGCGCCCCAACCGACGCAGACGTCCATCGATCACCCGGTGATAGTCCCTGCCCCAGCCGTAGCGGGCGACGGCCAGGCTGCCCGGCGTGCGCTTCATAGCCACGTGATAGTTGAGACCCACGGCCAACAAGCTGCGAACGCCGGGCAGCAGGCTGGTCACCTCGCTGCGTCGGGGGTCGGCCATCCAGGCCATGCCGGCCTGGTGACCGGCCTCCAGCCAGCGTTCCAGCGCCGCATTGCGCAGGGTCATCCGCCCGTCGCCTGGTAAGGCGGCCAGCCCCACCGGCTCGAACCCCAGGGACCTGGCCTGGTCCTTGAGCGCAGTGGCCAGTTTCTGGGGATGGCCTGATCTCACCCGTACAGTTGCCGCTGATTGTCATCCTGCTGTGAATCCTGCTTCCACTGGCCGACTTGGCTATCTCCTGCGCTGGCTCGGTCTCACCCTTGTCGTGCTGCTGGTGCTGCAGCTGGCGGCTGTGGTTTCCGCCTGGAGCTGGCAGGAAGAGGCCTTCCGCCAGATGGTGATCGAGCGCCTTATCACCCAGTCACCGATGGCTCTGGTGGGCCTGTTGCTGGCCCTGTTCGGCTCACGCCTCGATCAGACCGACTCCCGCACCCCCCTGCGTTGGCTGGTGGCGGGTCTGGCGGCTCTGCTTGCCATTGGCCTGGCGGTGTCGGTGCCGGTGGCGATCAGCGGCGATGGTGTGCTGACCGCCAAGACCGAGCAGGCATTGACCGCCCAGCGCAGTCAGCTGGAGATGGCCAAGCAGCAAAGCCAGAATCCCCAGGTGCTGCAGCAACTGGTACGCCAGGCCGAGCAGTCGGGTCAGGTCCCGCCCCAGGCCACCGATGAGCAGAAGCAGCAGGCAGCCCGCGGCTTCATCAACCGTCAGTTGCAGCAGATGGAGCAGCAGGTCCAGGAAGCGGGGCGTGCTCAGGGCCTGGCGGTGAATCAGCGCCGCTATGCCGGCACCGGATCGGCTGCGGTGCTGGCCGTGGCGTTCACCCTGCTGGCTCTGGCCGCTTTACTCTGATAATCCTTCGAAACCATCCTGAAGCTGCTGCTGCACCAGGCGGCTGGCTAGGTTGATGGGAGCAATTCGAAAACCGGACAACCGGGACCATCCTTGGTGCAGTCGAGCCCCAGACCTGATCAACCGTTGGGGACCCGGTTGCAGCAGGACCTCAAAAACGATCTGATCGCCGGCCTGCTGGTGGTCATTCCCCTGGCCACCACCATCTGGTTGGCGACCACGGTAAGTCGTTTTGTACTGGCATTTCTGACCTCGATTCCCAAGCAGTTCAATCCTTTCAATACCCTTAATCCACTCCTTCAGGAGTTGATCAATCTGGGTGTCGGGTTGTTAGTTCCCTTGCTGGGAATTCTGTTGATCGGCCTGATGGCACGCAACATAGTGGGCCGCTGGCTGTTGGATTTTGGCGAGGAAACCCTCCAGCGCATTCCCCTTGCCGGCTCTGTCTACAAGACTCTCAAGCAACTGCTTGAAACAGTTTTCCGTGACAATTCCACTCGTTTTCGGCGGGTCGTTCTTGTGGAATATCCGCGCAAAGGTCTGTTTGCTCTCGGCTTCGTCACCGGTGTCCTCGGCAATGCCATGCAGGGAGGCTTCGACCAACCGATGTTGAGCGTTTTCATTCCAACGGCTCCCAACCCCACCACCGGTTGGTACGCCGTGGTGCCGGAAACCGCGGTCCGCGATCTTGACCTCTCTGTGGAGGATGCATTCCGCACGATCATCTCCGCTGGGATTGTCAGCCCTGATGATGATCGAGAAATCCCAGCCAGCCGCAGCTTCTCCAGCCTGCTCGCCCAGCTGCGTGCTCCTGTGTTCTCGTCCTCTCCGACCAACAAGCCCTGATCTGCGGCTTGCCACCCTCGACCCACCCGATGCCGAGTCGATCCATTTCCAGAGAACTGGCCCTTCTGATGCTGGGCCAGGTAAGTGACCGCGTTCCGCCGGCCGATCTGCCGCTGGAGATTCTGCTGCAGCAGGCCTTGGCCAGCTTGTCCCAGCATGTCCGCGAGGCCCTCGACAATGCTGAGATCGATCTGCAGCAGGCACAGCAGCAATTGCTCGAGAGCGAACTGGTCGATGCGGCCGATCAATTGCCGCGGGTACGGGATCACCTGCAGCGGGGTCTGACCCATGCCGAACAGGCGCTCAATCGGCTCTCCGCCAGCCTGGAGCTGCCCCGTCTGCTGATGCTTGCCGACCAGAGCGAGATTCGCGAAGGAGCCCTCGCCCGCACCCGTGCCGTCCTTCAGGACCGCGACGCCCTGGATTCCCGGCTCGATGCCGTTATGGAAGGCTGGCGCCTCGGCCGGCTGCCCCGCATCGACCGCGACATTCTGCGGCTGGCGGCTGTGGATCTTCACACCTTCGGAACCCCTGCTCCGGTGGCCTGCAATGAGGCTGTGGAGCTGGCCAACCGCTACAGCGATGATCAGGGCCGCCGGATGATCAACGGGATCCTGCGCCGGCTCACCACCTCCGTCTCTTGAGCAAGCATGGTCTTCGACTGGTTCCGGCGGCGCCCCACCACAACCGAGGCGGCGGCTGAGCCTGCTGCGGCACCCGAGGTCGGCCAAGACACAGCTGAAGACACAGCCGAGGACAAGACTGAAGCTGAAGCCAATTCGGAATCCCCAGCCAAATCCGAGGCTCAAACTGCCGCTGGTCCCGCCGGCGTGCCTGAGGAGATACCTACTCCTTCAGCCGCCTCAGCTGCCGCTGTGGATCAGGACGCCCTCGACTGGGCTCGCCAGGCCTATGCCCGCCTCAAGGCGGAGCAGGAGCGCAGCCAGCTCGCTGCCGTCTCCAAGGCGTCTGAACCAACTCCTGAACAAACCCCTGAACCAACGCCTGAACCGGCTGAAACCGCGGCGCCTCAACCAGATCCAGTTGATGCGGCTGAGCTTGTACCAGTTCCGCTGACGACGCTGGAGTCAGCATCGGCTCCAGTGCGGGAGATGCCCACCCCCGCCGGCCCCTCCCTGCTGGAGCTGGCCGCGGCCAGCCGTGCCGAGCGCCAGCAGACCGTGCTCGCCCCCAGCACCGAACCGCCGCTCAAGGCCGAGCCGAGTGCTGTTGCCATCCCCACGCAGGTCCCCGCCGCTCCTGCCCCCTCGAGCGAGGAGGCCAGCCCGCAACTGGGATCCTTCGATGCCGACTTCACCTGGTCGGCCGAGGTGCTCGCGGCCCAGGGCCGGCGCGTCGATCAGGTGTCGCTTGAGGAGATCGACTGGCTCAGCCGTCTGCGCCGCGGCCTGGAGAAGACTCGCCGCGGCCTGGTCACCCAGCTGCTTGAGACCCTGGGCGACGATCCCCTCACCCCGGAGGCGCTCGACGATCTGGAAACCAGCCTGCTGCGAGCCGACGTGGGCGTGCAGGCCACCGATCAGGTGATTGAGGCCCTGCGCAGGCGTCTTAACGAAGAGGTGGTGGAGCCGGCGGAGGGTCTGCGGTTTCTCAAGGAGCAGTTGTGCGGGTTGCTCGAGACGCCGATCGCGGCCAGCGGTGAGCCCCTGCTGGCCCCACAGCGGGACCGGCTCAACGTCTGGTTGCTGGTGGGCGTGAACGGAGTGGGCAAGACCACCACCCTCGGCAAGCTGGCCAATCTGGCGGTGCGCAGTGGCTACAGCTGCCTGATCGCCGCTGCCGACACCTTTCGCGCTGCCGCTGTGCAGCAGGTCACCATCTGGGGTGAGCGCAGTGGGGTGCAGGTGATCGCCAACCCCAGCGCCAATGCCGACCCGGCTGCCGTGGTCTACGACGCCATCGGCGCGGCCCGCTCCAAAGGCATCGAGCTGGTTCTGGTGGACACCGCCGGTCGGCTGCAGACCAAGAACAACCTGATGGAGGAACTGAGCAAGGTGCGGCGCATCGTTGACAAGCTGGCCCCGGAGGCGGTGGTGGAATCCCTGCTCGTGCTCGATGCCAGCCAGGGCCAGAACGGCCTGCGCCAGGCCATGGCCTTTGCCAGCGCTGCCGGGCTTACCGGGGTGGTGCTCACCAAGCTCGATGGCAGCGCCCGCGGAGGCGTGGCTCTGGCGGTGGCCTCCGAAGCTGGCCTGCCGATCCGTTTCGTGGGTGCCGGCGAAGGCATCCTTGACCTGCGGCCCTTCAACAGCTTCGAGTTCGTCGAAGCTCTCCTCTCCAGCTGAGCGGCCGACACCGGGGGAATACTGCTACCGTTCGGCCCCTGCGGCCGCCTGTTTCGAGCCGCTTTCCGCCAGCCGCGTGCCTCTGCCATCGCCCCGGCCCCACCAGGCCCTCACGGCATCGGCTTCTCTGCGGCAACTGCTCGACAGCCTCAGCCGGGAACAACGGCGCAACCAGGAGTTGCTGGCTTCCCTGGGTTTTGCCCTCCGCAGCTTCACCAACCTGAACCGCTTTCTGGAGCTGGTTCCTTTGGTCTCCTCCCGGCTGGTGGGAGCCGAGGCCAGTCTGTTAGTGGTCTTCCACCCCGATGGGCGCCTCTGGCGGGAGCACACCCAGGCCAGTCCCGCGGCCCGCAGCGGCGAGCTGGTGCGCTTGCTGGGGGAGCTGGATCTGCCCGCTGGCCTGGCTGAGGAGGAGGAGGTCTCCCAGCTCGATCTGCAGGTGCGCCGTCTGCTGGGGGAGGTGCAGCTGTTCGGCACCTCCGTGGTGGCCCGCAACCGGGCCCGTGGTCGCCTCTATGTCTTCGGCAGCGCCGAAGGCCTGACCTGGAGCGATGTCCACCGCCGCCACGTGCAACTGGTGGCCGACCTCACGGGAGTGGCGATCGAAACCGAGTTGCTCCAGGAGGACCGCCGCCGCCATGAGCGACTGGATCGCCAGCTCAACACGGGCGCCGAGATCCAGGCGCAACTTCTTCCTGATCAGTGTCCGGTGATTGAGGGGGTGGAGCTGGCCGCCCGCTGCCGACCGGCCTTCGAGGTGGGGGGCGATTACTACGACTTCATCCCGACCCGGCCCCAGCTCAGCGGACGCCGCCGCGAAACGTCCCGCTGGGCCCTGGTGATGGGCGATGTGATGGGCAAGGGGGTGCCGGCCGGTCTGCTGATGACCCTGCTGCGGGGCATGCTGCGGGCCGAGGTGCTCAGCGGCCATGCCCCCGACCGGATTCTGCATGACCTCAACGAATTGGCGCAGGAGGATCTGGCTCATTCGCACCGCTTCGTCACCCTCTTCTATTCCGACTTTGATCCCCGCAGTCGCCTGCTGCGCTATGCCAACGCCGCCCACAATCCGCCGCTGCTCTGGCGGCACCAGCGCCATGCGGTGGAGCGCCTCGATGCTCCCGGGCTGCTGATCGGCCTGCAACCGGAGGCCCAGTACGGCTGCGAGCGGGTGCTGCTGGAGCCCGGTGATGTGGTGCTCTATTACACCGATGGGGTCAGTGAAGCCCTCGGCCTCACGGGTGAACGCTTCGAGGAGGAGCGCCTGCTGCGGTACCTGGGCGAAGCCTGTCGGGCGGGCAAGAGCGCCCAGGGCGTTCTCGATGCACTGTTCGAGCGGCTCGACCGCTTCGTGGGTGCCGACCATCAGCTGAACGACGATGCCTCGATGGTGGTGCTGAAGGTGCGTGAGGAGGTGGTGCTCCCCTCCCTGCCTGGCTGAGTGCGGCCGCCAGGGTCTGATGAAAGTGTCGGATGCCAAGCTGACGCTTCGCGGCACGGTTCGGCTTCGATGGCGGCACAGGCTTCCCAACCGGCGCGATGGAGTGACCGTTTCGAGGAAGGGCTCCATCCGGCCATCGAGCGCTTCAATGCCTCGATCGGTTTCGACATCACCCTGCTGCAGCAGGACCTTGATGCCTCCATCGCCCACGCCCGCATGCTCGGCCGCTGCGGGGTGATCAGCACTGCTGAGGCGGAGGAGCTCATCGCTGCCCTTGAGACCGTGCGCTCGGAAGCGGCCGAGGGCCACTTCCGCCCTGGGCTGGAGGACGAAGACGTGCACTTCGCCGTGGAGCACCGCCTGATCGCCCTGATCGGCCCCCTGGGCAAGAAACTGCATACCGGCCGCAGCCGCAACGATCAGGTCGGCACCGATCTGCGCCTCTGGCTGCGCCAGGCGATCGATGGACTCGATGCCGGCCTGCGGCGCTTCCAGCAGGCCCTGCTCGACCAGGCCGACAGCCACCTGCACACCCTCATTCCCGGCTACACCCATCTGCAGCGCGCCCAGCCCCTCTCCCTGGCCCACCATCTGCTGGCCTATGTGGAGATGGCCGAACGCGACCGCCAGCGCCTTTCGGACGTGCGCCGCCGGGTGAACATCTCACCCCTGGGTGCTGCGGCCCTGGCCGGCACGCCGGTGCCGATCGATCGACGGCTCACGGCCGAGGAACTGGGCTTCGAGGCGATCTATGCCAACAGCCTCGATGCGGTCAGCGACCGCGACTTCGCCGTGGAATTCAGTGCCGCCGCCAGCCTGATCCTGGTCCATCTCAGCCGTCTCTCGGAGGAGGTGATCCTCTGGGCCAGTGAGGAGTTCGGTTTCGTGCGCCTCACCGACCGCTGTGCCACCGGCAGCAGCCTGATGCCCCAGAAGAAGAACCCCGATGTGCCCGAGCTGGTACGCGGCAAGGCCGGCCGGGTGTTCGGGCACCTGATGGGGTTGCTGACCATGATCAAGGGGCTTCCCCTGGCCTACAACAAGGATTTCCAGGAAGACAAGGAAGCCCTTTTCGATGTGGTGCGAACCACTGCGGATTGCCTCGAGGCGATGGCGATCCTGCTTGAGGAGGGCATTCGTTTCCGGCCCGAGCGGTTGGAGCAGGCCGTTGCGGCTGATTTCTCCAATGCCACCGATGTGGCTGATTACCTGGTGGCCCGCGGTGTTCCTTTCCGCGAGGCTTACCAACTGGTGGGCGGTCTGGTGAAAACCTGTCTGGGCGAGGGGCTGCTGCTGCGGGATCTGCCCCTGGAGCGCTGGCGCCAGCTTCATCCTGCCTTTGAGGCGGACATCCACGCCGAGATCGAGCCGCGGCAGGTGGTGGCCGCCCGCCGCAGTGAGGGGGGCACGGGCTTCGAGCGGGTGGCCGAGCAGCTCAGGCTCTGCCGTGAGCGCCTGGGCCCTGAGGCCCCATCCTTCTAAAGACCCTGCTGCTCCAGCTCCTGGGCGGCGGCCTCCAGCACTTCAGGGCCCGCGCTGCGTTCCCCCGCCCGTTCCCCCAGCCGGCGGCGCCAGTGCCGGGCTCCCGGCACTCCCTCCACCAGATGCACCAGGTGGCGGGCGATGGGCCAGAGCCGTCGGCCGGCCCCGCACCAGCGGCTGGCATGGGGAATCAGGCCACGGACCACCGTTGAGGCCAGGGCCGGAGGGTGTTCCCCGCAGCCGAACAGCTCCCGGTCGACCGTGGCCCAGCGCAGGGGATGGTCATAGGCGGCACGACCCACCATCACCCCGTCCACCTGGCCCAGGTGCTCCTGGCAGTTTTCCAGACTCAGCAGGCCGCCATTCAGTTCGATCGTGAGCTGGGGGCGGTCCCGTTTGAGCTGATGCACCAGGTCGTGACGCAGGGGCGGAATCGTGCGGTTCTGCTTTGGATCCAGCCCATGGAGCCAGGCCTTGCGGGCATGCACGCTGAAGCGGCTGGCGCCCGCGCCGGCCACCCTGTCCACGAATGCCAGCAGCAGCTCGTAGCTGTCCTGCTCGTCGATGCCGATGCGGTGCTTGACCGTCACGGGCAGGGGTGAGGCTGTCGCCATCGCCTCCACGCAGCGGGCGACCCGATCCGGGTCCGCCATCAGGCAGGCACCGAACCGTCCCTGCTGCACCTTGGGGCTGGGGCAGCCCACGTTGAGGTTGATTTCGTCGTAGCCCCAGGCGGCCGCCAGCAGGGCCGATTCCGCCAGCAGCGCCGGATCGTCGCCCCCAAGCTGCAGGGCCAGGGGATGTTCCTGGGGATCGAAGTCCAGCAGTGTGTCGCAGCGGCCGTAGTGCAGGGCCTGGGCCACCACCATTTCGGTGTAAAGGAGGGCGCGGCGGCTGATCTGCCGCATCAGCACCCGGAAGTGCCGATCGGTGCAGTCCATCATCGGCGCCACACTGAAGCGGTAGGCCCCGGCAACGGGTGTCGTCGCGTCGTCTCCCTGCCCCATTCCCCCATGCTGCCTGTCGACTGGTCCCTGGTGGTCGCCGGGGGCGGGCCCGCCGGCTACATGGCGGCCATCACCGCCGCGGAGCAGGGGCTGGCTGGGGTGTTGCTGCTGGAGGCCACACCCCAGCCGCTGGGCAAGGTGCTGATCAGCGGTGGCGGGCGCTGCAACGTCACCCATGCCTGCTGGGATCCGCTGGCCCTGGTGGGGCACTATCCGCGCGGATCGCGGGCCCTGCGCGGGCCGTTCAGCCGCTTCGCCCCCGGCGACTGCCTGGCCTGGTTCGCCGAGCGGGGACTGGAGCTGGTGGAGGAACCCGACGGCCGCCTCTTTCCCCGCAGCAACCGCTCCAGCAGCGTGGTGGCCGTGCTTGAGGCGGCGGCCGCTGCCGCCGGGGTGACGGTGTGGAGGGGGGCATCCCTGCGCCAGGTGGATCCGCTCGAAGGTGGCGGCTTCAACCTGCGGCTGCGCCTGGCACCGGGGCTGGCCCATGGGGCTTCCAGCAGCCTCAGCACCGATCGCCTGCTGCTCGCCACCGGGGGCCATCCCAGTGGCCGTCAGCTGGCCAGTCAGCTGGGCCATGTCGTGGTGGCACCGGTGCCCTCCCTGTTCACCCTGGCCCTGGAGTCCAATCCCCTGGCCGCCCTACGCGGTGTGGTGATGGATCCGGTGGGACTGGAGCTGCGCCTGCCCTCAAGGCGCTTTCGTGAGCGCGGGGTGCTGTTGATCACCGGCTGGGGGGTGAGCGGTCCTGCCACCCTGCGGCTCACCGCCTTTGCGGCGCGGGCCCTGAAAGAAAGCGGCTACCGGGCTGAGCTCTCGATCGACTGGAGCGGCGGCTGCTCCGCCGACGAGCTGAGTCAACGCTTCCAGGACGCCCGCGCACAGCAGGCCCGTCGCCAGTTGCTAAACGCCCGCCCCTGGCCCGAGCTCAGCCGCCGTCTCTGGATTCACCTCCTGGATCGTCATGGTGTGGCTCCCGACCAGCGTTGGGCTGATCTGCGCCGGCGCGACGAGGACAATCTGCTGGGCGCTCTGCGCTCCAGCGCCTACGCGGTGGGTGGTCGCGGCCCCTTCGGCGAGGAATTCGTCACGGCTGGCGGCGTCAGCCTGGGGGAAGTGAACCTGGCCACGATGGAGAGCCGAAAGCAGCCCGGCCTGTACTTCGCAGGAGAGCTGCTGGATGTGGACGGAGTCACCGGCGGCTTCAACTTCCAGCACTGCTGGACCAGCGGCTGGCTGGCCGGCGGCGCCATCGCCCGGGCGGATTGAGCGGTGCGTCGACCTTCAGCGAATCTTGTCGAAGACCGAGAACATCGGGAGATACATGGCCACGAGAATTGCACCCACGATGATGCCGACGATCACGATCATGATGGGCTCCAGGAGAGAGGTGAGTGCTTTGACTGCAACCTCCACCTCGTCTTCGTAGAAATCAGCGACCTTGGAGAGCATGGCATCCATTTCTCCCGTTTCTTCGCCAATGGCCAGCATGCTGAGAGCCATCTCTGGAAACACGTTCTTGCGGGAGAGAGCGACACTCACGGGAATGCCATCCTGAATCTCCACCCGGCAGTCCTCGATCGTATCGGCAAAGATTGAATTGCGAGAGGTATCTCGAACGATCTCCAGGCTCATCAGAATCGGTACACCCGCTTTGCTCAGGGAGCTGAAGGTTCGGCAGAACTGGGCTGTTTCGGTTTTCTGTATCAGGTCGCCGAACAGGGGCAGCTTCAGGATGAAGCCGTCGATCCGCCGTTTGCCCAGGGGAGTGTTGTAAACACCGACCAACAGCCATCCGGCCAGGATCAGAAAGGCGATCAGAAACAGAGAGAATGCTGAGCGAAGCAGGGCGCTCAGATTCACCATCATCTGGGTGAAGACAGGCAGGTGCGCACCCAGTTGTTCGAAGATTTCGGCAAATGTGGGGATCAGGAAAATCGTCATGCCGAGGAAGACGGTAATGGCGATCAGCAGAACGATGACTGGATAAGCCAGGGCTCCCTTGATCTGATTCTGCAGCTTTGCGTTCTGCTCAAGCAACAGGGCAAGTCGCTTCAGGGTTTCATCCAGAACCCCTCCAAGTTCGCCGGCTTCGACCATGGCGATGGTGATCCGATCGAAGACCTTGGGCCAGCGGCGCATCGCCACGCCCAGGCTCATCCCCTGGCTCACCTCCCTGGCGACGGCCTCGAGGGCCTGCCGGAAGATCGGCTTCTTCTGTTGCTTGGCCACCAAGGAAAGGCCCCGCACAATCGGCACGCCAGAATCCACAAGTGCTGAGAGCTTGCTGGCGAACAGAGCCTTCTCCCGCACGGTGGGCCTGGCCTGGAACATCGTGCCCAGATCCAGGCTGAACAGACCGGTGCCCCCCTTGCCTCCGCTGGCCTGCACCGAGCGGGTCGAGGCCAGCGGAACCACGGCGGTTGCGGCAATGCCACGTCGGCGCAGGTCCCGCTTGGCGCTTGCCAGATCAGGGGCTTTCAGCTGGATCACCTTCTGCTGGCCCCTTTGATTGGCATAGGTGGCGGTGAAGATCGGGGTGGATCCTTCCTTCGCCGGCACCAGAGAGCTGGCGAGGATGCCTCGCCGTCGCAGGTTGCGGCGGGCCGCCGGCAGATCTGAGGCTTCCAGCCGCAGCTCACGCTGGTCCCCCTGGGTGCTGGTGTACGTGGCCAGATAGGCTGGCATGGAGGATCTTGATCAGAGGGAGTTGCTGAGCAGTCGATTCAGCTCATCCGGCTTGGTGGAGTGGGTGCGAGCTTCCTCCAGGGCAATGTCCCCCTGCTTGACCATGTAGGCCAGGGCTTTTTCCAGAGTCTGCATGCCCAGTTGGCCTCCTGTCTGAATTTGCGAATAGATCTGGGCGGTTTTTGCCTCCCGGATCAGGTTGGCCAGGGCCGGCGTACTTAACATTATTTCCTGGGCCATCACCCTTCCATAGCTGTGGCTGGAGGGTGAACTCCGGCGGCAGAGTGTCTGGGCGAAGATCGCGGCCAGGCTGCTGCTGAGCTGGGTGCGGATCTGGGCCTGCTGGCCTGCCGGAAACACATCCACCATGCGGTCCACTGTCTGGGCGGCGGAACTGGT
Organism: Synechococcus sp. 1G10; assembly: GCF_002252625.1. Classification (GTDB taxonomy): domain Bacteria; phylum Cyanobacteriota; class Cyanobacteriia; order PCC-6307; family Cyanobiaceae; genus Regnicoccus_A. The sequence continues at coordinate 74,128 of NZ_NQKW01000005.1, read as the reverse complement.
GTGCAGGGTGGCGAATACCAGGTGACCGGTTTCGGCTGCGGTGATGGCGAGCTGAATCGTTTCGAGATCACGCATTTCCCCCACCAGAATCACGTCGGGGTCCTCCCTCAGGGCTGCCCTGAGGGCATTGCTGAAACTTTTGGTGTCTTCGTTGATCTGGCGCTGATGGATCAGGCTCTTGTCATTGATGTAAGTAAATTCGATCGGATCTTCGATCGTGATGATGTGCTCGACCCGGCTGTGGTTGATGTAATCGAGCAGCGAGGCCAGGGTGGTGCTCTTGCCCGATCCCGTCGGCCCTGTTATCAGCACCAGCCCCGAAGGCCGCTTGGTTATGTCGACCACCACTGGAGGCAGGCCCAGCTCCTGGGGGGTGGGCACCTTGCTGTTCAGGGCTCGCATGGAAGCGGCGTAGGTGCCGCGCTGGCTGAAGACGTTGATGCGGAAGCGGGCCAGGCCGCGCAGGCCATAGGAGCAGTCGAGTTCCCAGGTCTGCTCCAGCTGCTTGCGCTGGGAGTTGGTGAGGATCGAGAAAATCATGCGGTTGCAGGATTCCTCGCTCAGGGCCTGCTCCCGCATCGGCCGTAGTTCCCCGTTGAAGCGCCCATAGGGCTGCTGGCCCGCCGAGAGGTGAAGGTCGCTGCCCTTCTGCTCGACCAGCTCTTCCATCAACTCCTCGATCTGGAGCTCCATCGGGACCACGCCGGGTTGATCTGGATTCTGAGTTCCGCTCCGGTGGCCCGCAACACTCAGCTGCGGGGGGTCAGGCAGTACGGGCACTCCAGCCATTCATCCCTGAGTCCCGCTCCGCAGCCCTGGCAGGTCAAGGTGGTGAGTGCCTGGGTGCGTCGCTGTAACTCCAGCTCCGTGTCGGTGAGCAGCATCCGCTCCACTTCCTCAAGGGTGGTCTGGCCGTGACGGACCAGTTCCAGGCCATAGACCAGCAGGGTTTTCATTCCGGTCTCGATCGAAAGTTTGCGGATCACGTCGGTGCTGGCGCCCTTGGCGATTGCACTGGCGAGGTCGTCGTTGATCCTCAGCACCTCATAGACGCCGATGCGGCCCTTGTAGCCCCGTCCCTGACAGGTGGGACAGCTGCTGCCGTCGGCCCTGGGTCCCCTTCGGGCTTTGTAGAAGGTGATCGACTGCTCCTGGCTGGCGAAGAGGCCGAAATGGCCCAGCTCTTCCTCCCCTGGGTGGTAGGGCACACGGCAGGTCCCGCAGACTTTGCGCAGCAGGCGCTGGGAGACGATCCCGATCAGGGAGGCACTCACCATGAAGGGCTCCACTCCCATCTCGCTGAGCCGGGCGATGGCACTGGGGGCGTCGTTGCAGTGCAGGGTCGTGAGCACCAGATGGCCGGTCAGGGCCGCCTCGATGGCGGTCTTGGCCGTTTCCCCGTCACGGGTTTCCCCCACCAGCAGCACGTCAGGGTCCTGGCGCATGAAGGCCCGCAGGGCGGTGCTGAAGTCGTAGCCCTTGTCGCGGTTCACCTGGGTCTGGGTGATGCCCTGGAGCATGTACTCGATCGGATCCTCGACGGTGGAGATGTTGATGCTGGGTTCGTTCCTCTCCGCCAGCAGGGAATAGAGCGTGGTCGACTTGCCCGACCCGGTGGGCCCGGTCACCAGCACCATCCCGAAGGGCCTTGAGCCCATCGATCGCACGGCGTTCAGGGCGGCGGGCTCGGTGATCAGCCGGTCGAGGCCCAGACGGGTGCTGCCGCTGTCGAGCAGCCGCAGCACCACCTTCTCCCCCCAGCGGCCAGGAAGGGTACTCACCCGCAGTTCGATAGTGCGGCCGCGGAACATCCGGCGGATGCGGCCGTCCTGGGGCATCCGCCGCTCGGCGATGTCCAGCTCGGCCATGATCTTGAAGCGGGAGGTGACCGCTGGCGCCAGGCTTCTGGGCAGGTGATCGACTGGATGCAGTACCCCGTCCTGGCGAAAGCGGATCCGCAGCCCGTCCTCCTCCGGCTCCACGTGGATGTCGCTCGACTCCGACTCCATCGCCTGGATCAGAATGCGGTTCACCAGGCTCACCACTGGTGAGGCATTTGAGGCCTTGAGGCTCTCCTCCAGCTCCAGCTCCTGCTCCTGCTCGGCGGGTGCCTCCTCCAGACGGCTCTCCAGGCTGAGGCCCTCCAGCAGGGAGAGGCCGTTGGGCTGGGAGGTCAGGGTGGTGTCTTCTCTGGGGCGATGACGACGATCAGCCATTTTCTGTTGCAGCGCCTCGCTGATCTCCTCTTCCAGTCCCAGGCGCAGGTCAGGGGTGATGCCGTTGGCCAGCACGGCCTCCTCCAGCTGCTGGCGCTGCTGCGCCTGCCAATTGCTGGGGATCGCGACTTGGAGCCGCTCCCCCTGGCGCAGCAGGGGCAGGGCCACCCATTCGCGCCATTGCTGGGCTTCGATGGTGGGGCAGGCTTCGGCGGCCCGTGGATCGGCCTGCTGCAGCTCGACGGGCAGCAGAAGCTTTTCACCGATTAGCAGCTCGGCCTCCAGGCGCCTTTGCTGGGGTGTTTCGGCCGCAGGGACAGGGCGTGTCGCCGAGAGGGTCATGGCCAGGACGGGGCCGCAGGGATCAGGTGCGGGCTTCCGCCGCTTGTGGGAGGAGCCCGTCGACCATCAACATGTTTAGGACCGATTGGCGTTGCAGTCAGCATGAGCGGCGAAGCCACTCCCTTCCCAGAGGATCTTTCCGCCGAGGCGGACTCCCTGATTCAAAACCCTGAGCAGTCGGGGCTGGAATCTCCGGCCGACACCGCCGCCCCGGTGCCGGTGCCCAGCGATCCGCAGGCTTCGGCAGCTGCCGGTGCCGAGACGGACTCGGAGTCCGTGGCCCAGAAACTGTCCGCGGAACTCGAGACTCTGCGGCGTGAGCATGAGACCCTGCGCGGTCAGTACATGCGCATCGCCGCCGACTTCGACAACTTCCGCAAACGCCAGAGCCGCGACCAGGAGGACCTGCGCCTGCAGATCGCCTGCTCCACCCTCAGCGAGATTCTGCCCGTCGTCGACAACTTCGACCGTGCCCGCCAGCAGCTCGATCCCCAGAGTGAGGAGGCCCTGGGCCTCCATCGCAGCTATCAGGGTCTCTACAAGCAGCTGGTGGATGCCTTCAAGCAGCTGGGGGTGGCCCCGATGCGGGTGGAGGGTGAACCGTTCGATCCCAGCCTTCACGAAGCAGTGCTGCGCGAGCCCAGTGACCTGGTGAACGAGGACCTGGTGATCGAGGAACTCCAGCGCGGCTATCAGCTGAATGGGCGCGTACTGCGCCATGCTCTGGTCAAAGTCTCGATGGGACCGGGTCCCGGGGCCTCGGAGGGGGCCGCGTCCCTGGCCCAGGACGGGACAGTGGGTGGTGAGGAATCCAGCTGATGGCCGAGTACTACGACCTGCTGGGGGTGTCCCGCGATGCGGATGCCGACACCCTCAAGCGGGCCTATCGACGCCTCGCCCGCCAATACCACCCCGACATCAACAAGGAGTCAGGCGCGGAGGATCGCTTCAAGGAGATCGGGCGGGCCTACGAGGTGCTCAGTGATCCACAGACCCGGGCCCGCTACGACCAGTTCGGTGAAGCGGGTGTTTCCGGTGCGGGTGCGCCCGACATGGGCGACATGGGAGGGTTCGCCGATCTCTTCGAGACTTTCTTCAGTGGTTTCGGAGGTCCAGCTGCTGGCGGCGGAGCCGGAGCCGGCCCGCGCCGCCGTGGTCCCCGCCAGGGGGACGACCTCCGCCTCGATCTGAGCATCAGCTTCAACGAAGCGGTCTTCGGCCAGGAGAAGGAGGTTCAGATCCGCCATCTGGAAAACTGCGCAACCTGTGAGGGCAGCGGCGCCAAAAGCGGCAGCGGACCCACCACCTGCGGCACCTGCGGCGGTCAGGGTCAGGTGCGCCGGGCTACCCGAACCCCCTTCGGCAGCTTCACCCAGGTGGCCCCCTGCCCCACCTGTGAGGGAACCGGCCAGGTGATCGCCGATCCCTGCGGTGCCTGTGGCGGCCAGGGGGTCCAGCAGGTGCGCAAGAAGCTGCGGATCACGATTCCCGCCGGTGTCGACTCCGGCACGCGCCTGCGCGTGGCTGGCGAGGGAAATGCCGGCCAGCGCGGCGGTCCCGCCGGTGACCTCTACGTGTACCTGTTCGTTCAGGCCCACGACAAGCTGCGCCGCGATGGGATCCATATTCACTCCGATGTGGCGGTGAACTACCTCCAGGCGATCCTCGGCGACAAGATCGAGGTGGACACGGTGGATGGTGCGGCCACCCTGGAGATTCCGGCGGGCACCCAACCCGGTACCATCCTCACCCTCACCGGCAAGGGAGTTCCCAAGCTGGGCAACCCGGTGGCCCGGGGCAACCATCTCTTCACAGTGAAGGTGCAGGTGCCCACCAAGCTCAGCAGCCACGAACGGGAGCTGCTGGAGCAGCTGGCCGGTCACCACTCCGCCAAGGACCATCCTCACAAGAGCGGTCTGTTCGGAGGGCTGTTCGGTTAGCGCGATGGTCTGCCTGTGACCTGCAGCCCTGCATCGGGGTCCCCGCCCGCGGAACCAACCCTGCGGCTCGATCTGCGTGGCACCCCCTGCCCCCTCAACTTCATCCGCAGCCGACTGGCCCTCGAGACGATCGCGGCGGGTGAGTGGCTTCAGCTCGACCTCGACACCGGCGAACCCGAGTTGATGGTGGCTGAGGGCCTGCGCCAGGAGGGCCACCGGGTTGAGCGCATTTCAAGAGAGGCCGAGCACGCTCAGGACGCTGACGTTCAGCAGGGGGTCCGGTTCTGGATTTGCCGCCATGGGGGCTGAGGCTGAGACCAGGGCTGACGGAGGCAAGGTCATGGTCAAGGGTCTGGTCACCGCGATTCAGGCCAACTTCTGCCAAGTGAGCCTGGAGATCCCTGGCCCCGGTGGGCTGGACCAGTTGCTCTGCACCCGGCGCAGCCGGCTGGGTCAGGCGGGTGCGCGCATCCACGTAGGTGATCGGGTGGGGCTGGAGGGTATCGACTGGCCGGCGGGTCGTGCTGCCGTGAGCGATCTGCTGCCGCGCAACAGTCTGCTGGGGCGGCCACCGGTGGCTAACTGTGATCGGATCGTGGTGGTCATTGCGATGGCCGATCCTGCTCCGGATCCTGAGCAGCTCAGCCGTTTTCTGATCACCGCCGAGCACAGCGGTCAGCCGGTGCAGGTGGTCTTCTCCAAGGTGGATCTGGTTCCTTTCGTTCAGCTCGAGAGCTGGCGTCAACGACTGAAGAGCTGGGGCTATGACCCCATCGCGGTCAGCGCAGCCAGCGGTGAAGGCATGGCCTCACTGAAACATCGGCTTGCCCAGCCCGGAATCGCCGTGCTCTGCGGTCCGTCCGGGGTGGGCAAAAGCAGCCTGCTCAATGCACTGGTGCCGGCCCTGGCCCTGCGGGTCGGCACTGTGTCCGGTCGGCTCAGACGCGGACGCCACACCACCCGGCACGTGGAGCTCTTCCCCCTCGCCTCCGGTGCCCTGATTGCTGACACCCCTGGCTTCAACAGGCCCGACCTGCCGCACGATCCCGCTGTTCTGCCGGCGCTCTTCCCAGAAATCGTGGATGCCCTGCGGCAGGGTGGTCCCTGCCGCTTCAGCAACTGCCAGCACAGAGGTGATCCCGGTTGCCAGGTGGGAACTGCCTGGGACCGCTATGCCTATTACGCCGAGGGCCTGGAAGAGTTGCTGCAGGCCAGCCCTGCGGCCGTGGAGTCCCGCTTCCAGCGTCAACCCAGCGGTCCCTCCCGTCGCCGTCAGCGCCAGCAGGCCCCTGATCTGGGCTGAACCAGGGCCGCCTCAGCCCCCCAGGCCGGGAAGATTCAGGCCGCCGGTCAGTTCTTCCATTCGCTCCTTCATCGTGCCGGTGGAGACGTCATAGGCGGCTTTGAGGGCCTCAAGGGTGGCGGCCTCGGTCGCCTCAGCGCCATCGGCCAGCAGTTCGGGGGAGAGCCGCACCTTCAGTGGTTGCTGGTTGCCGGTCAGCCAGACGCTGGCCCGGCCATCGGCGCTGCTGCCCTCCAGTTCCATGCCGTCGAACTCGTCCTGGAGCTTCTGGGCATCCTGCTGGATCTGCTGGGCCTTGCGAAAGGCTTCGGTCAGCTGTCCGAAATTAGGAAGTCCGAAGCCGGCCATGCGGGAATCAAGAGCGCTGGTTCAGGCTACGGCCTCCCCTTCGACGCTCAGGCTCCTCGCCCCACTGCCGGCGAAGTACCCGAGACGCTTCACCTCGGTGTGGAGCTCGATGCCGTGGGCGCTGAAGACGCGCTGCTGGACCAGCCGGATCAGCTGGTCGATGTCGTGGGCGCTGGCGCCGCCGGTGTTGACGATGAAGTTGGCATGGATCGGTGAGACCATCGCCCCGCCCACGGCCAGGCCTTTGAGCCCGAGCTGCTCGATCAACTGGCCGGCTTTGCGGGGCTCGGGATTTCGGAAGACGCTGCCACAGCTGGGCTGCTGGTAGGGCTGGCTGCTGGTGCGGCTGGAGAGGTTGGTGCTGGTGCGCCGGCTGATCTCGGCTGGATCATGGCCGAAGCTGAGGCGGAACCGCGCCGACAGCACCAGCAGGGGCTCCTGCTGCAGTCGGCTGTGGCGGTAGGCGAACTGCAGCTCGCTGCTCTGAAGCACGAAAGGCTCATCCCCAGCTGCTGGATCGAGCACCGTCACCTCCTGGAGGCAGTCCGCCGTGCAGCCCCCCTGGGCACCGGCGTTCATTACTGCGGCACCACCCACGGTGCCGGGGATGCCCACCGCCCACTCCAGCCCGCTCAGGCCCGCCCGGGCTGCCTTGCGCGCCAGGGTGGGGATCGGTTCGCCGGCCTGGGCCTCCACCAGTCCCGTGCTCGGCTCGATCACGCTGCCCTGCAGCCTGCGGTTGCAGAGGGTGAGCCCCTCAAGGCCGCCGTCGCTCACCAGCAGGTTCGAGCCGGCTCCGATCAGACGCAGGGGCAGGTTCTTCGCCCGCGCCCAGCGGGCCAGCGCCATCAGTTCATCGAGGCTGGCCGGTTCGGCGAACCATTCAGCTGGTCCGCCCACCTTCCAGGTGGTGTAGTCGGCCAGTGACACCTGGTTCCGGACTGGCTCGTGGGCCGGGGTGAGAGGCACGGCTCAGGCGGCCAGGCGAGCGGCGGGGGCATCCGGCGCATCGGACGACTTCAGCTCCGCGAGGGTCTGGAGTCGAGCCCAGACGCCGTTGACATCTCCCGCTCCCATCACCAACACCAGATCGCCGGGCTGGCTGCCCCTCACCACCTGTTCAGCCAGCTCATCGAGCGTGGCGCTCACCATCAGTGGCAGGTCAGGTCGCGATTGCTGCAGACGATCAGCGAGGGCCTGGCTGTCGACACCGGGGATGGGCACTTCTCCAGCTGAGTAGAGCGGGGCAAGCAGCACCATGTCGGCGAGAGAGAGGGCAGACGCGAAAGCATCCAGAAATTCGGCGGTACGGCTGTACCGGTGGGGCTGGAAGACGGCCACCAGTCGCTGGGGCACCTCCGGCAGGGGGCTGCGTCCGCTGGTCACCATCAGGCGGGCCATGTGCAGCGTGGCTTCCACCTCGCTGGGGTGGTGGGCATAGTCGTCGACCACCTGGCGGCCAGCCCAGCGGCCCCGGAAGTCGAAGCGGCGCCCTGGGGAGCGCAGGGTTCCGATTTCCGAGGCCAGGGCGCCGAACGGCACGCCTTCCAGCCGGCAGGCTGCCAGAGCGGCTGTGGCGTTGCTGAGGTTGTGGCGGCCCGGCAGGGGCAGGCTGAAGCGTCCCACCAGTTCTCCGTTTTCGTAAAAGTCGGCAACGGTGCCTTCGCCGTGCTCCTCCACTGCCAGGGCGGCGAACTCCACCCCTTCGCTGGTCTCGATCGACCACCAGGCGCCGGGTTGGAAATGCTGGCGCAGTACCGGACAATCGGCATTGGCGAGCAGGGAGCCGCAGCCGGCCGCGAAGCGCTGGAGCGTCTGGATCAGAGCCTCAAGGTCGGGGTAGTGATCGGTGTGGTCGAGCTCCAGGTTGGTGATCAGCCCGAGGCTGGATCTGAATTTCACCAGGGAGCCATCGGATTCATCGGCTTCGGCCACCAGCACCCGACCCCGGCCGCTGCGGGCATTGCTCTGAAATGCCGGCACGATGCCACCGATCACGGCAGTGGGGTCCTGGTCAGTGGCCGCCAGCAGGGTGGCGATCAGGGTGCTGGTGGTGGTCTTGCCGTGGCTGCCGGCCACGGCGATCGAGGGCTGCGCGTTGATGAGCGCCGCCAGCACGTCGGAGCGGTGGCAGATGGTCAGGCCGGCCTCGCGAGCTGCCATCAGCTCGGGATTGCCAGCCGGCACCGCCGTGCTGATCACAACCAGCGGTGAGGGGCCTGTCTCACTGTTCAAAGTCGCAATATTGTCTGAATCCTGGTGGGCGAACACCCGCACCCCGCGGCGGCGCAGGGACTCGAGCACGGGACTGTCCCGCGGATCGGATCCGCTCACCTGAAAACCGCGGTCGGCCAGGATTCCGGCCAATGCCGACATCCCAATGCCGCCGACCCCGATGAAGTGAAGGGGAGCCCGGTGGTCGAGCAGCGGTGCCAAATGCGTCTCCATGCGCACCCGAAGGTAGGTGTTGGCGCTGCGCTTGTCTCTCCCTTTTTAACGCTTGTTTGGCTCCGCGAATGGATCCGCTGCCGAAGCGGCTCCAGGAGGGGGAGAGCATTTCTGTATGATCTACACCCAAACTCCCCTTGTCAACGGGTTTCCCGTTCCAGCCATGACCCTGCGCGTTGCGATCAATGGATTCGGCCGGATCGGTCGCAACTTTATGCGTTGTTGGCTCAGCCGTGGCGAAAATACCGGGATTGAGGTGGTCGGCCTGAATGACACTTCAGATCCGCGTACCAATGCGCACCTACTTGAGTACGATTCAATGCTGGGCCGCATTCGCAACGCGGAAGTAAGCTATACTGATAACACCATTGTTGTCAATGGAAGGCATATCAAATGCTTCTCTGACCGCAATCCTCTCAACCTTCCCTGGAAGGATTGGGATGTCGATCTGGTGATTGAGTCCACCGGTGTCTTCAATGACGACGTCGGCGCCAGCAAGCACCTTCAGGCAGGCGCCAGCAAGGTCATCCTCACCGCCCCCGGCAAGGGTGCCGGCGTGGGCACCTTCGTTGTGGGTGTGAACGCTGATCAGTACCGGCATGAGGATTTTGACATTCTCAGCAACGCCAGCTGCACCACGAACTGCATGGCGCCTCTGGTGAAGGTTCTCGATCAGACCTTCGGCATCGTCAAGGGCACGATGACCACCACCCACAGCTATACTGGTGACCAGCGCATTCTCGACGCTTCCCACCGCGACCTGCGTCGGGCCCGGGCCGCGGCAGTGAACATCGTGCCGACCAGCACCGGTGCCGCCCAGGCCGTGGCCTTGGTTTATCCGCCGATGAAGGGCAAGCTCAACGGCATCGCCATGCGGGTGCCGACTCCCAATGTTTCGGTGGTGGACATGGTGCTTGAAGTAGGCCGCTCCACCAACCGGGACGAAGTGAATGCCGTGCTGAAGTCAGCTTCCGAAGGGGCCATGAAAGGGATCATCAAATACTCGGATCTGCCTCTGGTTTCCTCTGACCACGCCGGCACTGATGAATCCACGATCGTTGACTCCGACCTGACTCTGGTGATGGGGGACAACATGGTCAAGGTGATCTCCTGGTACGACAACGAGTGGGGTTACAGCCAGCGGGTGGTGGATCTGGCCGAAGTTGTGGCCAAGAACTGGAAGTGAGCCCCTCTTCCTGAGCTTTTCATGTCCGGCCGTCCCTCGTTTGGGGCGGCTTTTTCATGGCTCAGGCAATGAACTCAGTGAAAATGTGTGAAGCCTTCACTGGCGTCAGCCAGAGGCAAACCGTCGTCGGCCCAGCGCAGAATCCCTGAGCCCGGGACCAGTGATCCGATCCGGCGGGCCCCGGGCAGGGCCTGGATCAGCTGATGGGACCAGTTGGGATTGAGGGCCAACACCAGTTCGAAGTCTTCCCCCCCGTTCAGGCACCAGGATTCGGCCCTGGCCAGGTCCATCATCTCGGGATCGAGCGGAAGGTCCCGCGGCTCCAGCAGAGCGTCGCAGTCACTCCCCTGGGCGAGGACCTTCAGCGCTGCCACCAGTCCATCGCTGCTGTCGGTGCCTGCCACTCGCCAGGGGCAGCCCACTGGCCGGCATGAGGCCAGTGCCGCCACAGCATCCAGCCGGGGCCGCGGCCTGCGGTGGGCCTGAACGCTCCGCTCCAGCAGGGCCGGTGAGGCCTGGTGCCAGTCGGGAGCGGCCGGAGACGGGACCTCCTGCAGCAGCGCCGCGAGGCCCAGGCGGCTGAGCCCATGGGGTCCGGTACTCACCAGGGCGTCACCGGGGCGTCCATCGAGGCGGCGGATCGGTCCGTCCGCTCCGAGCCGCCCCAGGGCCGTGACGGCGAGCAGGCGCTGGCCACCGCCACTGCAATCGCCCCCCAGCAGCGTGCCGCCGTAACACCTCAAGGCAGTGCTCAGCCCCTGGTACGCCCCCTCCACCCACGCCCAGGGGGTGGCAGCCGGCGCCACCAGGGCCACCGTCAGCCCAAGCACGTCCCGGCAGCCCATGGCAGCGAGGTCCGAGAGGTTGGCCGCCGCTGCCCGCCAACCCACATCCTCGGCGGCCATGGTGGCGTCACTGAAATGGATTCCCTCCACCAGGACGTCGGTGTTGACCACCAGGGCCCGCTCCGAGCTGCCGTCCAGCAGGGCGGCGTCATCGGCGAACTGACCGGGAGGAGCAAAGGCTCCCAACCGTCTGATCAGCTCCCATTCCCCCAGATCAGCCAGTGTGGGCGCGTTGCTGACGCCCTCAGGCATGGGGCCGCAGGTTGCCAGCACCATCCACCACAGTCGCCTTGACGATGCCGTCGTCGGCAGTGAGCTCCTGGAGGACATCGAAGCCCTCCACCACGTAGCCGAAGGCGGCGTAGCGGCCGTCGATCAGATTGAGGCCCGCCGGGGTCAGTTCCGCTTCGAACAGGAACAGGAAGAACTGGGAAGAGCCATCGTCGAGGGCTGTATCTGAGTGGGCCCAGCCCAGGGTTCCCTTGGTTGCGAACGGCAGCACCGGTGTGGCCTTGAACAGGCCGAGGTCCTCAAAGGTCTGGTTGTAGTAGGGCTTGCTCTGACCCGGCACCATGATCTCCAGGGGCACCTTCCTCTCCTGGCCGGAGGCGTCCACATAGCCGCTGGCGGAACCTTTCGGATCGCCGGTCTGCAGGACGTAGAAGTCCTCGGCGCGGATGAAGGGCAGGTCGTCGTAGAAGCCCCGCTGCACCAGGTCGACGAAAGCTCCGCCGGTCAGTGGTGCGTTGTAGCCATCCACCACGGCAGTCAGGTCACCTTTGGTGGTGGTGAGCTTCACAGTGGCGCGACCCAGCAGTCTTGGCAGGTCGGCGAACTGTTCCGGAATCTCGAAGGGGAACGGTCCCACCAACAATGCTTCCGCCGCACCGATGGTGCTCAGGGCCCTGCGGCGGGTGGTCAGGAAGGCCTCGCGGTCCTGTCGCTCGGCGGCTTCGGACACCGCCTGCAACTCAGACTCAAGGTTGGCCAGCAGGGTCGTGGCCTGCTCGCGCTGCTCGGGCTGGAAGGCTGTCAGCAGGGCGGAGCGGCGGCTGCTCAACTGCGCCTGGGCTTTGCGGGCATTGCCGGTGAGGGCGCTCCAGCGCTTGGCACGCAGGTCGTCGCTGCTGTCTTCGAGGCGATGCTGCAGCTTCTGCAGATCCTGCTGCTCGATCGGTAAGGCGTTGCGCAGCAGTGCTGCTGGATCGGTGACGGCGTTCCCCGGAGGAAGGGCCGCCGCCGCCGGGCTGACCCGGCCAAAGCTGGTGCCGCAGGTGAGCACCAGCGCCATCAGCAGAAGCGAGAGGATCCGCCAGGGGCTCTGACGCTGCTCGGTCGGCTGCTGCTCCGGCCGGGGGGTCTGCGGTTGTTGCGAACTCCTGTTCATGGCTGTCCCTGCCGGTCTCCGGGCGTTCTGCCGTTCCTCGGACTTTGGCACAGCTCGATGGGCCCCAGATCCAGTGCCACAGGGGGTTCAACGGCCAGCCGTACAATCCCGCTCACCCGTTTCGCCGGAATGATCTCGAGCAACGACTTCCGAACTGGCACCACCATCGAGCTCGATGGACAGGTCTGGAGGGTCGTCGAGTTCCTTCACGTCAAGCCCGGCAAGGGTTCTGCTTTCGTGCGCACCAAACTCAAGGCCGTGCAGAGCGGCAGCGTGGTCGAGAAGACCTTCCGCGCTGGCGAAACCCTTGCCCAGGCCCAGCTCGAGAAATCAACCCTGCAACACACCTACATGGAGGCGGATGAGTACGTCTTCATGGACATGGCCTCTTACGAGGAGACCCGCCTCACCGCCAAGCAGATCGGTGATGGGCGCAAATACCTGAAGGAGGGCATGGAGGTGAATGTGGTGTCCTGGAACGGCTCTCCCCTTGAAGTGGAGCTGCCCAACTCCGTGGTGCTCGAGGTCACCCAGACCGATCCTGGCGTCAAGGGTGACACCGCCACCGGGGGGACCAAGCCCGCCATCGTCGAGACCGGTGCCCAGGTGATGGTGCCCCTGTTCATCACCATCGGCGAGAAGATCAAGATCGACACGCGTAACGACACTTATCTAGGGCGAGAGTCCTGATTGCCATGCAGCTCGACAACGACCAACTGCATCAACTCCTCATCTTTCTGGAGCAGAGCGACATCCAGGAGCTGAAGCTCGAGGGTGACGACTTCCGCCTGGAGGTGCGCCGCAACCTGCCGGCCCCAGTGGCGTTGGCCCCAGCTCCGCTTCCGCCCCAGCCCCCCATGGCGGTGCCAGCTGCTCCGGCGCCGGGTCCAGCCGGTGTCACGGCCCCATCCAGCCCGCCGCCGGCCCCATCGGCGCTCCGGGCCGATCTGGTCGACATCACTGCCCCGATGGTGGGCACCTTCTACCGCTCCCCCTCGCCGGCAGATCCCCCCTTCGTGGAAATCGGCAGCCGCATCAGTGTTGGACAGCCTGTCTGCATCCTCGAGGCCATGAAGCTGATGAACGAGCTGGAGGCCGAAGTCAGCGGTGAACTCGTGGAAATTCTGGTGGAGAACGGCACACCGGTGGAATTCGGCCAGGTGCTGCTGCGGGTCAAGCCCTCCTGAAATCCCGCGGCCCCGAGTTGTCCTGAAGAGTGTCTCGGCTCAGCCCAGTTCCCAGGCCGTTTCCAGGGCCGCCAACATGCTGTCGGCTCGCGCCAGGCCTGAGCCGGCAATGTCGAAGCCGGTGCCGTGATCTGGAGAAGTGCGCAGGAAGGGCAGCCCCAGGGTGGTGTTCACGGCGGCATCGAAGGCCAGCAGCTTGACCGGGATCAGGCCCTGATCGTGATACAGCGCCAGGTAACCGTCGGCTCCCTGTCCTTCGCCTCGCCAGGCAGCCGCTGCACCCAGCCAGCAGCTGTCAGGCGGCAGCGGTCCCCTCAAGGTCACCGTGGGGTGTCGCTGACGCCAGCTCTCCAGCAGGGGAATCAGCCAGTCCTGCTCCTCCTTCCCCAGCTGGCCGCCCTCGCCTGCATGGGGATTCAGACCAGCCACCGTCAGGCTGGGATGGGCGATGAAGCGCTGGCAGAACGCCAGCAGCACATCCAGTTGATGCTCCACAAGGGCGGGGTTGAGGGCCAGGGGAACCTGGGCCAGGGGAATGTGGGTTGTGGCCAGCAACGTGTTCAGCCGCCAGCCGCCACCTGGTGAGCGGGCGGTGAACAGCATCGAGGCCTGCTTCCGCCCACAGAGTTCCGCCAGCCGCTCGGTCTGACCCGGGTAGCGATGACCGGCGGCGTGCCAGGCGTGTTTGGCGATGGGCGCCGTGGTCAGAGCCAGGGCCTGGCTACTGAGCACCAGATCCGCAGCCGCACTCAACCAGGCGAAGCTGGCGGCACCGCTGGCCGCGGTCCCCTGGCCCGGTTCGATCCTCTCCTGCAGGGGCCGATCAAGGATGGGGAAACCAGCTGGATCCGCCAGCGGCGTCCCGCTGCGGTCGCGCAGGTCCATATAGGTCTGCTCCAGCCAGCGGCGGCAGCCCACCAGCACCACATCCACAGCTGAGCACCTCGCCTGCAGGGCCGCCAGGGACTTGAGGGTCACCTCAGCGCCGATGCCGGCGGGATCTCCAAGTGCCACGGCGATCAAGCCTTGCTTAGCGTTCTTTCCAGTGGCTTGGAGAGTCATGATCCGCTGGTTGCTTCTGGGGGGACTGGTGCTGGGCCTGGCTCACGGGTTGCAGAGGAAATGGGTGGTGATCGACTGGTGCCGCTTGAACGCTGATCTGAACATTCCCAACCTCACCAATCTGCAACCGCTGGCGACTCCGGTGTGCCCGGAGCAGGGGCAGCCAGCCCCCCGCTGAGCCCTCTGACGGCAGCTGAGCTGGTCCTTGGTGTCAGCCACCAGCCCAGCGTTCTTCCTCCAGCAGGCAGGCTCTGAACCCTTCCCGGTAGCTGGGGTAGCGCAACTGGTAGCCGAGCTCGACGCACAGGCGCCGGTTGCTGGTGCGCCGGTTCTCGCTCCAGAAGCTGCGGGCCATCGGACTGAGGCTCTCCTGGATCCGTCCATAGGGCTCCACCTCGGGTAATTTGCAGTTCAGCAGGTGGGCGGCGTAGCCGAGGGTTTCACTGGATGGGCAGGGTCTGTCGTCAGCCAGGTTGAGTACTGCCGGCCGCTGGGCACGCGGCAGGGCGAGGTTGTGCAGCAGGGCTCCAGTGATGTCATCGACGTGGATGCGGCTGAACACCTGGGCGGGTTTGTGGATCAGGCGGCTAGTGCCGCTACGCAGGCCGTTGAACGGGCAGCGGCCGGGTCCATAGATCGCCGGCAGGCGGAACACCTGCAGGGGCAGGCCACTAGCCTGCCACGCCTGTTCGCAGGCCAGCCGTGCCCGGCTGCGGGGCAGTCCCGGTGCGGGGGTGTCGCTTTCCTGGACCCAGGCGCCGGCACGATCGCCATAGACCCCAGAGGTGGAGAGGTAGCCCAGCCATTGCAGCGGCAGGCTGGCGAGGGTGGTGCCCAGGCTCTCCAGCACAGGATCCTTTCCGTCACGGCCGGGGGGAACGGTGACCAGCACATGGGTCACGTCCTCCAGGGCGGCTGGCTCGAGTCCCGGGCGTAGCTCGCTGGCGAAGGCCACCGGGTTGATTCCTGCTCCGACCACGGGAGCGCCACCGGGGCGGTGGCTGATGTGCACCGGCATGCCGGTGGCGGCCACGGCCATGGCGAAGTTCTTGCCGCTGTAGCCGCCCCCCAGCACCAGCATCCGGCCGGAGGCTCCCCTCCACTGGCTGCGGTTGACAACAGCACTCACCATGAGTACACCTGTATCACTGCTTGATTCGCTGAATGGCCGCCTCCTGCTTCTCTACACCCCGTCTCCTCCCCACGAGCCTGGTCCGCCCCGGCCGGGGGCGCCCCTGGAGCTTCCCCCATGCCGTGGCTGCTCTTCCTCTGTTGGTGGTGGCCCTGGTACTCACGGCCGCCTTGGTGGCGCCTGAGCAGCCCGAGCAACTCGCGGCGATCTGCGAGCGCCACAACGGACCCGCGGCCTGCCGGGTCTGGTGATGGGGTCTTTGGACGGCGTCCTGGCTTCAGGCCGCCTGCAGAGTCATGGTCGGGCACTGCGGCAGGGCCGGGCCCTGGTGGGTTGCCGCGGCTGGTTCGGGAGTGGCCCACTGCAGCAGACGCACTGCCAGACGCAGGTCACCCTCCATCCAGGCCCGGATCGCCATTGCCCGGCGTGGGTCGTAGAAGCGCTGGCGCCGGTACCAGTCGAAGGCATCGGCGTCGCTTTTGTGGCCGTTGCAGGCCAGGCAGGCGGGAACACAGTTTTCGGTCACGCTCAGACCGCCGCGGCAGCGTGGCTGCAGATGATCAATTGATTCGGAGCGATTGCCGCAGTAAATACAGCGATGTTGGGTCTGTTTGTGCAGGGATTGTCTCCAGCGCCTGACACGCAACTTGGGGCAGAGATCCTCAAGGAAGACCGCATCCCTGACCTGCATTCCCATGCCTCGATTGCGGACAGTTTGCCCATGGCTTCTGTTCTGTCAATGTGTCGACGACTTCAATTCCCCAAGCTGATTGCCAGGGCTGGTTCACGGCGCCAGGCTGACTAGAATCCAGATCCATGAAGCGCGGCGGTGTCCCTGCGAGCCACGCGAGGGACGCAGTCGCGCTGCCTGCTGCGGCTTGGATCCTGCGGTCTGATCGAGGTCATCTCACCCTTCGATCCGGTCACCCAGGCCCAGCTGCGCAGGATCAGGCCGGCGGGCCGCTGGCGGCCCCAGCGCCCTGGCTGGGAGTTTCCGCTCGAGGCCGCTGGTCAGCTGGAGGCTCTGTTGGGGGGTCGCTTCGCAATCGAGCCCGATCTGGCCCAGTGGATGGCCTGGCTGCGCCAGCCCCTGCCGCCACTGCCGCCGCACCGTCAGCTGGTGGCGGCGGCCCAGCTGGAGGTTCCTTTGCCGGATGGGAGGCAGCTGTTCGGCCACCAGCGCACGGCGGCCCGCTGGCTGCTGGCTCGCCGTGGGGCGGTGCTGGCCCATGCGATGGGTCTGGGCAAAACCCTCACAGCTCTGGTGGCGGCTCGGGCCCTGTCACGCTGCGCCGACTGCCGCATAGCCGTGGTGGCTCCGGTGGGTCTTCACGATCTCTGGCGGCAGGAGTCCCTGGCCCTGGAACTGGCCGTGGAGCTGTTCAGCTGGGCGCGGCTGCCAGTGGAGCTGCCCCCTGCAGGCACCGTCCTGATCGTGGATGAAGCCCACTTCGCGCAGAACCTGGGGGCACTGCGCACCCGGGCGCTGCTGCGCCTGGCCCGTCACCCGCGCCTGCGGGCGATCTGGCTTCTGAGCGGCACCCCGATGAAGAACGGCCGCCCATCGCAGCTGTTCCCCCTGCTGGCGGCGATCGATCACCCCCTCGGCCGGGACCAGCTCAGCTTTGAGCAGACCTACTGCCAGGGCCATTGGCGCGAAAGAGGCGGGCGCCGCCTCTGGCAGGCCAACGGTGCTGAACGCCTGGAGGACCTACACCGTCTGATTCAGCCCCTGGTGCTGCACCGGCGCAAGCAGGATTGCCTCGATCTCCCCCCAAAGCACCGTCTGATCTGCCCCGTGACGCTCGATCCCAGCGAGGCCCAGGGGTTCGAGCATGAACTGCAGCAGCGCGTGGAGCAATACCGCCTGCGGGCTGCCCGCGGCGAGGTGCGCCGCGATGCGGAATCCCTGGCGATGCTCACGGCCCTCAGGCAGATCGGAGCGCAATACAAGCTGCCAGCGGCCCAGGCTCTGGTGGCTGAGTTGCTCGCAGGCGGCGCGGCGGTGGTGGTGTTCACGGCTTTCGTGGCACCTGCAGAGCGGCTGGCCGCGAACCTGGGTGGGGCGGTGCTCACAGGCCGGCTCAGGCCGCCGCAGCGGCAGCGCCAGGTGGAGTCCTTCCAGGCGGGCCGGGTACCCCTGCTGGTGGCCACCTTCGCGGTGGCGGGCCTCGGCTTCACCCTGCACCGTGCCAGCCATGTGGTGCTGCTGGAGAGGCCCTGGACCCCGGGCGACACCGAGCAGGCCGAGGACCGTGCCCATCGCATCGGCATGACCGGGCCCCTCACCACTCATTGGCTGCAGCTGGGGGTGGCCGATCAGCTGGTGGATGGGCTGATTGCCAGCAAGGCTGAGCGGATTGCCCTTGCCCTCGGGGGACGTCAGGCGATCCTGCGCCGTCAGGCCCTGCCGGCGATGGTGCGCCAGTTGCTGGAGGCCTGGTGAGTCAGGGGGCCGCCTGAGTCAGGGTGCCGTGGCGGATGGGATGTCACGGCAGCTTTCCTGGCGCACACCAATGTCTATGACCAGTTGAGGATCTTCGGCATCCTTCGCCGGTTTGCCGTTGCTGGTGGCCTTGAGCAGCTCCGCCGCCCTCTCGATGTCCTGGCAGGCCCTGATCTGCTCGCCCCTGAGGGTGTGGATCACGAAGCGGTCGCTGAGGGGACGGGCCTCAAGCGGGAAAGTGTTCACCACCTTGTCGCAGCGCTCCAGCGCCTCATCCAGCTGATCCACCTTGACCTCATCGAGGCACTCGTCCTGGCGCAGCCGTGGAGAGTCCGTGGTCGGGGGCACCGCCGCCGCACAACCGCCCAGGGCCAGGGTCAGTGCCAGAGCGGTGCACCAGAGGGACGGATGGGGTTCCGCTCGAAGTGAATCAGTAGGAATAGCGGTCACGGCGTGTGGTTCCGCCGCCGCTGGGGATGGCAACAGGGCCAGTGCTGCCGCTTGCGGGGATGTCGGTTCTGAGCGGCGTGGGCTTTTCACTGCCGTAGAGGGCTCCGAGGAAGCGGCCGCAGTCGGGGAAGGCATCGGGGGACTTGACCACGGCCTCGGTGATCATCACGGCGGCATGTTCAGGAGAGGTTTTGAACAGACTGGCGCTCTGGCGTTTGATCAGGGCGTAGGCGGCGCTCCAGCTCACCTCGTGGTCATTTCCGGCCTTGCGCATGAAGCAATACACCTCGGCGCCCTTGTTGGCTGGATTGCTGGGGTCCGGCTGGCTGACCTGGGCCAGCAGCGCAGGCTGGCTCAGCAAGGGCAGCGGGTTGGCCAGAAGCACCAGGGAGGGCACCAGGATCAGCCGCCGCAGGCCCCAGTTCGGCCTCCGGCCTCTCTTAGGTACCGTTGCAGTCGGGCAGGGGCAGAGGAGACGGGAGAGCATTGAATCGGTGCGTGGAGCCAGGCATCGGGCACCAACGTATCGGTCGACTCCGAACTGTCGAGGGGCCGGCCCTTGGGCTCGTCAACTGGAGGAATGACCAGCTGTGAATGAGAGCACCAACCTGATCACCATCGGCAGCACCAGCAGCACCGTGATCAGCCGGACCGCGTGCAGGGCCGCAACGGCGGCACCGACACCGAATTCAGCGCCTACCAGGCTCATGCCGCTGATGCCGCCAGGGGCGGCCCCCAGCAGGGTGATGATCGGATCGACACCCAGCAGCCGGCTGCTCCAGAGGCCCACCACCAGGCCTGTAGCCACCAGGGTGACGGTGATCAGGATCGCCGGCCGCCACAGGTTCCGCAGTTCCGTCAGCGCTGCGCTGGTGAGGCCGGTGCCGATCACGGTGCCGATCGCGATCTCCAGGCCCGTGCGGGTCCCAGGTGGCCAGTGGGCTGCATCCCAGCGCCCGCTCATGCTCACCAGGCCCGCGCCGAGCAGGGCGCCCGCCAGGGGCGCCGCTGGAATTCCCGTCCGCAGGGCGAGCAAGCCACCACCCAGACCGGCCAGGAGGTAGATCGCAAGAGTGGCCAGGCTGGACATGCCCGCAGGAGACGCCAGGACGACTCAGTCTGGGAGATGGCTTGAGCGTTGGGCTGTTGTGTGTTGTGATCGGCCTTATTGGCTCGATGGCCATGGCCCCTGAATCGGTGTCGTTCCGCATCACCCGCACGGCCGAAGATCTCGCCCAGACGGTGGCGGCCTTGTCGCACCGGCTGGTGCATCTGGAGCAACGGCTTGGCCTGCTGGAGATGGCGCTGGAGGACGACCAGCAGCCGCAGTCCGATCAACTCCAGGCGCTCTCCAATGTGGAGGTGCTGCTGCGGGACTGCCGCCAGCTGCTTGAGACCTCAGCCCCTATGTCGGCACCGGTGGCGCTCAAGCCTGATCTGCCGCAGGAGCTGGATATGGCCGCCTGAGCCAAATTCCTGGCAATTGGTACCACTCAAGCTGGCGGTAGCCTGGCCCTGAGTGGCAGAATGAAAAGAAAAACAACCATGGCCAGCGCCTATCCGGCCTGCCCCCTGCCCCGTAACGGGGGGGCGATGGCACCCCAGCCTTCCATCCACCGTCCTGGCTACATCGAAGGTGGCCACCAGCTTGAGAAGCTGGAATTCGCCCTTGCGATCGCCATCAGCCGTGGTGACATCACTCGGGCCGACCAGCTGCGCTTACAGATCGATGCCCTCGGTGATCTGGGTGAAGAGCCAGGCACCTGATCACCCGAGATCGCCCCAACCTGTTTGCAGTCCTCTCCCTTTTAAGTCAACTTCTCGATCAACCGTTAACGTGGTGGAAGATTGATTTGTCGTTGTGCTTGCGGTTCAAACGCGATCTTCGATCGCCATGTCACAGGGATCAGAGCAACGAAGCCAGTTTCTCAGGGATGCGGCCAATCATGAATCCCATGCGGAAGCTGCTGCCCTGCGTGGTGATCTTGTCGAAGCGGCCCAGGCTGTACTGAAGTCTCTTGATTGCGAGCGACGTGCCGGCAGCATCGGACCTCAGATTCTCCAGGTGATCAAGCCCAGATCCTGAGAGGGTGGAGCTGGCGAATTTCCTTTTTGCTCAAGCGGGTGACCGGGCTCGAACCGGCGACGTTCAGCTTGGGAAGCTTCTCGATTGATTAGCCGAACTGCTTGCGCCTCCGTGAGTCTCATAAGCCCTCAGGCTTGGATGTGAGAAGGTCTGTGAGAAGGTTTCGTTCAGGCGCCTGCCATCGATAGCTGATCTGCAAGCAGCACGTAGCCCATGGCCCGATAGCCCCGCAGCCGTCGCTCCCACATCCGTTGCGTGATCGGATGGCCGAGATCAAGCCAATCGATGATGCGCACGCTTGACTTGCCGCTCTGTTGTCTATGCAGGCGGCCGGCGTATTGCTGCAGTGTGCCTTTCCAGGACACGGGCATCGCCAGCAGTAGAGCGTTGAGTGGCGGATGGTCGAATCCTTCTCCCACCAGACTGCCTGTGGCCAGCACGATGCGGGGTTCGTTCAGAGGCAACGCCTCCAGCGCGGCAAGGGTGGTGCTGCGCTTGCGTGCGCTCAGCCGCCCATGCAAAAGGAACAGGTTTGGTACCTCCCCAGCCAGAGCGGCGGCGATCGTCGTGATGTGATCGGTGCGCTCGCTCAGGAGCAACAGATTGCGGCCGTCACCCCAGCAGGCGAGAGCCTCGTCCACGATCCGCTCGGTGCGGCGTGGGTCCTCCGCTAATCGGCGCATCAGCTCTTGGATCGGCAGATCGGTTGGCAGCCCCTTGAGCTGATGGGTGCGGCTCACCAGCTCCAGGATCTGGGGCGCTCCGGCAGGCCGCTGGGCGGTGTGGCGAATGGGGCCGCACTGCATGAACAGGATCGGCTGCAGACCGTCGCGGCGCACCAGGGTGGCCGACAGCCCCAGCACGTAGCGGGCCTTCACCTGGCGCAGGATGGCCTCAAAGGACGCCGCCGCGATGTGGTGGCATTCGTCGACAATCATCTGCCCGTAGGTCTGCACCAAGGGATTCACCTCGCCCTTGCGCGCCAGCGACTGCATCACGGCGATGTCGAGCTGGCCGGTGGGCCTGTTCTTGCCGCCACCGATGCAACCGATCGCCTCGGGTAGGACGTCCAGGAAGGTTTGGAGCCGCTCCTGCCACTGGCGCATCAGCTCGGCGCGATGCACCAGCACCAGGGTGTTCACGCCCCGCCGAGCCAGGATCGCCGCTGCGACCACTGTTTTTCCAAAGGCCGTCGGTGCCTGCAACACGCCGATGTCATGGCGCAGCATCGCCTCCACGGCGGTCTCCTGGTCAGCGCGCAGCCGGCCTGTGAACGACAGCTCCAGCGGTGAGCCGTTCTGGCGCTCATCCACAAGTTCCCAGCCGATTCCCTGCTCCTGCAGAAGGGTCAACGCCGGCTCCCGGCAGCCCCGCGGCAGGGCGAGGTGCTGGTGAAAGTTCTCGGCGCAGCCGATCACCCGCGGTTTGTCCCATACCGACAGGCGCATCGCCTGGGCTTTGTAAAAGGCCGGGTTGGCGAAGGCGGCGAGGCGAATCAGGCGATTGAGCAGTGGCTGCGGCAGGCCCGAGCGCTCCACATAGAGGCGATCAGCCAGGGTGAGCGTGATGGAAGTGGGCAGCGGTCCCCTGAGCCGCGATAGCGGCACCGCTGACTTCCATGGAGTCGCCAGGTCCTCCTCGTCGATGAACGCCAGATCGAGGGGATGGGCACCGCCGGTGGCACTCTGGATCAAGGTCTGTAGCCCGGCCACCGACAGCCGCTGCTGGGTTGCCAGATAGGCCCACTGATCGGGATAGGGGTGCAGGTCGTCATTCACGAACATGCTGCAACCCCGCTGCCGGGCATCCTTTTGCAGCGGCAGGGCGATCAGGTTGCCGAAGCCGCCTTTCGGCAGGGTGTCCTGGTTGGGGAACAGCCGGTCGTAGGAGCTCAACTGCAGCTGACGCGTGGCGTTGCAGGTGTGGCTGATCAGGGCCGCCCCCAGCTGGCGAGCCTCCCGCGCCGATACGGCCTCCTCAAAGAACACCCACACGTGAGCACCTTCCCCAGAGCGGGAGATCTCCAGCGCTGCCGGCACCGCCAGCTCCCGGCACGAGCGCAGAAAGGCCCGGGCATCGTCACGCCAGTCCTGCTCGTCAAAGTCGACGGCCAGCAGGTGGCAATGGTCGTTCTCCAGCAGGGGGTAGAGGCCGATGGTGTGGTCTCCGGCCAGATGGCCGTAGATCGCTGCATCGCTGAGGGGCAGCAGCTCGCGGTGGTTGCAGTCGCGGCAGGAGATCCGTGGCTTCTCGCAGATGCCTGGGCGCCACTCATTGGCGCAGGCCGGTGCATAGCCTGAGCGCCCGCTGCTGTTGCTCTGCCAGCGCAGGGCGTAGACGTCGTCACGGCCTCGAAAGAGATGCCGGAAGAGTGCCACCTTCTCCTGCACCGAAACAGGGCCATTGGCATGGGGCTGGACCGAAACCGGTGGAGGTTCAGTTGAGCCAGGTCCGCTGGAGCGCCAGGCGACGCCGTGGGCTTCCAGCAGCGCAATCAGTCGGGCGTTCTCCCGTCGCAGTTGATCCAGCTCAGAGGACCTGAAGTGGGCCATGGGGTGGGGCCTCAGCGCTGGTCAGCCTGGCGGTAGACAGCATTGCGTTCCCGCTTGCCCACCGCCACAACCAGCACCAATACCTCGCGATCCTGCACCTCGTAGACCAGACGGAAACCGGCGGAGCGGAGCTTGATCTTGTAGCGATCACTGGAGCCCCGCAGCTTGCTGGCGGGAATTCGCGGGACAACCAGCCGCTCAGCGAGCTTCTTTTTGAATTGCGCGCGAATCACCTCGGTCAGCTGCCGCCATTCCCGAAGGGCTTCCGGGTGAAATGCCAGTTCAAAGGGCATCGAGGCTGACCCGCACTGGCTCCTGGCCGTCTGCCAGTCGGGCATCGGCAAGGCGTCCCAGCTCCAGGTCGTCCACCAGATCCATCAGTTCTTCGTAGGCCCTGGCCGGCACGCAGTAGAAGGCCGGCTCGTTGCGGTTCAGCACCGCCACGGCCATCCCCTCTCCGGCTGCCACGGTGGCCATGGGGTTTTTCTTGTGTTCCGAGATGCTCACGGCGGTCTCGGTGAGGACGCGGTGGACCATCTGGGGGACAGGAGAGCAATGTACCTCACTCTAGGTCTCCAGCCAGGTCTCTGGACAGGTCGCTAGACAGGTCTGGATCGGCTGGGTGGCGCCCGGCTGGTCTCCAGCACTGTTGGAAACCGTCCTGGGGAATTGTTTCCCTGTTATTGCAGAGTCAGGCGATCGGTCGTTGATGCTGAAGCGGCTTGCCCTGATCACCTCCGGACATGATGTTGGGCCGAATTCAGTTGGCAACCTCCGCCCAGCCGTGATTGCGGACGATCCACTGCTGGACGACCCATGAGTTCACCCCGCGCAGATGAATGCCTGTCTAATCAATGGCGCATTCGTGAGAGAAGCTCTGTGAGAAGGTCGATGCCACTCCTTGGCACTGCCAGTCATTGCCAGGCTCCGACTGGCGCACTGCCAGCTGATGGGAGAGAGCCCCCATGCTTGATCTTCGGTGATTTTCAGTCCTGGACTAAAGCGGGTGACCGGATTCGAACCGGCGACGTTCAGCTTGGGAAGCTGACATTCTACCACTGAATTACACCCGCATTTTTTCACCCTAGCAAATGGACTGCTGGGGTTTTGCCCAGCAGTCCGTCTGTCCGTCAGATCGTCAGTTCCCGGGCTGCAGCGGCCAGACCCGCCCCCACCGGCTGACGGGTGGCGCCCAGCTCCTGCAGGGTCGCTTCGATGGCGGCCACCACGGTGAGCACGTCGCGATCGCAGACGAAGCCCAGGTGGCCGATGCGAAACACCTTGCCCTTGAGGTGATCCTGGCCGCCTGCCAGCAGGATGTCGTAACGCTCCTTGATCCTCTTGCGCAGGACCTCGGCGTCGAGACCCTCTGGGGCTACCGCCGTGATCGCCGGGCTGCCATGGCCTTCAGCGGCGTAAAGGGGCAGGCCGATGGCGCGCATGGCCGCCTGGGTGGCCCGCTGCAGCCGGGCATGGCGGGCGAAAATGGCGTCCAGTCCTTCCTGCTCCATCATTCCCAGGGCGGCTTCCAGGGCGTAATAGAGCGTCACCGGAGGGGTGAAGGGATTGCTGTCGGCGGCGGCTGATTTCCGGTACTTGCCCAGATCCAGGTAGAACTTGGGCAGATCGGATCGCTTGTGCGCCTCCCAGGCCCGCTCGCTCATCGCCACAAAGGCCAGGCCCGGCGGCATCATGTATCCCTTCTGGGAGCCGGAGCCCACCACATCCAGGCCCCAGGCCTCCACCGGCACCGGGCAGGCTCCCAGGCTGGTAACGCAGTCAGCCACCACCAGTGCCTGGCCATGGGCATGGACATGCCGGGCGATCGTCTCGAGGTCGTTGATCACCCCAGTGGAGGTTTCCGAATGGGTGAGGATCACCGCGCGAATCGTCTTCTCGCTGTCGGCTTCGAGGGCCAGGCGGAAGGCCTCGGGATCCAGGGGCTGGCCCCAGTCGGCGCGGATCACCTCCACTTCCAGGCCGTAGGCCCTGGCCACCTTCACCCAGCGCTCGCCGAACTTGCCGTTGTCCCCGCAGAGAACCTTGTCGCCCCGGCTCAACACGTTGATGATGCCGGCCTCCATCGCGGCGGTGCCGCTGCCGGTGAGGGCCAGCACATCACCGCTCGTCTGGTGCAGCCACTTGAGCTGCGCCGTGGTGTGCTTCACGATCGCCTGGAATTCACCGCTGCGATGGCCGATCGGGTGGCGGCTCATGGCCAGCAGGACGGTCTCCGGCACTGGCGTTGGGCCGGGGATCATCAGGGTGAGCTTGTCCTGCATGGGGGGCGCTGGGGGGACGGGCGCGGCGGCCCAATCCATCACCTTAAAAAACCAAGGTCCCCCCACCCCGGCACAGCTCTCTGACCAACACCGCAGCCATGCCCGTGCCGACGACCAATGTGAAGCCCTTCACCCTGCCGGTCTGGGTGGCGGCCGCCGCCCGCGCGGCTCTGGAGGCGCTGCTGGAGGCCGAGGGCCTTGCGTTCGCAGCTGCTGCGCTAAGGGGCTCCGGGGAGGCCCAGCCGCTGGAGCTGCTGGAGCCGCCCGGCGTCGAGCTGGTGCCGGTGGAGGCTGCCGCTGCCCTCGGCCATGGCCAGGCCCTGGGCATGGCCCGCTGCGATCCGGGCGATGGCCTGGATCTCACCCGGGGCTTGTTGGTGTGGGTGCAGGCGAGCTGGTGGGATCCGGCGCAGGATGAAGAGCCATCCCAGCGCTTGCTCCTGGAGGCGGGGGAGGGGTTGGGGGTGCGCGCCGGCAGCCGGGATCTGTGCCTCTCCTCCTATGCCCGTCGGCTGCTGGAGGTCAACCTTCTGCCCCTGCTGCCAGCCGGCCGCGGCCTGCGCCTCCAGCTGGTCTTCCCCAGGGGGCGGGAGCTGGCAGGTCGCACCAGTAACGAAGCCTTCGGTGTGGTGGATGGTCTGGCCCTGATCGGCACCCAGGCCGTGGTGCAGCGCAGCGCCGCCCCTGATCGGCTCGATGAGTGCCTGGAGACCTTGCGCCAGTGGCCGCACTCGCCCCATCCCGGCGATCTCGTGCTGGTGATTGGCGAGAACGGGCTTGATCTGGCGCCCCGACTCGGTCTGCCTGCTGACCTGTTGCTCAAGGCCGGCAACTGGCTGGGGCCATTGATCGTGGCGGCGGCCGAAGCCGGAGTCGAGCGGCTGTTGCTCTTCGGCTATCACGGCAAGCTGATCAAGCTGGCGGGCGGGATCTTCCACACCCACCACCACCTCGCCGATGGTCGCGCCGAAGTGCTCACGGCCCTGGCGGCCCTCGAGGGGATGGGCGGCCCTGAGCTGGAGCGGCTGTTTGCGGCGCCCACGGTGGAGGCGGCTCTGGCGCGATTGCAGGAGCTTGATGCGCCGCTGGCGGGCAGGATCGAGGCGCGGCTGGCCCTGGCGATCGAGACCCGCAGCCAGGCTTACCTGGCTCGCTACGGCCGTTTCACCACCAGGATCGGAGCGGCGCTCTTCGATCGGCAACGGCAGCTGCGGGTGACGGGCCCCTGCGGAGCGGAGCTGCTGGAGGCTTTCAGGCACGACTTAGGGTGAGCCCAAAAGGCCCGGCAGGCCGTCATTCGGTCGTTATGTCCCACCCGTCCCCCTCGACCGAGCAGCCTGAGAGCTCACGCCAGCCGGCGATCGTCATCCTCGATTTCGGCTCCCAGTACTCCGAGTTGATTGCCCGTCGGGTGCGGGAAACAGAGGTGTATTCCCTGGTGTTGGGTTATGCCACCAGCGTGGAGGAGATCAGGCGCCTTGCCCCGAAGGGAATCATCCTCAGCGGCGGTCCCAGCTCGGTCTACGAGGAGGGGGCGCCCCTGTGCGATCCCGCCATCTGGAGCCTGGGGATCCCGGTGCTGGGGGTTTGCTATGGCATGCAGCTGATGGTGCAGCAGCTCGGTGGCCAGGTGGAGGCTGCCGGCCGGGGCGAGTACGGCAAGGCGCCCCTGTACGTGGATGACCCGATCGATCTGCTCACCAACGTGGAGCAAGGCTCGACGATGTGGATGAGCCACGGGGATTCGGTGCAGGCCCTGCCGCCTGGCTTCAGTCGCCTGGCTCATACCGACAACACGCCGGAAGCGGCGGTGGCTGATCACCAGCGGCGTCTGTACGGGGTGCAGTTCCACCCTGAAGTGGTGCATTCCCGCGGCGGAATGGCGATGATTCGCAACTTCGTTTATCACATCTGTGGCTGTGAACCTGATTGGACAACAGCGGCCTTCATTGATGAAGCGCTTGCCGATGTGCGGGAGCGGGTGGGGGACAAGCGGGTGCTGTTGGCGCTTTCGGGCGGGGTCGATTCCTCCACGCTGGCCTTCCTTTTGCACCGGGCCATTGGAGATCAGCTCACCTGCATGTTCATCGATCAGGGTTTCATGCGCAAGGGGGAACCGGAGTTCCTCACCGAGTTCTTCGACACCCAGTTTCATATTCGCGTTGAATACATCAACGCCCGTGATCGCTTTATTGCCAAGCTCGACGGCATCACCGATCCGGAGCGGAAGCGCAAGATCATCGGCGCTGAATTCATTCGTGTGTTCGAGGAGGAAAGCAAGCGGCTTGGGCCTTTCGATTATCTCGCCCAGGGCACTCTCTACCCCGATGTGATCGAATCGGCCGGCACCAATCTTGACCCCAAGACCGGCGAACGGGTCGCCGTGAAGATCAAAAGCCACCACAACGTTGGCGGGCTGCCCAAGGATCTGCAGTTCAAGCTGGTGGAGCCCCTGCGGCGCCTGTTCAAGGACGAGGTTCGCAAGGTGGGCCGCAGCCTCGGCCTGCCCGAGGAGATCGTGCGCCGCCATCCTTTCCCCGGGCCAGGCCTGGCGATCCGCATCCTCGGGGAGGTCAGCGCCGAGAAGCTCAATATCCTGCGCGACGCCGATCTGGTGGTGCGGGAAGAAGTCCAGGCGGCTGGGCTGTATCACGAGATCTGGCAGGCCTTTGCGGTGCTGCTGCCGGTGCGCAGCGTCGGTGTGATGGGCGACAAGCGCACCTATGCCTATCCGATCGTGCTGCGGTGCGTCTCCAGCGAAGACGGCATGACCGCCGACTGGTCCCGCCTGCCCTACGACCTGCTTGAGCGGATCTCCAACCGGATCGTCAATGAAGTGAAGGGGGTGAACCGAGTGGTGCTCGACATCACCAGCAAGCCCCCCGGCACGATCGAGTGGGAATAGGCCTGACCTTGGGCAGCAGTTTGAGTGTTGGCCGGGCGCTGGCCTCTCCGGTCGGCGTTCGATACCATCGGCTCCCAGCCTGTTTCCCTTGACCGCCGTCACCCAGCAGGATCCCCAGGTGCAGCGCCGCCTGCAGCAGGACAGCATCCTGCTGGGTGGAAAAACCATCTACCTCAATCCCTTTCTCTACTGGCGTCGCTTCGATGCCAACACCGACCGCTGGCTGCGGGAACCCGGTCAGCTGCCGGAGGAGCAGATTCAGGCCAACCGTGGCCGTTTCTATCCGGAAGTGCACTGGGAGGAACTCAGTGACGGTGAATGCCAGATCAAGGATGGCGCTGTGGAGATGTTCATCAAGAGCCTGGAGCTGATCAACACCTTCCATCCCGATCTCAGCGCCGGACATCTGCTGGAGGTGGAGCGCAAGATGGCGGTCACCAAGAAGCGGGCTTTCGAGCGCTGGGTTGAGAAATCGCTGCAGCGTCGCCATAAGCTGGAGCAGCGGGAACGGCGTCGGTTTGATCGTGAGCGTGCCCTGCGCGGCTGGGGCGAATGGTTCAGGCTTGACATGACCCGCCAGGCCCTGCTGCCTTTCACCGCCGCCGTCGCTCTGGCCGTTGTCGGCGGGTGGTGGCTGGGATCGCGCGAGTTCTGCCGAGCCGTGATTCTCGAGCCCGGGATCCAGCGCACCCCCTGAACCCGCTGACGCTCTCCTGGGAGTCAGACTGGGCGAACGGTCCGATGGTGCTTGCCAGCGGCGTTTGCTTCAGGAGTCCTGCCATGGCTGCCGATCCGTTTGATGCCCTGCGGCTCACCCTGATGGAAGACCTGCTTCCGGTGGGCATAGCTGTGGTCGATCGGGCCCGTCGGGGTGGACCTCGCCAGGTGGTGGAGGCTTTCACCGCCACGGATGATCCGCTGGCTCAGCTGCGTCAGGAGGGGGATGCGGCCGCCAAGGCCGTGCGCGCGAGTCTCGACCAGGTGCAACCAGGGCTGGGCAACCCCGTGGTGAAGGTGGAGGTGCGCGACGTGCCCGCCGACTCCCCCACTGATCTGAGCGTTCCGCCACCACCCTCACCCGGAGGGCCTGAGGAGCGGCGGGCATTGCAGGAGACTCTCTCGCGCATCTCCGGTTGCCTGGAGGAACTCGAGCGTCGCCTCGGGGCCTGAGGCAATGGCCACTGGATTCCAGCCCGGTTCACATCGGCAGTCGGGGATGAGCCATCAGCCGGCCTGGTTGCTGGCGGTGGTGCTGCTGGCGGCCTCGGCGATGGGGGCCCGCCTGGCCTGGCTGCAGCTGGCCCAAGGTGCTGAAAACCGCCTGCGGGCTGACCAGAACCGCATCCGCCTGGTGCCCCGTCACCCCGTCCGCGGTCGCCTGCTCGATCGCCATGGGGAGGTGCTGGCCACCAGCCGCCTCACCTACAACCTCTATCTGCAGCCTCGGCTGGTGCCGAAGGAACGCTGGCCGGCCCTGCGCGAGAAGCTGGCGACGCTGCTGGCGCTGCCGGTGAATCAGCTGGAGCAGAACCACAAGGAGGGGCTCCAGGGTGATGGCTATCGGATCGAGCTGGCCAGTTCTCTGAGCAGCGTTCAGGTGTTGCGCTTCCGGGAGCAGGCGGCCAATCTCGATGGCGCCGAGGTGGACGTCGACTACCTGCGCGCGTACCCCGGTGGCCCCCTGGCCGCCCACGTGCTGGGCTACACCAGTGGCATCACCGAGGAGGAATACGCCCGCCTGGCCGACAAGGGCTATCGAGTCCAGGATCGCATCGGGCGCACCGGGCTTGAGCAGGTCTACGAATCCCACCTGCGGGGCGAGTGGGGCGGCCAGCAACTGGAGGTGAATGCCGCAGGGCAGGTTCAGCGAGTGCTGGGCGACAAGCAGGCCCGCGCTGGCAAGGACCTGCGCCTGACCCTGGACCTGGAGCTGCAGCGCACCGCCGAGAAGGCCCTTGATGGGGTGGCCAAAGGGGCGATCGTGGCCATGGATCCCCGCACCGGCGCCATCCGCGCCATGGCGAGTCGCCCCAACTTTGATCCCAACATCTTCTCCACAGGCCCCACCACGGCCCAGTGGAACCACCTCAACCGCCCGCAGGCGCCCATGCTCAACCGGGCGATGCGGGCTTTTCCCCCCGCCAGCACCTTCAAGCTGATCAGTGTGATCGCCGGCCTCGAATCAGGCCGCTATGGCCCCACCTCCACCATTCCCACCTCTGGGTCCTTCTGCTACGACGGCCAGTGCTATGCCGACCACGGCAGCTTCGGCAGCATCGGTTTTCCCTTCGCCCTGGCGGTGAGCAGCAACAGCTTCTTCTACAGGTTGGGCCTGAAGGTGGGATCCGAGGAGCTGTTCAAGGCGGCGCGCCGCCTTGGCTACGGCAGCTACACCGGCATTGAGCTGCGGGATGAGGAGAGTCCGGGGCTGCTGGGGGACAAGGCCTGGAAGAAGAAGGTGCTGGGGGAGCCCTGGACCTCGGTCGACACGATCACCTCCTCGATCGGTCAGGGGGCGGTTTCGGTGACGCCGCTGCAGATGGCCCGCCTCTATGCGGCTGTGGCCAATGGCGGTTGGCTGGTCACGCCCCACCTGGTGGAGCGGGACACCCCCCGGACCTGGATCGGCCTCAAGCCCACCACCCTCCAGGTGCTGCGCCAGGGTCTACGCGAGGTGGTCACCAACGGCACGGCCACCATGCTCAACGATCCCAGGCTGCCAGCCGTGGCCGGCAAGACCGGCACGGCCGAAGACCCGCCGCGGCCAGATCATGCCTGGTTCGGCGGCTACGCCCCGGCTGACAAGCCCGATCTGGTGATCATTGCCTTCGGCGAGAACAGCGGTGGCTACGGCGGCACCATTGCCGTGCCGATGGTGAAGGCCCTGCTGGCCACCTGGTTCAAGCCTGTTCAGGCCGCCAGCTGAAGCTTGGCACCGGCCACATCGCGATAGAAGCAGCGCAGCTGGGCGGTGGCTCCGGCCCAGCCCCAGCGCTCGGCCTCATGGCGGGCCGCCTGCCGCAGCTGCTCGCGACGCTCGGGACTGGCCAGCAGCCGCAGGGTGGCGGCGGTGAGCGAGGCGTCGTCGTCGGGGTCGTACAGGCAGCCGTTGACCCCATCGGTGACGATGTCGGGGATGCCGCCCCGATTGGCGCCTACCACCGGGCAGCCCGCCGCCATCGCCTCCAGCAGCACAAGCCCCAGGGTTTCGGTGCTGGAAGGGAAGAGGAACGCATCGGCACTGGCATAGGCGCCGGCCAGCTCCTCGCCGCCCAGATAGCCCACGAAGGTGGTGGCGGTTCCCTCGAAGACCTTCTCCAGCTGGGCCCGGTGCGGACCGTCTCCCACCAGAGCCAGCCGCGCCTGGGGCAGGGCGTCGAGCACGGGCCGGATCCGCTCGATCTGCTTCTCGGCCGATAGCCGACCCACGTAGAGCAGCAGGCTGTCGCTCTCGGGGTGGTGGCCCATCAGGCGCCGCCGCATGGCGATCGAGCGCAGCTCGGGCCGGAACATCTCGGTGTCGACGCCACGCTGCCAGAGGGCGGTGTGCTGGATGCCCCGCTGGCTCAGCTCCTCCACCATCACCGAGGAAGTGCAGAGATTGAGCACCGCCTGGTTGTGGGCGGCCTTGAGCAGTTCCCAGAGCAAGGGCTCGAACACGCCCATGCCGTAGTGCTCGAGGTACTTGGGCAGGTGGGTGTGATAGCTGGCGACCAGGGGGATCTGGCGGGTTCGCGCCATCCAGATGCCCCCCAGGCCCAGCACCGCCGGATTGACCACATGCACCACATCCGGCTGGAACGCCTCCAGGGCCTCAGCCACGGCCGGACGGGGCAGGGCGAGCTTCAGCTCCGGGTAAAGCGGCAGGGGCAGGGCCGGTACGCCGATCACCCGGGCTCCCATGAACAGAGAGGGGGCGCCCTCCGGGCAGAACAGCAGCACCTCATCTCCGGCGCGCACCAGATGTTCCACGGTCTTGGTGAGACGCGTGACGATGCCGTCGACCTTGGGGAGAAAGGTTTCGGTGAACAGTGCGATCTTCACGGGCGCTGCCGTTTGGGCATGGTCCTCAGCTCAGACGACGGCCTTGAGGGCCGCCGCCTGGGTGGTGGTCCAGGAGGACACGCAGGGGATGCGGGAGCGGTCGCAGCGGTCGGCCCAGCGCCTGGCCACGTCGACCACTTCGCTCAGCAGGCCGTCCTCGAGGGTGGTGGGCTTGAGGCCCAGCTCGATCAGGCAGCGGTTGTCGACGATCAGATCATTCTCGATCGCCTCCTTGCGCGGGTTGGGCAGGTGGCTCACCTGGGCACCGGTTACGGCCGCCACCTTCTCAGCCAGATCCTTGACCTTGTGGCTCTCGGTCATCTGGTTGTAGATCCGCACCTTTTCCCCGGAGGCGGGGGGGTGGTCGATCGCCAGCTCCACGCACTTGACCGAATCACGGATGTGGATGAAGGCGCGGGTCTGGCCGCCTGTGCCGTGCACGGTGAGGGGATAGCCGATCGCGGCCTGCATCAGGAAGCGGTTGAGAACCGTGCCGTAATCGCCGTCGTAGTCGAAGCGGTTCACCAGGCGGGGGTCCCGGTCAGTGAGATCGGTGTTGGTGCCCCAGACGATGCCCTGGTGCAGGTCGGTGACACGGATGCCGTCGTTCTTGTTGTAGTAGTAAAAGAGCAACTGATCCAGCGTCTTGGTCATGTGATAGACGCTGCCAGGATCCGTGGGGTGCAGGATCTTCTCCCGGAAGCGGCTGCCGTCGGCCTGGGGTACTTCCACCGTGAGATAGCCCTCGGGGATCGTGGCGCCCCGATGGGAGCCATAGCCATAGACACCCATGGTGCCCAGGTGCACGATGTGGATGTCGAGGCCACTTTCAACGATGGCGCAGAGCAGGTTGTGGGTGCCGTTGACGTTGTTGTCGACCGTGTAGCGCTTGGTGGTGCTCGACTTCATCGAGTAGGGCGCTGCCCGCTGCTCGGCGAAATGGACCACGGCCTCCGGGCGCTCACTGCGCAGCAGCTCCAGAAGCAGGTGGTAATCCTGAGCGATGTCGAGGTGCACGAAGCGGATGGCGCGGCCGCCCGTGTCCTTCCAGGCACGCAGACGGTCGTGAACGGTGGCGATCGGGGTCAGGGATTCCACCCCCAGATCCACGTCGATCTTGCGCCGGCTGAGGTTGTCGACCATGACCACGTCGTGGCCGGCCTGGGCCATGTTCACGCAGCAGGGCCAGCCGCAGAAGCCGTCGCCGCCGAGAACGAGAACCTTCACGTCTGAACTCCTGCTGAACGAGCCGATGCTCCTGGGGGCAAGCT
Source organism: Synechococcus sp. 1G10 (assembly GCF_002252625.1). Taxonomy (GTDB): domain Bacteria; phylum Cyanobacteriota; class Cyanobacteriia; order PCC-6307; family Cyanobiaceae; genus Regnicoccus_A. The sequence continues at coordinate 40,696 of NZ_NQKW01000005.1, read as the reverse complement.
ACTACAGGCGTTCCGCCCCCCCCCAGCAGGCGGCCGGGATCCAGGAGCTCAGCTGATCGCCACTGCCACCGCCAGCATCAGCAGCACCAGCATCACTCCTCCCAGCAGCAGCAAAATGGTCGATCGGCTGCGCCCTGTCCCCGTCTCGATCACCTTCATGCGGGGCTCCCTGGCGAAGGCATTGAGTTTGCCGCCGTCTTCCTCGGTGACCGACATGGCTGGGGGCGCAGGGGATGCGGCAAGTTACCCAGCGCAGGCCGGCTTGGCTCAGCCCTGAGAAGGACTGTTACGGGACCTAGGCCTGAGCGGCCGTGCCGATCCGGCCCTGCTGCGGTGAGCTGGCGCTGGCCTCGGAACGCATCGGCAGCCGCCCGGCCAGGTAAGCGCTGCGGCCCGCCTCGGTGGCCATGGCCATGGCTCGGGCCATGGCCGCCGGATCGCCCGCCATCGCGATGGCGCTGTTGATCAGCAGGGCGTCCGCTCCCATCTCCATCGCCTGGGCCGCTTCGCTGGGAACACCGATGCCGGCGTCCACCACCACAGGAACCCGGGCGCTCTCAATGATCAGGGCGATGTTGGCGGCGTTGCGGATCCCCTGGCCAGAGCCGATCGGAGAGCCCAGCGGCATCACCGTGGCGCAACCGGCCTCCTCCAACCGCCGCGCCAACATCGGATCGGCATTGATGTATGGGAGCACCACGAAGCCCTCCCGCACCAGGGCTTCAGCGGCATGGAGGGTGCCGATCGGATCCGGCAGCAGGTGGCGGCTGTCCGGAATCACCTCCAGCTTCACGAAGTTGTTGTCCTCCTGGCCGGCCAGGCGCGCCAGCTCCCGTCCGAGCCGCGCCACTCGCACCGCTTCCTCGGCGGTGGCGCATCCGGCGGTGTTGGGGAGCATCCAGTGGCGGCTCCAGTCGATCGCCTCGATCAGGCCCTCATGCCCAGCGGCCAGCGACTGCACCCGGCGCACCGCCACGGTGACGATCTCGCAGGAGCTGGCCGCCAGGCTGGCTTTCATCGCCGCCAGGCTCGGATACTTGCCGGTACCGGTCATCAGACGGCTGCGGAAGGGCCGTCCCGCGATCACCAGGCTGTCGCTGTCCATCGGGATGTCGTCGAGGCCCAGGCCATGCCGCGAAACTACCGCGAACGGTGGCCCTGGCGGCTGTTTTGTCCTGCCTGATGGCGCCTCGGCCCTTAGCCTGCGCTCACGTGCCCTGAACCGTTTCGATGCCGCTGCTTCTTCCGCTGTTGCTGGCTGCCGCCGACCCCCAGCTGGCCATGACTCCCCTGCCGGTGGGAAGTGTCGTGCCATTCGGCGCTCCGCCCACTGCGGCGGTGCAGGTCTTTGAGGCCGAGCTCGGGCCCGTGGAAACCTTCGATCCCAAGGGCCGGGCCGTCGATCTGGCCCGCGACCTGCCCAGGGTGTGGTCTGGCGTCTACCGCTCCTTCGCTGGCGGTGTTCCCCTGCCGGTGCAGCTGCGCCTGGCGGAGGCCATTCCCATGGGCCAGATGGTCGACCTGCGCGGTGAGATGCAGCTGGGAGAGACCACCGTGGCGGTGCAGGGCAACCTCAACGCCAAATCCGACCAGCTCGATCTGCTGCTGCTCTGCGACTGCGAGGTCGGCGGCATGGAATCGGGTGGGGAGATCAGCGGTGTGCAGGGGCTTGAGCTGGCGGGCTGGGTCGCGCCGCGGCTGACCAATCCTGGCGGTCGCTTCGATCTGCGCCCGGTTGCTCAGACGGCAGCCCCATCTGCAGCCAGTCCTTCCAGCGGAGCTCCTGTTCGAGGATTGTGGTGATCAGAGGCTGATCGCCTGGGCAAGGGAGAGGGCCTGGTGCCGATCCCGGGTCGCAATCTTCTGCACTCAGGCGCAAGTTCTCAGACGCAGTTCTCAGACGCAGTCTCGGGGGAGCACTAAGTGCCCGAGCCGGATTTGTTGCCAGAGTTCGTGGACCCGGCCTTTGGACCCATCCCCTTGGCAGGGCCGAGAGTTTCAGCCGGATCGGCAGGAAAACGACGGTCGAGCAGCTTCAGGCGCTTGCTCGTGGTCTTGTTGCTGGGATCGAGGGCGAGGGCCTGGGTATAAGCCTGGCGGGCCTCGACGGGCAAAGACTGACGCTCAAGGGCATAGCCCAGGTTGTTCAAGGCCACGGGATAATCCGCCTTGGCCTGGAGGGCTGACTTGTAGTGACGAATGGCCGCGGCATGGTTGCCTTGGGCGGCCAAGGCGAAGCCAAGTGCGTTCTGAATGAGAGCCCTCGCTTCTCCCGGCTCGCCATCCGAGCGCTTCAAGGCGAGTTTGAGCGTGTCGACCGCCTGGTCGTAGAGCCGTTTGCGCAGCTGCACAGAGGCCAGCTCGTAGAGCGTGGCGGAGTCCTTTGAGTCTGCTTTGACCTGGATCTCCAGCTTGGCCAGGCGAACTTCATCAGCCCGCACACGCCAGACCTGCAGACCTATCACCACGGCGGCCCCACCCAGCAGAACGATCAGGCCGATCAGGTAGGCCTGTGGAAGGAGAAGGTCCATCGGGCCTGCGGGTGTGGGCTAATGCGCGGAGTTGGTTCGGGGTCTGAGATCAGGCGCGGGCGGCGCCCACCACGTCGCTGAAGCTGGCTGGATCAGCCAGGGCGAGCTGGGCGAGCATTTTGCGGTTCAGCTGCACATCGGAGCGCTTGAGACCTCCGATCAGGCGGCTGTAGCTCAGTCCGTTCAGACGGGCGGCGGCGTTGATCCGGGCAATCCAGAGACGACGGAAGTCGCGCTTGCGGCGACGACGGTCGCGGTAGGCATTGCACAGGGCCTTCATCACCCGTTGATTCGCGGTGCGGAAGAGGCTGCCGTTGCCGCCCTGGAAACCGCGGGCGAGACGGAGAACCTTGTTGCGGCGTTTACGGGCGACATTGCCCCTCTTGACGCGAGCCATGAAAATCTCTCAGTTGAACAGTTGAATTCAGACGGTGTCGGCTTTTGGCCGGCCTCAGCCTGCGTAGGGGAGCATGCGGCTCACGTTGTCTGCGTCGCGCTCATCAACGACCGCCATGGTGCCGAGATAGCGCTTGCGTTTGGGGCTCTTGTGATCGAGCAGGTGGTTGTGAAAGGCGCGCCGACGCATGAACTTGCCACTGCCGGTCACCTTGAACCGCTTGGCAGCTGCTCGGCGGGTCTTGAGCTTCGGCATGTCAGGCGCCCGTTCACAAACAACCAAAGTACGACGTTGATGTCCCTTCCGCCAACTCCTCCAGGATCATCTGCTCGGTCGTACGGTTTTTCGATGCGATTCCCCGCCCCGCTCTCAGCTTGCAACCTGCCTCGTCTGGTGCCCTTCGCCATGGGCATCGGAGGCTCCCTGCTACTGGCCCCGGGCTGTCGTGCCATGCCTGCGGCTGCCCTGCACTGGCCCACCTCCCCTCGCCCTGCTATTGAGCGCACCGCGCCGGTGCTCTGGGTTGCCGTGGGTGCCCGGCTGGGGCCGGCTCCCGGCGTGGCTGCCGCCAAGGCGCCTCCGCTGCTGCTGAAGGCCGCCGCCGGCAGCCTCGAGCTGGAGGACGCAAGTGGTCGGAAACTCCAGGGCTCCAGCCTGAGTCTGCGTTGGCGGCAGCGGCCCCTGCAGGAGCCCCTGCTGCTGGAGCGCACCGTGCTGGGCCCCTTCCCCAGTTTCGAAACGGCGGATCAGGCGGCCGTGGCCTGGCGCCAGCTTGGAGTGGAGCCAGTGATCGCCCATCCGGCGGAGTGGGAGGTTTGGGCGCCTGCCCGCACGGCTGCCCCCGAGGGGTTCCAGGCCAGGGCCTGGACGCGGGAGGAGACAACCCGTCTGGAGCTGGAGGCCACGACGGCCGACGGCAGTGTGATGGCGCTGGAGGGCCCCCTGCGCCTGAAGGCACCCCAGGGCCTGAGCTGGGGCAAGGGTGTGTTCCAGGGACCGTTCCGATTGCAGGCCAACGCCTATGGCGGCTGGAGCCTGATCGAGCAGGTGCCCCTGGAGCGCTACCTGCTGGGGGTGGTTCCCCACGAGATCGGTGCCGGCTCCCCAGCGGCGGCCCTTGCGGTCCAGGCCGTCCTCGCCCGCACCTGGGCCCTGCGCAACAGCCATCGCTACGACGTCGACGGGTACCACCTCTGCTCAGACACCCAGTGCCAGGTGTATGCCGATCCACGCCAGGCCGGTGCCGCCGTGCGCCGTGCCGTGGAGGCCACCCGCGGGCAGGTGCTGAGCTGGCATGGGCAGCCCATCCACGCCGTTTACCACGCCAGCAACGGCGGTATCTCGGCCGGATTTGAGGAGGTCTGGAGCGGCCCGCCCCTGCCTTACCTCCAGGCCCGCCCCGATGGCCCGCCCGCCTTTGCCCAGCGCTTCGGGGTGCCGCTGCCCGACGCCTCCTTGCCGCAGCTGCTGCGTCAGGGGGGCGCCGCTTATGGAGCCGACCATCCGCTGTTTCGCTGGACCCGGCAGCTGGACAACACCCGCATCCGCCAGTCGTTGGAGAAGGGCCCCGGCGGCGTCGGAGAGCCCCGGGAGATCAAGGTGCTCGAGCGAGGTCCCAGCGGCCGGGTGCTGGCCCTCTCGCTGGTGGGCAGCAGCGGCCAGCGGGTGCTGCGCCGTGACGCGATCCGCCGAACTTTCCGTCAACTGCCGAGCACCCTGTTTGTGGTCAAGTCCGACGGGCCCGGCCGCTGGAGCTTCACGGGTGGTGGCTTCGGCCATGGCGCCGGCCTATCCCAGCAGGGGGCCATCGATCTGGGCGGTCGAGGCTGGAGCCAGAACAGGATCCTGGCGCACTACTACCCGGGCACCGAGCTGGTGACCCTCGAAGCCCTCAGTGGGGGCCTTTAGAGTTCGATTCGACGCGGACCAGCCACGCCGGCGCGGTTGCCATGACGGAGTTGCCATGACACCCACCGGTTCCAGCCCCAGGGGCCGTCGCGGCAAAGCTGCCATGTTTGTCGTGCTCTGCGGTTGGGCCGGGGTGGCGCCCCACTGGCTGGAGCCGCCCCGCAACCTTCTGCCTGCCGCCAGTCTCACCCTTCTGCTGGGCGCGTATTTGGTGCGCAACGTGCTCGGACAGCTCTGGCACCGCAACCGGGCGCAGAGCTCAGCCGCCGGGCCCGGCCTCGAGGCCGCCAGCGGCGACGGTTCCTGGCCGGGGCCCTGGCCAGCGGTGGATGTGGTGGTGGCGGCCCGCGATGAGCAGGCTGTGGTCGGCCGTCTGGTGGAGCGGGTCAGCCGTCTTAGATACCGCCATGGGGTTCTGCGCCTCTGGGTGGTCGACGACGGCAGTGAGGACCGCACTCCCGAGCTGCTGAAGGAGCTTGAGGCCAGCACGCCGATGCTGCGGGTGCTGCGGCGGCCACGCCATGCCGGTGGGGGCAAGTCGGGGGCCCTCAATGCCGTGCTTGAGCAGCTCGAAGGAAGCTGGATGTTGGTGCTCGACGCCGACGCCGGCCTGCAGGAGGACCTGCTCGAGCGGCTGATCCCCTTGGCGGAGCAGGGCGGTTGGTCGGCGATGCAGCTCCGTAAAGCTGTGGTGAATGCTGGCTGCAACCTGCTCACCCGCGCCCAGGCGATGGAAATGGCCCTCGATGCGGTGGTGCAGGAGGGCCGGCTGGCCGGCGGCGGGGTGGCGGAATTGCGGGGCAACGGCCAGTTGCTGCGCCGGGAGGCGATCACCCGGGCCGGCGGGTTCAACGAGGACACCGTCACTGATGACCTCGACCTCAGTTTTCGGCTGTTGCTGGCCGGTGAGCCCGTGGGCGTGCTCTGGGATCCCCCTGTGGAGGAAGAGGCGGTACTCACCGTTCCAGCCCTCTGGCGCCAACGTCAGCGCTGGGCGGAAGGCGGGCTGCAGCGCTTCTTTGACTACTGGCCAGGGCTGCTCTCGGAGCGCCTCAACCCTGCCCAGAAGTTCGACCTCACCAACTTCTTCCTGCTGCAGTACGTACTGCCGATGGTCTCGGTCGTCGACCTGCTCACCGCCTTGGTCACCCGCACCGCCCCCACGGTCTGGCCCTTGTCGATCGTGGCCCTGGGCCTGTCTGGAGCGGCCATCGTGGCTGGCTGCCGCCGCCCCAGTGAAGGCCCTGCCCTGCCGGCGATGAATCCCCTGGCGGCCGCGCTCGGGATTGCCTATCTCATGCACTGGTTCGTGGTCATCCCCTGGGTCACCCTGCGCATGGCCCTGCTGCCCAAGCGCCTGGTCTGGGCCAAGACCCAGCACCTCGGCAGCGAAGCTGGCACCGAAAGTAGCGCCGACGATCTCTCGCTCGCTATTGACCCCCTGGCTGATCAGCTGCCTGATCCCTCCACTCAGGTCTCCTGAGGAGTCCCGCCTCAGTCCTCCAGATTCACCACCTCGCCGTTGAAGAAATCGGCCAGGCGGCGCGCCTGGTCATCGAGCGGTTGGGGTTCAGGTCGATCAGCCGATAGGCCTGGCCCTGCCTTGATGGTCCCAGGCGATGGTGTCTGGGCTGTGGCAATCGCCTGGGAAGTCGCCGCTGGCGCGGACACTGAAGGACCTGGCAGTAAAGCTGGTGCTACCGGAGCTTCCACAGCGGGCCTGGCCACCACTGGTGGGACGGCAGTCGGGCTGGCGGGCTGGTCGGAGGCTTCCAGCAGCACCTGGCGGGGGGCGCCCAGGGCCTGGTGCAGCGCCGACTCCAGCAGGGGCAGGCGACTCTGCACCATGGCGATCCACTTGCCGCTGACCCGCACCACGGCCCGCTGCTGATCGAGGCGCAGCAGGGAGGCCTGCTGGGAGAGCAGCATGCGGGTGGAGGGCAGCTCCAGGCTGGAGAGGATCTGCTGCCAGATCTCTGTGAGATACTGGTGTTCCGGGCCTGGCGCTGGGGCCGACCGGGGCTCTGCTGGCGGTGGTTCGGCAGTTGTTGGCTTTGGCGTTGGTGTTGCCTTCGGCGCCTGAGGCAACGCCGCCGATGTTGCCGCGCTGGTTGCCGCTGACGCGGAGACAGGCCGCCCCTGGCCACCGCCCCCTGTCGACGCCGGCTCCGCCAGCAGCCCCAGCAGCAGCACCTCCAGCCAGAGCCTGGGTTGGGCGCTCTGGCGCAGCTGCTGTTCGCTGCCCTTGAGCTGGGCCTGCCAGCTGAGCAGCCGCGCCTTGCCGATGCGGTGGGCCTGCTCGGGCAACAGCGGCTGCAGCTGGGCGCTGACCGCTGTGAGCTCCAGCCGGTCCGGGGCCACCCCGGCCAGCACCAGATCCCGCAGCAGGCTGGCCAGACCCTGCAGCAGGGCTCCGGGCTCCCGCCCCCGCTCTAGCAGGCGCCGGCAGGTCTCGAGAATGCCCAGGGGATCGGCCTCTCCCATGGCGTTCACCAGCTCCAGCAGCTCCTGCTCAGGCACGGCGCCGAGCAGGTCCCACACCGCCGTCGCCTCGATCGGTGCCCTCAGCAGGCTGAGCTGATCAAGCAGACTTGCGGCATCGCGCAGGCCCCCCTGGGCGCGAAGTGCCACCACGTGCAGGGCCTCGGGGGTGATGCCGATCTCCTCCTCGCTGGCGATGAAGCGCAGGTGATCCTCCAGGGCCTGCAATGGAATGCGGCGGAAGTCGAAGCGCTGGCAGCGGGAGAGGATCGTGGGCAGCACCCGCTGGGGATCAGTGGTGGCCAGCACGAACACCACCCGCGGCGGTGGTTCCTCCAGGGTCTTGAGCAGCGCGTTGAAGGCGGCGGTCGAGAGCATGTGGCACTCATCGATCACGTAGACCTTCCAGCGGGCCTGCACCGGAGCGAAGCGGGAGCGCTCGATCAGTTCCCGGATGTTGTCGACGCCCGTGTTGGAGGCGGCATCGATCTCGATCACATCGAGGGCGTTACCGGCGGTGATCGAGCGGCAGAGCTCACAGGTGCCGCAGGGTTCAGGGGTGGGTCCGGCTGCCGTCAGGCAATTGAGCGATCGCGCCAGGATCCTGGCGCTGGAGGTCTTGCCTGTGCCCCGGGGCCCGCTGAACAGATAGGCCGGAGCGATCCGGTTCTGGAGCAGGGCACTGGTGAGGGTGGAGGCGATCGCCTCCTGTCCCACCAACTGGTCGAAGCGTTGGGGCCTGTACTTCTGAGGCAGGGGCAGATAGGCACGGGCCTGGGTCATGGAGGCTGCTCCCCGGACGGCCTGGGCCATGAGGCTACTCAGCGGGTTTCGGGGCCAGCAGGCGCTCCAGACGGTCCTCCATCTCCTCCACCTCCTCAAGCTGATCGGCCAGGTTCTGAGCCGCCAGGCGCAGCTTGGCGAAAGACTCCGATGCGCCGTCCCGGCCTTCCCCCCAGCGGGCCTCTGCCCGGGCCAGCTCCGCCTCCAGCTTCTGCTGCAGCTTCAGGCGCAGTCCATCGAGCTGCTCCAGGCTCTGAAGTGCCAGTGTCCGGCCCTTCTCCAGCTGCTCCCCATCCAGATTGAGCCCCTGCCGGAGCAGCAGGCGCACGCCGGTGATCAGGGCCGCCGGCACCAGCTGGCCCAGCATCAGGGCCCCGAGGCTGCCGGTGTGCAGCCAGCTGTCCACCTGGGCACTGCGGTGACGACCGGTCTTGCACCAGATCGCGAAGTGCTCGCAGTTGTTGAAGATCAGGTTGTAGCGCTGCTCCCCCAGCCGGCCCATGGCCCGGCGCAGGGTCGTGCCCGCCGGAGAGATCTCGGTGGGGTCGTAGCCGACCACCGCCACTGCTTCACCACGGCTGAAGTCCTCGAGGGGTGAGCGCAGAATCGCCCGACCCTCCAGGTAATGGGCCACGCTGCCATCCCCCAGGTCGATGCCGTGGTGGTTGAACAGCCCGTGCTGCCGGGGTACCTGGAGATGGTCGGCGGCTGCCATGGGCCGTGATCGCGGGGCAGAACCGCTTCACCCTGCCGTCGGGCTGGCGGGTGGATCAAGGACGGTCAGGGGTGGATTGCCGTTCAGGCCGATTCCTGCTGGCTGACCACGCTGGGATAGGGGAGCACCTTGGCCTTGCTGCGTTGCTCCACCAGCTCGCGGGTGATCGTGTAGGTGCTGACCTCGGTGTTGGAGGGGAGGTCGTACATCAGATCCAGCATCAACTCTTCGACGATGCCGCGAAGGGCACGGGCACCGGTGCGTCGGCGGTGGGCCTCATGGGCGATCGCCTCGATGGCGCCGGGCTCGAACTCCAGGCGCACGCTGTCCATGCTCATCAGCGTCTGGAACTGCTTGATCAGGGCGTCGCGGGGTTCGGTGAGAATCGACTCCAGGGAACGCACATCGAGGGGCTCCAGCACGGCGCTCACGGGCAGCCGGCCGGTGAATTCGGGGATCAGCCCGTAGCGCACCAGATCGTCGGGTTCGAGGTGACGCAGCACGTGGCTGGCCTTGAGTTCGCGGTGGCCGCGGCCGCGGCCATCAGCGGGCAGGAAACCGATCGAATTGCGACCCAGGCGTCGCTGCACCACGTCTTCGAGTCCCACGAAGGCGCCGCCGCAGATGAACAGGATCTGGCTGGTGTCGATCTGGATGCAGTCCTGGTAGGGATGCTTGCGCCCCCCCTGGGGCGGCACATTGGCGACGGTGCCTTCCAGCATCTTGAGCAGCGCCTGCTGCACCCCTTCGCCGGACACATCGCGGGTGATCGAGGGGTTCTCGCTCTTGCGAGCGATCTTGTCGATCTCATCGATATAGATGATGCCGCGCTGGGCCTGCTCAACGTCGAGGTCAGCCTTCTGCAGCAGGCGCAGCAGGATGTTCTCCACGTCCTCACCCACGTAGCCCGCCTCGGTGAGGGTGGTGGCGTCGGCCACCGCGAACGGCACATCAAGAAGTTCGGCCAGGGTCTGGGCAAGCAGGGTCTTGCCACTGCCGGTGGGGCCGATCAGCAGGATGTTCGATTTGTGCAGGCGGGTGGCGCTGCGGTCGGTCTCACCCTTGCCGTCTCCTTGCCAGGCCAGGCGCTTGTAGTGGTTGTAGACCGCAACCGAGAGCACCTTCTTGGCCTCGTCCTGGCCCACCACCTGTTCATCGAGGAAGGCCTTGATCTCCTTAGGTCTGGGGATGGTCGCCAGGGTGGGGGCGGGCTTGCTGCTCTTTTTGACGGCTGGCTTGCGGCCGTGGTCGCCGTGGGGCCTGGCGCTGCCATGGCTTTCCACCAACTCCTCATCAAGGATCTCATTGCAGAGATCGATGCATTCGTCGCAGATGTAGACCCCGGGTCCGGCGATCAGTTTGCGCACCTGCTCCTGAGACTTGCCGCAGAACGAGCACTTGAGGTGGGCGTCGAACTTGGCCATCGGGCTGGGGCGTCCTGGTCAGGGGGTAGGGCATGGGCCGGCCTTCCAGGATCGGCCGGAACCCGGGGTTCGTCAGCAGACCTTAAGGATCAAACCGGAGTCGTGTCATCCACGACACGATCGATCAATCCGTAACTCACGGCTTCGGGCGGAGACAAAAAGTAGTCCCGGTCGGTGTCTTCCGCAATCTTCTCGAGGGGCTGACCGGTGTGCTCCGCCATCAGACCGTTGAGGGTGTCCTTGAGGAAGAGGATCTCCTTCGCCTGGATCTCGATGTCGACAGCCTGCCCCTGGGCGCCTCCGAGGGGCTGGTGGATCATGATCCGCGCGCTGGGCAGTGCCATGCGCTTTCCCTTGGCGCCACCCGAGAGCAGGAACGCCCCCATGCTGGCCGCCAGGCCATAACAGATGGTCACCACGTCAGGAGCCACCTGCTGCATGGTGTCGTAGATGGCCAGCCCAGCCGTGACCGAGCCGCCCGGCGAGTTGACGTAGATCTGGATGTCCTTCTCGGGATCTTCCGCTTCCAGGAACAGGAGCTGGGCCACCAGGGAGTCGGCCACCTGATCGTCGATACCGGTGCCCAGGAAGATGATCCGATCCCGCAACAGGCGCGAATAGATATCGAACGCCCGCTCGCCGCGCCCCGACTGCTCCACCACCGTGGGCAGCACGCCTGGCGAGGCCTGCCAGCTGTTGTGGATCGGATGGGAGCGAATGGCTTCGATCACGCGGCTGGGGCAGGGGAAACGGGACAGAACATCAATCTATGGCGGCCTCAGGCCTGGTCGTCGGCGCCGTCAGCCGTCTCGACCTCAGGGGCTTTCTCGGTGAGGGTGCTGTTGGCCTCGAGCCACTCCAGCAAGCTCTCGCGCAGCAGATCCTCGGCAACGGCTTCGCGCAGGCGCTGCGGATCGATCGAACTGGTGTCGCTCAGACCCTGACTGACCTCCTTGACCTTGGCTTCGATCGCCGCGGCCTCCGGGCGGATGCCTTCGGCTTCCGCCAGGGCCTTGAGGGCGAAGCTGCGCCGCAGACGTTGCTCGGCCTCCGGGCGGGAGCTGTCCATCAGGCTGCGCACCAGATCGGGGCTGAACAGCTTCTTCACATCCATCCCCTGCTGGGCGATCTGGGAGGCGGTCTGCTCGATCAGTGAGCGGATCTCCTGCTGGATCAGGGTCTCGGGCAGATCGACCTCCAGCTGCTCCACCAGTGCCGAGAGCAGGGCGTCGTGGCGGCTGCTGCGGGCCCGCCGTTCAGCCTCCTCACGCAGGCGGGTCTCAAGATCGGTTCTGAGCTCCTCGAGGGTGTCCTTGTCACTGGCCTCCTTGGCGAAGGCGTCATCGAGGGCGGGGAGTTCGCGCGCCTTGAGTTCCTTGAGGGTGATGCTGAAGCTGGCCTCGCGGCCCTGAGCCTCCTCCTGGGGGTAGTCGTCTGGGAAGCGGCAGTTCACCTCGCGCTCCTCGCCCACGACCATGCCGAGGATGCCCGCCACGAAGCCGGGAATCATTCGCTTCTCTTCGAGCTCCACCTCCATGGCATCGGAGCTGCCGCCCTCGATCGCCGCTCCGGTGTCGACGAAGCTGCCGCTGAAGGCCACCACCGCCACGTCACCAGTGGCGGCGGGTCGATCCTCCACCGGCACCAGGGTGGCCAGCTGGCGGCGCGATTGCTCGAGCATCTCATCGACCCGTGCGGGGTCATAGCTGATCAGCTCAGCTTCGGCCGTGAGTCCTTTGGTGGCCTTGAGACTGGGGGTGGGTTGCACATCCAGCTCGAGGGTGAGGGTGAGGTCTTCACCGGGGCTGAAGCGCTCCAGCAGGGCCTCGAAGCCACCGCTCAGCTCGGGGCTGCTGAGAGCCTCGATCTTCTCCTGCTCCAGGGCATCACGCCAGACGCTGTCCACCAGGTCTTCGAGGGCGGTGGCGCGAATTCGCAGCGGGCCGATCTGCTGGAGCAGCACCGGCCGGGGCACCTTGCCCTGGCGGAATCCAGGCAGGCGCACACTGCGGCTCAGCTTCACCACGGCGGCATCGTAGCTGGCCTGGGAGCGGCCGCCTGGGATGTCCACCTCCAGCGCCAGCCGGCTGCCGGGGCGGGGGCTGGTCTTGACCTTCAGGGCGGAGCTCATGGCGAAACGGCCGGGCCGCGGCGATGCAGCCCCTGATCCTATGAACTCGTGCTCCAGCCCCTCCAGCGGACCCGCCTGAGGCCCGGGCCGCGTATTGTTTGCTCAACGACATGTGGTCGTTGATATCCACCACCAGGACCAACTGGTTCCATTCCGAGCCTCAGGTCCTCCGTGCTCAGCTCCCTCCGCCCCATGGAGCGAGACGCTGGCTCAGGCTCTCAAAGTTTTTCTGTTCCCCTGCAACCCTTCCCACTTCTCTCCAGTTCTGGCCTGATGGCTCAATCCTGCCCATCGGGTTCACATTTTTTAAGGCCGTAGCTTCCGCCGCAAGCTGGGCCCGGGTCGTACCCCTTGGCGAGCTCCGGACCCAGCCTTCACGACCAGTGCTTTCTCCCCTTTCATTCGTTGTCAAGCACCTCCTCCTTTCACCCTCTCCCCAGCCGTCCCCTGACGGTGGCTGTGCTCGGTGCCACCGGCGCCGTTGGACAGGAGCTGCTGGCTCTGCTGACGGAGCGCCGCTTTCCGGTCGGTGAACTGCGGCTGCTGGCCTCCCCCCGTTCAGCTGGGCGCCGGCTGGTGTGGCAAGGGCGCGAGCTCACCATCGAGGCTGTCTCCGCCGCCGCCTTTGAGGGCGTGGACGTGGTTCTGGCATCTGCCGGCGGCTCGATCTCACGGCGCTGGGCGCCGGTGGCGGCGGCAGCTGGCGCGGTTGTCATCGACAATTCCAGCGCCTTCCGCCTCGATCCCGAGGTGCCGTTGGTGGTGCCGGAGGTGAACCCGGAGTCGGCCCTGGGCCACCGGGGGATCATCGCCAACCCCAACTGCACCACGATCCTGCTCACCCTGGCCCTGGCTCCCCTCCAGGCTCGCCGTCCGATCCGCCGCGTGGTGGTGAGCACTTATCAGTCGGCCAGCGGTGCCGGGGCCCGGGCGATGGAGGAATTACGGAAGCTCAGCCGCACCGTGCTGGATGGGGGCGAGCCGGTGAGCGAGGTGCTGCCCCACTCCCTGGCCTTCAATCTCTTCCTGCACAACTCTCCCCTGCAGCCCAGCGGCTACTGCGAGGAGGAGCTCAAGATGCTGTACGAAACCCGCAAGATCATGGCTCTGCCGGAGCTGCGCCTCTCGGCGACCTGTGTGCGGGTGCCGGTGCTGCGGGCCCACTCCGAGGCGGTGAACATCGAGTTTGAGCAACCCTTCCCCGTCGAGGAGGCCAGGACCCTGCTAGCGGAGGCACCAGGGGTGGAGCTGCTGGAGGATTTCGCCGCCAACCGCTTTCCGATGCCCACCGATGTCACCGGCCGCGATCCGGTGGCGGTGGGGCGCATTCGCCAGGACCTCAGCGACCCCAACGCCCTCGAGCTCTGGCTCTGTGGTGACCAGATCCGCAAGGGGGCGGCCCTCAACGCCGTGCAGATCGCCGAGTTGCTTCTGGATCCGGCCTGGCGCGAGGCCGCCGCCCAGCCGGTGGGTGCCCCATCCGCTTCCACCGTCGGAGGTGCCGTTTGAGTACCACTACTCAACTGAGTGTCGCGAGTCAACAGCAACCGCCCTTCGGCCGGTTGCTCACCGCGATGGTCACTCCGTTCAGCCCTGATGGGTCGGTTGACCTCGATCTGGCTGCTCGCCTGGCTGCTCACCTGGTGGACCACGGCTCCGACGGACTGGTGCTTTGCGGCACCACCGGTGAATCTCCCACCCTGAGCTGGCAGGAACAGCACGAGCTCTTCGAGGCGGTGAAGCGGGCCGTGGAGGGCAAAGCCCTGGTGCTCGCCGGCACGGGCAGCAATTGCACGGCCGAGGCGATCGAAGCGATCGGGCGGGCGGCCGAGGAAGGCGCCGACGGGGCCCTGGTGGTGGTCCCGTACTACAACAAGCCGCCCCAGGATGGGCTGGAAGCTCACTTCCGCGCGATTGCCAAGGCGGCCCCAGGGCTGCCGGTGATGCTCTACAACATCCCCGGCCGCACAGGCTGCAGCCTTGAGCCCCGCACCACGGCCCGGCTGCTCGACCTCCCCAACGTGGTGAGCTACAAGGCCGCCAGTGGCAGCACCGATGAAGTCAGCCAGCTGCGGCTGCTCTGCGGCGACCGACTGGCGATCTACAGCGGCGACGATGCCCTGACCCTGCCGATGCTGGCGGTGGGTGCTGTCGGCGTGGTGAGCGTGGCCAGCCATCTGGTCGGGCGCGAAATCCAGCGCATGATTGCGTCCTTCTTCGCCGGTGAGCTGGCTGCGGCTCTGGCCCTGCACGAACGCCTGCTGCCCCTTTGCCGGGCCCTGTTCGCCACCACCAATCCCATTCCTGTCAAAGCTGCTCTTGAACTGGAGGGCTGGCCCGTGGGGTCCCCCCGTCTTCCGCTGGTCTCCGCCGACAGCGACGTCCGTGCCCGATTGACCTCCGCCCTGGCTGCCCTGCGTCCCACCTGACGCCATGGCTTAGCTCCAGCGCAGTGCGGCCTGGAGTTCTCGCAACAGCAACACCCTGATTCCGTCTATCTGTTCTTCAACCCGTCGATTCACTCCCCATGAGCTCAAGCAACAACAAGACATCCCCCGCCAACAAACAGCCGGCCCTGCGGGTGATTCCCCTCGGCGGCCTTCATGAGATCGGCAAGAACACCTGTGTTTTTGAATATGGCGATGAGCTGATGCTGGTGGATGCCGGCCTGGCCTTCCCCAGCGATGGCATGCACGGCGTCAATGTGGTGCTGCCCGACACCAGCTATCTGCGTGAAAACCAGAAGCGCATCCGCGGAATGATCGTGACCCATGGTCACGAAGATCACATCGGCGGCATTCCCCACCACCTCAAGAACTTCAGCATCCCTGTGATCTATGGCCCGCGGTTGGCCATGTCGATGCTTCAGGGGAAGATGGAGGAGGCTGCTGTCACCGATCGCACCGTTATCCAGACGGTGAGCCCCCGGGATGTGGTCAAGGTTGGCCAGCACTTCCAGGTGGAGTTCATCCGTAACACCCACTCGATCGCCGACAGCTTCAGCCTGGCGATCACCACCCCAGTGGGCGTGGTGATCTTCACCGGTGATTTCAAATTTGATCACACCCCTGTTGATGGTGAATACTTCGACATCCAGCGGATGGCCCACTACGGCGAGCAGGGCGTGCTCTGCCTGTTCAGTGATTCCACCAATGCCGAGGTGCCCGGATTCACCCCGCCCGAGCGGTCGGTGTTTCCGAATCTCGATCGTCACTTCGCCAATTCTGAAGGCCGGGTGATCGTCACCACGTTTGCCAGTTCCGTCCACCGGGTTTCGATGATCCTGGAGCTGGCGATGAAGCATGGCCGCAAGGTTGGTCTGCTGGGCCGCTCCATGCTCAACGTGATCGCCAAGGCGCGTGAGCTTGGTTACATCCGCTGCCCTGACGAGCTGTTTGTACCGATCAAGCAGATCCGCGATCTTCCCGATCGTGAAACGCTTCTGCTGATGACCGGCAGCCAGGGTGAACCGCTCGCCGCCCTCAGCCGCATTTCTCGTGGAGAGCACCCTCAGGTGCAGGTGAAATCCACTGACACGATCATCTTCTCCGCCAGCCCGATCCCCGGCAATACCATTTCGGTGGTGAACACCATCGACCGGCTGATGATGATGGGGGCCAAGGTGGTTTATGGCAAGGGCGAAGGCATCCACGTGTCAGGCCATGGCTGCCAGGAAGACCACAAGTTGATGCTTGCGCTCACCCGGCCCAAGTTCTTCGTGCCTGTCCACGGGGAGCACCGCATGCTGGTGTGCCACTCGCGCACGGCCCAGTCGATGGGGATTCCCGCCGACAACATGCTGATCATCGACAACGGCGATGTGGTGGAGCTCACCCCCACGAGCATTCACAAGGGGGATCCGGTCAAGGCCGGCATCGAACTGCTGGATGCCTCCCGCAACGGCATCGTCGACAACCGCGTGCTCAAGGAACGTCAGCAGTTGGCCGAAGACGGCGTGATCACCCTGTTGACCGTGATCAGCACCGATGGAGTGATGGGTGCTCCGCCACGGGTCAACCTGCGCGGTGTTGTCACCACCGCTGATGCCCGCCGGCTCTCGGTCTGGGCCGAGCGGGAGATCGGCTGGGTTCTGGAGAACCGCTGGAATCAGCTGGCCCGCAACACCGGTGGCACGGCTCCCGAGGTCGATTGGGTGGGCGTTCAGAGGGAGATCGAGGTGGGCCTTCAGCGCCGCTTGCGGCGCGAACTGCAGGTGGAGCCCTTGATCATCTGCCTGGTGCAGCCAGCTCCGGCGGGCACCCCGGCCTACAAGGGCCGTGCTGATGCCGAGCCCGACAGCCGTCCAGCCCCCCGCGGCGGTCGCCGGGAAAGCTCAGGACGCGAACCTGTGATCCGCAACCACGCACCTGCTCCCCAGCGGGTTCAGGCTTCTGGTGTTGTCGCGGCGACGGCCACCACGCCTGTCGCCGTCATGACCCCCGTAAGCGCACCCGCCGTGGAGGCCGCAGAGGCCAAGCGGGAGGAACCGGAGATGCCCGCCAACCGGGTGCGTCGTCGTCGCTCCACCGCTGCCAGCTGAACGGCAGCGAGCTGGGCGGCCCCGCTGCCGCTCAGCTCAGCACCACCCGCAGCAGACCCTTGGCCAGCTCAGCCTCCTCCTCTGGGCTGAAGCGTCTTTGGTCGGGGACATCGCGGTCGGAGCTGGAGGGTTCGGCCAGCACTTCCACCCGCACAGCTTCCACTGCCGGGGGAGTCCCGTCCACGCTGCTCACGTCTTCGAGGTCGCTGTCCGGAGGAGCCGGCGCCAGGCTCAGGGGGGCTGACCCCATCGATGCCAGATCCGTGGCCCAGGGCATGGCGGCCGCCTCGCCGGGTGTGGGTCGGCTCTGCTCGCAGAGTGCCAGTCCCTCGGAGGCCAGATCGTTGTAAGTGCTCCCCTTGGCGGCGGTGCCTTCCACTTGGCGATACAGCTCGCCGGCGTCTGCGGGCTGGCGCAGCCCATAGAAGTGAATGTGCCCCAGCAGCAGCTTTAGCCTCAGGCTGTGGGGATCACTGTCCTCAAGTGGTGTGGTCTCCAGCAGGTCCTGCCCCTCCTGCAGGGCCTCGGCGAAGCGGCCCTGGCTGTAGGCCAGCTCCACACCCTTGTAAGCCTGATCGAAGCCGCTGGTGGTCATCGGTTGGAGGGGGCTGAGGCCGCACCGGGTTCGGCAGGGCCGGATGGATCCCCGTGCTCGCTCTGAACCGGTTGTAGCCGCAGGCTCTGCCGGTCCCAGAGGAGACTCCTGCCTCCGGGCAATGCCAGGCTGCCAGGCCCCTGACTCAGCGGCAACCGGCGCCGCAAGGATTCAAGGCTCCGGGCCCCCAGCCGCACCCCGATGCTGCGCTCCAGCCAGAGATCGAGCAGCTGCTCCTGACAGCTGGCGGAGAGCTCACTGAGCCGTTGGCGGTGCAGTCCTGGTCCCAGCTCAGGCTGGCCTGCAGCCGAGGTGGCAGCTGGCGCCTGCATGGCTGTGAGGGCCAGCAGGGCCAGCTCCTCGGTGAGGCCCTCGCTGGCTTCCAAGCGTTCGGCCGTGGCGCTCAGACGACGCCATGCTCCGGGATGGAGCTGCTCGAGCACCGGCAGCACCTCCTGGCGCAGCCGGTTGCGGCTGAAGCGGGGATCGTTGTTACTGGGATCCAGCCACAGGGGCAGGTGCCGCTGCTCGCAGAAGGCTGCGGTTTCGGCTCGGGAGAAGCCGAGCAGGGGACGCACCAAATCAATGCTGCCGCTGAGGGGACGGCGTGCGCGCAGGCTGCTCAGCCCCCGCAGTCCGCAACCTCTGGCCAGGTTGAACAGCAGGGTCTCTGCCCGATCACTGCCGGTATGGCCAGTCACGACGCGGGGGCAGTCCAGGCTCAGGGCCTGCTGGTTCAACCGCTCGTAGCGCCAGCGGCGCCCAGCCTCCTCATGGCCGGCGGCGGGGGCGGCTTGCCCAGCGGGGGCGTTGTCCACCAGTATCGGCAGGCCCAGGGCGCCAGCCCAGGCCGCCAGCTCGGCGGCCTGATCGACGGCTTCCTCTCGCCAGCCGTGGTTGCCGTGCCAGAGGTGCAGCTCCCAGTCGTGCAGGCGTTGCAGCTCCAGCAGCAGGACCGTCAGGGCCATCGAGTCCTGGCCACCGGAGATGGCCAGCAGCAGGCGGCTCCCCCGGGGCAGAAGCTGGGGGTCCACCAGCAGTCGCCGGTGCAGCCGGTGCTGCAGGGGACCCCATGGGAGAATCGCTGTCACCTGCCCCGCTCGCCGATGTCGCGCCTCACCAGCCTGCCCGCCCCCCTGCAAGCGGCGCTGCAATCCCGGCGGCTGTTGAAGGTGATCGCCGGCTTGCGCAACTTCGAGGCGGCCAGCGTCGAGCGGATCAGCCGGGCCGCCGGAGCCGGTGGTGCTGATCTGCTCGATGTGGCCTGCGATCCCGATCTCGTGCGCCTGGCAGCTGCGGCTTCCGGCCTGCCGGTCTGCGTCTCGGCAGTCGATCCGGAGCTGTTCCCCGTAGCCGTGGCTGCTGGCGCAGCGATGGTGGAGATCGGCAATTTCGATTCGTTCTACCCCGAAGGTCGGATTTTCGGCGCCGAGGAGGTGCTCGCTCTGACCCGGCGCACCAGGGAGCTGCTGCCGGAGGTGGTGCTCTCGGTCACGGTGCCCCACGGGCTCCCCCTTGATCAACAGCAGCAGCTGGCCATCGATCTTGCCGCCGCCGGCGCCGATCTGATCCAGACCGAAGGCGGCACCAGTGCCCGTCCCTCTAGTCCCGGGATCCTTGGCCTGATTGAGAAGGCAGCGCCCACCCTGGCGGCGGCCCACGCCATCAGCCGGGCGGTCGAGTTGCCGGTGCTCTGCGCCTCCGGACTGTCTGCCGTCACCCTGCCCCTGGCCATCGCTGCCGGTGCCCATGGTGTGGGTGTGGGCTCGGCCGTGAACCGGCTCGATGATGAGCTCGCCATGGTGGCGGTGGTGCGCGGTCTGCGTGAGTCCCTGGCCCCGGCGCGGGTGTCGGTCGGCTGAGGACCCCGAAGGCCACGCCTGCTTGTGACGGTTCAGCACCCCTGACTTGGACAAGTCAGGGGGCTTTGATTAGCGTGATCCCGACTCCGGAATTTTTGCTATGGGCCCGTTCCTCTGGATTCTGCAATGGCCTATCCGGGCTCTTGTGCTGCTGTTTGTGGGGGTCTTGCCCCTCGGAGTCGAATTCAACAGTTTTGGCACCGCCCTGCTCTCAGCAGCGGTGATCGGCCTGCTGGGAACGCTGCTGATCTGGCCGTTGAGGCTGGTTCTGGCGCTGCCCTGGGCCCTGACCAGTCTGGGCGGGATGGTGACACCGATCACCGCTGTCTACAACTGGGTGATCACGATCGTGCTGTTTGCCCTGGCGGCCTGGTTGATCCAGGGCTTCCGGCTCAAGAACGGTCTGATCAGCGCGGCCCTCGGCGCCATCGTTTACAGCGTGCTCAGCACCCTGATCCTGGGCTGGCTTGGCCTTGATGTGAGCTTCACCCGGGCGTCGGCCGCTCTCTCCGCGGCAGTCGGCGTCGGCTGAGTGATCTGAGGGCCTGCGGAAGCTGGGCAGTTGCCGCGGTTCATGCGGTTGATGCGGTTTGCCGACCGTGTTGCAGGCGGTCACAAGCAGGGGCTGATTCCTAGGATCAGTTTTGTCTTTATCCAGGGGCCACCTGGAACCAGCGGCCATGGCGCGCTTTGAGCTCCAGGCTCCCTACGAGCCCAAGGGCGATCAACCAACGGCCATCGAGGCCCTGGTGGAAGGTGTCGATGGGGGTGAGCGCTACCAGACCCTGCTGGGGGCCACGGGCACCGGCAAGACCTTCACCATCGCCAATGTGATCGCCCGCACCGGCCGTCCGGCCCTGGTGCTGGCCCACAACAAGACTCTCGCGGCCCAGCTCTGCAATGAGTTGCGGGAGTTCTTCCCTAACAATGCTGTCGAATATTTCATCTCCTACTACGACTACTACCAGCCGGAGGCCTATGTTCCGGTTTCAGATACCTACATCGCCAAAACGGCTTCGATCAACGAAGAGATCGACATGCTGCGGCACTCCGCCACTCGTTCGCTGTTCGAGCGCCAGGATGTGATCGTGGTGGCTTCGATCAGTTGCATCTACGGCCTCGGTATTCCCTCGGAATACCTGAAAGCGGCGGTGCGCTTTCAGGTGGGCGAGCCTCTCAACCTGCGAGGTTCCCTGCGCGAGCTGGTGAACAATCAGTATTCCCGAAACGACATCGAAGTCGGGCGTGGCCGCTTCCGGGTGAAGGGAGATGTGCTCGAGATCGGCCCAGCCTACGAAGACCGGCTGGTGCGTATTGAACTCTTCGGTGATGAAGTCGAGGCGATTCGATATGTCGATTCCACCACCGGCGAAATCCTGCAGAGCTTAGAAAATATCAATATCTATCCCGCCAAGCACTTCGTCACCCCAAAGGACAGGCTCGACTCGGCGATCGCGGCCATCCGCGAGGAACTGAACCAGCGCCTTGAGCATCTCCAGGGCCAGGGTCGCCTGCTGGAGGCCCAGCGGCTGGAGCAGCGCACCACCTACGACCTGGAAATGTTGCAGCAGGTGGGCTACTGCAATGGCGTCGAGAACTACGCCCGCCACCTGGCAGGCCGCCAGGCCGGTACACCGCCCGAGTGCCTGATTGACTACTTCCCCGACGACTGGCTGCTGGTGGTGGATGAGAGCCACGTCACGTGTTCCCAGCTCCATGCCATGTACAACGGCGACCAGGCCCGCAAGCAGGTGCTGGTGGAGCATGGATTCCGGCTACCCAGTGCCGCCGATAACCGTCCGCTCAAGGCCGAGGAGTTCTGGTCAAAGGCCCGCCAGACCATCTTCGTCTCAGCCACTCCAGGAGCCTGGGAGATGGACCAGAGCCAGGGTCATGTGGCTCAGCAGGTGATCCGCCCTACTGGCGTGCTTGATCCGGTGGTGGTGGTGCGCCCCACCGAGGGCCAGGTGGATGACCTGCTCGGCGAAATCCGGCTGCGGGCTGAGCGTGATGAGCGCACGCTGATCACCACCCTCACCAAACGGATGGCCGAAGACCTCACCGATTACCTAGCGGAAAATGGTGTAAGAGTGCGCTATCTGCACTCGGAGATCCATTCGATCGAGCGGATCGAAATCATCCAGGATCTGCGCAACGGCGACTTTGATGCCTTGGTGGGGGTGAATCTGCTGCGGGAAGGTCTGGATCTGCCGGAGGTGTCCCTGGTGGCGATTCTTGATGCCGACAAGGAGGGATTCCTGCGGGCGGAGCGCTCCTTGATCCAGACCATTGGCCGGGCGGCTCGTCATGTGGACGGGATGGCCCTGCTCTATGCCGACAACTTCACCGACTCGATGGCCCGTGCCATCTCCGAAACCGAAAGGAGGCGGGCGATCCAGCAGACCTACAACGAGACCCACGGCATCACCCCCAGCCCGGCCGGCAAGCGCGCCGGCAATGCCATCCTCAGCTTCCTGGAAGTGTCCAGACGGGCTCAGGATGATGGGCCGCAACCCGAGGCCGAGCAGGCCTCGTTCGCGATGGTGCCCCTCGATGCCCTGCCGGAGCTGATCCTGGAGCTGGAGGACAAGATGAAATCAGCCGCCAAGAACCTGGAGTTCGAAGAGGCCGCCAACCTGCGCGATCGCATCAAGAAGCTGCGTCAGAAGCTGGTGGGGAGGGCATGAGGCGAGGGTGTCTGGCTGCAACCTCTTTGAGCATCTTGAAACTCAGCGTCCGGAGGCCTTGAGTACAATCTTTATCGTCTTTAACAGGATCAGCAGATCCAGCCAGGCGTCACTGTTGCGTAGGTAGTAGAGGTCGTAGCTCAGCTTCAGTTCGGCGTCTTCCACGGTGGAGCTGTAAGGCATATTCACCTGGGCCCAGCCGCTCAGGCCCGGGCGGATCCGGTGCCGCAACCTGTAGTTGGGAATCCGCCGCTCCAGGTCCGTCTCCAGTTCGGGGCGCTCTGGCCGCGGGCCGATCAGGCTCATCTCCCCCTGAAGCACATTGATCAGCTGAGGCAGCTCATCGAGGCGGGTGCGCCGCAGCCACTGGCCCACCGGCGTGATGCGTCCGTCGTTCGGCCCGGACCAGATCGCTTCCCCCTCGTCCTCTGCATCGGGGACCATCGTGCGCAGTTTGATCACTTCGAAAGGCTTCCCCTGCAGGCCAGTGCGCAACTGGTGGTAAAGCACCGGCCCTCCGTCGCTCAGGCGGATCAGCACCGCCGCAACGGCCAGCACCGGGGCGCAAAATATCAGCAGCAGGAGGCTCACCACTACATCGGCATAGCGCTTGAGCTGGCGCTCGAAGCCGCCACTGCCCTGATCGCCGAGATCGGAGAACAGCAGCCATCGATCCACTACCCAGCGGGGCGGGATCCGCTGCAGCTCCTGCTCGGCTGCCAGGGCCAGGGAGGTGACCGGTCGGCCCTCCCCCAGGGCCAAGACGCAGGCGTCGAGCCCATCGGGCTGGTTCAGCACCCCCTGGCTGAGAGCAAGGCCACTGCTCTCGTTGCCCGGCGGCCCAGCCACCAGCTGGGCCATGTCCTGGCTGAACGAATGGATGGGGGGAGCCTTGATCGCACCGATCCGCTCCCATTCGCTGCGGATCGCCTCTTGCTCCTCGGGGAGGCTGACGATCTCCCACTGGTCCTGTCGGGTGGCGTGGGCCAGCTGGCGCAACAGCAACCGCACCCCACCACTCCAGAGCGCCGCCAGGGCGAACAGTGGCAGCAGGCTGCCGCGGTGCAGCAGGGTCACTTCGGGGGGCGTGCGCAACAGCCAGCCCAGCACTGCAGCACTTGCCGTAGTGGCCGCACTGGTGATAGTCAGGCGCAGCACAAGCTGGCTCCAGCGCAGACGCCGCAGCTTGACCAGGGTGAACGATCCGAACAACCAGCCGAGGCTGAGATACATCGCCACCAGCATCACCAGCAGGGGCAATTGATTTTCGAGGAAGCCATCCCGCTCCCGGTCGATCCAGGCGGCCAGCAGGGCGACGCCGAGGGCATCGAGTCCTGCGGCCAGGGCCAGCCAGCGGCGGTGACGGAGCCAGTGCACTAGGCCATGGCCTCCACCGCAGCGGCTGTGTGGCCGCCCAGCTGGAAACAGGCATGAACCGCCTGCAGAGCCCTGACCCCATCGGCTTCCGCCACCACACAGCTGGTGCGGATTTCGCTGGTAGCGATCATCTCGATGTTCACCCCGGCCTCAGACAAGGCCCGGAACATGCGGGCGGCGGTGCCCGGGGTGCAGGGCATGCCGGCACCCACGGCGCTGACCCGGGCGATGGCCAGGCCTTCCTCGAAGCGTGCCTCCGGCCAGGGGGCAAGCACCGGTTGCAGGGCCCGGCGGGCTCGGTTGAGGTCGTCGCGGCGCAGGGTGAAGCTCATGTCACGTCTGAGCTGGGGGGCTGAGCCATGGGTACGCTCCGACTGGACGATGGTGTCGAGGCTGATGCCGGCATCGGCCAGGGCGCGGCAGACGGCGGCGGCGGTGCCGGGGCGATCGGGCACCTCTCGGACCACCACCTGGGCCTGGTCGCGGTCGAGGGCCACCCCGCGCACGGCCGGATCATTCACGTTGCAGGGGAGCGGGTTCTGGTGCAGTTGGTACTCCTGCAGTTCGAACACCTCGGCGGCGGCGCGCAGGGCCCGAGCTCCCTGGTTTCCCTCCACCAGGCAGCTCACCTTCACTTCGCTGGTGGCGATCATGCGCAGGTTGATGCCGTAGCGGGCCAGGGTGTCGAACAGGCGCGCGGCGATGCCGGGCCGCCCCATGATCCCGGCCCCGGAAATGCTGAGTTTGGCCAGCCCCGCCTGGGCGCTCAGGGCGCTGTCCTCCACCCCCAGCGCTTGCAGCAGGCCCCGGCAGACCTCCTGGGCGGCGTCCAGCTGGCTCTCCGAGAGGGTGAAGGCGATGTCGTTGCTGGCGCCGACGTGGGTGGCCTGCACGATCAGATCCACATTCAGCTGGGCTTCGGAGAGGGCTTCGAACAGCAGGGCGGCCACCCCGGGGTGATCAGGCACCCGGGTGAGGGCCAGCACCGCCTGCTGGCTTTCCAGATCCGCCCCGTCCACCGGGCGGCCCAGTTCCAGTCCCTCGTTGCCGATCGGCCGGGGCATGCCGCTGGTGAGCCGGGTGCCGGGCGCATCGCTCCAACTGGAGCGCACCACCAGGGGCACGCCGTAGTTGCGGGCGATCTCGACTGCCCGGGGATGCAGCACCGCCGCACCCAGGCTGGCCAGCTCCAGCATTTCGTTGCAGCTCACCTCCTCCATCAGCTGGGCATCGCTCACCTGGCGCGGGTCGGTGGTGAGCACTCCGGGCACATCTGTGAAGATTTCGCAGACGTCGGCCCCCAGGGCGGCGGCGAGGGCCACGGCGGAGGTGTCGGAGCCGCCTCGGCCCAGGGTGGTGATCTCGGGCGTGCCGGCACTGCCGCTGCTGGTGCCCTGGAAGCCGGCCACCACCACCACCTGGCCGTCCTCGAGCCGTTTGCGCAGCCGGTCGGTGCGCACTTCAAGGATGCGGGCGCGGCCGTGGGCTGATTCGGTCACGATGCCCACCTGGGCCCCCGTCATCGAGACGGCCGGCACACCGAGGCTGTGCAGGGCCATGGCCAGCAGGGCGATCGACACCTGCTCGCCCGTGGCCAGCAGCATGTCCATCTCCCGCTGGGGAGGATCAGGGCAGAGCGCCCGCGCCAGGGAGGTGAGCTCATCGGTGGTGTGGCCCATCGCCGAGACCACGATCACCAGGTCGTGGCCCCGCTCCCGGCTGGCGGCGATCCGCCGCGCCACCGCCTGGATCCGCTCCACGCTGCCGACGGAGGTTCCCCCGAATTTCTGAACCAGCAGGGCCATTCCGCTCGGCAGACGTGATGTGATGCGGCGATTATCGGGCGGTGGCCAGCAGCAGCCCATCTCTGAAGGCTTCACCGGCCTCTGCGCCCCGTTTGAGAGCGGCCTCCACCTCCAGCACCTGGGCCAGCAGGGTGAGCAGTCGGGACGGGGTCCGTCCGCGGATCTGCCGGCGCATCACGTAGATCCGCTTGGGGTTACCGATGCCGGCCGCCTTGGCGATCACGGCCACGTCCTGCTCGCCCCGGCTCTCCAGCAGGCAGACCCACAGCCACCCCCTGACCTGGCTGGTGAGCGAGGCCACCAGCCGCAGGGCCGGCTCCCCCGCCTGCAGCAGGTCGTCGACCAGGGCGATGGCCTCACCGGCGTTCCCCTCCAGCAGGGCATCCCCCACCGCCAGGGCGGTGGTGCTGTGGCCACCCACCAGGGCCGTCACCGCCGCCACCTGAACAGGTGCCTCGCCGCTGTAG
This sequence comes from Synechococcus sp. 1G10, assembly GCF_002252625.1. GTDB lineage: Bacteria > Cyanobacteriota > Cyanobacteriia > PCC-6307 > Cyanobiaceae > Regnicoccus_A. The sequence goes on along the minus strand of NZ_NQKW01000005.1, from coordinate 14,993 downwards.
AGCGCCAGCTTCTCCAGCTCGCTGCTCAGCCGGGCACTGTCGCTGCCGATCGCCTCCGCCAGGGCTTCGGCGGCCCCCGCCGCCAGGGTCACCCCCAGCTCCCGCGCCGTGCGCGCCACCAGGTCCACAAGCCCAGCCCCATCCCAGGCCGATGGCAGCTGAAAACTCGTTTCCAGGGCCCGCTGTCTCAGGGCCTTGGTGGTGCGCAGGCGGGCATCTGGTTTGCCGCTGCTGGCGAGCACCAGGTGGCAGCTTTCGGGAATCAGGTCGAGGCAGGCATCAAGCTGGCTGGCCAGCTCGGCCGAGCAAGCGCTGGTGAAGGGACTGCGCTGCAGCAGCACCAGCCGGGCACCGCCGCCGAAGGGCGGCGTGCGGGCCTCACTCAGGGCCTGCGAAGCCTGGGCGGCGTCGGAGCCGTCGAGGCGGGTGAGGTTGATGCTGTGCCAGGCCGGATCCACTTCCCTGTTGATCAGGTCTTCGATCGCCCGGGTCCTGGCGGCCTCGTCGTCACCCCAGTAGAGATGGATGGGCATGGGGCGGCCTGGCTTGGATCTGGATCATCCGATCTTCAGTGAAAGTGTGAGGCGCATCCGCCAGTGGCTGGGCCCCAACGATCTGGATCCGGTGCAGCAGGAGGTGCTTGAGCGCCTTGTGCACAGCAGCGGTGATCTGGCCATCGCGGCCGACCTGCGCTTCAGCGCCGAGGCCTGCGCCCGGGGATTGCAGGCCCTGGCGGCCGGATCGGTGATCCTCACCGACACGGCCATGGCCGCTGCGGCCGTCACACCGATGAGCCGGCGCACTTTCGCCAACCCGGTGCGCAGCATCCTCGAGTGGGCGCCGGCCGTTGCGCCGCCGGGAGGCACGCGCACGGCCGAGGGCATGGCGGCGGCCCTGGCGGCCTGCCCTGGGGCGGTGGTGCTGATCGGCAGTGCCCCCACCGCTCTGGAGCGCCTGCTCGATCAGCCCGGCGGCGCCAGTCAGCCGGCCCTGGTGATCGGCATGCCGGTGGGCTTCGTGGGGGTGGCGGAGAGCAAGCGACGGCTGGCCGCCAGTGATCTGCCCCAGATCCGGCTCGAGGGCAGCAAGGGCGGCGCCGGCCTGGTGGGAGCCGCCTGCAATGCCCTGCTCCGCCGGGCCTGGCTGGATCGCTTCTGACAACCGAGGCCCTAGGCCGCGGCCTGAAGTCCCACGGCCACATGGCTGTTGGCCTCGATCCGTCCGAGCACCTGGCGGGCCCGCTGCACCACCTGGGGCGGCACGCCTGCCAGCCGGGCCGCCTCGATGCCGTAGCTGCGGCTGGCGCCGCCCGGACGCACCTGATGCAGAAAAAGCAGGTGATCGCCCGTTTCCTCCACCAGCACCTGGTAGTTGGCGACGCCCGGCAGCAGTGAGGCCAGTTCGTTGAGCTCGTGGTAGTGGGTGGCGAACACCGCCCGGGCCCGCAGCCCCGCCGCCAGGTGCTCCGCCACAGCCCAGGCGATCGAGAGACCATCGAAGGTGGCGGTGCCGCGGCCGATCTCATCGAGCAGCACCAGGGAGCGGTCGGTGGCGTGGTGAAGGATGTTGGCGGTCTCGGCCATCTCCACCATGAAGGTGGATTGGCCCGTTGCCAGGTCATCGACGGCCCCCACCCTGGTGAAGATGCGATCGGCCAGGCCCAGGCGGGCCGATCGGGCCGGGATCCAGCTGCCGATCTGTGCCATCAGCTGCAGCAGCCCGTTCTGGCGCAGATAACAGCTTTTGCCGCTGGCATTGGGTCCCGTGAGCACCACCAGGTCGGGGCGCCCCTCCTCCCCCAGGTGCAGATCGTTGGCGCTGAACGTCTCTTCCACCAGCAGTTGCTCCACCACCGGGTGCCGTCCCGCCTCCACCTGCAGGCAGCGGCTGTGCTCGAGCTGCGGTCGGCAGTAAGCGTGGGTGGCGGCTACCTCCGCCAGCGAGGCCAGGGCATCGAGGCCGGCCACGCGCCTGGCGGCCTGGCGGATCGGTCCAGCCAGCTCCCCCACCTGCTGGCGCAGCTGGCTGAACAGCTCGTATTCCCGCTGGGCGGCCCGGGCCCGCAGCTGCAGGATGCGCCCTTCGCGGGCCTTGAGCTCGGGGGTGACGAAGCGCTCCTCGTTGGCCAGGGTCTGGCGCCGGATCCAGTGCTCGGGCACCCGCTCGGCCCGGGCCCGGCTGACTGAAAGGAAATAGCCGAAGCTGCGGTGAAACTGCAGCCTCAGGGCAGGGATGCCGCTGCGATGGCGCTCCTCCTGCTCCTGGGCCGCCAGCCACTGGTCCTGATCGTCGAGCCGGTTACGCAGCCCATCGAGGCGGCTGTCGACTCCGTCGTGGATCAGGCCCCCCTCGCTGAGGCTGAGCGGTGGTGCCACCACCAATGTGTGCCGCACCAGGGCCGCCAGCTGCGCCAGCTGCGGATCGCTCTGTTGCAGGGGGCCGAACACGGCCGCGTCCACCGACTCCAGCAGGGCGGCAAGGCGTGGCAGGCGCTCCAGTCCATCGGCAAGGGCCACCAGATCGCGGGCAGAGGCGCTGCCGGCCCCGGCCCGGCCCGCCAGACGCTCCAGGTCGCCCATGGGCCGCAGCAGCCGGCGCAGGGCCAGCCGCAGGGGCCGTTGTTGCACCAACACACCTATGCCTTCCTGACGAACCTCGATCGCCCTGAGGTCCATCAGGGGGGCTTCCAGCCAGCGGCGCAGAGCCCGGGCCCCCATGGCTGTCATGGTGCGATCCAGGGCCCAGAGCAGGGACCCCTGAAACTGGCCGTCCCGCTGGGTCTGGGTGATCTCCAGGTTGCGGCGGGTCTGGGCGTCGAGCACCAGCTGATCGTTGCGCTGCACAAGGGTGGGCCGATCCAGGGGGATTTGACCCAGGGTGTTGCGGCTGGTGCTGGCAATGGCGGTGGCTGCAGCTGGCTCGTCGGTGGCCGGCTGGGTGTCATCGAGATAGCGCACCAGGCCGCCGGCGGCCCTCAGGGCCAGGGGCGCCTCGCCCAGGCCGAGGCCCTCGAGGCTGGCCAGCTCGAAGCGCTCCAGCAGGGTGCGGCGCGCCTCCGGCAGGGTGAAGGGGGTGAGCGGCAGCGGCGTGCGGTGGATCGACTCCGGCGCCCAGGCCGGCGCACTCGGCTCGGCACTGGGCCAGAGCAGCTCGGCCGGCTGCAGCTGCAGCAGGTCCTGATGCAGCTGATCACTGCCCTGGCGCTGCATCAGCTGGAACTCGCCGGTGCTCACATCGGCCACCGCCAGCCCCCACTGGCCCTGCTCCAGCACCACGGCCGCCAGCCAGTTGTTGCGGCGTGCCGCCAGCATCCCCTCCTCCAGCACGGTGCCGGGAGTGAGAACGCGGGTGATCCCGCGCCTGAGCAGGGCGCCCGGTGCCGGTGTGCTCTCCAGCTGGTCGCAGAGAGCCACGGAGAAGCCGCGGCGCACCAGTTCGCCGCAGTAGCGCTCGGCGGCGTGATGAGGGATGCCGGCCATCGGTACCCGTCCGATCCGTTTTCCCCCCTCCTTGCCGGTGAGGGTGAGCTCCAGCAGCCGCGACACCCGGATGGCGTCCTCGAAGAAGCACTCGAAGAAGTCGCCTAGGCGGTAGAGCAGCACCCGCTCGGGATGGGCGGCCTTCAGCTCCACGTAGTGACGCAGCACCGGCGGCAGCGCCTCAGGATCCACCAGGCTGTGGTGGTGCCAGGGGGGCAGCGCGTCGGCGGGATCCCTATCGACCGGCTCTGTGCTTTCGGCTTTGGGATCGGCTTCCCTGGAGTGGCGCTGCCGGGGGCGGGCGGCGGCCTCGGCGATCAGGGCCTCGTCGTCGAGCTCGGTTTCGGCCGGGGCAGTGCTCACTGAGTTGAGCGTGGATGCTCCAGAGCCAGGGGCCGCTGAAGGCTCGCTGGGGCCGAACAGGCTCCCCTGCACCGTCGCAGAGGCGATCAGAGACAACTGTGTCTGGGCTTCCTCCGCCACGCTTCGCCCGCACCAGAGCGCGATCGTAGGTGGGTCAGCTTTTTTCTTTCGGCAGCCAGTTCACCCCGGCGAGCCCTTTGAAATCCGCATCCTGAGTGATCAACAGGGCATCGAAGGCCCTTGCGGTAGCAAGCATCACGCTGTCGGCCATGGGCAGCTTGAGCTCAAGACTCAGCTGGGCTGCATGGAGGGCGATCTCGGTGCTGAGGGCGACTACCTCTGCCCGCTGCATCAAGGCGATGGCCTGCAGGGCGGCTCCTTCACCGTGCTCCCGCATGACCCACTTGAACACCTCGAACAAGCTGAGGGTAGGGACCACAAGCCTCTCGGGCTGGTCGATGGCTTCGGCGAACGGCTCAGCGTTCGGGCCACCGGTGAAGAACTCGATCCAGCCTGAGGAGTCGACCACCAGCCGCTGGTTCACTGCTGGTCTTGCTCCCGCTCGAAGTTGTTGGGGCCCTTGAGAAACCCGCGCAGGGCAGAGGCGGGTTGGAGGGGAAGCAGCTCGATGCGATCGGGCAGGCAGATGAGCTGAAGCACTTGGCCGGGTTGCAGGTCGTAGTGCTCTCGTACGGCCTTGGGCAAAACCATCTGGAATTTGGAGGACAGCGTCGTCGTGGACATTCCGCTGGGAGGAGCATCGATCCTTCAATCGTAAAATGGTTCTGCCCGACAAGTTGTGAAGGATCGAGAGCCGCCTTCTGGATCGGCCGTAACGGCGTGAAACAATCGTTTTCCAGCACGCACAGGCCCCGCCGGACCCATGCAGATCCTCAACACACTCACCGTTCTGGCCCTGGTGGTGATGTCGTTTGCCCTCGTGGTCGCGGTTCCAGTGCTCTACGCCAGCACCGACGACAGCGGTCGCTCCAACCGGCTGATCCTGCTGGGCGGTGCCGCCTGGGTGGCCCTGGTGCTGCTCAACTGGGGCATGAGCTATTTCGTAGTCTGAGCAGGCCCGCCGCACCAGGCCCTTGGCCGTTTTCGAAGGACGCTTCACCGACGTCAGCGGCTTGCGCATCGCCATCGTGGTAGGTCGTTTCAACGATCTGGTCACAGGCAAGCTGCTCAGCGCCTGCCTGGATGCTCTCTCCCGCCACGGCATCGACACCAGTCCCAGCAGCGAGCAGCTGGATCTGGCCTGGGTACCAGGCAGTTTTGAGATTCCTCTGGTCGCCCAGCGTCTGGCCGCCACGGGCCGCTACCAGGTGCTGATCACCCTCGGCGCCGTGATCAAAGGGGATACACCCCATTTCGACTATGTCTGCGCCGAGGTCAGTAAGGGCGTGGCTGCCGTGTCGCGCAGCACCGGTGTGCCGGTGATCTTCGGCGTGCTCACCACCGACACCATGCAGCAGGCCCTGGAGCGGGCGGGCATCAAAAGCAACCTGGGCTGGAGCTATGCCCTGCAGGCGCTTGAGATGGGCAGCCTGATGGCGGTATTGCCAGTCGCGCAGCCGGGTTGAGTCACGAGCAAGAGGTGCGCCTGCTACTGATCATTGTGGCCTTTCACCCTGGAGAGGAAGAAGTGGAGGCGCTGGCCACTTGTTTGGCTCAGCTATCGCCATGGATCAGCTATGTCGTTGTGGCAAATGATCACCGGGAGGGAGAGCCGGTGGATCGGCTGGTTGAGGGCGCGGGCCTGTTCCTGTCCTGCGAGCGCAATCTCGGGTATGGACGAGCTGTGAACCGAGCTGTGCGCGAGGTGGAGCGACGCTCTTGCCTGCCAGAGTGGATAGGCGCTCTCAACACCGATCTCAGCTGGACTCCTGGCAGTTTTGAAGCCTTGCTGGCTTGGTTGGAGGGGCAGGCGGACGTAAGCCTGGCAGTGCCGAGGATCACTGATCCTGCGGGGCAGTCCCAATTGCTCTGTAAACAGGACCCCACCCTGCTTGGTTTGCTCAGCCGGCGCTTTCTGCCGGAGTTTCTGAAGCCCGCCGGGTTACGTCTCTACGATCGCCGCTATGTAATGGCGGATCAGGATCTTCACGCGGTCTTCGAAGTGCCTTACCTGAGCGGTTGCTGCATGCTGATACGCACGAGTTCGTTCCTTGCAGTGGGCGGCTTTGATGAGCGCTACTTCCTTTACTTGGAGGATGCGGACCTGACCCGCCGACTTCGCGAGCACGGGAGAACTGTGCATCTGCCCGTGGCCTCGGTGGTGCATGCCTGGGGGCGGGGCAACTACCGAAGCTTGCGACTGACCCTGGTTAATCTGCACAGTGCCTCAATATACTTTCGCACCTGGGGATTTAGGTGGCGTTGATTTTGGTTGTTGGAGGGACGAGACCGGCTGCGCCAATGCCTTGGCGTAGACCCGTCTGTAGGCAGCCAGCATTGCCTGGGCGCTGAACTTTCCTGCCGCCAGCGGCACGAGCTGGCGGTGGTGCCAGAGCAACTGTGGATTCTCCACGTAGGCGAGGATTGCCTTCGCGAAAGCCTCTATTGGAACACGGCCCTGAATCAGGGGAATCGTGCAGCCGGCACTGCCTTGTGGCGTTGCCAGCATGCTGGCAATCTCACCGATGTCGGAGGCGAGATAGGGCGTGCCGGCCGCCAGGCATTCGATCAGGGTCAGGGGTTGGCTTTCCCCTGCGAAGAAGCTGGGAAGGATGCCGAGATCTGCCGTGGCGAAGAAATCCCGGCTGTTGGGCTGCAGGCCCAGAAAGTGAAGCCAGGGGGTATCGGCGTGGGCTCGCAGGCGATGACGCTCGGGTCCCTCGCCGATGATCAGCAACTGCACGTCGCGGCTGGTGCCCGCCCGGGCGAGACTTACGGCCTCAATTGCTTCTTCCCAGCCCTTTTCACGGATGGCACGGCTCACTAGGCAGATCACGAAGGCGTCATCGGCCAGGCCAAGACGCCCCCGCGGCACGGGGGTGATCGGCATGTCGTCCACTGCATTGGGGATCTTGGTGAGACGCTCTGGAGCGATGCCCAGTTCCAGCAGTGCCGGCTTGTTTCTTTCGGCAACATAAGTAGCCTGGTCCAGCCAGGGGCCCAGCAGGCCCCTCAGTTCCCGCAAGCGCCCAGAGCCCAGGGTGTCGTACATTCCGTGGGAAGTTACCACGTGCCGCACCTCACAGAGCCCTTGCAGCAGCTCGCAAAAGGTGACATCCACCCAGGCATGGTGGGTGTGGAGAATTTCGATGCCCAGGTTCTGAATCAGAATCGACATGCTCTCCAGGGATTCCAGTTCCATTAATGGAATGCCAGGCAGCAGCATTGAACGAATGCCCCAATTGGTGGGATATTGCCGACAATTAAGCAGAGTCACCGCATAGCCGGCTTGGTGGAGCATGTTGGCCAGACGGATCGGTAGGATTTCTCCCCCGCCGGGGATCAGTGCATAGGTTGCGATCATCACGTTGGGCAATCGAGCACTTTCCATCTCGCCTGCTTCTGGCGCCGCCGGGTGGATGCTCAAGGCTTCGATGCCGGCTTGAAGTGAACCTGGGATGGGCTCCCTGCGATGGTGCTCCCAACGGTGGATCAGGGAGCGTTGAAGGTGCGCGCGGTGCTTCGGGCTCAGTGCATAGAGACTTATGGCAGTTTCAGCAAGAAGGACGTGTTCCTGCAAATCGCGTTCGCTCCCATGAAGGGATACAGAAGTGTTGCTGGGATGTTGACGGTAGTAGTTGATGGCCTCAGGGCAGTAGGCCGCGAGGCCGGCTCGCACAAGGTGAAGATAGAAATACCAGTCGCCGCACATCCTCAGGCCCAGCCAGGCTGGATCCTCCAGCAGGGGCAATCCCTCCACCCGTCGAAAGACCGCGCCACTGGCATTCACCACTAGATTCTTGTAGTTCCAGACCCGTCGCACCAGCTGATGTGCGGATTCGACGAACGGCTTTTCCCAGATCCTCGAACCCAGTTCAGGCAGGTATTCCGCGAGGCTCCATACCTTTTGCTGGCCGTCTTCGCTCACAAACTCGGTATTGCCAAAGGCCAGCATCACGCCTTCGTTGCGGAACGATGGCACGATCTTCTCAAGAAAGTCCGGGGCGCAGAAATCGTCACTCTCGGCGATCCAGATCAACGTTCCGCTGGCGGCCTGGATGCCTTTGCGCCACTGGCTGAACGGGGATCCGGAGTTGGTGTCGTTGACCAGCAGCCGGGTGATCTCCGGATGCTGACGCTGGAATTCTTGCAGCAGGATCAGGCTGCTGTCGCTGGAGGCATCATCGAGAAGAATCACCTCCAGATTGTTGTAGGTCTGCAGGGCGATGCTCTCCAGTCGCCGGCCAAGGTAAGCGGCGTGGTTGTAGCAGGGCACTACCACGCTAACCCTGGGGTCGCCCGGCGTCTCAGCCGGTGTATCCGTGCGGCGGAAGATGCTCTGGAGGCTCTGGAAGGGCTGAGAGCGAAGACGTTGCAGCACAACAACCGCCCGCCGGCGCAGATGCAGGAAGAGCAGATCGTGAAGGCCTGGTGCCACCGGCCGCACGTGCACGAAGGAGAAGCGCCTGGTCTTTCTGGCTAGACGTCGTGCCTGATGGAGAGGGCGGAAGTTGCCGATGCTGCTCCAGTCCCTATGAGAGCTGATGGGGTGATCAAGCCGCTTTCCATTGCTGGAGGACCTCCGGGGGAGTACGACCCTGGAGAGCCGAATGCGGTCTGTAGACGTTATACTTGATTCGGTGCTGCTTTGCCAATACCTTTGCCCCTGAATCGGTACGAAAACCTTGCTCGGACTCTGTAGTATCAGACTGTAGATGGAGTGGTTACACGATCAGAGAAGCGGCAGAAGGCGAACAAGTCTTTCTCGTCGTTCGATCACGAAGTCAAGCAAAGCCACCCAGGTTTCTGCAATCTGTTGTTCAGTGAGATTGAAACGACGCTGTGTTGCTTCGGTCTCTTTCTTAGAGAGCCAGTGCGCTAGCCACACAGGCACTAACGCTTCGAACCGCAGAACCGTTTGCAGAAGGTAGCCAGCTTCCACCTTCTTGGGGTCACCTTGCCATTGAGTTGAATACAGCCCATCCAGGTAGCGCGTCATCACTTGTAGTTCGAGGAATTCTGCCTGCTGCATGTCGAAGCAGAAATTGAGCAGGCTGCCCGATACAAGATCCGCTGCGTCTGCGCCAACTGGCCCTGGGCCGGCAAGTGCCCAATCTACCGCTACGATCCGGGCAAATGGTTTTGTTTTTTTTTGGATGATTAAGTTCAGTCGATGGGTATCGTGGTGGCAAAAGGTCTGTGGCATGAGGTGATACTGCTCAATCAGCGATCCAGCCTCCTCCAGTAGCTGCAAGACATTTTGTAGTTGACGCGCCGACACATAGCTCTGTGCTGAAGTAATTCTTCTAACGGAGTCGACGCTCGAAAGGCCATACCAGCGAAACCAGTACTTGCACCAGCTCGAAGCAAAGGAGTAAGTTAACGGTGTATCGCGAATTTTGAAAAGTTGTGGCTGGAGCAACGCGGCTGCTTCCCCAAGCCCGAACGCAGCATTTGCATAGCAATTGATTGTCCAGAGCGGCGGCTCATCGGCGATGACATTCTCAAGCCACAACCATATCTTAGAATTCTGACATAGCGTAATGCCGTAGCACTTGGGTGCGGACAGAACGCCGGTCATTGTATCAAGTATCAAGCTTTTATATGCAAGCGCCTCGCGTTGCGCATAGAACCACGTCGACGCTATAGCGGGATCACTCTCTGCAGCAATCAGCTTGACGACCATTGTCCACGAACGGCTTTCACCAGCAATAAGGACCTCACCTTTTATGTGGAACAGACCCTCAGTGCCTCCCACGATCTGAGCGTAGAACAACGCCTGCACTTCCCAATGTTGCAGACTGAGGCTATCGGCCTGAAAATATCTGCGTAACACGGACGCCAGGGTAGCTGGATCGGGTGCTGGGAGCTGTTTGTTGGTGTCTATGACAATGATCCTGAGAGGTATGTGCGTTTGTTGGAAAGTTTCACCGTGCGAGGCAGGTCCCTTGTTTTATCACGATTGTAGCTGGGCTTTCGACTGACTTTGTCGGACACCTGCTTGAAAAGCTCATCAATGACCATTTCAGTGGTTTCATGAGCCCCCCACTGTCAGTTCACCTCTATGGCCTTCGTGGGCAGGCTCAAGGAAAAAGAGATTGAGATCAGCTGGTCGGGTCGTAGACGCTGCTACGACAACATCTTGGTGGAGAGGCTGTGGCGCACCGTCAAGTATGCGGAGGTGTACCTGCGTGCCTACAGCGATGGCTGGGAGGCAGAACTCCCCATGAGGTCTACGCTGAGACCGAACCCTGTTCCTCCCGCCCTGGGCTAACGATGTAAGGGGGCCAATCTGTCCAAGAAAAGGCACCCACCTCACTCTGAACGGGTACAAATGGCTCATGTCAGCTGCAGAACAGGATTTATACTTATCTTAGGAAGCTCTTAGCGGCTGCGGCCGCCCCAATGAAAGATCGCAGATACCAAACGAAAAGCGCTTGCCGTGATCATAGATTCGGATTGCTTTGTAGTCAATTATACGATGCAAGTATCGAAGTCCTTCATCTGGACCTTCTTGCCATATCGAACCTCCTACGAAGTATGTGCCAGGCCGGAGGCTGCCACTAAATCGATAGGTAATCGAAAGTTCGCTAGTCGCTTCAAAAGTGCCAGAACATTCGCCAACTGCCGGATACCGCTGACCTGTTATCTTCATGCCCGTATGTCCACTGATGTGACAGGCGAAGTTCACATCTGTCACGGCCTCATCAAAGAAATACACAACTTGGATCGAGAAGTCTGTGCCGCAGGGAAGCGTATTAACAATACAGCCTCGGTTGTCAGTGACTGTGACCTGTTCGATACGCGCTCCTTCGTCAGGATAGACTACAGATGACTTGGAAATCAGGCTGGCATCGAGATAGGCCTCAGACTCTGAGGTGCCTACGTCGGGTAGCGACTGGACGTTCCCTGGTTCAGTCTGGAGGTCATTGTATTTAGAGCTGTCATCCGCTCGATGCAAGCGTCGAAGCGTTCCTGCAATCACTTCATCCCATTGAGCGTCTGGAACGCGACTTACTCGTTGGTACACAATAGTTACGTCACGCGGCGTTCCAATCAGCCGCTGGCTACCTCTATGCAGCAACAATGTCGAATCACAGTGTTGAACAATCTGAGGGCAGCTATGCGTTACGAGCAGGATTGAAGTTCCTTGCTCCTTCATCCTTTCAATATGAGCATAGCATTTCTTCTGGAACATCTCATCGCCAACGGCGAGTGCTTCATCAATGATCAAAACATCAGGCTTTAGATTTGTTTGTACCGCAAAAGCCAGTCGCATAGCCATACCACTAGAGTACAACTTAACCGGCTGCCGGACGAAGTCACCAATATCTGCAAATGCAAGAATCTTATCGAGACTCGCTTGAACCTCCTGCTTTCTGATGCCAAGAAGAGCTGCATTCAGGAAAATGTTCTCTAATCCTGTAAACTCCGGATTAAAGCCGCTGCCCAGCTCAAGCAAGGCTCCAATACGTCCTTGAGTGATAACATGTCCCGTGGTAGGCCTGATTGTCTGACAGAGAATCTGAAGTAATGTGCTTTTCCCCGATCCATTCTTCCCAATAATCCCTAGAGTCTTTCCCTTTTCAAGTTCAAAATTAATATCTCGCAGTGCCCAGAATTCGCGGTAGCGACTTTTGTTAGGCCTCAATGCCTGGAGTATTCGATCGCTCGGCTTATTGTAGATATGGTAACACTTTGATACTTGCTCGACTCTGATTGCGATCTTGTGATTTCTTTCTGACATGCTAAATGGAGGAGGATGACTTTTGGCCGAAATCAGTTAATCACTAAGGCTAACCACAAGGGAGTGACTTTTTATCTTGGACATCTTACGATTTAGAGTACGTCAGCAAAACTGTAACTAGCCCTCTTGAAGCCTCTGAACGAGAGCTCCATAAAAAGTATAGATGCTGTCGTAGCAACGAGGAGTGTAACTAAGTCAGGGAGTTTTCCGATTATAATAACAGCTCGAGCCTGGTTTATTATTGTAACTAATGGATTAAGCGCGAATAGACCTTGCCACTGATCAGGCAATGTATCAATTGGATAAAAGACACCACTCATAAACACTAGTGCTGTCGTCAAGAGGCTAATGACTTGTTGAGAGTCTCGAATGTAAACCCCTGCTGCCGCTAGGAGCCAAGAAGTGCCCAAAGTGAAGCAAATCAAAGGTAGCCAGACCAACGGAAGAAAAAGACTAGTCATCTTTATTCCATGACCTGTTACTATCAGGAAAAGGAACAATACACCGAGACTGATCAGGGCTTTGTAGAGAGATGTCAGCACCTTGGCGGCTCCAAGGGCCTCAAGAGGAAACCTAAGTTTCGTAACATAGTTAGGGTTGCTCACGATAAGGCCTGGCGACTCATTGGCACACTCGGAGAAGAGCTCGAAGCATATGAGCCCAACGAATAGATTCACGGCAAAACTCGTCTTGTCATTACCCCCCAAAGAGCCCCACCGCGACTGGAAAACAACACTGAAAACAAAAGTATAGATTGCAAGCATGATGACAGGCTGGGCAATGCTCCAGCCAAGGCCAAGCAGGGAGCCTTTGTAGGTCGTTTCAAAATCTCTATTGGCCAAGATGCTGATGAGCTCAAAGGCCTTTCCTAAAGACAGAATTGATCGGAGCTTAATCATGCCTCAGCATAGCAAAGGAACTGATGACCAGTCTTGGTTAGGAGTTTGCGGAATAGCCGCCTGAGCGGGCGCGTTTTCCCTTTCACTGAGCCTATCGATTGCTGAACGGGCAAAGGGTCGCCGGGTGTGACTTCCCGGAGATTTGCGCACATCCCAGACGCCAGTCGTTGCAAGGGGGGGTAGGAACGTTTCCCTGGTTCGAGTACCACCTCAGACCAGACGAACCATGCCATGCCGAATTCTGGCCCTCAGTCCTGGCGTCGCTACTGGATGGCAGCAGCGCTGGGGAGCTGATCCCTGAGCTGGTGCGCCACGGCCTACAGCAGCTGATTGAGCTCGAGGTGGCCGCCGTGCTCGGCGCCGATCGCCATGGGCGTCAATGCCGACGGCCGCCGTGAGCTGCTCGGACTACAAGTGGGTGACAGCGAAAGCGAGGGCTTCTGGAAGGCCATGATTGGTTCCCTCAAGGAGCGCGGCCTTGCTGGGGGCAAGCTCGTGGTCAGCGACGCACACGTGGGCCTGACCAAGGCCATCCGCTGCATGTTCCAGGGCTGCTGCTGGCAGCGCTGCCGCCGTTCATCACCGCTTCGCGGAAGGCTTCCGCCTACGCCAGGAACCCGCTGCAGCGGGTACCCAAGGCCCACCAGGGCATGGTCACGGCTGCCCTGCGCTCGGTGATCAGCCAGGAGGGCGCCGTTGGCCTGGTGGAGCGCTGGGATGACCTGGCCGCCTCACTGGCTGAACGCTTCCCCAAGGCATCTGAGCTGATGGCAGGGGCTAGGGAGGACGTGCTGGCGTTCCGCCACTTCCCGCAGCAGCCCTGGAAAAAAGTCTGGAGCACCAACCTGATCGAGCGCGTCAATGAGGAGGTCAAACGCAGCACCCGCGTCGTCGGTATCTTTCCGAATGACGCGGCCATCACGCGTCTGGTGGGTGCGGTGCTGCTGGAGCAGGACGAGCACTGGCAGCTGGAGGGCCGGCGCATGTTCTCAGCCGACAGCATGGCTGCCATTCCAACCCTGGAGGCACTACCAGCTCGGCAGGACGGCCTGGAAAAGAGCCCACACTCAGGCCTCGATCACCGCTCGGGGGCCGCTACAGCCACAACAGCGACACACAAAGCGGCGAACGCCAACAACAAAGCTATTCTCCACGCGAAAGACTTGACAAGTAAATCGCCTGGATTAATGGTGGAGAAACGAGGCGCAACTGCACCTCAGGAATGACAACACGTGATTCCACCCTGTGGAGAGCACAAGCGCTGAGCTATCGCAACAGGCTCTTAGACAATCACAAAAGGGGATGTCGCCGGAGTAAGGGTTGCCGTAGTAAAAGCTGCAAAATCCACGTCAAGGAGGGTAAAAGTGCCTCCTATGAAGTTTCCGGTCGGATCCATCGTAACTACGACATTCGCTCCGTTGTCGGCAAAGGCGAAATTGATGTCGCTCCTGATCTCAATGAAATCCCTTTTGAAAGCCCCTTCTTCGGTTAGCCTGAAGTCTTTTACTGTGTCATCATTCCCAGACCACACGAAAGTATCAGAACCTTCTCCACCTTCAAGGATGTCATCTCCTTTGCCACCCTTGAGCCAATCATCGGCTCCTCCTCCTTGCAATGTGTCATTGCCAGTCCCGGCCCGAATGAAATCCTTGCCGCCACCACCGGTTAACTCATCGTTCCCTTGGCCGCCATAGATACTATCATCGCCCTCATAGCCCAGCAGCTGATCTTTATCAACTGAGCCTATGATTATGTCTGCACCACTAAGTGTGTCTACGACCAAGCCATAGGGATTCGCGGATTCTAAGGCTGCTTTGAAGACATCTCCTCGAATGTTGATCCCTGAAATCTCATATTCTACTGCTGTGACGTTTGTTGATCCTGCGAACTGCTTGGCGCCAGTAATGGTTGAAGTAGAAAAATTGCCAAGGAAGATGCTGGGAATATTGAATGTTCCATAGACCTCCTGGAGGTTCAAGCCAATGGGAGTGATGCCTGAAAGGACAGATGCAATGGGTACGATGTTTGGAGTAAGTGTGGCAAGGTCTGGCGCCTCAAAATCACCCTGGTTTTGGCCTGGAGGCCGCATATCAAGAGCCTTATTAGCTGTAATTTGGGCCATAACTGTTCCTCAAATCATCTTATTTTCTTTAGAGCATAGCAGTTGGATTTTAAGCTGGCAGAACTTTGAAGTATTTCTTCGCAATGCTTGGTAAATTTAGTTGTGGCGCTGGGGCTATGCGCCGACGCCCAGTGTCAATTTGGTTGTCCAGGTTCTCCCATGGACACAGGGCTGACTGAAAGTACATTCATCCCGTCTCCGCCAGGCTGATGCCGACCCAGCCAAGCATTCGGCTGATGTCATGCGCCACGGCCATCAGGCCA
>NZ_NQKW01000004.1 GCF_002252625.1 Synechococcus sp. 1G10 | reverse complement strand
TTGGCGTGAGCACGATGGCCTTCAACCTGAACGGTTTCAACTTCAACCAGTCGATCCTCGATGGCCAAGGCCGCGTGATCAACACCTGGGCTGATGTGCTGAACCGCGCTGGTCTGGGTATGGAAGTGATGCACGAGCGCAATGCTCACAACTTCCCGCTTGACCTGGCATCTGCAGAAGCCACCCCTGTGGCACTGACCGCCCCTGCAATCGGCTGATGCAAGCGGTGGGTCATTCGTGGCCCACCACCTGCTTCAATGCATCGATAGCAAATGAAGCCTCCGCCTTGGCGGGGGCTTTTTTTTGGCTACCGCAAGCGAGGAGGGCAATACGTTGGACCATTAACACTGAGTGCTCTCCATGCTCTTGTACAGGGAATGAGCAAACCATGATCCAACGCCGGCCGCTGGCTTGGCCAGAATTCAGTGAGGAGTCATTCTTCCCCCAGTCTTCGCCGACTATTGTTCCGGCAACCTGAAAGCCGTAGTCGCATCAATCAGTGGAGCCTGACTTCGGTTTGATTCTCCGCCGGTTCAGGTTAGAAATCCCCTTCACTGCTGACGGTTGATCCGGAGCTTGGTCCTGAAGTGATCAACAGGGTGCATCACTTGTCAGGTTGGCAAAGACCCCACGTTATTCAACATCCACTCAGGGCTCGGACGAAAGATCCATCCAGAGCGCGAAGAAAGCCGGTGATCGGACTTGAACCGACGACCTACTGATTACGAATCAGTTGCTCTACCACTGAGCTACACCGGCAGCTTGATTAAATTAGCATTGAGAGGTTCCGCGGGTTTCCGGACCATGCCCACAACACGGCCCAAACCCACGTCTCTGGATCCAGAGTTGCGAGAACGGCTGCTGGCGGAAGCCAAGGCACCTTGGAAAGGGCTGCGACGTGCCCTGTGGTTTGCTCTCACCGCCTCTGGAGCGATCGGCCTGGCTGTTATGGCGATGCGCTTATCCGCCGGCTCAGAGGTGGCTTCAGGTGACCTGCTCATCCAGCTCGGTGCCTTCTTCGGCTTCGGGCTGCTGCTTTGGCGCGACCGCTGAGACGCTGGGGTATTGCGCCTGGGGTTGGCTGCTCTGTAGCGGGCTGAGCGGATCGGGGAGCAGCAGGGGCAACCCAAGGCTCAACCTCTCCCGCCCCAGTAGTTCAGGAGTCATGGCAGGGGTACCTGCTACCTGCTCAGGGCTGCGAGTAAGCAGCCAGACGGCCTGGATCAGCTGCTGCCCCTGCCAGACCAAAATGGCCAGAAGTGGCACGGTCAGCAGGATCGTGATCAGCCGGGAAGCTTCTGGCAGCGGAGCGATGGCCGCCATTTGGGCGGAGAGCAGATCAAGTCGCCAGATTGCCGGCAGCAACAGCACTGACCAGGCCGTCGCCAGCAGGCGAACGGGCAGCGGCGATTGAAGGGCACTCAGCCGCCTCTGGCTCTCGCGGCGGCCGCGTGCCGGAGTCTGAAGCAACAGTATCGACCAGCAATCCGCCGGCCGCTGCCAGAGCAGCACGGTCGGCAGCAAGGCTCCAAGAGCCCAGAGCAACAGCCGCTCGATCGCTGGAACCGGACCGGGATCGGCGCCCGAGAGGAGCAACGCCACGGCAAGCAGCTCAGCTGGGATGGCTGCCAATCCGAGGAGTTGCAGCCAGAGCAGGGGTTCGCTGCGCGGGTTCACATCAGGTGCTGAGGCTGCGGCGTTGGGTGACCAGCTTGTAAGCAATCACACGATCACCGTCCTGCCAGTTGGCGAAGCGATCGCAACCGATGCCGCACTCGAAGCCCGTGGCCACCTCCTTGACGTCGTCCTTGTTGCGACGCAGAGAATCGAGATCGCCTTCGAACACCACCTGCTTATTGCGCTGGATTCGAACCTTGCAGTTGCGCTGCAACTTGCCGCTGGTGACGTAGCAACCCGCCACGGCGCTCTTGCCGATGGTGAACACCGCGCGCACCTCCGCTTCGCCGAGGGGCTCTTCCACCATCTCCGGCTCCAGCAGGCCCTCCATGGCCAGCTGGATGTCCTCCAGAAGCTTGTAGATCACGTCGTAGTCGCGAACGTCGACGCCATTGGCATCAGCGGCCCGCTTGGCACCCGAGGCCATCGAGGTGTTGAAGCCGACGATCACGGCACCCGAGGCGGCCGCCAGATCAACGTCGGTTTCGGTTATCTCTCCAGGGGCGGAGAGCAGCACGCGCACCTGCACCTCGCCCTGGGGAAGCTGTTCGAGCGAGCCGAGAATCGCCTCGACGCTGCCCTGAACATCGGCCTTGAGGATGAGGTTGAGCTCCTTGAGCTCCCCTTCGCTGGCCTGTCCTGACATCGATGCCAAGGAGACTCGCCGGGAGGCCATCTGCTGGGCCAGGCGAGTGGCACGGGCTTCGTTGGCCCGATCCCCCACCACCGAGCGTGCGGTCTTCTCGTCGGTGTAGACCTCGAATTCATCCCCGGCGGTGGGCACCTCGCTGAAGCCGAGGGCTTCGACAGCCGAGGAAGGACCAGCGGTCTTGACCCGCTTGCCGGAGTCGTCGACCATGGCGCGCACCTTGCCGAGCACAGGCCCTGCTGCCAGCACATCGCCGGCCTTGAGGGTTCCGTTCTGGATCAGCAGGGTGGCCACGGGACCCTTGGCCTTGTCGAGGTGAGCCTCGATCACGGTGCCCTTCGCCATCCGGTCCGGGTTGGCCTGGAGGTCTTCGACCTCAGTCACCAGCAGGATCATCTCCAGCAATTTGTCGATGTTCTCTCCTTTGGTGGCACTCACCGGCACCATCACGGTGTTGCCACCCCAGTCTTCGGAGACGAGATCCAGAGCTGAAAGCTCCTGCTTGACCCGCTCGGGCTGGGCGCCATCTTTGTCGATCTTGTTGATCGCCACGATGATTGGCACTTCTGCCGCCCTGGCGTGGCTGATGGCCTCCAGGGTCTGGGGCCTGACGCCGTCATCGGCGGCCACCACAAGCACGGCCACGTCTGTGACCTTGGTGCCCCTGGCGCGCATGGCGGTGAAGGCTTCGTGGCCCGGGGTGTCGAGGAAGGTGATGCGACGGCTTTCACCGGAGTGGGAAATGTTGACCTGATAGGCGCCGATGTGCTGGGTGATGCCGCCGGCTTCCCCTGCCGCCACCCGCGTCTTGCGAATGGCATCGAGCAGGCTGGTCTTGCCGTGGTCGACGTGGCCCATCACCGTGACCACCGGTGGACGCCGGATCAGGTGAGCGAGATCGCTGTCTTCGATCATCTCCACCGTCTTCTTGGCGGCCTCCTCCACGTCGTCCTGGAGGACGGGTACGCCGAATTCGTCGGAGACCGTTTCGATGGTTGAGAGATCGAGGGTCTGGGTGACCGTGGCGATGATCCCCTTGAAGAAGAGGGATTTGATGATCT
Organism: Synechococcus sp. 1G10; assembly: GCF_002252625.1. Lineage (GTDB taxonomy): Bacteria > Cyanobacteriota > Cyanobacteriia > PCC-6307 > Cyanobiaceae > Regnicoccus_A. Next base: position 198,002 of record NZ_NQKW01000004.1, on the reverse strand, counting down.
CGGAGCTCTCCACGCCCAGGCGGTCGGCCAACTCCTGAACCGTGAGGTTTCCCTCGGGCACGATCAGCATCTCGGGCCGGGTGGCCTTCGCTTCACGGGCGGCGCGCAGTTCCATGGCGCGGCGCCTCTGCCGCTGGCGGGTGGTTTCCTTCTTGCGCTTGCGCATCGCCACCACGGGCTTGGCGCCCGGTGTGGCGGGACGGGTGCGCGGCTTGGCCGGCCGGGCCAGGCTGGCCTGGAGCACCATCGCCTCGTGTTCGCCGGCGAAGCCGCCGGTTTCAGCGGTGAGTGCATCATCGTTCTCGCCGATGATGTGAACCTTCTGGCGCTGCTTCTGCGGCGACTTGCTGCGCAGGGCCTCCAGCTTGGCGCTGTCGTCCCATTCGGGCCGTCGTGCTCTGCCAGGCCCTGCGGCCTGGGGTGTACGGAAGGCCGGTTTACGAGGGGCTGACGGCGGAGTGGCGGTGGGACGCGCGGCTTCAGGGCTGGTTTCGCTGCGCTCCGGCCGCCTGGGGGGTGCTGCGACCGGGCGGCTGCCGGGTTTCTGGAGCTGCATCAGCTCGCCGGGGGCCACCGGCTTCCGCATGCCCTGAGGCATGCCAGGTCGCACAGGAGCTCCTGGGCGGCTGGTGCCTCCTGGGCCGGCTGCGTCACGGCGGATCGGTTTGCCCACCAGTTCCAGTGGGCTGCGGGCCTGGGTGGGTCGTCCCACCTGCGGAGTTGGTCGCTGAGGGGCACCAGCCGGCCGTTGACTCAGGGCTGGGCGGCCCGAAGGAGGTGCTGGACGGTTACTCGTGACGGGCTGGCCTGGCTGGGGTCGACCCACCAGTTGCGGACGGCCGACACCGGAGGCGCTGGTCGAGCGCACCGGAGCCGGGGCTCCGGGCCTTTGGGGAGACGCCGCCGGCCGGGAAGGGGCAGGCGCACTGCCCCTGGGTACGGGGCGGGGGCTGGTGGCGGGACGGGGACTGGTCGCTGCGGCCGCATCGGGCTTGCGCACCTGGGGCGGCTCGGGCTTGCTTACCGGAGGGGCAGGCGGGCGGCTCGGGGCACTCGCCGGCTTGGCTGGACCAGCAGCGATCGGCGTGGGCTTCGGCGGAGAACTCGGCCGGGCTGGTGCGGCCGCGGTGGGGGCTTGATTGGCCTGGGGCACCACTTTCCTGACTACAGGCAGCTGGGTGGCCGGTGGGGTGGGAGCCGCCGGTTTCGGTGCGGCTGTGGCAGGGGCCTGGGCCACGATCTCCGGCCTGGGGGCCGGCTTGACGATGGTGGGCCTGGCGGCCTGGGCAGGCGCAGGGGCAGAAGGCTTCTGGGGGCTACTCGCCGGTCTGACGGCCGGCTTCGGCTTGGCGGCACCTGCAGGACTGGCTGGGGCGGCCACCGCCGCCGGGGCGGCCTTTTTGAGGGAAAGGATGGCCTTGGCCGGTTCGCTGGCTGGTGGCGTTGGCCGGACGGGCTGGCTCGCTGGGGCCCCGCCGCCGTTGGCGGGGGCGCTGATCAGGCTGCGGATGCGCTCGGCCTCCCCATCGCTGATGGAGCTGCTGTGGCTCTTGACCGCAATGGACAGCTTCTCGGCGGCATCGAGCACGTCCTTGTTCTCCAGGCCCAAGTCCCGGGACAGCTCATAAATTCTGACTTTGCCGCTGCTGGTCATTCAGGTCTCCGATCGGTCGGGGCACCGTGTGCCGCCGAGCCCCACGCGCGGTGCGGCCACTGTTCATCTTGCCTCAGAGGCTGCATGGAGTGGCTCTCTCAGCCGTTCCTCCAGCGCCGTGTAGATGGAATCCGACACTTGACAGCGCAAGGAGCGCTGCAGGCGTTTGCGGCGCCTGGCGTCCTCGATGCAGGTGGTCGTGGGACAGACATAGGCCGAACGGCCCATGGCCCTTGTCTTGGGCCCCTCGAGCACGACCCCATCGCCGTACTGGCGGATGATCCGCCAGAGCAGGCTGCGATCGCGCCGTTCCCGGCAGGACACGCAGCGCCGCAGGACGACCTCCCCGCTCACCGCAGTTCAACAGCGGCTTCTTCATCCGGCTCTGCTGCGGCTGGATCGGTTGTCTCAGCCGGCAGGGCCTCGCTCTGCGCTGCGGGTTCGGCCTCGTAGTCATATTCGGCCTCCTCAAGTGCGGCATCGCCGTCGTAGCCCTCCTCGTCTTCGGGCAGTGGGTAGAGCTCACGCAGGCGAGCATCCTCCTCGGCTCGTGCGGTCTGCTCCACAGCCAGTCGGGCTTCGGCCTCGGCCTGCTGCCGCTCGTCCTCCTCGCGCAGGGCGATCAGCTCTGCAGCCCGCGCGTCCTCACTGGCCTGGTCGTAGTCGGCGGCATTCTTGATGTCGATCTTCCAGCCGGTGAGACGTGCCGCCAGGCGCACGTTCTGGCCCTCGCGGCCGATCGCCAGGCTGAGCTGGTCGGGTGGTACGAGCACGTGGGCGTGCTGCCCTACAGGGTCAACCAGTCGAACCATCTCGACACGGGCGGGACTGAGCGAATTGGCCAGGTACTGACCTGGATCGGGCGACCAGCGAATCACGTCGATCTTCTCGCCGCGCAGCTCGTTGACCACCTGCTGGATGCGGGAGCCACGGGCGCCGATGCAGGCACCAACTGGGTCAACTTCACGCTCGACGCTGTCGACAGCAACCTTGGTGCGCGGGCCTACTGCCCGCGAGGGAGGATTGGCTTCACGTGCGACAGCCACGATCCGCACCGAACCTTCCTGAATCTCCGGCACTTCGTTCTCGAACAGATACACCACCAGACCGGCATTCGCCCGGGAAACGAACAGCTGCGGCCCGCGGCGGGCCACCTCACTCACTTCCTTGAGAAAGACCTTAAAGGTGGCGTTTGCCCGATAGTTGTCGTTGGGTAGCTGATCCCGCCGCGGCAGTTCCGCTTCCACCTCAGGCCGTCCCAAGCCTGAACTCACGCCCATGATCACCGACTGGCGCTCGAAGCGGATCACCCGGGCGGTGAGCACGGGGTCTTCGAGATCGGCGAACTCCTCCTGGATCATCCGGCGCTGCTGGTCACGCAGCTTCTGGGCCAGCACCTGCTTGGTGGTCGAGGCGGCCATGCGGCCGAAGTCGTCCTTCTCGGGAGTGACATCCAGCACCACGGTGTCTCCGATCTGGGCGTCCTCGGCCACCTGTTGCACCTCGGCGAGGGCGATCTGGTGGTCCTCGCTCTCCACCTCTTCCACGATGATCTTGCTGGCCAGCACCCGGTAGCCCTCCTCGTCGAGGTCGAGGGCCACATCGAAGTTGCTGAAATAGTCCTCCTCGAAGGGGTCTTCACTGATGCCCAGGTAAAGAGTGCGTCGATAGCGCTCGTAGCCTTTGAGCAGGGCCTCGCGCAAGGCCGCCTCCACCACCTGCGTGGGAAGCTTCTTCTCCTCACTGATGTCCTCGATCAGGTTCTGCAGACCGGGGAGGAGAACGAGTGCCATCGGATCAAAAGGGGGGTTGAGGGGTGTAGGGAGCAGAAGCTGGTCAATCTGTGGCTGGGGTGACCAGGCGAACGGAGATCACATCAAGGCGGGGGATCCGACTGATGCGGCCGCGCACATTGAGCTGGAGGTTCTCCTCATCCCTCTCCAGCAGCAGGCCATCGCGAGTGGTCTCCAGGCCCTGGCCATCTCGGAAACGCACCGATACGGGGAAGCCGCGAAAACTGCGGAAATCGCGGTCCTCGGAGAGCTCCTCGCCGATCCCAGGGCTGCTGACCTCCAGAACATAGGCCTGGGGCATCAGCTCACTGGCTTCAACAGCCTCGCCGAGCACACCGCTGAAGGCAGCGCAGTCGTCGAGGTTGACGTCCCGTCCGTCGGCGTGACGGATCTGGATCACCAGAGTGAGCGGCAGCCGGTGGGCCTGAATCTCCACACCGTTCACTGCCAGCCCCGAAGCCTCGGCGAGAGGGGTGACCAGAAGCTCCAGATCGGGGATGAGTGGATGGGACACCGGCGGGGCTGGAGAGCGGGTCGGACGCCCGACCGGCCACTGCAGAGAACTGCTCCTGGCTTCGAGGTAGGCCTGAGGCCAGCACTCCAAAGATCAGGGTGATGCCCGCCGGGCATGAAATCGAGCTTACAAGCCGGCACGTCAGACCCTGGAACCAACCGGCTCAGGCCTGAGGGGTGGCCCCGCCCGGGGCGTCAAACAGACCCAAGCTGGGGGCCTCCCCGTAGAAGTCGTCGGCGCCGACCTCACCACGGAGCGCCTGGTCCTGGTTGAGACAGCGTTGGGGTTCTCTGACGTACTGGCAGACCCTGGCCCAGAGCTTGGCGCGGGTTCCAGGGGCCCCTTGGCTGAAGATCACCTGGTCCTGGCCGCCCACCATGCCTTGGATCTCCACTTGGCAGAGGGCACATCGCACACGGGTGCCTGGGGGGATCGAGGCCATGGGCTGGCAGCGCTGTTGCGGCAACTTAGGCTGAAGTCCCCGATCCGTGGCTCCTTCTGTTGCGACCCCTTCAAGAGCGGGGCCACACCAGCCAGCCGGATTCGGAGGCCTCGGCCTCAGGCACCGATCCGCTCAGGGTGCTGCAGCTCAGTGATCCCCATCTGCTGCGCCAGGGACATGGTCGCTACAGGGGCCGCACCCCCCTCGCTCAGTTGCGCCATGGCCTGGAGCAGGCCCTCGCAGCCCTGGACGTTTCTCCGGATCTGCTGCTGATCAGCGGTGATCTCTGCCAGGACGAGAGCTGGGGGGGCTATGTCCAGCTCCGGAACCTGCTCACCGAATCGGGCCTGCCCCTGGCCCTGCTGCCGGGAAACCACGATCATCCAATGCTGTTGCAGGCGGTCATGGGGCGTCATGCCGTGCTGGCGCCAGCGGAGCTGCGACTGGGCCCCTGGCGATTGCTGCTGCTCTCGAGCCACCGCAGTGGTGACTGCGGTGGCTGGCTGGGCACCGGCCAACTGGCCTGGCTGCGGCAGCGCCTGCTGCAGGAGAGTTCCCTAACACTGATAGCTGTCCATCATCCGCCTCTGCGGATCGGTGACCCCGGCTTTGATGCCATCAGCCTGCGTGATGGGGCCGAGCTGGCCAGGATCCTCACCGAGGCTTGCTCACCTGCCCTCCTGCTCTGCGGCCATGTCCACCAGCACTGGCAGGGCTGGCTTGGCGCAGAGCCGGGTATTCCCGTGATGGCCTGTCCCTCGACGCTCTGTGCCTTTGGGGCGGTGCAACCCTGCCCGCTGGGGCGCTGTGATGATCCCGGCGGCCGGCTGCTGGAGCTGTATCACGACGGCAGCTGGAGCCAGCGGCTGCTGCGCTGGTCGCCCTGGCCTGAGACAGCGGCAGCCGATCCAGCGACCTAGCCTCAGCTCCATGCGCAGACCCGCTTACTCCCTTTTCCTCGGTACAGCTCAGGCCCCGCGCAGATGCTGGAACAGCTGTGGCCGCTTGCTGGCGCTGCTGCTGGTGATCTGCCTGACCCTGGGGCTGCCCGCCCGCACCACGGCGCTCACCCCTGAGCTGCCCCAAGCTGCAGATCCGGCCAGTGTTTCGCCGCCAGCGTCCGCGCCGGCCCACAGTTTCGTCGCCGAGGCGGCCCGGCGGGCAAGTCCGTCCGTGGTGCGCATCGACACCGAGCGGGAGGTGCCCCGCCAGGCCTTCGATCCGGCCATGCTTGACCCGCTGCTGCGTGATCTCTTCGGTGATCCGGCCGGCAGCAGCCGTGAGCGAGGTCAGGGCTCCGGTGTGGTGATCGACGCCGATGGGCTGGTGCTCACCAATGCCCACGTGGTTGATCGGGTCGATCAGGTGGACGTCACCCTCGCCGATGGCCGCCAGCTCGACGGCACTGTGGTGGGGGCCGACCCTGTGACCGATCTGGCGGTGGTGCGCATCGATGCCCCGCGTGGCATGCAGGCCGCACCCCTGGGAAACTCCGAAGCCCTCGAGGTGGGCGACTGGGCCATTGCCCTGGGCAGCCCCTATGGCCTGGAGCGCACTGTCACGCTTGGCATCGTCAGCAGCTTGCACCGCAATATCAACAGTCTTGGTTTCGCCGACAAGCGGCTCGACCTGATTCAGACCGATGCCGCCATCAACCCGGGCAATTCCGGTGGGCCGCTGATCAATGCGGCCGGTGAAGTGATCGGCATCAACACCCTGGTGCGTTCCGGCCCCGGTGCCGGCCTCGGCTTTGCGATTCCGATCAACCTGGCCCGGGGTGTGGCTGATCAGCTGCGCACCGGCGCTGATGTAATCCACCCGTATCTGGGCCTGCAGCTGGTGCCGCTCACGGCCCGCCGCGCCCGCGAGAACAACCGAGACCCGGAAGCGGTGCTGCAGCTACCTGAGCGCGACGGTGCCCTTGTGCAGCGGGTGCTCCAGGGCAGTCCGGCTGAATCCGCCGGTCTCCGGCGTGGTGATCTGGTGGTGGCGGCCGCCGATCAGCCTGTGGCCGATCCTGCGGCCCTTCTGCAGCGAGTCGAGGCCTCCAGGGTCGGCGAAGCCCTGCCCCTCAAGGTGGTGCGGGGCAACCGGGAACTTCAGCTCTCGATCAAGCCCGCTGCGCTGCCAAGAGCGTCCTGACCTGCCAAGCGCCACCTGGGTTCTGCAGGAGCTCAGTCTTCAGCTTGCTACGGTCGCTCACCCTCTTTTCCACCCCCCATGGCCGAGCTGCAGGATCGGATGAAGCTGGCCGTGGCGACAGCTGCTGTTGATCAGGTCCGCGATGGCATGGTGCTCGGTCTTGGCTCCGGCTCCACCGCCGCCCTGATGATCAAGGAACTCGGCGCCCGCCTGCAACGGGGTGAACTCTCGGGCATCACTGGTGTGACCACCTCATTTCAGGGCGAGGTGCTCGCCGCTGAGCTGGGCATTCCCCTGCAGAGCCTCAATGCCGTTTCCCGCATCGACCTGGCGATCGACGGCGCCGATGAGGTCGACCCCTCCTTTCAGTTGATCAAGGGTGGTGGGGCCTGCCATGTGCAGGAGAAGTTGGTGGCCCGCCGGGCCGACCGCTTCGTGGTGGTGGTGGATTCCAGCAAGTTGGTGAAGCGTCTCAATCTGGAGTTCCTTCTGCCGGTGGAGGTGCTTCCCGGCGCCTGGCGCCAGGTGAAGGCGGAACTGGAGGAGATGGGCGGCAAGGGTGAGCTGCGGATGGCTGTGCGCAAGGCAGGCCCGGTGGTCACCGATCAGGGAAATCTGGTGCTTGATCTCAAGTGGGCCGGCGGCATCGCCGATCCAGCGGGCCTGGAGCAGGCGATCAACAACCTGCCGGGGGTGCTTGAGAACGGGCTGTTCGTTGGCCTCACCGACCAGGTGCTTGTAGGCGAGATTGTCGACGGGGAGCCCCGGGTGCGGGATCTGGAGCGGGCCTGACAAACAGGCTGAGTCGCTCAGTAGCTCAGTCGAGCCGGCGGCGTACCGAATCGGCGTGGCTGTGCAGGCCCTCGCTGTTGGCCAGGGTGATCACTGCGGGTCCTGTTGCTTCGAGGGCCTGGCGGTTGAAGGCGATCAGGCTGGTGTGACGCATGAACGTTTCCACACTCAGGGCGCCGGAAAAACGGGCAGTGCCTGAGGTGGGCAGGGTGTGGTTGGGACCCGCCAGGTAGTCGCCCACTGCCTCGGGGCTCCAAGCGCCGATGAAGATGGCACCGGCGTTCTCGATCCGCCCGGCCAGGGGCTCGGGCCGCTCCACCAGCAGCTCGAGATGCTCGGGCGCGAAGTGGTCACTCAGCCGAGCGGCGTCCTCAAGAGAAGGACAGAGCACGATCAGACCCCAGTCTTCCAGGGCGGCACGGCAGAGATCCGCCCGGGGGTGGTGGCGCAGCTGCTGCTCCAGAGCCCTGGGCACAGCCGCTGCCAGGGCAGCGCTGGTGGTGAGCAGGACCGCCGCCGCCAATGGGTCGTGCTCGGCCTGGGCCAGGAGATCGGCGGCCACATGATCAGGATTGGCGCTGTGGTCTGCAATCACGAGCACCTCGCTGGGGCCAGCCAGGGAGTCGATGGCCACCTGGCCGTACACGGCCTTTTTGGCCAGGGTCACGTAGAGGTTGCCCGGTCCGCTGATTACATCCACCCGCGGGATCGATTCGGTGCCGTAGGCCAGGGCTGCAATGGCCTGGGCCCCGCCGACCCGATAGACCTCCTCAACCCCGGCAAGGTGGGCTGCAGCGAGCACTGTGGGGTCGGGTTGCCCCTGGGGACCCGGGGGAGTCACCATCACCACCCGCTTGACCCCGGCCACCCGGGCGGGAACGGCGTTCATCAGGACGGTGCTGGGGTAAGAGGCCCGTCCTCCTGGCACGTACAGCCCCGCTCTGGCCACCGGACGCCAGCGCCGCCCAAGGCGTTCGCCATGCACGCCCGTCACCTCCAGATCACTGGGCTTCTGACGCTGATGGAAGTCGAGGATGCGCCTGTGGGCCAGCTCCAGGGCGCTGCGCAGGTCAGAGGAGCAGGCCTTCCAGGCCCGGGCCAGATCTTCCCGCGGCAGGCGCAGGGGATCGGGGCGGATGCCGTCGAACTGTTCGCTCAGCTCGAGAAGGGCGTGGTCGCCCTGTTGCTTCACCTGCTCGATGATGGCCTCCACCCTGGCGGCGGCCTCCTGGCTGGCGCTGCCGCTGGTGCGGCCGGCGATGCGCCCGAGCCTGGCCTCGGCCGCATCGAGATCCTCCAGGAAGTCGATGGCAAGGGCTGGTGCGGTGTCGCTCAGGGTGTTCGGCACGGGGAAAGGCGGTGGCGGAAGACGGCGCCGGGTTGTCAGTTTCCCAGGCTAGGGCTGGTCGCCAGGGTGGCGAGCTTGTGAGGGTAAGATCGACAACTGCTGAATCAGCGCTGAACCCGCCTGTGGCCAATAACAAGTCTTCGAAGAAACGCATCCTGACTGCCGAGCGCAACTGGTTGCAGAACCGCACCTACAAGTCGGCGGTGCGCACCTTGATGAAGCGTTGCTTCACGGCCGTGACCGCCTACAGCCAGGAGCCCGGCGAGGACAACAAGACTGCTGTCCAGAACAGCCTCAATGCTGCCTTCAGCAAGATCGACAAGGCCGTCAAGCGCGGCGTGATTCACCAAAACACAGGGGCCAACCAGAAGTCGCGGCTCAGCACCGCCGTCAAGCAGGCCATCGAGCCCGTTGCCGGTAACGCCTGAGCGGCTCGCCGCCCCCATGACCGTCAACACCACCTCCGCCGTGGCCACTGCGCTTCCGGCGCTGGTTGATTCCCACTGTCACGTGGTGTTCAGCGCCTTTGAGCCCGACCTGGACGCGGTAGCGCAGCGCTGGCGTGACGCCGGGGTGGTGTCCCTATTGCATGCCTGTGTGGAGCCTTCTCAGATTGCTCCGATCCGGGCCCTGGCAGATCGCTTCCCTGAGCTGCGCTATTCGGTGGGAGTTCATCCTCTCGATAGCCAGAGCTGGGACGCCGGCACTCAATCTGTATTGCGCCAGGCCGCTCTCGACGACGAGCGGGTGGTTGCCATCGGTGAGCTGGGCCTGGATCTCTTTCGCGACTCCAATCTCCAGAGCCAGTTGTTGGTCCTGGGCCCCCAGCTCGATCTGGCGGTGGAGCTGGATCTGCCGGTGATCATCCATTGCCGCGATGCCGCTGCGCCGATGCTGCAGGAGTTACGCCAGCGTCAGGCCAAGGGTCGTTGCCCACGGGGCGTGATGCACTGCTGGGGCGGCACCCCCCAGGAGATGGAGGCGTTTCTGGAGCTGGGGCTGTACATCAGCTTCAGTGGAACGGTCACCTTTGCCAAGGCATTCGACACCCATCTCTGTGCCCAACAGGTTCCGGCCGATCGTTACCTGGTGGAAACCGACTGCCCCTTCCTGGCACCGGTTCCTCGCCGCGGTAAACGCAACGAGCCCGCCTTTGTGGCCTCTGTAGCCAACCGGGTGGCGGAGCTCAGGGGCGAAACATTGGAGCAGGTGGCAGCCGACTCAACTGCAAATGCGGTACGCCTGTTCGGGCTTCCCGGACCATCCGCACTCAATAGTGTATGATGTTTTATTGGACCGGTAGCGCGAGCGCACCTTTGTCGAGTTCGGCAATTCTGATTCGAGATTCATCGGCGTGAACATGGCAGGGTTTCTCCCTTCCCCCGGGGATTCCTTGCCGTGCCTTTGGCTGTCCACAAGGCAGCCCGCAGTGTCAGGCGTGTTCCAGCCTGCTCAGCATATCCACTTTTTCACCAGTTCCTGCAGGTCCCCGCATGAGCAGCGCGATTCAGGTTGCCAAGACCGTCACTTACCTGCCCGATCTGGTCGAGGTGCAGCGGGCGAGTTTCAAGTGGTTCCTGGAGAAGGGCCTGATCGAGGAGCTCGATAGCTTCTCCCCGATCACCGACTACACCGGCAAGCTGGAGCTCCATTTCGTCGGAACGGAGTACCGCCTCAAGCGTCCTCGTCACGATGTGGAAGAAGCGAAGCGGCGCGATGCCACCTTCGCTTCACAGATGTATGTCACCTGCCGGTTGGTCAACAAGGAGACCGGTGAGATCAAAGAGCAGGAAGTCTTCATCGGCGAATTGCCGCTGATGACTGAGCGCGGCACTTTCATCATCAATGGTGCCGAGCGGGTGATCGTCAATCAGATCGTGCGCAGTCCAGGGGTCTATTTCAAAGATGAACAGGATAAGAACGGCCGCAAAACCTTCAATGCCAGCCTTATCCCCAACAGGGGCGCCTGGCTGAAGTTCGAAACCGATAAAAACGATCTGCTGCACGTTCGCGTCGACAAGACTCGCAAGATCAATGCCCATGTGTTGATGAGGGCCATCGGGCTTTCAGACAACGATGTGCTCGACAAGTTGCGGCACCCGGAGTACTACCGCAAGTCTATTGAAGCGGCTAACGACGAAGGCATCTCTTCGGAAGATCAGGCACTGCTGGAGCTTTACAAGAAGCTGCGTCCAGGTGAGCCGCCTTCGGTGAGCGGTGGTCAGCAGCTGCTGCACAGCCGATTTTTCGATCCCAAGCGCTACGACCTGGGTCGCGTGGGTCGCTACAAGATCAACAAGAAACTTCGGCTCACCATCCCCGATGCCGTTCGCACCCTCACGGCTGAGGATGTGCTTTCCACGATCGATTACTTGATCAATCTCGAGCTCGATGTGGGCGGGGCCTCCCTCGACGATATCGATCACCTCGGCAATCGCCGTGTGCGCTCCGTCGGAGAATTGCTGCAGAACCAGGTGCGGGTCGGCCTCAACCGGCTGGAGCGGATCATCAAGGAGCGCATGACGGTCGGTGAAACCGAGTCGCTCACTCCCGCACAGCTGGTCAACCCCAAGCCATTGGTGGCGGCGATCAAGGAGTTTTTCGGCTCCAGCCAACTCAGCCAGTTCATGGATCAGACCAACCCCCTGGCGGAACTGACCCACAAGCGGCGGATCAGTGCCCTCGGTCCAGGCGGTCTCACCCGAGAGCGGGCCGGCTTTGCTGTGCGCGACATCCATCCTTCCCACTACGGCCGCATCTGCCCGATCGAGACTCCTGAAGGGCCTAATGCAGGTCTGATCGGCTCGCTGGCCACCCACGCCCGCGTCAACGAATACGGCTTTATCGAAACTCCTTTCTGGAAGGTGGAGAACGGTTTCGTCCACAAGCAGGGCAATCCGATCTATCTCTCTGCCGACCTCGAAGACGAATGCCGCGTCGCCCCAGGTGATGTGGCGACCAATGCTGACGGCCGGATCCTTGCTGAATTGATCCCCGTCCGTTACCGGCAGGACTTCGAGAAAGTGCCGCCCGAGCAGGTGGATTATGTGCAGCTGTCACCGGTTCAGGTGATCTCGGTGGCCACGTCGCTGATTCCCTTTCTCGAGCACGACGACGCCAACCGGGCTCTGATGGGCTCGAACATGCAGCGTCAGGCCGTTCCCCTGCTGCGGCCCGAGCGGCCCTTGGTGGGCACTGGTCTGGAAACCCAGGTCGCCCGCGACTCGGGCATGGTGCCGATCACCCGGGTCAATGGGACCGTCACCTTCGTGGATGCCACGGCAATTGTCATCCGTGATGATCAAGGCACTGATCACATCCACCATCTGCAGAAGTACCAACGTTCCAATCAGGACACTTGCCTGAACCAGCGGCCGATCGTCAGCCAGGGCGACTCTGTCATCGCGGGTCAGGTGCTGGCCAATGGTTCCGCCTGCGAGGGCGGCGAGATCGCTCTCGGTCAGAACGTGCTGATCGCCTATATGCCCTGGGAGGGTTACAACTACGAGGACGCGATCCTCGTGAGTGAGCGGCTCGTTCAGGACGACCTCTATACCTCGGTGCACATCGAGAAGTATGAGATCGAGGCCCGCCAGACCAAGCTTGGTCCGGAGGAGATCACCCGAGAGATCCCCAACGTGGCTGAGGAGAGCCTGGGCAACCTCGATGAGATGGGCATCATCAGGATCGGCGCCTACGTTGAATCCGGTGACATCCTGGTCGGTAAGGTCACTCCAAAGGGTGAATCGGATCAACCACCGGAAGAGAAGCTGTTGCGGGCGATCTTCGGTGAGAAGGCCCGTGATGTGCGCGACAACTCCCTGAGGGTTCCAAGCACCGAGCGCGGCCGGGTTGTGGACGTGCGCATCTACACCCGTGAGCAGGGTGATGAGCTTCCGCCGGGGGCCAACATGGTGGTGCGGGTCTACGTGGCCCAGAGGCGCAAGATCCAGGTGGGTGACAAGATGGCCGGCCGCCACGGCAACAAGGGCATCATCAGCCGCATCCTCCCCCGTGAGGACATGCCCTACCTGCCGGATGGCTCCCCGATCGACATCGTGCTCAATCCCCTGGGGGTTCCCTCCAGGATGAATGTGGGCCAGGTGTTCGAGTGCCTGATGGGCTGGGCCGCATCTCACCTGGGCTGCCGCGTCAAGGTGGTGCCGTTCGATGAGATGCACGGCAACGAAACCTCCAAGAACACCGTGCAGAAGTACTTGGAGGAGGCTGCCAGCGAGCCAGGTAAGGAATGGGTCTATGACCCTGAGAATCCCGGCAAGATTCAGCTGATCGACGGCCGCACCGGCGAACCCTTCGATCAGCCGGTCACCGTGGGATACGCCCACATTCTCAAGCTCGTTCACCTTGTCGACGACAAGATCCACGCCCGCTCCACCGGTCCCTATTCCCTGGTCACCCAGCAGCCGCTGGGCGGTAAGGCGCAACAGGGCGGCCAGCGGCTCGGGGAAATGGAGGTCTGGGCTCTGGAGGCCTACGGGGCCGCCTACACACTGCAGGAGCTGCTCACCGTCAAGTCCGACGACATGCAGGGCCGCAACGAGGCTCTCAACGCCATCGTCAAGGGCAAGCCGATTCCCCGCCCCGGCACACCGGAGTCCTTCAAGGTGCTGATGCGCGAATTGCAGTCGCTCGGTCTGGATATCGCTGTCTACACCGATGAAGGCATCGAGGTTGATCTGATGCAGGACGTCAATCCCCGTCGGAGCACTCCCAACCGGCCCACCTATGAATCCCTCGGCGTCGCGGATTACGACGACGATTGAATCCACGCTCTGAGCCTCACCGTTTCATTCGACGTCCGCGTGCCCTTCGGCCATGACCAACAGCAACTCCCGCACCGAGAACCACTTCGACTACGTCAAGATCACTCTGGCTTCGCCCGAGCGGATCATGCAGTGGGGGCAGCGCACCCTGCCCAATGGTCAGGTGGTCGGTGAGGTCACCAAGCCCGAAACGATCAACTACCGCACCCTCAAGCCCGAGATGGACGGGCTCTTCTGCGAGAAGATCTTCGGCCCTTCCAAGGACTGGGAATGCCACTGCGGCAAGTACAAACGGGTGCGTCACCGCGGCATCGTCTGTGAGCGCTGCGGCGTTGAGGTCACCGAAAGCCGGGTCCGTCGTCACCGCATGGGCTTCATCAAGCTGGCGGCTCCCGTTTCCCACGTCTGGTACCTGAAGGGAATCCCCAGCTATGTGGCGATCCTGCTTGACATGCCCCTTAGGGATGTTGAGCAGATTGTTTACTTCAACTGCTATGTGGTGCTCGAGCCGGGCGATCACAAGGATCTCACCTACAAGCAACTTCTCACTGAAGACGAGTGGCTGGAGATTGAAGATCAGATCTACGCCGAAGATTCAGAGATTGAGAATGAGCCTGAGGTCGGCATCGGTGCAGAGGCTCTCAAGCGTCTGCTCGAGGATCTCAACCTCACCGAGATTGCTGAACAGCTGCGCGAGGACATTGCCGGCAGTAAAGGGCAGAAGCGGGCGAAGCTGATCAAGCGCCTGCGCGTGATCGATAACTTCATCGCCACCGATGCCCGCCCGGATTGGATGGTGCTCGATGCCATCCCGGTCATCCCTCCCGATCTGCGCCCGATGGTGCAGCTTGATGGCGGCCGCTTCGCCACCAGTGATCTCAACGATCTCTACCGTCGCGTGATCAACCGCAACAACCGCCTGGCGCGGTTGCAGGAGATTCTTGCTCCGGAGATCATTGTCCGCAACGAGAAGCGGATGCTGCAGGAGGCAGTTGATGCACTGATCGACAACGGCCGCCGCGGCCGCACCGTGGTGGGTGCGAACAATCGTCCGCTCAAGTCACTCAGCGACATCATCGAAGGAAAGCAGGGCCGCTTCCGCCAGAACCTGCTTGGCAAGCGGGTCGACTACTCCGGTCGATCAGTGATCGTGGTGGGTCCCAAGCTCAAGATGCACCAGTGCGGTCTGCCCAAGGAAATGGCGATCGAGCTGTTCCAGCCGTTTGTGATTCACCGCCTGATCCGCCAGAACATTGTCAACAACATCAAGGCCGCCAAGAAGCTGATTCAGCGTGCCGACGATGAGGTGATGCAGGTCCTGCAGGAAGTGATCGAAGGACATCCGATCATGCTCAACCGAGCGCCAACCCTGCACCGGCTCGGTATCCAGGCTTTTGAGCCGAAGCTGGTGGACGGCCGCGCCATTCAGCTCCACCCACTGGTCTGTCCGGCCTTCAACGCCGACTTTGACGGCGACCAGATGGCTGTGCACGTGCCCCTTGCCATTGAGGCCCAGACCGAGGCACGCATGTTGATGCTCGCGAGCAACAACATCCTCTCGCCTGCCACTGGCGAGCCGATCATCACCCCGTCCCAGGACATGGTGCTGGGGATCTACTACCTCACAGCGGTGGATCGCAACGAGAACAAGCCCAGCTTCGGCGACCGCAGTCGTACCTTCGCTGGCCTCAACGACGTGATCAACGCCTTTGAGGAAAGGCACCTTGAACTGCATCAGTGGGTCTGGGTTCGTTTCAGTGGCGAGGTTGATGATGATGATGAGGGTGAGGCTCCCGTGCACGAGGAGACCCTCAGCGATGGCACTCGTATTGAGCAGTGGAAGTACCGCCGCGATCGATTCGATGAGGACGGTGCCCTGATCACCCGTTATCTGCTCACCACTGTGGGTCGGGTTGTGATGAATCGAACGATCATTGACGCGGTGGCTGCCACCTGAACTGACCTGCTTCAGCACTTCGTCGACATCACCTGGTGAACCAGGTCTTTTCTCCGGTCTTTCTTGCTCGCTTCCATGACCATCACTCCTTCCAAGCCCAATTCCCAGGATCGCCGCGCTCCCCTGAGCAAGGAACCGCCACGCTTCCGAAATCGGGAAATCGACAAGAAGGCCCTGCGCAACCTCGTGGCCTGGGCTTACAAGCACCACGGCACGGCTGCGACGGCCTCGATGGCCGACGATCTCAAGGACCTGGGCTTCCACTACGCCACCCAGGCAGCGGTCTCCATCTCTGTTGAAGACCTTCGCATTCCCTTTGAGAAGGCCCGCCTGCTGGAGGAAGCGGAGCAGCAGATCACCGATACCGAGGAGCGCTACCGACTGGGGGAAATCACCGAGGTTGAGCGGCACACCAAGGTGATCGACACCTGGACCGAAACCAATGAGCGGTTGGTTGAGGAAGTCAAGAAGAACTTCAACGAGAACGATCCTCTCAACTCGGTCTGGATGATGGCCAACTCAGGCGCCAGGGGCAATATGTCCCAGGTGCGTCAGTTGGTTGGCATGCGCGGTCTGATGGCCAACCCTCAGGGGGAGATCATCGACTTGCCGATCCGCACCAATTTCCGTGAGGGACTCACGGTCACGGAATACGTGATCTCCTCTTATGGCGCCCGTAAGGGTCTGGTGGATACGGCCCTGCGTACCGCCGACTCGGGCTATCTCACCCGCCGCCTGGTGGATGTGGCCCAGGATGTGATCGTGCGGGAGGACGACTGCGGCACGACCCGCGGAATTCCCATTCATGCCGATGAGAAGGGTCGATTTTTTGCCAAGCTCGTGGGCCGGCTGGCGGGTGAGCCCGTCCTCGGCTCAGATGGCTCCGTGCTGGTGGATCGCGACGGCCAGATCGACCATGAGCTCTCCCGGTTGATCGAAGCCGCTGGCGTCAAGACCGTTGTCGTGCGCTCGCCCCTCACCTGCGAGGCCGCTCGATCGGTCTGCCGTAAGTGCTACGGCTGGGCACTGGCCCACAACGAGCTGGTGGATCTGGGCGAAGCGGTGGGCATCATCGCCGCCCAGTCGATCGGAGAGCCCGGCACCCAGCTGACGATGCGCACCTTCCACACCGGTGGTGTGTCCACGGCCGAAACCGGCGTGGTGCGCTCCTTGGTGGCAGGAACAGTCGAATTCGGTTCCAAGGCCCGGGTGCGTGACCACCGCACCTCCCACGGGGTTGAAGCCCATCTCTCCGAAACCGATTTCACCCTTTCGGTGAAACCGAGCGGCAAGGGCAGGATCCAGCGTCTTGACGTCACAGCCGGTTCAGTGCTGTTCGTCGCCGATGGTGATGAGGTGCCCTCCGACATGGTGCTGGCCCAGATCTCGGCTGGCGTCGCGGTGCACAAGAGCGTCGAAAAGGCCACCAAAGATGTGATCTGCGATCTGGCGGGTCAGGTGCGCTACGAAGACGTGATTCAGCCCCGCGAGTCGACCGACCGCCAGGGCAACATCACCCTCAAGGCCCAGCGCCTCGGACGGCTCTGGGTGCTGGCGGGTGACGTCTATAACCTTCCCCCCAATGCCCAGCCCGTGGTCAAGGGCAACACTGCCGTCACCACTGGTGAGGTGCTGGCGGAAAGCCGCCTGGTGAGTGAGCACGGAGGTTCGGTGCGCCTGCGCGATTCCACCGGCGATTCCCGCGAAGTTCAGATCGTCACCGCCAGCCTCACCCTCAAGGACTGCAAGCTGGTGGGTGAATCCACCCATTCTGGTGAGATCTGGCACCTGGAGGGCAAGGACAACATCCGTTACCTGCTCAAGACCCAACCGGGCAGCAAGATCGGCAGTGGTGAGGTGATCGCCGAGCTGGCCGATGACCGCTTCCGCACTCAGACCGGCGGCCTGATCAAGTACGCCCCCGGCCTCTCGATCAAAAAAGCCCGCTCTGCCAAGAATGGTTATGAGGTGTCCAAGGGTGGCACGGTTCTCTGGATTCCCCAGGAAACCCACGAGATCAACAAGGACATCTCCTTGCTGATGATTGAAGACGGCCAGTGGATCGAGGCTGGCACCGAAGTGGTCAAGGACATCTTCAGCCAGACGGCCGGGATCGTTACCGTGACCCAGAAGAACGACATCCTGCGCGAAATCATCGTGCGATCGGGAACGCTGCATCTGGTCAGCGATGCCAAGATCCATGCCCGCTACAGCGACGAGGGTCGTCTGCACAATCCCGGCGAAGAGATTGCCCCCGGCCTCGTTCCTGAGTCGATGGTCTTCGTCGAGTCCGTCGACACTCCCGAGGGTGGTGCGCTTCTGTTGCGGCCGGTTGAGGAATACCCCATTCCCGATCATGCTCACCTGCCTGAGCTGGGCAGCGTCAAGCAGAACGGCGGGCCCTCCCTGGGGCTCAAGGCCACCCAGCGCCTCACCTTCAAGGACGGCGAACTGATCAAGTCGGTGGACGGAGTCGAGCTGCTGCGCACCCAGCTGATCCTCGACACCTTCGATACCACTCCCCAGATGACGGTGGATGTGGAGGCTGTTCCCGACAAGCGGGCCAAGACGATCGAGCGACTGCAATTGGTGATTCTCGAAACCCTGCTGGTCCGCCGCGACACCCTCTCCGATGCCAGCCATGGCTCCACCCACACCGAGCTGCAGGTGGAGGACGGCAGCAGCGTCAAGAGCGGCGATGTGGTCGCCACCACCCAGATCCTCTGCAAGGAAGACGGTGTGGTGCAACTGCCTGATCCGGTGGAAGGGGAGCCGGTACGCCGTCTGATCGTCGAGCGTGAGGGCGACACCCGCGACCTCGATATCGGCAGCGCTGAATTGTCCGTGATTGTGGGCCAGCGTCTGGTGGATGGCGAGTTACTTGCCAGCGGCATTGAGGCTCCCTGCTGCGGTCAGGTGGAGGCCATCGCCGGGAGCCTGATCACCATCCGTCTGGGCCGTCCTTACATGGTCTCGCCTGACTCGGTGCTGCACGTCCGCGACGGTGAGCTTGTTCAGCGGGGGGATGCCCTGGCGCTGCTGGTCTTCGAGCGCCAGAAGACCGGAGACATCGTCCAGGGTCTGCCCAGGATCGAAGAGCTGCTGGAAGCACGGCGACCGCGGGAATCCGCGGTGCTGTGCCGCAAACCCGGCACCGTCACCATCAAGCAGGGCGAAGACGACGACTCGATCACTGTCTCTGTGATCGAGCACGACGATGTCAGCACCGACTATCCGATCCTGCTCGGGCGCAATGTGATGGTGAACGACGGCCAGCAGGTGACGGCCGGTGAAATGCTCACCGATGGTCCGATCAATCCCCACGAGCTGCTGGAGTGCTATTTCGAGGACCTCAGAAGCCGCAAGCCCTCGATGGAGGCAGCCCAGGAGGCGATCTCCAAGCTGCAGTTCCGCATGGTGCAGGAAGTGCAGAACGTCTACAAATCCCAGGGGGTCACCATCGATGACAAGCACATCGAGGTGATCGTGCGGCAGATGACCAGCAAGGTACGCATCGAGGATGCCGGTGACACCACCCTGCTCCCCGGTGAGCTGATCGAGCTGCGTCAGGTGGAGCAGGTGAACCAGGCGATGGCCATCACCGGTGGCGCCCCCGCCGAGTTCACACCGGTTCTGTTGGGTATCACCAAGGCCTCGCTCAACACCGACAGCTTCATCTCCGCCGCCAGCTTCCAGGAGACCACCCGGGTGCTCACGGAAGCGGCGATCGAAGGCAAGAGCGACTGGTTGCGCGGTCTCAAGGAGAACGTGATCATCGGCCGCCTCATCCCTGCCGGCACCGGATTCGGTGGCTTCGAGGAGGAACTGCGCGCTGAAGCCGGTCCCCACCCCGACATCCTCGACGAGGAGGCCGGCAGTTACCGCCGTGTCGCCAACCTCCGTCCGGACTACACCGTGGAGATGCCTGCTGCGGCACCTGTCACCAAGGCGGTGCTGGAGGACCCTTCAGAGGACGAGCTCGACGCGGTCCGCAGCAAGCGGGGCATCGAAGCCGCTGCCAGCTCTTTTGCGGCCTTTGCCCGGCCGGCTCAGGAGGAAGGTTTGGAGGAAGAGCTCATCCCTGATCCCGCGGCCCTTGAGGGTCTGCAGGAAGAGGGTCTACTCACGGAGGATTGAACCTCTTGCTGAAACCCACGCTTGTTCCGAAGCGGCGACTGCCCCGCTTCGGCTTCCACACCCACACCGAACGGCTCAATGGCCGTCTGGCCATGCTCGGATTCATCGCCCTGGTGGCGGTGGAGCGCTGGCTTGGCCATGGCCTGCTGATCTGGTCGTGATCGCCTGGGCCCCCTCGTCCCAGCCCGTGCCCCTGCTGGGAATGGGCCTGGGCGAACTGGAGGCCTGGGCCATCAGTCAGGGGCAGCCCGCGTTTCGTGGACGCCAGCTACATGACTGGATCTACGCCAAGGGTGCCCGGAGCCTGTCCGAGATCAGTGCGCTGCCCAAGGCCTGGCGCGAGACTCTGGCGGCTGGGGCCGACCCTGCTGGCGCCGATCTGCTCGGCCGCTCCAGAGAACTCCAGCGCCGTACGGCCCAGGACGGCACCACCAAGCTGCTGCTGGGGACTGCCGATGGTCTCAGCCTGGAAACGGTGGGCATTCCCTCCCGCGATCGCCTCACGGTCTGTGTCTCGAGTCAGGTGGGCTGTCCGATGGCCTGTCGCTTCTGTGCCACCGGCAAGGGCGGACTGCAGCGCTCCCTGGCGGTGCACGAGATCGTCGATCAGGTGTTGTGTGTGCGCGAGGTGATGGAGCGCCGCCCCAGCCACGTGGTGTTCATGGGCATGGGCGAACCTCTGCTCACGATTGATTCGGTGTTGGGGGCCATTCACTGCCTCTGCACCGACCTTGGTATGGCTCAGCGCCAGATCACGGTGAGCACGGTGGGGGTGCCCAGCACGTTGCCAACCCTGGCCGAGCTTGCCCTGGAGCGGCTTGGCCGGGCCCAGTTCACCTTGGCGGTGAGTCTGCATGCCCCGGATCAGGACCTACGGGAGCAGCTGATTCCCACAGCTCATGCTTACCCCCTGGAGGATCTGCTCGACGACTGCCGCCGCTACGTGGAGATCACGGGCCGGCGAGTGAGCTTCGAGTACATCCTGCTGGGGGGGCTCAACGACCATCCCCGCCAGGCGGCGGCCCTGGCGTCGCTGTTGCGTGGGTTCCAGAGCCACGTGAACCTGATCGCCTACAACCCGATCGAGGAGGAAGACTTTCAGCGTCCCAGCCCCGAGCGGGTGGAGGCCTTCCGGCGGGCGCTGCTGGAGCGGCATGTGGCCGTGAGCGTGCGAGCCAGCCGCGGCCTGGATGAGGATGCCGCCTGCGGGCAACTGCGCCGCCGAGCCGTGGCCGCGGCCTGATCGGTGGGGAGCTTGCTCATGTCGGATCCCGCTGCGGGTCGAAGGCGCCTTTGGCGCCGCTGCCGTTCCAGGGCGTGAGCCGCGTCATCAACAGAAAGGCCGGCAGGGAAGCGGCGGCGGTGAACAGGAAGAAGCTCGGCCAGCCCACCCGCTCCGCCGCCAACCCGGCGGGCGCCGCCAGCACCGAGCGGCTCATCGCATAGACGCCTGAGAGCAGGGCGTATTGAGTGGCGGAGAAGCGGGGATTGCAGAGGCTCATCAGCAGAGCTACGAACACCGCGCCCACCATGCCGCCGGAGAGGTTCTCGAGGCTCACGGCCGTGATCAGACCTGCCAGACCGCTGCCGAAGCTGGCCAGAGCCCAGTAGCTGAGGTTGCCGATTGCTCCCGCGGCGGCGAACAGCCAGAGCGAGCGGTTCATCCCCAGGCGACTGAACAGCCATCCGCCCAGCACCGTGCCGGCGATGGTGGCGCCGATCGCCCAGCCACCCTGCACCAGGCCGATGTCGGCCGCGCTGAACCCCTTGGCGGTGAGGAAGGGGATGGCCATGGCACTGAGCAGTCCGTCGGGCCAGCGGTAGAGCAGCACCAGCAGCAGCAGCTGCCAGGCCCGGTTCGGGCCGCTGCGGCGCAGAAATTCCCGTGCTGGGCCCAACACCGCCTGCCGCAGGCTGGTGACCGGGTGCTGGATCGGGGGCAGCCTTGGCGCCGCGAGCGTGAACGGCACCACCGCCGCCATCAGCGCTGCCGCGCCGAGAAAGGCCACCGGCCAGCCGAACCGCCCCGCCAGGAGGAAGCCGCCGGCTCCGATCGCCAGCATGGCGCTGCGGTAGCCGAGCGAGGCCGCCGCAGCCCCCGGACCGCGCTCCAGCTCGGGCAGGAGGTCGGTGCGGTAAGCGTCCACGGCGATGTCCTGGGTGGCGCTGCAGATCGCCAGCACCAGGGCCATCAGCCCGATCGCGGCAAGACTGGCCGGATCAAGGCTTGGGCGCAGCAGGGCCATGCTGCCGATCACGACCACCAGGATGAGCTGCAGCAGCAGCAGCCAGCCGCGGCGGCGATCCGGCCAGGGGATCGGCCAGCGGTCGAGCAGCGGCGCCCAGAACAGTTTCAAGGTGTAGGGCAGCTCCGCCAGCGGGATCAGCCCGATCAGAGCCAGCGGTACCTGGCTGGCGCTCAGCCAGCCCTGAAGCAGCCGGCTGCCAACCATGTAAGGGGTGCCGCTGGCCACCCCCTGGGCGGCGACGGCCATCAGCCGCTGCCAGGTGGGACCTGCGGCCGGTGAGGTGGATCCAGGACTGGAATCAGACGGCACGGCGGCGGCACGGTTGGCCGAACCCTACGGAGCTGCCCACCGGGGTCAAGCCGGCAGGCTGCGTCCTGCCATCAGAATGACCCGGAAATGTGGTTCCGCTGTGTCGTTCTTCCGCTCCGTCCTGCTGCCGTTGGTGATCGTGGCCCTGTTTGCCCTGGCGCTGTTCGCGGTGAGTGCCAGGATCTGGTTGCCGGGTGACATGGCCGCCCCCGCTCCGATCGGCTGAGGGCCATGACCGACCAAGCCAATCCTGATCCCGGCGTTTCCCCGCCCCCCTACTCCTACGGCCCAGCTGAACTGGCCTTCGACCCGGAAATGCTGGCAGGCGAACTGGCCCAGGAGCTGCTGGGTGACCCGCTCGAAGACCTTGATGCGCTCGAGCCCGCCGAGTCGGATATTGCCGCGGAGTGCGACCAGGGGCTGGAGTGGCTCAACGGCGGCCATGACCAGCGCATGCAGGGGCTGCGCATCTTCTGTGAACACCGCGATCCCCGGGCGATTCCGCTGTTGCTCCCCCTGCTGGAGGCCACCTGTCCAATCCTGCGCATGAGCGCGGTCTATGCCCTGGGCCGCAATCCCGATCCCCGTGCCGTGGCGCCGCTGCTGGCCTTGCTGCAGGACGACAGCAATGGCTATGTGCGCAAGGCGGTGGCCTGGAGCCTGGGCAACTACCCCGAGTCGCCCGTGCTCAACCCCCTGATCCGCTCCCTCCAGACCGACATCGCCGCGGTGAGACTGTGGGCGGCGGGGTCGCTGGCGGATGTAGGAGGCACAGGGGCGGCCAAGGCCGATCAGGCCGCCGCCCAGTTGCTGGTGAGCCTGCGCATCGATTCCGAGCCCGTGGTGCGCAGCAACAGCGCCTGGTCGCTCGGACGTCTCTTCGATCATCTGGTGGATCCACGCCAGGCGGAACTGGTGGAAACGCTGGTGGCGGTGATGCTTCAGGACGGTGATTCCACGGTGCGGGATGAGGCCCGGGTCGCGTTGGAGCAGTTGGAGCGTCCGGCGGTGCTGGAGCGGCTGCAGACCCTCGTGGAGGACGGCTTGATCAACTGATTCGGCCCCCGTCAGCAGCAGAGGAACCTGGTTAAAGTTTTGCCACTTGAGTGAGCCTGGATGGCCCAGACCACCATTCGCTTCCGTATTCGCCCCGACGGGCGAGTCGAAGAGCTTGTGGAAGGTATCCAGGGTGCAGCCTGCCAACAGCTCACCGAGCGGATCGAGCATCAACTCGGTTCGTTGCAGCAGCGCCGCTCCACCTCCGAGGCCTATCAGGCCGCACCTGAGGCCGTGACCACCTCCTTGAACGTGCACCAGCGCTCCACCTGAGTTTCACCCGTTTCTTTGGTCGCTCCGATGTCCCACTTCAGCATCGTCAAAACAGAACTTCGCGATCGTGCGGCCCTGCTCGAGGCTCTGCGTGATCTCGGACATGAACCCGAGCTGGGGGAACGTCCAGTGCGCGGATACCGCGGCCAGACCGTGCTCGCCGATCTTGCGCTCACCCGTGACGATGGCTGCGATATCGGCTTCCGCTGGAATGCCGAATCCGGCAGCTATGAGCTCGTCACCGATCTGGAGATCTGGAAGCAGCCGATCCCGGTGGAGCGGTTCCTCTCCCAGATCACCCAGCGCTATGCCCTGCACAAGGTGCTGGCGGCCTCGGCTCAGGAGGGCTTCCAGGTGAGCGAGCAGACCTCCAGCCTCGACGGTTCGATCGAACTGGTGGTGACCCGCTGGGATGGCTGAGGCCAGCTGCCCTGCCATGTCCGCCCACTCTCAGATCCAGCGCGAGGTGGATCCATCTCTGGCTTTTGCGGCACCAGCCCGCTCCCGGGAGCAACCCAGTGGCCATGAGCCACTGCTAGGTGGGAGTCTGCGACAGCAGGCTGTCTGGGTTGATGAGGCCGTCTGCATCGGCTGTCGTTACTGCGCCCACGTGGCCGGCAACACTTTTCTGGTGGAGCCGTTGTGGGGGCGCTCCCGGGCGATCCGTCAGGACGGAGACAGCACCGAAACCATTCAGGAGGCGATCGACACCTGTCCTGTTGATTGCATCCACTGGGTGTCCTACGAAGATGTACCCCAGTTGGAAGAACGGTTGCGCTCGCAGGAGCTGCTGCCGATGGGCTACCCCAGCCAATCCCGTGTCCAGCGCACCTTGCCGCGCCCATGACGGAGGCGGTGCCGACCCGTCGTTTCGGGCGGACGGAACTGTCCATGCCTGTGCTGTCTCTGGGGGGGATGCGCTATCAGCAGAGCTGGAGCGACCTTCCGGCCGGTGAGATCACTGCCGAGAGCCAGGCCAACCTGCGGGCCACTCTCGAGAAGGCCGTGGCAGCAGGGTTTCACCACATCGAAACCGCCCGCCATTACGGAACTTCTGAGCGGCAACTGGGTGATCTGCTGCGGGAAGTGCCCGATCCCCAGCGCATCCTGCAGACCAAGGTGCCGCCCCACGAGGACCCCGCCCAGTTCGAAGCTGAGCTGGAGCTGAGCTTTGAGCGGCTACGCATCGAGCGCCTTGATCTGCTCGGCATCCATGGCCTCAACCTGCCCGAGCATCTGGAGCAGACCCTGAGACCGGGCGGCTGCCTGGACGTGGTGCGGCGTTGGCAGGAGCAGGGCCGTATCGGCCATGTGGGCTTCTCCACCCACGCTCCTCTGCCGCTGATCCTGGAAGCGATCGCCAGCGATGCTTTCGATTACATCAATCTGCACTGGTACTACATCCGCCAGGACAACCGCCCGGCCCTTGAGGCTGCCCGCCACCACGACATGGGTGTCTTCGTGATCAGCCCCACCGACAAGGGTGGCCATCTGCACAGCCCCTCCGAGCGGATCCGCGAGCTGTGCGCACCACTTCACCCGATCGAATTCAACGACCTGTTCTGCCTGCGGGAGGAGGCGATCCAT
Source organism: Synechococcus sp. 1G10 (assembly GCF_002252625.1). GTDB lineage: Bacteria > Cyanobacteriota > Cyanobacteriia > PCC-6307 > Cyanobiaceae > Regnicoccus_A. Next base: position 172,965 of record NZ_NQKW01000004.1, on the reverse strand, counting down.
ACGATCAGCGTTGGTGCCACCGGACCGGCTGATCTCGACCTGCACCTGCAGGCAGCGGCGCGGTTGCCAGAGGCCGAGCGCTGGTTGGCCCCGGTGCAGGAGCGGCTGGAGCGCGCCCGGCAGGAGGCCCTCGGCGCCCAATGGCTCGAGAGCTGGAACGACGGCCTGCCCACCTGGGAGGCCACCCCCGGAGGTCTCAATCTGCCCGTACTGCTCTGGCTGCACAACCTGCTGGCGGCCTGGGAGCTGGAGGGATTTGCCCGTGCCCGCTACGGCCTGCTGGGCCAGGGGGGGCACTGGTTTCCCGGCGCCAATGCCGATGCCCTTGACCAGGAGGTGAGCGAAGCTGACCTCCTGGCGGTGCTGGGTGCAAGCCCCTGGGCCCAGCGGATTCCGGCGCTGCTGCGCGGGTTGCGCGAGCGCCTGGGTGGTGCGAGCGTCCGCCGGCTGATGGCCGACGACTGATCAGCTGATCCTGCTCAGGCCAGGGGTTGCTTCGCCGGCAGACCCACGGCCCTGGGGTAGCTGACGGGGCAGGGGGCAATTGGTTTCAGCACAACCGCATGGCGTACCCCCCGCCCGCCTGGCAGGTCGATCCGCTCCACCCTCTCCACTTCGGCGCGCAGGCTGGAGGCGGCCCGCTCCAGGCTGGCCAGATCCTCTGGGCTCCACTGGCCGCGGTAGAGCAGGGCCCTGCCGCTGGCATTCAGCAAGGGGACCAGATACTCCGCCACCACTGGAGCGGAGGCCACGGCCCGCGCCATGGCCCAGTCCTGGCGGCCACGGCAGGCTCGGGCGTGGCCGGTGGTCTCCGCCCGCTCCCAGCGCACCTCCACCCGATCGCCCATGCCCAGGCTGGCGGCCATGGCCTTCACCGCTTCAGCCTTGCGCCCGACGGAATCCACCAGGGTGAGGCGGGCTGCCGGGAGAGCGATCGCCAAGGCCAGGCCGGGGAAGCCGCCACCGGTGCCCACATCGATGCAGCGCAGGGGCTGCGATGGGGTTCGGAGCTGATCGCGCCAGGGCCAGAGGCTGTCGTACACCTGGGCGACCCAGTAGTCGTCGCCATCGACCAGTCGGGTGAGGTTGAGGCGAGTGTTCCAGTCGCGCAGGTGCTGCTGCAACGCCATCAACAGCTGCAGCTGCTCTGGGGTCGGCTCCCAGCCCAGGCTGTCCCAGAGGCCAGCTGGAACCGGATCGGCAGAAGCCGTCATCACTGCAGCAGAGATGGAGAAGCTCTCTAGGATCTCGCAACCATGGCGCGCGGTTGGTGGCAGGCGGCGAGCACCCGGTCACGGGCCCATCCCTTTACGCCCTGCTTGGTCTGCCGAGCACGGCCACTCCCCAGGACCTGAGGCAGGCTTTTCGCTCACTGAGCAAGCTCTACCACCCCGACACCACCACCCTGCCGCTGGCAGAGGCCCGGGACCAGTTCCGCCGGCTGCAGGAGGCCTACCTGGTGCTGGGGGACCCTCAGCGTCGATCCGCCTATGACAGCCAGCTGCGTCTGGCCCTGCTCCAGCGCGTTGAGGCTCTCAGCCCACCGACCGCCATTCCTGCAAAGGGGCCGGGGCCGATGCTGACAGGACCGGTCTCGCCGCGCCGCCCCCTCTCGGTACGGCGGGCCTTCTCGGGGGGTGAATGGTTCGCCCTTTTGCTGCTGGCCCTGGCCCTGCTTTTCAGTCTGGTGCTCGGTCTGGGCCTGGCCTGGTGGCGCGGGGTGGAACTGGTCACCCAGCCCCCGGGCAGCGCCCCGGCCGTTGATCCGATTGAGCGGCAGACTGAAGGCTCGATTGCACGCTTGCCTGGGGATGATCTCCTTACCCCCCCTGCAGACTCCGCTGTACAACCACCCGCTGCCGGCTCTTGAGCAGTGGTTGACTGATCTGGGCGCCTACCGGGACCAGGCAGAGCCCTGTCTCTGGGATCTGAGACAGCCGCTGTGGAGTGCCCGCATCGAGCTGGACGTCGAGGAGCTCAAAGTGAGCTGGGAGCACGGGGGCAACGTCACGGTGCGCCTGTTCCCCTATGGCCTCAGCCGCGCTGACGTGGAATCTGCGATCCTGGCCGGCCCCTGAGGCCTCAGTTCAGCTGGTCGAGGCCTGAGCGGATCACGCTGTAGCAGTCCTGCAGCTGCTGGTCGCTGAGGCAAAGCGGCGGCAGCAGGTAAACCACATGGCCAAGGGGCCGCAGAAACACCCCGGCCTCGAGGGCATGGCGCTGGAGCTGGCGGCCGGCGGGGTGGAGATAACCAGGCCGCTCAACCGCCAGATCGAAGGCGGCGATGGTGCCGCACAGCCGTGGCCGCTGCACCAGGGGATGGACAGCCAGGGCCTCGAGATGGGGCCTGTGCCGGGCCTCGAAGCCTTCGTGGAGCGCAGGCCGCTCAAGCAGCAGATCCAGGCTGGCGTTGGCGGCGGCGCAGCCGAGCGGATTGGCTGTGAAGCTGTGGCCGTGGTACAGGGTGTGGCTTGGGTCGTCGCTGATGAAGCCCCGGTAAATCCGCTCGCTAGCCAGGGTGACGCCCATCGGCAGGAAGCCGCCGGTGAGGCCCTTGGAGAGGGACACCAGATCGGGACGGATCCCCGCCCGATCGCAGGCGAAGAGGGCACCGGTGCGTCCGAACCCGGTCATCACCTCATCGGCGATCAGCAGGGCGCCGGCCTGACGCACCCGTTGCTCCAGCTTCCGCAGGAAGCTCTCCCGCACCATCGCCATGCCGCTGGCGCCCTGCACCAGCGGCTCGAGGATCACCGCGGCGGTGGGCACCTCCAGCAATCGCTCCAGCGTCGCCAGGGCCTCAGCTTCCTTGCCCTCCACGTCCTGATCGTCCCACCAGGTGGCGGGCCAGGGGGCCCGGGCCACCGGGGAGAGCAGGGGCTCGAACGGAGCAGAGAACAGGGAGCGCTCCCCCAGGGCCATGGCCCCGAAGGTGTCGCCGTGATATGCCCCCTCGAAGGCAATCAGCTGACGCCGCTCGGAGCCCTGGTTGCGCCACCACTGCCAGGCCATCTTCAGGGCCACCTCCACCGCGGTGGATCCATCGTCGGAGAAGAACAGCCGCTCCAGACCGGTGGCGGCGCTGAGCCGCTCGGCTAAGCGCTCAGCGGGGGGATGGCGGAAGTTGGCGAAGATCACCTGCTCCAGCCGCAGGGCCTGCTCCGCCACCGCCGCGGCGATGCTGGGTTCGCCATGGCCGTGCAGGGTCACCCACCAGCTGCTGATGGCGTCGATCAGCTCACGGCCGTCGTCGAGTTCGAGCATGGCGCCGCGGCCTGCCACTGCCCGGAGGGGGGGATCGGCCCGGGCCACCTGGGTGGTGGGGTGCCAGAGATGGGGATGCCAGCTCAAAGGTTGGGCTGCAGCGGCTTCAGCGGCACCGCTTCTCCATGCGGGCTGATTCAGAGGACCAGGGTCCGCAGTTGAACCAACGCACCATCCCGACTTCCACATCGGTGAACAGCACCAGGATGCCTGCGCAGAGCAGGGCTACTGACGCGCTGACCAGCAGATTGCCTCGTGTCATCGGGCCAGGCTACGGGCCAGACCACTGGCCTGCCATTGCTCGGCCAGGGCTTTGCGATCAAGCCGGGGCAGGGGGGGTAGACAGGCCAGTACCGGCGCCCCGCTCAGTGCCTCCAGGGTGCTGGGGTTATTGGGGTGGGGTGGGCCGTTGAGCACCAGGCCCAGCAGGGGAATCGCTCTGTTGCGCAGGGCTTCCACCGAGAGCAGGGTGTGGTTGAGGGTGCCCAGGCCGCTGCGGGCAACCAGCAGCACCGGCAGGCCCCAGCGCTGGATCTGATCGATCTGGAGGCTGTCGATGCGCAGGGGCACCAGCAGGCCGCCGGCGGTCTCCACCACCAGAGAACCCTTCACAGGGGGCAGGGCCAGCCGCTCCAGCTCGATCGGCCGCTGCTCCAGCTCCCCGGCCCAGTGGGGTGAAACCGGATGGTCGTAGCGGTAGGCCTCAGGGATGAGACGTTGGGCGGCTTCGCTGGGAGTGAGGCCGAGCATGGCCGCGACCCTGGCTGTGTCGCCCCCCTCCTCGAGGCCGCATTGCACCGGCTTCCAGTAGCGGGCTCCGAGTCCCTCCACCAGCAGGGCACTCACCACGGTCTTGCCCACATCGGTGTCGGTGCCGCAGACCACCAGGCTCGTCATCGCTTCTGCTCCTTCATGGGTTGGCGGCCGATCAACAGCAGCACCTCCCAGCTCAGGTGCTTTTGGCCGAGATGGTCCTGAGGCCAGTGGGCCTCCAGCTTCCGCCACTCCCCGACCCCCAGAGGTGCTGCATCGGTGGTGCCGGCCCCCACCGCCCCCATGGGCCGCAGCAGGGCCCGGCCGCTGGGGCCGCTCCGGCTGTAGCGCAGGGGCGCGCACAGGCGCAGTTCCAGGCGCGGGGCGGCCACAGCCAGCAAACGGGGCAGCTCCGGCAGGGCCAGAGCGGTGCAGGGCACGCCGGCTGCGGCCGCCGCCTGGCGCCATTGGGGGAAGCTGCCGGCGGTGGGGACGGCCAGCCCCAGCCAGCCGCCAGGCGCAAGGGCATCGCACCACTGGCCCAGGCTGGCGGCGGGATCATCCAGCCAATGCAGCGCGAAGCTCGAAACCAGCAGCGCTGCCCCGCCCAGACCCTCGGGCAAGCCGTCGTCGAGGTCCCAGAGACGCTGGGGCGCTGAAGCCAGCGGCACGGCAACCCCGGCGAGCTCTTGGCGGGCTCCCTGCTTCAGCAGGGCCTCGCAGGCATCGAGCCGCAGCATGGTGCAGCCGGGACGCTGTTGCTCCAGTGCCTTGCTGAGCAGCCCGGTGCCGGCCCCCAGATCCGCCCTCGGCCCGGGCGGGAGAGCCAGGTCGCGGCAGTGACGGGCCAGCCGCCAGGCCACGGCCCGTTGCAGGCTGGCGGCTGCGTCGTAGTGGCGGGCACGGCGAGTGAAGGCCAGCCGCATTCGCTGGGCCATCGAGGGGGCTGACTGGATCAGGACCATCAGAGGCAGGCCTCCAGCCAGTTCAGGACGGGATCCACCAGATCGCTGCCCAGCAGGCTGTGGCCAACGCCGGCCAGGGACCAGCGCTCTGCTGCCGGCAGGGCCAGGGCCAGGGCTGCGCGGCTCTCGGGGGCCACGATGCGATCGGCACCGGCCTCGACGATCAGGCTGCGGGCGCCGGCGGGGAAAGCGGGGGGCACGGCGGTGCACTGCTCCAGCAGGAGCAGATCCTGACGCAGCCGCTCCACTCCCTCGGGCGGGATGGCCTCTGAGGAGGGCCCTGCCGGCAGCAGCTCCACAGGCGCGGGAGCGGCGGCTTCGCGCAGGAAGTCGTTGAGCATCGCGGCGCTGTTGCCGGCCTCCAGGCTCTGGCCCATGCCGCGAAGGGCCTGCCGCCAGCGCCGGCCATTGGGCCCGGCGGGCACGAAACTGCCGAAGCTGGCCAGCAGCACCACCACCTCTGCTGCCGCCAGCACCGCCGCCGGCAGCAGATGCAGCCCAAGGGAATGCACGATCACGGCCCTGCGGCCGCTCTGCTCCGGCCATTGGGGGGTGCTGGGGGCCAGCTGGCCGTAGCCGCGCTCACCGCTCTGCCAGCTCCAGCCCCGGCTGGCCGCGGCCTCCTGCCAAGGACTCCAGGCACGGCTGTCGCCGGCCCAGCCGTGCATGGCGATCAACGCCAGGGGAGGGTGGCTCATCGGGAAGGGGCGTGGGGCCAGGTGGCCAGGGCGTGGAGCAGGCGATCAAGACTCCCGTGGGGCAGGTCGCGGCGCAGCACCAGCCGCAGGCGAGCCGTTCCAGCCGGCACCGTGGGCGGGCGGATCGCCACCGCCAGCAGCCCGGCCTGCTCCAGGTGGCGCTGGAGGTCGAGGGCGAGGGCGTCATCGCCCACGTGCAGCGGCAGGACCGGACCCTTGCCGGGGGGGCGCCGCCAGTGGGCGGCTTCGAGGCCATCACGCCAACGCTGCGCTCGCCGCAGCAGGGCGATGCCCTGGTCAGCATCGGACTGGAGCTGCTCCAGGGCCGCCAGGGCCGCGGCCGCCAGTGGCGGAGCCAGGGCGGTGGTGTAGCGGAAAGCGCCGGAGCCCTGCAGCAGCCATTGGCCCACGACTCCATCGGCCGCGAGGAAGGCACCGCCAGCGCCGAAGGCTTTGCCGAAGGTGCCGCTCACCAGGCTCACTCCCGCCAGGCCCCAGGCCAACCCGCGGCCGCCGGGGCCAAGCACTCCCAGGGCATGGGCTTCGTCCACCAGCAACAGGGCGCCGAACTCCTGGCAGGCCGCGGCGATGCCGGCCAGATCGGGGGAGGTTCCTTCCATGCTGAACAGGCTTTCGCTCACCACCAGTCGGCGCCGGCCCGGCTCGTTCTGGGCCCCGCGCTCCAGCAGGCGGCGCAGGTCGCTCAGATCGTTGTGGCGAAAGCGCCGCAGCCGGGCACCGCTGGCCTGGATCCCCACCAGCAGGGAGTGGTGGATCAGGCGGTCGGCGATCACCTCGCTGTGGCGGTCGGCCAGGGCCAGCACCGCGGCCAAGTTGGCCTGAAAGCCGCTGGGGAAGAGCAGCACCCGCTCGCGCCCAAGCCACTGGGCCAGGGCCGCCTCGAGCTTGTTATGGCATGGTCGCGTGCCGCTCACCAGTCGAGATCCGCCGCAGCCCACCCCGTCGCTCTGGATCGCGGCCATGGCCGCCGCCTTCAGGCTGGGGTGGGCGCTGAGTCCGAGATAGTCGTTGCTGGCCAGATCGAGCAGGCCCCCAATGGCCGGGCCGGCTTCGTCCGGCAGGAGGGTGGCGTCTGGGCCTGGGCGGAATGTGCGCAACCGTCGCTGCCGCTCCTTGGGAACCCGGCTGAGGGCCTGCTGGATGGAATCGAGCGGATCAGGAGCCACGCGGAAGTCAACGCCAGGGCAGTTGCACTCACCCCACTCTGCTTGCTGGGCAGCCCATAAGATTGTGTGATGCAGACCGCCGGTTCCGACGCTCCAGCTGATCCGGCGGCGGACCCAGAACGTTCAGCCGATCCAGCCGGGATTCCGCCCCTCGATCAGCTCTTTCCCTTCGCCCTCGATCCCTTCCAGCTGGAGGCGATCGACGCTCTCAACCAGGGACATTCGGTCGTGGTGAGTGCACCCACCGGCTCCGGCAAGACGCTGGTGGGGGAATACGCCATCCACCGTGCCCTTGCCCATGGGCAAAAGGTTTTTTACACCACTCCCCTCAAGGCCCTCTCGAACCAGAAGCTGCGCGATTTCAGGGAGCAGTTCGGGGCGGATCGGGTGGGCCTGATGACCGGCGATCTGAGCGTGAACCGCGAGGCGCCGATCGTGGTGATGACCACCGAGATCTTCCGCAACATGCTCTACGCGGAGGTGGACCGGGGTGACGATCCCCTCGCCGATGTGGAGGCGGTGGTGCTCGATGAGTGCCACTACATGAACGACTCCCAGCGCGGCACCGTTTGGGAGGAATCGATCATTCATTGCCCGCCGCCGGTGCAACTGGTGGCTCTCTCGGCCACGGTGGCCAATGCCGGGCAGCTCACCGACTGGATTGAGCGGGTGCATGGCCCCACCACCCTGGTGATGAGCGACCACCGGCCGGTGCCGCTGGCCTTCAGTTTCTGCAGCGCCAAGGGACTGCATCCCCTGCTCAACGAACAGGGCACGGGACTGCACCCCAACTGCAAGGTGTGGCGGGCCCCCAAGGGGGATCGGCGCAAAGGAAAGAGCCCGAAGCCGCCCCAGCCGGAGGCTGCGCCGCTGCCCTTCGTGGTGGCCCAGATGGCCGAGCGCGACATGCTCCCGGCCATTTATTTCATCTTCAGCCGCCGCGCCTGCGACAAAGCGGTGCGTGACCTGGGCCGTGTCTGTCTGGTGAGCGAGCCGGAGCAGGCCCGGATCGTGGCCCGGCTCGACGCTTTCGTGGCCGCCACACCTGAAGCGGTGCGGGATGGGGGCCACGCCGAAGCTCTCATCCGCGGCATCGCCGCCCACCATGCCGGCGTGTTGCCGGCATGGAAGGAACTGATCGAGGAGCTGTTCCAGCAGGGCCTGATCAAGGTGGTTTTCGCCACCGAGACCCTGGCGGCAGGCATCAACATGCCGGCGCGTACCACGGTGATCTCGGCCCTCTCCAAACGCACCGAGCGGGGCCACCGCCCGCTGATGGGCAGCGAGTTCCTGCAGATGGCGGGCCGGGCCGGACGGCGCGGGCTGGACGTGCAGGGCTATGTGGTCACGGTGCAGAGCCGCTTCGAGGGGGTGCGCGAGGCAGGGCAACTGGCCACCAGTCCCGCCGATCCGCTGGTGAGCCAGTTCACCCCCAGCTACGGCATGGTGCTGAATCTGCTGCAGCGCTACGACCTGGCCAAGGCCCAGCAGCTGGTGGAGCGCAGTTTCGGGCGGTACCTGGCTACTCTCGATCTGGCGGAGGATGAATCCAGGATCGCCTCCCTGCGCGCCCAGCTGGTCCAGCTGGCGGGGCCCACCGCCGACATCCCCTGGGAGGAATTCGAGGCCTACGAGAAGGAGCGGGAACGGCTGCGGGAGGAGCGGCGTATCCAGCGCATCCTGCAGCAGCAGGCGGAAGAAACCCTGGCTCACGAGCTCACCCTGGCGCTTCAGTTCGCCAGTGAAGGCACCCTGGTGAGCCTGAAAGCGCCCCAGCTGCGGGCTCGGGTGACCCCCGCAGTGATCGTGGCCAAGCAGCAGGGCTCCGGCCAGTTCCCGCTGCTTCTCTGCCTCACCGATGAGAATGTCTGGATCCTGGTTCCATGCCATGGGGTGGTGAGCCTCCATGCCGAGCTGAGTTGCCTCCAGGTTGATTCGATCCCGGCACCTCGCCTCGACCATGCCGGCGAGCTGCGCCACGGCGATAACGTCAGTGGTGGACTGGCTTTGGCGGTTGCCTCGATGGCCCGCCGCCACGACATGCAAACCCCCCAGTACGACCTGGCGGGAGAGGTGCGCAGCCAGGCGCAGCTGGTGCAGCAGCTTGAGCAGGAGCTGGAGCAGCATCCCGCCCACCACTGGGGCGACCGCCGCCAGCTCAAGAAGCAGCGGCGCCGGATGGAGGAACTGGGTGAGGAGATTGAGGAGCGCCAGAGGCTGCTTCACCACCGCGCCAACCGTCACTGGGACACGTTCCTGGCCCTGATTGAGATACTGCGTGCCTTCGGGGCGCTGGCCGGGGCCGAGGGTCTGGAGCCCACCGAGGTGGGCCGCACCGTGGCGGTCCTGCGCGGCGACAACGAGCTGTGGCTGGGCCTGGCCCTGATGAGCGGCCACCTCGACGAGCTCAACCCTGCGGAGCTGGCCGCCGTCCTCGAGGCGATCAGCACTGAGGTGAACCGTCCGGATCTCTGGAGCGGCTTTCCGCCGCCGCCGCGCTCAGAGGAGGCCCTCCACGATCTCAGCGGGCTGCGCCGCGAACTGCTTCGTCACCAGGAGCGGGCCCAGGTGGTGGTGCCGGCCTGGTGGGAACCTGAGCTGATGGGGTTGGTGCATGCCTGGGCCCGTGGCACCAGCTGGAACGACGTGATCGCCAACACCTCCCTCGATGAAGGCGACATCGTGCGCATCCTGCGCCGCACCGTCGATCTGCTGGCCCAGGTCCCCTACGCCGAAGCGATCAGCGAGCAGCTGCGCACCACCTCCCGCAAAGCGCTCCAGGCGATCAACCGTTTTCCGGTGTGTGAATTCATCGACCTGGGTAACCAGGTCGTACCTGTCCCCTCCCTTGTTCCGGCAACCCCTGCCACAGAACGCCCAGCCCCTCAAACGGCCTGATCGCAGAACCCTCAGCAGAACGGGGGGAGTGCCAACCCAGCAGGCTCAGATTCCCAGCCGCTCCCAGATCACATCCAGCTGGGCCCGGTGTAGCTCGGTGGAGAAACAGGCGTCGAGCTGAGCGGCGTTGAGCCGTGCGTTCACCTCGGGGTCAGCAGACAGATTGGCGCGGAAGTCGCCGCCTTCGCGGTTCCATGCTTCGTGGGCATGGCGCTGCACGATCCGGTAGGCATCCTCCCGGCTGAGACCGCACTCCACCAGGGCCAGCAGCACCCGCTGGCTGAACACCACCCCGCCATACACATTGAGGTTGCGGCTCATGTTCTCGGGGTAGACCCCGAGTCCCTTCACCACATCCGTCATCTCCCGCAGCATGAAGTGCAGCGTGCAGGAGCAATCAGGCAGCATCATCCGCTCTACCGAGCTATGGCTGATGTCGCGCTCGTGCCAGAGGGCCACGTTTTCCAGGGCCGCGATCGTGTAGCTGCGCAGCACTCGTGCCAGACCGCTGATTCGCTCGCTGCGGATCGGATTGCGCTTGTGGGGCATGGCCGAGCTGCCTTTCTGTCCCTTGGCGAAGTTCTCCTCCACCTCCAGAACATCCGTGCGTTGCAGGTTGCGGATCTCGGTGGAGAACCGTTCCAGGGAGGTGCCCACCAGTGCCAGGGTCTGCACGTATTCCGCATGGCGGTCGCGGCCGATCACCTGGGTGCTGGCGGTGTCGGGCTCCAGGCCGAGGCTGGCGCAGGTGAGGGCCTCCACCTGGGGGTCGGTGTTGGCGTAGGTGCCCATGGCCCCGCTCACCTGACCCACCGCCACCACCTGGGCCAGTCGTTCCAGTCGCTCCCGGTTCCGCTCCGTCTCCGCTAGCCAGCCAGCCACCTTGAAGCCGAAGGTGATCGGCTCGCCATGGATCGCATGGGAGCGGCCGATCATCACCGTGGCCTTATGCGCCTCCGCCAGAGTCCGCAGTGCGGCGGCCAGCTGATCGAGCTCTTCGCGCAACAACGCCACCGACGCCTTCAGCTGCAGGGCCAGGCCCGTGTCGAGCACATCGGAGCTGGTCATACCCACGTGGATGTAGCGGCCCGCATCGCCCACGTGCTCATTGACATTGGTCAGGAAAGCGATCACGTCGTGGCGCACCTCCGCCTCGATCTCCAGAATGCGGGGCACCTCGAAGCGGGCCCGCTCGCGGATCGCGGCCATGGCCTCCTTTGGCACCCGGCCCAGCTGGCAGTTTGCGTCGGTGGCGGCGATCTCCACATCCAGCCAGCTCTGGAATTTGGCCTCTTCACTCCAGAGGTTGCCCATCTCGGGCAGGGTGTATCGCTCGATCAAGGCCAGCGCGTGGCAACGTCCTGGTCAATCTATGGGTCGACCCCAACGGGATCCCGATGGCAGGCAAGCAGCGACTCGATCAGCACCTGGTGGCGCTTGGGCTGGCAGCGAGCCGCCAGCAGGCGCAGCAGTTGATCCGTGCCGGGCGGGTGCGCAGTGGTGATCGGGTGCTCGACAAGCCAGGACAGGAGGTGCCGGCTGAGCTGAGACCCGAGGTGAGCCACCCACCCCGCTTTGTCTCCCGTGGCGGTGAGAAGCTGGTGGCGGCCCTGGAGGCCTTTCCCCTGCAGCTGCCGGGCCGCATCTGCCTCGATGGTGGCATCTCTACCGGCGGCTTCAGCGACTGCCTGCTTCAGCATGGGGCCGCGCGGGTGTACGGCATTGATGTGGGCTACGGCCAGACCGCCTGGAGCCTGCGCACCGACCCCAGGTTGGTGCTGCGCGAGCGCACCAACCTGCGCCGCCTCACACCCGAGGAGCTCTATGGCCCCGATGACCCCTGGCCCGACCTGGCCGTGGCCGACGTGTCCTTCATCTCCCTGGCCGTGGTGCTTCCGGCCCTGCGGGCTCTGCTCAAGTCAGCCGCCGCCGAGGCCGTGCTGCTGGTGAAACCCCAGTTCGAGGTGGGTCGCGAGCGGGTGGGCAAAGGCGGTGTGGTACGTGAGCCTGGCGCCCATGCCGATGCCATCACGGCCGTGATCCGAGCGGCTGCAACGCATGGCTTGTGGCCCTGGGGCCTGATCGCCTCACCGCTCACCGGCCCCGCCGGCAACCACGAATACCTGCTCTGGCTGCGGTCCAAGCAGGAGCCCGCAGGCGAGCCGGTGACGCCCGACTCGATCCGCGCCCTGGTGAACCGCACTCTCTCCGCTGGCTGACCACAAAAAAACCGGAGATCTGATCGATCCCCGGTTGAAGCTGCTGAGCCTGTCCCTTAGCGCTGGCGTCAGATCGCTGTGCTGTCGCGGTCGCCGGTGCGGATGCGGATGACAGTCCCTATGGAGCTGATGAAGATCTTGCCGTCGCCGATCTCGCCAGTGCGGGCTGCGTCCTGGATGGCGGTGACCACCGTGTCCACCCGGTCGTCGTCGACCACTACTTCCAGCTTGAGTTTCTGCAGGAATTCCACAGTGAATTCAGAACCCCGGTAGCGCTCCACCTGGCCCTTCTGCCTGCCGAAGCCGCGCACTTCACTCACCGTCATGCCAACGATGCCGGCGTTCACCAGGGCCACCTTGACATCTTCCAGCTTGAAAGGGCGAATGATGGCCTCAACTTTTTTCATGGAGTCTCCAATGATTCGGATTAAGTGTCTCAGGAGGGATCGCTGAGAGGAAGGGAAAGGTTGGGGATGCGGTTGACTCGGAGCCCTGCGGACAGGGCATCCTGACAAAGCCGGTCGGCGGAGCTTGGACTGACCTGAACCCTGCCGGTGGCCAGGTGGGACCACACGGCATCGTCGAAATGGGTCTGAAGCCAGACCATCCCCAGGGCCGACTGGGGCTTGAGGCGAAAGCCGCCGTGACTGCTGGCGAGGAGGAGGTCCATAAGGAAGACCCTGCGCACTGGGGCCATTAGGCCTGAGTGCGCAGGGCTTCGGCGTAGCTGTTGCTACGCGGTCTCGGGCTGACGCGACTCAGCTGTGAGGCTTACGGAACTCAGCCCGCCTCAAGGTGGAGTTGGGTCTGCTGCTGGCGGTGGTGATAGATGTGCCCGCGGTAGTGAAGCTCAAGGCTTTCATCCACCAGCCGTGGCTCATGCTTCAGCGGCATGCGGTAGTGAATGCCTCTGTACACATGCTCCACTGGTTCGAGGCCTGGGAGGGGATGGTGATGGTGGGTGCTGTACGGCACACCCCGGTAGACGAGTTGGCCTGCGGACATGACTGGAGCCTCGAAGGGATTGAGATCACTGACCTTTTGGGGCCTGTGCCGCTTCGTGGGAAGGAGCGTTGCTTCGCCTCGCGGGGGGCTACTTCCGACAGGAGGGCTCAGAGGCTCTCCGTACGTCCAACGTTTTGTCCTTAAGATCATTTCTAGCGACAACGGCTGTTCAGAGCGAACAAAGGTTGAGGCTGCTTCAGTAATCTTCACTTTTTAGCCGTTCCTACGATCGGCAGAACGTCTTTTTCTCCGCCTGCGACCGCTGATGCCGTCCCCATCCACCACCTCCACTCCAGCTGTCACCACAGCAGCCACTCCAGCCGCCGCCACCGAGGAACTCCGGCAGGCCACCGTCAGCCCGCACTACGGCGAGCGGCAGATCAGCGAGGAGGCGCCGCTGATCTGCTTCGACAACCCCCGCCGTGGCCGCGCCTACGAGGTGTCGATTGAGCTGCCGGAGTTCACCTGCAAGTGCCCCTTCTCCGGCTATCCCGACTTCGCCGTGCTGCGCCTGATCTATCAACCCGGCCCCAGCGTGCTTGAACTCAAGGCTCTCAAGCTCTACGTGAATGGCTGGCGCGATCGCAGCATTTCGCACGAGGAGGTGGCGAACCGCATCCTCGATGATCTGGTGGCCGCTGCGGAGCCTGTCTGGATGCAGCTGGAAGCCGATTTCAATCCCCGCGGCAATGTGCACACGGTGATCCGTGTCAGCCACGGCCAGCGACAGGACTGCTGAGCTCGGATGTCGCTCTCAGTTGCTCCAGCAGCAGCGGCAATTCGTTGGCCAGGGCCGTGAGGTTGCGGTTGCAGAGCCCGCCGACGTGCAACTGGCCCTGATCGTCATCGGCGATGGCCCAGAGCTGGCGCGTAGCGATCAGGCTCAGGCCACCGCCCAGCAGGGCGATGGCGAAACCGCCGTACACCAGTGGGACCCCGGGATCACGCTTCAGCAGCAGCCCGCTGGCGGGCATCACCTCCACCACCTTCAGGGGCAGGCCACCGATCTCCAAGGCCTCTCCACCAGGGGTGATCTGGCCGATCAGCTGGGCCTGGGCCGAGTACACATCGATGGGTCCCATCTCGCTGCTGAGCGCCAGCAGCACCGGTTCCGATCCGTCCGGTCGTGTGGGCAGTGCCAGGCCCCACACCTGCTCTCCCAGTTCCGGGAGGCTGCGCAGAGGCAGCTGCAGCAGAGGGCTGCGCCCCAGTTGCACAGTGATCGCTGCCAGCGACCAGTCGGCCTGATAGACGGTCATCCCCCGGAAGCGCAGGGGATGGTTGACGCTGATCTGGCTGCGCTGAAGCGGCTTCCCTTCGGCATCGAGCAGGCGCAGCTCGGAGCGGAACTGCTCGGGCCGTCCGGCTGGATCCCGCTCGATCCGGAACGAGTCGACCGCCAGGGTCATCTGGTTCACACCGCGCTGATTCAGCAGTTGCAGGTCATGGCCCGGGGCCAGGAAGCGTTCGAGCCGCTGACCCGCCAGGGCCCCCCACGAGGCCCCCACCATCAGCACCACCAGGCCGGCATGAACCAGCAGGGGCCCCACCCGACCGAGAATTCCGCGCCGGGCCGCCAGCCGATCACCCTGGGTCTTCAGCTGCCAGCGCTGGTTCTGCAACAGCTGGGCAAGAGTGTCGAGGTCGGCCCTGGGCTGGGCCGTGGGCAGGGATTCGGCCAGGCTCAATTTGCTGAGCTGGCGGGGGGAGCGGTAGTCGATCCAACGCAGGGCAGCCTGCAGAGCGGGCCACTGGCGGCGCCAGCTGCAGAGCACAAGCGCGAGCCCCAGCCAGGCCAGCAGTGCCAGGAACCAGTTGCTTGCGTAGACGTGGTCGAGTTCGAGCCTCAGGATCCAGTCGCCATCAAGTAGCCCCAGCCAGGGCTTGGCGTCGTAGGCCTGGTGGTAGGCATCCGCCGTCTCCTGCTGGGGAATGACTGTGCCCAGACCGCTGGCCAGGGCGATCACAAAGAGCAGACCAATGGCGAGTCGCAGATCCGAGATCCAGGCAGCGAGGCGGCTGAGAGCCCTCATGGCAGCTGAGCCAGCAGGGTGAGGCCGCCGCTGGCGAGGAGCACCACGCCACTGATCGGCGGGATCCATCGGCTGCGTTCGCGCAGGGCCAGAAGCCTGGGCATCGCCGCGGCCGCCGTGCCCGCCAACATCAGGGGAATCACCTGGCCGGCTCCGAAGCAGGTGAGCAGCAGCATGCCCACCACAGGGTGTCCCTGCTGGGCGATCCATCCCAGTAAAACCGCCAATACCGGCGTGGTGCAGGGACTGGCCGCAAGACCGAAGGCGGCGCCGGCCGCCAGGGGGGCCAGGGGGGCGGGCACCCGCTGGCGCCACAGCTCGGGATCGGGACCGGCCGGCAGTGGCAAACGGACCAGCCCCAGCAGGTTGAGGCCCATCACCACCGCCAGCAGAGCCACCACGGTGGGAACGACCCCGGGCACCTGGCCGTAGAGCTTCCCGAGCAGGGAGGTGGTGCCCCCCAGCAGCACCAGGGCTGCCACGATTCCCGCCGCAAAACTGAGGCTGCGCTGCCAGGGCCGCCCAGGCGCTTCCGGCCTGGAGAACCCAGCCATGTAGGCCACGGTGATCGGCAGTAGCGAGAGTGAGCAGGGGCCCAGGCTGGTGACCAGGCCGGCGCTGAACACCACCGTGAAGGTGAGCGGCCCTGGCGTGGAGAGCGAGCGCTGAAGCAGCTGCTCACTCCAGAGGGCGAGATCCGAGAGGGGCAGGCCGAAGCCGTTCATCCGTGTCCTGGTCATCCGGGACGGCGGCAGGCCTGTCAATCCGGAGGTGAGTTCAGCCTATCGGGGCGGGGTTGGGGCTGGCCCCACCGCCGCGGTCACGGGTTCCGCGAAGCGGGCGCCTCTCCAAGCCGCGGGATTCCAGGGAACAGCGGATCAGCAGGCCCGCGGTGAGCAGGCTGGCCAGCAGGGAGTTGCCTCCATAGCTGATCATCGGCAGCGGCAGGCCCGTGGTGGGCATCGAGCCACTGGCCACGGCGATGTTCAGGATGGATTGGCCCACCAGCAGGGTGGTGGCACCGATGGCCACCAGTCGCTGCTGATTGCTGCGGCAGCCCAGTGCCACCCGCAGTCCGACGAAACCGAACAGCACCAGGAACAGCAGCAGCACCAGTGAACCCACATAGCCGAATTCTTCGGCGAAGACCGCGAAGATGAAATCGGTCGATTGGATCGGCAGGTATTGCAGTTTCTGGGTCGAGAGGCCGAATCCCTCACCTAGCACCCCACCCGAACCGATCGCCAGCAGGCTCTGCACCAGTTGGTAGCCGTCGCCCTGGGCGTCGCGCCAGGGGTTGAGGAAGGAGATCACCCTGAGGCGCTGGTACTCGTTCACCATGATGCTGGCAGCGCCCAGGGCCCCTCCGGCTGCGGCAGTACCGAGCAGCGAAAGCAACGGCAAGCCCGCTGCCAGGGCCATGAACCAGAGCAGCAGGCCCGTCAGGGCGGCGGTACTGAGGTTGGGCTGCTTGAGGATCAGCAGCAGCAGGGCCGCGAAAGTGCCCAGCCAGAGCATTTTCTGATCCAGGCCGATGCGTTTCCAGTGGGCGAAAAGGGAGGCCCCCTGAAGCACCACGAAGGGTTTCACCAGCTCCGAAGGTTGGAGCTGAATCGGTCCGAGCACCAGCCAGCGGCTGGCGCCATTGACCGTGCTGCCCGCCACCAGGGTGGCAGCAATCAGCACGCCACCGATCAGCACGGCCGGGCCGGCCATCCGCAGCCAACGCCGCAGGGAGGTGCGCATTCCCAGCCAGAGCAATCCCCAGCTGACGATCAGCCAGATCGACTGGCGCTTGAGGTAGAAGGCGGGATCCCCGTTCTCCCGTGCCGCCACCCACCAGCTTGCAGAGCCCAGGATCAGCAGTCCGGCCAGGCACCAGATTCCGACCATCACCAGCAGCAGTCTGGCTTCTGCGGGCCAATCGGCCCAGGCCAGAGGCGGCGGAGCTGGACTTGCCTCCGCCACGGTCAACTGATCTTTTGATCTTGAGTTGGCTGAGCTCCTGGGGCGTCGAGTCATGGTGGCCGGCAAGGACTGGCGCAAGGAGTGCGGTTCCCCATTCAGCCGTGGCCGAAGCTTCGGGTAAAGGGGGTTGGGACAAAAAAAAGCCCGGTCAGTACCGGGCTTTGCAGATTTGATCAGTCGGGAGCCAGAGCTCAGAACAGCTGTCAGTTGCCGACGTTGACCTGACGGCGACCCGTGACGAGCTCAACCTTGAGAATCTTGCCTCCCTGCTTCATGATCCGCTGCTGTTCAGCGAACCAGCTCTCGTAGGGCACCCACTTGGTGAAGAAGGTGTTCTGCAGTTCCCGCTGGCTCCTGACTTTTTCAGGGCAGGGAATACAGGCCGTGATCTTGAACAGGCGCATGTGGTGATCCTCGCGGGTTGGGCGTTGGGTCGGGATCAGTTGCCCAGGCCGGAGCTGATGTAATCGAGGTAGGTGCCGAGTTCACGGCCAGCCTCGGGGCCCACCAGCGAAGCGGCCGCTTGCTTCATTGCCTGGATTGACTGGACGGTGGCGCCGATGGGCACGCCCAGGGAGTTGTAGGTCTCCTTAAGCCCGTTCAGGACACGCTCGTCGAGAATTGAGGTGTCACCCGCCAGCATGGCGTAAGTGGCGTAGCGCAGGTAGTAGTCCAGGTCGCGGATGCAGGCCGCATAGCGACGGGTGGTGTACATGTTGCCGCCCGGACGGGTGATGTCCGAATACAGCAAAGTCTGGGCGACAGCTTCCTTGATGATCGATGCCGAGTTGGCACCGACGGTGGCCGCTGCGCGTACACGGAGCTCGCCGCTGGAGAAATACTGCTCCAGCCGTCCGATCGAGGAGTCGTCCAGGTAGAGACCCTGAACGTCGGACTGGTTGATGACGTTGGTGATCGCGTCTTGCATGTGTCCTGGGAAGAGGCGGTGGGCAAGGAGAGGCGAAGCCTCAGGAGAGGGCGCCGATGACGTAGTCGAAGTAGAAGCCTGCCTCTTCGGCGTCGGCTCCCGTGAGCAGCCCCATGGAGGCGTTCTTGAGCTCACGGACGACCTCGGCCATGGCCTCCAGAGGAGTGCCGAGCGCGCGATACATCTCGCGAGCGCCGATGATGCCGATTTCTTCGATCGGGGTGACGTCACCCGCTACAACGCCGTAGGTCACCAGGCGCAGGTAGTAGTCGACGTCACGCAGACAGGTGGCCGTCATTTCCTCGCCGTAGGCATTGCCGCCGGGTGAGATCAGGTCGGGCCGCCTCTGAAAGAGGGCGCCGCCGGCCTGCTTCACAATCCGCTCGCGGCTCTCGCCCAGGACCTGAGCCACCCGCAGACGGCGTTGACCGCCGGCGACGAAGGACTTGATCTGGTCGAGTTCGCCAGGGCTGAGGTAGCGGGCTTCGGCGTCCGCGTTGATGATCGAGTTGGAGACGATGCTCATGCAGTTCTGCCTCGAAACAAGCGGTCGCCGTAATGGAGACCGATATCCGGTGGGTAAGGGATGCCCCTCGCTCCTTCGCTTCGTTGACGTGAACGCCAACGGTTTGGTTGGGAGAGTGAGCTGTCGATCAGGTTTGCTGACCGCGGAGTCATTCTGCGGCAGAGGTGGCCACCCCTCCCAGCGCCGGTAACAGTTCTTCACGGCAGTGCGATTAGGTCAAACCCCTTGCCTGGCAGCGGCTCTGCCCTTTTCTGCGCCTAAGGGAAGACCTCTTATTTTGTTAACACTTTGAAGGTCTTCTGGCGCTTCCCAAAATAATTTCACATCAATGACGATCGAGATCACATCATTTTTCCATGAAGAAATCCCCCGAACTTCCGTCCGGGGGGCTCATGGGGAGGCATAGGTATTGATCCCTGGCTGAGCTCTCAGCAGGAGCTCAAATCGCCCCGCGAGGTGGAGGAGTCAGTCCGGCATTCCCGGAGTAGAGCAGAGCCGTTCGGTTCACCGTGGCCAGGGGGATCCCATCGGCGGTGGCCATGCCCTTGATGTAGGGAACGGTATCGCGGCCGAAGCTGTTGGCGTACTCCTTGCCGGAGAGCATGTCGTCCAGGGCGGCCACCTGACCCTTCTTGCCTCGAGTGGCCAGGTACTGGCTCACCTCTCGGGGCTGGGCAGCTCTGCCCAGCAGGGCGAGGTAAGCGGCCGAGGCAGCCCGCAGGGGTGCCATGCGGTTCAGCCGTTGCTGGAACAGATCAGAGCCGGCGATCACCGCCACGAATTCCGAGACTGACAGCCGCTTGTCACGCAGTTGCGATTCGGCATCGCCCAGGCGCTCAGCTGCCAGCGGGACCCGGTTCAGCAGTTGCCGGTAGGTGGCTTCGATCACCTGCTGGAGCATGGCCTCATCCGCCTCGGGCAGCAGCATCACCGGCTGGGAGAGGCTGCGGCGGCGGCTGAATCCCTGGGGGCGAGCTCCGTTGAGGGCGTTAGCCATGGCTGCTCCAGGCTGGGGAGCCACCGCTGCACGGAAGCCATTGGAGGCGACCTGCGCGCTCCAGCCTCCTGGGACCTGGCTGCGGTCCACAGGTTTGGCCACCCGCGCCGAGCTGCCGGCTTTGGCGCTCCAGCCACTGGGCGCAGCGCCGGGCCGGGTCGGGGCCTGGCTCCAGCGACGGCTGGGCTCGGGTGGCTGACGCAGGCTCTGGGGAGAGCTGCTTGCAGGCCTGGAGGGAGTCTCTTCGCCTTCGGCGAAACGAGCGCTCCAGCCTCCCACCACCTGGTTAAGGCGGCGGTCGGGCAGGTTGCGGGGCGTGATGTCGCCAGTGCTGCGGAAGGTGCTGACCGGGGCCACCTGTGGCCGGCTCACCGGGGTGAGGTCGGGGATGGTCGAGGGATCGATGACGCGGCGCAGGGCGGGAATCCTGCGGGCATTGAGGTCGGATGGGGTGATGAAGCGTTCGTAGGGGACCGTGTCCTCGCCGAAGGCTTCCAGATATTCAGGGCTGTTCAGCATGGCGTCGACGACGCCGTAGAAGCCATGGCGTGCCGCCGTGTCGAAGTAGCTGTTGATCTCACGCCTCCCGAAGGTGGGGCGCCCGATCAGACGACGGTGCATCACCTCGATGGCCTTGGTGATGTAGAGGTTGGCCCAGTAACGGCGACGGAAGGCGGTTGAGCGGGCCACCTGGCGAATGAACTCGCGCAGGCTGATGTCACCGTTCTCAAGCTTTATCTCCTCCACCTTCAGCGGCTCGCCGTCGTAGCCGGTGGTGCCGAGCACCTGCACGTAAACGGCCCTGATAACTGCCTGAGTGCTGGATTCTGTGCCGCGGATGCTGGGCTGGCCGCCGCGCCGAGGTACTGAAGCCCCACCGGTGGCGATTTGCTGCAACCTCACCACCTTCGGACCGACGCGCCGGGGGTTGGAGGCCCGGAACTGGGGGCTGCCCATCTGGCCGGGCTGGGCCATGCCGTTGCCCACCAGGATGCGCCGGGTGTCGTCGTTGAAAGGGGCGGACCGGGTGGCCACTGAAGCCGTTCCCGAAGGGAAGATCGCCCCGTAGTTCAGACCCAGGGGATCGTTGCCACCGCCGTAGGGGTGCTGATCGGGCAGAGGTTGGCGGTATGACGCGTAGAGCGTGATGTACTGCGGCGCCCCTTCAAAGGGCGCACTGAAGCGGAACAACTTGCTGTTTGATCCCCAGCCGGCGCTTTCCTGGGCCTCTTCACCCAGACCGCGCAGGTAAGGGACGGTTTCCTCACCGAAGGTCTGGGCGTACTCCTGCGTGTTGATCAGGGAATCCACCAGGCCGGGCAGTCCCTGCTGGCTGACGATGGCGAAGTAGCGACGGAATTCCTCGATCGTGCTGACGCCACGGCCGAGGAAATGACGGAACGCAAGTTCCACGACCCGGCTGTTGGAGAAGCGGCCATAGAACTGACGCCTGTATTCCTTGCTGCGCCCGAGAGCTCGAATGAACTCCCGCATCGAGAGTTGACCCTGCGCCACCTGGGTGGCTTCCACAGGAGCTACCACCTGGGAGTAGCCCTTGACGATGTCTCGCTGGAACACCTGCCGGTAAGCGGCGCGGATCACCTCAGCCTTTTCGCGGCCTGAGAGGCCTTTCTTCATGACGAAGCGCTGGCGTGATTCGGCGGCCAGGGCGTAGATGGCCGGAAGCTGCAGGCCCTGGTTTTCGGGGCTGCCCAGGCGTTGGCGAGCGGAAGGGGTGGGAACTTCCAGCTCCTTGAGCAGCACGTTGAAGCAATCGATCACCAGTCGCCTTGACTCCGAGTCCTTGCGGAAGAGATTGGCGGCGGCTGCGCGCATCTCCTGGAGGGCCACGTTGGTGGCGGTCAGGGAGCAGGCCCTCTCGAGCACATCGCGCAGGCCGCGTGTGTTCACGGCCAGGATGCTGGGATCACCGGCCACCAGGGCGTATCCCACGTAGCGGAGGAACCAGCCCATGTCGCGCAGCGACTTGCGCATGCGCTCGGTGCCGTAGCGCGCCACGCTGATCGGGCTGAAGCCGGGGGGAAGCACCACCCGCACGTCGGCATCGGCCTGGACCCCTTCGAGAATCCGGCCGAGAAGGCCGGTGCCACCGCTGCCCTGGGCGAACGTACGCACGGAGATAGCGGCTGCCAGCTGGTCGCTTGCCAGTGTCTCGCTCTCGAGAGAACCCACGTTGAAGGGGGTCAGTGGCGCGTCGAGATAGGACAGCGGGGTGCCGCCGGCGAAGATCCGGTTGGCGGCCTTGGCGACGATGGCGTCGGCATTGGCGGAGATGAGTCGAGCCGCCTCAACTCGGGCCGAACCGCTTCGGTAGAAGTTGAGAAGAGTTTCGAGCTCAACCTTCTCGGGGAAGCGATCCTGTTGCTCCGCCTGACGGACGCTGGAGAGCGGCAGTGTGTCGTAGAGCTGAGGGCTGACCCTGGTGCTGCCGCTGCTGGCGGTCACGGTCATGAACGGGCGTGTACCGGGCAAAGCCACGTTACGGCTGGGGTCCTGCCCTCCCGGCCGGCATGAACAAATGTTTGCAGCGGACCTTCAGTGGCGCCCATCGTCCAGCCGCGTCCATCGCTGGGCCCAGCCCATGAAAAGCTCCCCATGGATTCCATCCCATCGACGATGAACCCTGGCTCCGCCGATGCCGCCACACCGGTGGTGAGCGCCTTCTACGACCGCTTCCCCTACCCGGGGGATCCACTCCAGGATGGACCCCCACCCGGCTACAACTGGCGCTGGAGCTATCCCTGCGTCAGCAGTGCCTGCACGGGCCGCCTGCCGGAGGCGGGCCCGCCTCTCCGATTGCTGGATGCTGGCTGCGGCACTGGCGTCAGTACCGATTACCTGGCTCACCTCAACCCTGGAGCGGAGATCCTGGCGGTCGACATCAGCTCGGGCGCCCTGGAGGTGGCCCGCGAGCGGCTGCGGCGCTCGGGCGGCGCCCGGCACTGCTCTTCCCTGCGCATCGAGCAGCGCAGCTTGCTGGACCTCAAAGGGGAAGGCCCGTTCGAGCTGATCAATTCGGTCGGGGTGCTTCACCACCTGCGTGAGCCCGAAGCGGGATTGCAGGCCCTGGCTGAACTTCTAAGCCCCGGCGGCCTGCTGCACCTTTTTCTTTATGCCAATGGCGGCCGCTGGGAGATCCACCGGGTGCAGCGGGCGCTCACAGCTCTGGAGGTGATCGGCGATGGCGATGGCCTGCGCCTGGGCCGTGCTCTCTTCGAGCAGTTGCCGGGAACGAACCGCCTGCGCCGCCACCACGAGCAGCGCTGGGCTCTCGACACCGGGGCGGACGCCAATTTCGCCGACATGTACCTCCATCCTCAGGAAACCAGCTACGACCTGGAAGGCCTGTTTCGCTTCGTGGCCAGCGCAGGGCTTGAGTTTGCCGGCTTCTCCAACCCCGAGGTCTGGGATCCGGCCCGCCTGTTGGAGGGAGAGCTGTTGGAGCGTGCCCGGGCCCTGCCCGATCACCAGCGCTGGGCGCTGGTGGAAAGCCTCGACCCCGACATCAGCCACTTCGAGTTCTTTCTCAGCCGAGGCCCCCTGCGCATCAGCTCCTGGGACAACGATGAGGAGTTGCTGGCGGCCAGCGGCCGCCGCAACCCCTGCCTGTGGGGCTGGCCGGGAACCACGCTGCTCGATCCTGACCTCAGGCCGATCGATCTCGATGATCAGGAACTGGCCCTGCTGATGGCCCTTGAGGCGGCGCCGGAGTCGACTCCGATCGGCCGGTTGTCCCTGGGCTGGTCGCCCGAGCTGCAGGCTGCGGTGGCGCGCACTCTCTGGCTCCGCCGCCTGCTGCTGCTGGCTCCTGCCGGCAAGGGCTCCACAACTGGGTTGTAACAGCTTCGTGATAGATTCCGCGCGCCTTTTCCGATTTGCTGACGCGCTTGCAGGCCACCCCCGCATCCGGTACAACAACCGGCCCTGATTCCCCTGAGGTCTTCCTCCCTCAGGAGGCTTCTGATCTGCGGGCGTCCTTGCTGCGTGGTCTGGCCGGGAGAGAACTGGCGGTTCCCACTCTTGTTCCGCCTGCTCCATCCCCCGAGTCCACTCCAGAGGTGGACATTCCAGATAACGGCATGGACGAGTACGTGCGTCTGCAAAGGCGTCTGTTGTTGTCCACTCTGCTGGTTTCAGCTCTGGCTGTCCCTGCGGCAGCCTTCCTGTTCGATTGGACCACTGCCCTGAGCCTCTCGCTTGGAGCGGTCTCCGGCATGCTCTACCTTCGGCTTCTTGCACGCAGCGTGGGTCGTATCGGTCCCGAGTCCAAGGGGGTTGGAAAGGGTCAGTTGCTGGTTCCGGTGGTGCTCGTTTTGGGTTGCTCACGGATTCCGCAGCTGGAAATCCTTCCGGCCCTGATCGGGTTCCTGCTCTACAAGCCGGCCCTTCTCCTTCAGGCCTTCGTCCGTCCCTGATCAGCGATACCTCGATTTCCTGATCACCCAATCCGTCGCTTCAGCGGCACCTCTGTACCCCTCGATGGTTCCGTTGTCTCTTTCCCTTCCATTCGCCGAGCTGGAGGTGGGTCAGCACCTCTACTGGAAGATCGGTGGTTTTCAAATTCATGGCCAGGTATTCCTGAGCTCCTGGCTCGTCATCGGCGCGCTGCTGGCTCTGGTTGTAGCTGGTACCAGAAACCTTGAGCGCGATCCCCGTGGTGTCCAGAACCTGCTGGAATTCATCTGGGGTTATCTGCGTGATCTGGCCCGTGATCAGATCGGCGAAAAGGCTTACCGAGACTGGCTTCCTTTCATCGGCACCCTTTTCCTCTTCATTTTCGTGAGCAACTGGGGCGGAGCCCTGGTTCCCTGGAAACTGATTCATCTGCCCAGTGGTGAGCTCGGGGCACCTACTGCTGATATCAACACCACCATCGCCCTGGCTTTGCTGGTATCTCTGGCCTACTTCTATGCAGGTCTTAGCCGCAAGGGCTTTCGGTACTTCGAGTATTACGTGGAGCCCACGCCGATCATGCTTCCATTCAAGATCGTCGAGGATTTCACCAAGCCACTGTCGCTCTCCTTCCGTCTGTTCGGCAACATTCTTGCCGACGAGCTGGTGGTGGCGGTGCTGGCGTTCCTGGTACCCCTGGTTGTTCCACTCCCTGCCATGTTCCTGGGTCTCTTCACCAGCGCCATCCAGGCCCTGATTTTTGCAACCCTCGCCGCTTATTACATCGGTGAAGCGGTGCACGAAGAGCATCACTGATTCTTCAAGGCTGATCAGCCTCCACAGGTCCGGTCGGTCGTTCTGCTAAATCTTCTGCGCGTAGGTCCGGTCTGAACCGGGCCCGTCTCCCTCAGCGGAGATGTCCCAGGCGCCAGGTTCATCCCGCGCTCTTCCGGCGCCCCCACATCCCCAACGTTCCACCATGGATTCCATCACTTCTGCAGCGTCTGTTGTGGCTGCCGGTCTCGCCATCGGCCTAGGCGCCATCGGCCCCGGCATCGGTCAGGGCACCGCTGCAGCCGGAGCTGTCGAGGGCATCGCCCGCCAGCCCGAAGCCGAAGGCAAGATCCGAGGCACCCTGCTGCTCTCCCTGGCGTTCATGGAAGCACTCACCATTTACGGCCTGGTTATTGCCCTTGTGCTGCTGTTCGCGAATCCCTTCGCAGGCTGATCGCTCCCGCCAGGAACGGGGGACTGGGGCTGAGGCCTCGGTCCCCGTTCTGTGGTCCCAAAGCTTCTATCCGTCCCCTCCGCCTCCAAGTCGGGGCGGCCCACCCGATCCCTCCAGCGTCCCCGCCCCATGACCAGCTGGCTACTGCTTGCCGCAGCAGGTGCTCCCGAGGGAGGTCTGTTCGACCTCGATGCCACCCTGCCGCTGATGGCGGTTCAGGTCGTCCTCCTCACCTTCATTCTCAACGCTCTGTTTTTCCGCCCTGTCGGCAAGACCGTCGAGGAGCGTGAGAGCTACATCTCCACCAGTCGCGCCGAGGCCAAGCAGCAGCTGGCCCAGACTGAGCGGCTGGAGGCGGATCTGCGCCAGCAGCTGCGCGAAGCCCGCCAGCAGGCTCAGGCCCTGATCGTGGAGGCCGAGCAGGAAATGGATCGTCTTTACCGAAGTGCACTCGCCGCGGCCCAGGCGGAAGCCAATGGCAGCCGTGAGGCGGCCCGTCGGGAAATCGACAGCCAGAGGAAGCAGGCTGAAGACACCCTCAATGGTGAAGCCGACCGGCTCGGCGATCTGATCGTCACCCGTTTGCTGGCAGCCCAATGATCATCCTCACTTCAGTCCCGATCCTTCTTGCCAGTGAGGGAGGGTTCGGCCTCAACCTGGATCTTTTCGAAACCAACATCATCAACCTGGCAATCGTTATTGCCGCGTTGGTCTGGTTCTTGCCCAAGGTGCTCGGAGGGATTCTTGCCACCAGGCGAGCAGCCATCCTCGCCGATCTGGAGGATGCCGAGAAGCGACTCCTGGAGACCACCACGGCCCTGGCGGCAGCCAAGCAGGACCTGGCCGATGCTCAGATGAAGGCCGAAAAGATCCGTAGTGATGCCAGGGCCCGTGCTGACGCCCTACGCCTTGATAGTGAGCGCCGTACCGTCGATGAGATGGCCCGCCTCAAGCAGGGTGCAGTGGCAGACCTCCAGTCGGAAGCCTCCAGAGTCAGCGAACAGCTCCGCCGCGAGGCAGCCCGCCGTGCTGTCGAGAGGGCTCTTGCGTCCTTGCCCGGCAAGCTCGACGCCGAGACTCAAGCCCGTTTCATCGACCAATCCATCAACAGCCTTGGGCAAGCCTGATGCCTCTTCTCAATTCCATCTCCACCCCTTACGCAGAAGCCCTGCTTCAGGTGGTCGATCAGCGTCAGGAAACAGAACTTGTGGCGGAGCAGGCCAAGGAGCTTCTTGAGCTCTGGCATGCATCACCCGAGTTGCGGGCCGCTTTCGCCTCGCCGGTGATCGAGCCCGACGCCAAGAAGAAGGCCCTGATCACGCTGTTCGAGAAGGACATCACCCCAACGTTCCTGACACTCCTCAAGGTGCTCGCGGATCGCCAACGCATCTCCATGCTGGATGCAGTTCTGGATCGCTTTCTGGTGCTCTACCGCGAGCAACGGGGCATCGCCCTGGCGCGGGTCACCTCCGCGTCACCTCTGAGCGAGCAGCAGCAGCAGGCCCTGCATACCAAGGTTCAGGCCGTTGCCGGCACCGACAAGGTCGAATTCGACCTTCACATCGACCCCGCCCTCATCGGTGGCTTTGTCGTCAGCGTCGGATCCCAGGTGATCGACGCGAGCCTCGCTGGCCAGGTGCGCCGTCTCGGCCTGGCTCTGGCCAAGGCTGGCTAGACCTCTCCAACCGCCTTCAACTCCCTTCCATCGTCTCCCCGCCCGGGGATCTCCATCCATGGTTTCCATCCGCCCCGACGAGATCAGCGCCATTCTCAAGCAGCAGATCGAGGAATATGACAAGTCCGTTTCGGTCAGCAACGTCGGAACCGTGCTTTCGGTGGGTGATGGCATCGCCCGGATCTACGGCCTTCAGCAGGTCATGTCCGGCGAGCTGGTCCAGTTCGACGATGGCAGCGAGGGCATCGCTCTGAACCTCGAAGACGACAACGTCGGTGCGGTGCTTCTGGCGGAGGGTGTGGGCATCCAGGAAGGCAGCACCGTCAAGGCCACCGGCCGTATCGCCGAGGTGCCTGTGGGTGAGGCGATGCTCGGCCGGGTGATCAACCCCCTTGGTGTGCCGATCGACGGCAAGGGTGAGATCGCCACCACCTCGACCCGTCTGATCGAGTCGATGGCTCCTGGCATCATCCAGCGCAAGTCGGTGCATGAGCCGATGCAGACCGGCATCACGGCCATCGACGCCATGATCCCCATTGGTCGCGGCCAGCGTGAGCTGATCATCGGCGACCGGCAGACTGGCAAGACCGCCATCGCTATCGACACCATCCTCAACCAGAAGGGTGAGGGCGTTGTCTGCGTCTATGTGGCCATTGGCCAGAAGTCGGCTTCAGTGGCCAACGTGGTGGATGTGCTGCGCGAGCGCGGCGCCCTCGATTACACCGTGATCGTTGCCGCCAGTGCCTCTGAGCCTGCGGCTCTTCAGTACCTCGCTCCCTACACGGGTGCTGCCATCGCCGAGTCCTTCATGTATGAAGGCAAGGCCACCCTGGTGGTGTACGACGACCTGACCAAACAGGCTCAGGCCTACCGCCAGATGTCCCTGCTGTTGCGCCGTCCGCCCGGCCGTGAGGCCTACCCCGGCGACGTCTTTTACTGCCACAGCCGTCTGCTCGAGCGTGCAGCCAAGCTCTCTGATGCCATGGGCAAGGGCAGCATGACTGCCTTGCCGATCATCGAAACCCAGGCTGGAGATGTGTCGGCCTACATCCCCACCAACGTGATCTCGATCACTGATGGGCAGGTGTTCCTCAGTTCCGATCTGTTCAACTCCGGTTTGCGGCCCGCCATCAACGTGGGGATCTCCGTGAGCCGGGTGGGTGGCGCCGCCCAGACCAAAGCGATCAAGAAGATCGCCGGCACCCTCAAATTGGAATTGGCCCAGTTTGATGAACTGGCCGCCTTCTCACAGTTCGCCTCCGACCTTGATGCCGCCACCCAGGCTCAACTTGGCCGGGGCAAGCGCCTGCGTGAGCTGCTCAAGCAGCCCCAGTACAGCCCGCTGATCCTGGCTGAGCAGGTTGCCGTGGTCTACGCCGGCGTCAAGGGCCTGATTGACGAAGTGCCCGTTGATCAGGTTGTGCAGTTCTGCCGCGAGCTGCGCGATTACCTCAAGACCAACAAGCCTGAGTTCATCGCCAAGGTTCAGAGCGAGAAGCAGCTGGGAGACGAAGCTGAAGCGATGCTCAAGGATGCCATCAACGACGTCAAGTCCACCCTTCTGGCTTCCGCCTGAGGTCCCCCCACCATGGCCAACCTCAAGGAAATCCGAGATCGGATCAGTTCGGTAAAGAACACCCGCAAGATCACCGAGGCGATGCGCCTCGTGGCGGCTGCAAAAGTGCGCCGCGCCCAGGAACAGGTTCTGCGTGCCAGGCCCTTCGCAGACCGACTGGCGAGGGTGCTCGAGAACCTGCAATCACGCCTTCGCTTTGAAGACGTTGTCAACACGCCCCTCCTAGAGCAGGAGCGCCCCCTTCGCCACATCACCCTGTTGGCGGTCAGCGCCGATCGGGGCCTTTGTGGTGGCTACAACGCCAACATCATCAAGCGCACGGAACAGCGTTTCGCTGAGTTGAAAGGACAGGGCTATGAGATTACGCTGGTCCTGATCGGCCGTAAGGCCACCACCTACTTCCAGAATCGCTCGTATCCGATCACGGCCACGTTCACTGGGCTCGACCAGGTGCCGAATGCCGATGAGGCCCGCGGTATCGCTGATCAGGTGCTGGCCGAGTTCCTCTCCGGCTCAACGGACCGTGTCGAGATGGTGTACACCAAGTTCATCAACCTGGTCAGCAGTGCTCCTGTTTCCCAGACCCTGTTGCCCCTCGATCCCCAGGGCATCGCCAGCCCGGATGACGAGATTTTCCGCCTGACCACCCGCGAGGGTCGTCTGGCGGTGGAGCGCGGTACAGCACCCAACCAGGAGCCGGCCCTGGAATCTGACTTTGTTTTTGAGCAGAGTCCTGATCAGTTGCTCAACGCCCTGCTGCCCCTCTATCTGGAGAACCAACTGCTGCGTTCCCTGCAGGAGTCTTCTGCCAGTGAGCTGGCCAGCCGAATGACGGCCATGAACAACGCCAGCGACAACGCCAAAGCTCTAGCCAAGAGCCTCACGCTCGACTACAACAAGGCCCGCCAGGCGGCCATCACCCAGGAGATCCTGGAAGTGGTGGGTGGTGCAACAGCCATGGCCTGAACCGGATCGAGCGATCCTCAGCCTGTTCCCCCTGGCGATCAGCCGGGTTCAACTGCAGCCGGATCCGCTCGATTCGGCCCTGATGCTTCAACAGGTGCTTGCCCTGCGCGGCGAGCAGGATGCCAACCCCGATCCAGGTTGCGCCTGGACCGGGGACTTTCATGGCGTCTGGCAGCTGCATCAGCGTCCGGAGTTCGCCTGGCTTTTGGAGCAGGTGTGCCGAGAAGCCCAGCACTACCTGCGGGTCCTTGGCTTCGATCTTGCGCGCATCAGGCTGCATCTGCAGCGCTGTTGGCCTGTGGTTGCGGAGCCTGGCCAGGTGGTGGGTCGGCACCACCATCCAAATGCCCATCTCAGCGCTGTGTATTACATCAATGGCGATGGCAGCGGCCGCAGCGGTTGCCTGCGCCTGTTCGATGGACGCCGCAGCAATGAAATGGTGCCCGGCCTGGCTGTCGGCCACGACGGCCCGATCGCTTTGGGCCATCCCCTCAATGCCGGCTGGCACGATCTCGCCCCGCAGGCGGGTCTGCTGGTTCTCTTTCCGTCCAGCACCGACCACGCCGTGTTGCCAAGCGAGGAAGAGGAGGACCTGCGTCTCTCGATCAGTTTTGACCTCTGCCTGACAGCTCCAGCCTGCAGCCCCGGCGAGCCCCAGCCGCCGGAATATCTGGCGCCCCATCCAGGCCAGTGGCTGGAGCTGCCACTCGATGGGGCCACGCCGTCCTGGAAGATGGAGGGGTGATCCGCTTGATCGGCGGTCGCCTCCTGAACCCGACTATGCGCCGCGACAGGCCCCTGCCGCGTTTCCACCACGCCATGAGTGACAGCTTCACCGTGATCGCCGAGCTCAACGGCGTCACTCACACTTTTTCCTGCCGGGCCGATCAGACCGTTCTCGCGGCGGCGGAGGCAGCCGGCGTTCCCTTGCCCAGCTCTTGCTGCTCCGGGGTCTGCACCACCTGTGCGGCTCGCTTACGCCAAGGGGAGGTGCACCAGCCCGATGCAATGGGTGTCAAGGCCGATTTGCAGGCCGAGGGCTTTGCCCTGCTCTGTGTGTCTTACCCCCGCAGTGACCTGAACCTCGTGGCGGGCCAGGAGGATGCGCTCTACGAGGTCCAGTTCGGCCAGTACCAGCGCTGACTCCCCTTCCAGTGCCCCGGCTCGAGACAGTGGACTTCTGGTTGGATGCGGCCCCAGGTCCGCTGCTTCCCCAGGTGCGGGATGCCCTGGCTGAGCGAGGAGAGCCCTTGCGCTGGGCCATCACCGCTGTCCTGCCGGCTGCGGAAGGCTCCAGGCCGCAGCGGCGGTTGCGGATCGAAGCGGTCCTGCTTCTGATCCCTTGAGCCGGCCTCTGCCCACCTTGCTGGTGATCCCTACCGGCATCGGCTGTGCCATCGGTGGCTACGCCGGAGATGGCCTGCCCGCAGCCCGGCTGTTGGCGGCCGCTTCTGGCTGCCTGATCACCCATCCCAATGCCCTCAATGCGGCGGCTCTCTACTGGAGCGACCCGCGCATTCACTACGTGGAGGGCTGGGCGCTGAACCGCTTTGCGGCCGGTGATCTGGCCCTGGCGCCGGTGGCGTCCCAGCGGGTTGGGCTGCTGCTTGATGCCGGCATCGAGGAGGAGCTGCGCCTGCGTCACCTGCAGGTGGCCGAGGCCTGCCGCGCCAGCCTGGGTCTCTCGATCGGCCCTGTGCTCAGCACCGACGCTCCCCTGGAGGTGAGCCTCTCGCTTGGCCCCAGCGGGGCGAGCAGCGGGCTGATCGGCCGGCCGGATGCTCTGATCCGGGCGGGGGAACGCCTGCTCCAGGCCGGTGCCACCGCCATCGCCGTGGTGGCCCGCTTTCCCGATGAACCCAGCAGTGAGGCACTGGCCTCCTACCGGCAGGGCAGCGGCGTGGATGCCCTCGCTGGCGCTGAAGCCGTGATCAGCCATCTGCTCAGCCGCCAGCTGGGCATTCCCTGCGCCCATGCCCCGGCCCTGGCCCCCCTGTCCCTGGATCCGCGCCTGGATCCACTGGCCGCTGCTGAAGAGCTGGGTCACACCTTTCTGCCCTGTGTGCTGGTGGGCCTGAGCCGGGCCCCCAACCTGATCCCCCTGCGGCCCGCGCCATCACCTGGGCTTGAGTTCTTTGGCGGAGACCTGATTCATCCCAGCAGGATCGGCGCTGTGGTGGCCCCCGCCGGTGCCCTGGGCGGTGAGGCTGTCCTGGCTTGCGCGGAGCGGGGCATCCCCCTGATCGCCGTCGAGGGCAACCCTTCACTTCTAAACGTGAGCGCCGAGCACCTTGGTCTGCGGACGATCGCCGCAGCCAGCTACGCGGAGGCCGCCGGGCTGGTGCTGGCCCTGCGGGAGGGCCTGCAGCCAGAGGCGCTGCGGCGTCCCCTGCCGCCTCTCGATCTGCTCAGCGCAGACAGGCCATCGGATGGCGGGTCGGCATTCCCAGGGCCTTGGCCACTCCGGGATGGCAGACCGCCCCATCCACCGTGTTGAGGCCTGAGAGCAACTCGGGCCGCTCGGTGACCGCTTCCACCAGTCCCCTCCCCGCGATGCCCATGATGTAGGGAAGGGTGACACTGACCAGGGCTTCCGTGGAAGTGAAGGGCACAGCGCCGGGCATGTTGCCCACGGCGTAGTGCTGCACGCCGTGGATGGTCACCACGGGATCGGTATGGGTCGTCTCGCGGCTGGTGGCGATGCAGCCCCCCTGATCGATCGCCACATCGACGATCACCGAGCCGGGCTTCATCCGCTTCACCACCCCCTCATCCACCAGGGTGGGGGCCCGGCTGCCGGGGGTGAGCACTGCGCCCACCACCAGATCGGCACTGGGCACCAGCCGCTCGATCAGGCTGTTGCTGCTCACCAGGCTCACCATCCGCCCGATCCGCTGGGGTTCCAGCATGCGCAGGCGCTGGGGAGTGTGATCCAGCAGGAACACCTCCGCATCCATGGCCGCGGCGACCCGAGCGGCATGCCAGCCGACGGTGCCGGCCCCGAGCACGATCACCCTCGCTGGCCGCACCCCAGCGCAGCCGCCCATCAGCACACCTCTGCCGCCGTGGGGTTTCTCGAGCAGATGGGCCCCCACCTGGGCGGCCAGCCGTCCGGCGATTTCGCTCATCGGCGCCAGCAGCGGCAGGTTGCCGTTGTCGAGCTGGACGGTTTCGTAGGCCACGCCTGTGGTGCCTGCTTCCAGCAGGGCTCGTCCCACCTCGGGATAGGCCGCCAGGTGTAGGTAGGTGAACAGCACCTGATCACCTCGCAGGAAGGGGAATTCCTCCGGCTGGGGTTCCTTCACCTTCACCACCAGATGGGCGCCCCAGGCCTCCTCGCGGTCCACCAGGCGCGCTCCAGCTTCTGCGTAGCTGGCGTCCTCCATGCCGGCCCCCTGGCCTGCTCCGGCCTCGACGCGCACCTCAAGACCCTGAGAGACCAGTTCCCTCACCCCGTCGGGGCTGAGGGCCACCCGCTGTTCATCCCGTTTGATCTCCCGGGGAACACCGATGCTCGCGATCGGTGCCGCTGGGCCCATGCTGGCCATGCCACTGAGAAGCTCCTACCAGGTTGGCGGGCTGGCAGCCCGATCGCCAGCTTTCGCCATGGATTGGGCACGGACCGCTTCGATGAGCGTCCCTCAGGTGAGCGGTCCGGCGGCGATGGGCATGCGCCAGCCCCCGCCGAAGGCCCGGCCACTTACCTTCAGCAGAGGAGCCGCTTGGCGGCGTTTGAATTCGGCCGTGCGCAGCAACCGGTACACCCGACGTGCCAGCTCCCCATCGACGTGCCCTTCGCCGATCAGCTCCTCCGGTGAGCGCAGCTCCTCGATGTAGGCCCTGAGCAGGGGATCGAGCTGGTCGTAGTCGGGCAGGGAATCGGTGTCGAGCTGGTCGGGCCTCAGCTCCGCGCTGGGGGGCTTGGTGCGAATGGCGGCCCCGATCAGTTCGCCGCTGCCGGGGAGGCCAAGGGCCTGTCGGCAATCGGCGGCGGCCTCGCTGTCGAGCCAGTGGCAGAGCCGGAACACGGTGGTCTTGTAGAGATCGCCGATCACTGAGAGCCCGCCGTTCATGTCCCCGTACAGGGTGCAGTAGCCCACCGCCAGCTCCGACTTGTTGCCGGTGGAGAGCAGCAAGCGGCCCTGTTGGTTGGCCACTGCCATCAGCAGCGTGCCGCGGATGCGTGACTGCAGGTTCTCGGCGGTCAGCCCCTGGGGAGCACTGCCCAGCACGGACTCCAGGCTGTGGTCGAAGGCCCCCATCAAGGCCTCGATCGCCACGGTCTGATGGGGTAGTCCCAGCCGGTCGGCGAGCGCGATCGCATCGAGGCGCGACCCAGCCGAGCTGTACGGGGAGGGCATCAGCAGGGCCAGCACCTGCCCGGGCCCGAGAGCCGCCGCGGCGATCACGGCCACGAGGGCGGAGTCGATGCCGCCGCTCAACCCCAGCACCACCTGCTGGAAGCCGCATTTGCGGGCATAGTCGTGCACCCCCAGCACAAGCACCCGGAACAGCTGCTCCATGGGCGCCGGCAGTGGCTGAGGCGGCGGAGCGGTGAAGGCTGGGGGCGCTGGGGCTGTTTCCCGGGGTGCGGGCTCCCAGAGGTCGAGGGCCACCTGGGCGCAGGGCAGCTGGCGCAGCACCCGGGCCTGGGGATCGATCACGAAGCTGCCTCCGTCGAAGACCAGTTCGTCGTTGCCCCCCACCTGGTTCACGTACACCACCGGACAGCCCAGCCGGGCTGCTGCCGCTGCCGCCAGCTTCAGACGCAGTTCAGGTTTGCCCTGGGCGAAGGGGGAGGCGGAGAGGTTCAGCAGCAGATCGGGACGCTGGGACGCCAGCTCCGCGATCGGGTCGGCGCCTGCCAGCCGGTGGCCCTGCACCCGCTCCTCCACCCAGAGGTCTTCGCAGATGGTGAGCCCCAGGCGCCAGACCCGCCCTGCCCCAGGCCACTCCAGCAGGCAGGCCTGATCACCGGGCTGGAAGTAGCGCCTTTCATCGAAGACGTCGTAGCTGGGCAGCAGCCGCTTGCGCGCCACCATCCGCCAGCTGCCCCGTTGCACCAGCGCAACGGAGTTGTACAACCCCGGCAGCTCGCGACCGGCAATCGGATCCACCAGCCCCAGCAGCAGGCCGAGCTCCGGCGGTAGCTCGGCAGCGAGGGTCTCGAGCACCCGCCCTTGCTCCTGCAGCAGGGAGGGGCGCAAAAGCAGGTCTCGCGGGGGGTAACCCCAGAGCGAGAGCTCGGGGGTGATAACGAGATCGGCGCCCGCAGCCGCGGCTCGCTGGCTGTGTTTCAGCAGCTGGGCGGAATTGCCGCGCAGATCCCCCACGAGGGGATTGATCTGAGCCAGGGCAAGACGCATCAGCGCAGGGGAGGACGGCTGGCCTGGCAGGTGCGCAGACCATAGAGATTCTGCTCCAGCAACACCGGCCAGAGTTCTGGCGGCACCAGTTGCGGGTCGGGGTGGCGACGGATCGCGGAGCTGGCTGTGGCCGGAATCTCCAGGGGCAGCACTTCCACCCGTCCACCCCGGTGGTTCAGCTGCTCGATCTGCAGGGAGTCGAGCGGCCAGCCCAGCCTCGGCACCACCGCCAGACGACAGCGGCGCAGGATCTCATCCGCCCCGTACCAGCGCTGGATCTGGGGAAGCAGGTCGCTGCCCACCACGAACACCAGCTCCGCATCAGGCCACTGTTGCGCCGCCCGCTTCAGGGTGTCCAGGGCCCTGGGGCTGCTCAGGCTCTGGTCGAGCTGCAGCCTGGGACTCTCCAGGCTCTCCACCACCGCCTCCAGCAGGGCCGCTCGCACGGCCAGGGGTGCCCCATGGGTCTTGAAGGGGTTGTCGCTGGCCCAGGTCCTCACCAGGGGGTAGTGCCGGATGAGCCCCGCCAGCAGCGTGCGGTGTCCGAGAGTCGGTGGATCGGCGCTGGTTCCGAACAGGGCCACCAAGGCCGGCTGGCCGGCTGATTCACTCACGGCAGCAGGCTGGCATTCACGGCCTCTCGGCCCTCCAGCTGCCACTGCTGCAGCCATAGACGCGCCTGGGGGTCATGGCGTCCCAGGCGGCGCAGCAGCGCCCCGGGGCGGGCCCGACCGCGCTGGGCCCCTTTCAGCAGGGCTGCGGCAGCCAGCTTCCCCGTCTGGCGTGTGGTCTGGATCGCCAGGGCCGCCTGGGCCAGGGCCACCGGTGCCGCCGGAGCCAGGGACAGCCCGGCGGTGGCCGGTGCTGCCAGCAGCAGCAGTTGGCGCACGGCTCCAAGCAGCAGTTGCAGGGCCAGCTGGGCGCCCCCCAGCAAGGCGCTGTGGCTGGAGAGACGGCCCAGGAGTGCCCTGGCCTGGGGACCACTCAGCGGCAGCCCGTAGAGCTCGCAGAGCTGCAGCACCAAGGCCGTGTCCAGGGCAAGCCCACCGGCCAGATCCAGAAGAATCAGCGGGTTGGCGGCCACACCCGTGGCCTTGAGGGCTGCGAAACGTCCGATCAACGTCTGGGCCTGGCGGCGGTGCTGCTGCAGTCGCCAGTGCGAGAGACGCTGGTTGAAGCGATCTCCGGCCGCCAGGGCATTGAGTGCCAGCAGCAGCTCCCCATGGGCCTTGAGCAGCCCTGTGAGCCTCATGCGCAGGGGCTCCACCTGCGGCGGCAGCTGCTCGCTGCGCACCCGGCCATCGGGGAGCAGCACACCGCCCCGGGGCGCCGCGGCAACGGTGACCAGCTCCAGCTCACGGGCGGCAGCGGGAAGCCGGCTGCGGATGCTGGCCAGCAGGGCTTTTCGCTCCCCCTCGGGCCAGCCGTCGATGCGGTTCACCACCAGCAGCAGGGGTTTGCCTGAGCTCAGCAGCAGCTGCACCGCGTCGGCTTCCACCCGGCTGAGGTCGCCGTCGAGCACCACCAGCACCAGATCAGCCCCCAGGGCCACCCGGGCGGCCAGGCGGTGCCGGGCTGCGGCGGCCACCTCATCGATGCCGGGCGTATCGACCAGCTGCACCTGCAGCGGCCCGTCCATGGCCCCGGACCAGAGTTGCCGCTGCTGCGCTCTCGTGGAGCCATGGGCCAGGTCGGTGGCGAAGCGGGGCTCCCCCAGCAGGGCATTGAGCAGGCTCGATTTGCCCACTCCCACCCGGCCGAGAACGGCCACATGCGCCTCCCGGCGCCGTAGCCGCTCCAGCTGGCGATCAAGGGCGGCCAGTTCCGGCCCGAGGCTGGTGCGCTCCCGGGCGCTCAGAGATAGTTGGCCGCGCCAGCGCAGCAGCAGCTGCTCACAGCGCTCGAGGATCGGCGGCGGAGCCATGGCC
Source organism: Synechococcus sp. 1G10 (assembly GCF_002252625.1). Lineage (GTDB taxonomy): Bacteria > Cyanobacteriota > Cyanobacteriia > PCC-6307 > Cyanobiaceae > Regnicoccus_A. The sequence goes on along the minus strand of NZ_NQKW01000004.1, from coordinate 136,372 downwards.
GTTGCGGTCATCCCTGAGCCTCCCCGACGGGTTGGGGACGCCGCCACCAGCCCGCCAGCACCGCCAGCACGGCGTCGGCACCGATCACGCCGACGAACCCCCCGAATTCATCCACCACCACCCGCACCGAATGGCTGCTGCGGCGGAAGGCTGTCAGCAGCCGATCGGCGCGGATCATTTCGGGGACGAACTCCACCGGTTCGGTGAGGCTGAGGGCGCTGTCTAGGCCGCGGCCCTCCACCAGGGCCACCAGCAGGCTCTCGCGGCTGGCCACCCCCAGCACCTCATCCACCTCCTCACCGAGCACCACCCACCAGCCAGCGCTGTTGGTGAGCAGCAGATCGCGCACGCTCTCCAGGGGGGCATGGCCCGACACCGTCGGTGCAGCCACCCGCGGCACCATCAGATCCCTGGCGGTGAGGTCATTGAGCTGAAACACCTTGGCGATCATCGCCGCCTCGTCGGCCTCGATCTGGCCCTTCTGTGACCCGAGGCGGGCGAGCAGCCGGATCTCCTCTTCGTCGGTGGTGAGTTCGCTCTCGGCGGTGATCGCCGGCATGATCCTCTCCAGCAGGATCACCAGCGGCAACATCAGCCGCAGCAGCAGGGTCACCGCCGCGGCGCTGGCCAGGGACACCGGCAGCGCCAGGCGGCTGCCCACGGCCTTGGGAAGGATCTCCCCGAGCATGATCACCAGCACCGTCAGCCCCACCGAGAAGAGGGGTAGGGCCACCCGGTCGACGCCGAGCTTGGAGAACACCCAGCCGGCGTAGCTGCCCAGCATGAGGCTGCCGAAGATGTTGAAGCCGTTGTTGAGGATCACCAGCACGGCAAGTGCGCGACCCATGCGGTTCTTCAGGGCCAGCAGTGCCCTGGCCCCCCTCACTCGCCTTGGCCGACTGGCCAGTTCGTGCACGCGCAGGGGGTTGACCGTGAGCAGGGCCGCCTCCACTCCGGAGCAGAGGGCCGAGCCGATCAGGATGACCACCACCAAGGCCGCCAGACCCAGGAGCTCATTCATCGGGGTGTCGTCGCGGCCGATCGCGGCATGGGAGCACGTTCATTCAATGGGGTATGCCATCTTCTCGCTAGAGGCATTGTCCCCATGGTGATCCCCCAGACCGAGTTCCACCAGCGTCGTGTGCGTTTCCTGGAGGCTCTAGGGGGTGCGGCGGCCGTGATTCCGGCGGCAGCGCTGGTGCGTCACCACGCTGATGTGGAGTACCCATTCCGCCAGCAGAGCGACTTCTGGTACCTCACCGGCTTCGATGAGCCGGGGGCCGTCGCCCTCTTCCTGCCCCACCAGAGCGACAACCCCTTCGTGCTGTTCGTAGAGCCCAGGGATCCCTCCGCCGAAGTGTGGAATGGCTTCCGCTGGGGCTGCGAGGGGGCGGTGGAGCACTTCGGTGCCGATCTGGCCCACCCCCGCGCCGAGCTGGCTTCCCGCCTCTCCGACTACCTCCAGGGCGCCGAAGGGATCGCCTTCCGCGTGGGCCGCGACGCAACCGTGGAGCACCTGGTGCTCCAGGCCTGGGGCCAGCAACTCGATCGTGCGCCGCGCACGGGACGGGCGGCCCTGGGACTGGTGGCCCCTTGCCCGATCCTGCAGGACATGCGCCTGCGCAAGAGCCCGGCCGAACTCGATCGGCTGCGGGAGGCCGCGCGGATCTCCGCCGAAGCCCATGAACGCGCCCGGGAGGTGGCCCGTCCGGGGCTGAGCGAGCGCCAGATCCAGGCGGTGATCGAGCAGCATTTCCTCGAGCAGGGCGCTCGCGGTCCAGCCTATGGCTCGATCGTGGCTGGCGGCGATAACGCCTGCGTGCTGCACTACACCCGCAACGATGCCCTGCTGCGGGATGGGGACCTGCTGCTGATCGACGCCGGTTGCAGCGTGTCGGACTACTACAACGGCGACATCACCCGCACCTTCCCGGTAAGTGGCCGCTTCAGTGGCGAACAGCGTGCCCTTTACGAGCTGGTGCTTGAGGCCCAGCTGGCGGCGATCGCCACCGTGGCTCCAGGCGCCGACGCCGAGCAGGTCCACGGAGCGGCCCTGCGGGTGCTGGTGGAGGGCTTACGGGAGCTCGGGCTGCTCAGCGGGTCGATCGACGAACTGATTGAGCAGGGCTCTTACCGTCATCTGTACATGCACCGGACCGGCCACTGGCTGGGCCTCGATGTCCACGACGTCGGCGCCTATCGCCTCGGTGAACATCCCCAGCCGCTCGAGCCGGGCATGGTCCTCACGGTGGAGCCCGGCCTGTACGTGAGCGACCGCCTGGCAGTGCCGGAGGGTCAGCCTCAGATCGAAGAGCGCTGGAAGGGGATCGGCATCCGCATCGAAGACGATGTGGCCGTGACCGAGGTGGGCCATGAGGTGCTCACCGCTGCCGCCCTCAAGGCGCCGGCGGCGATGGAGCGTTGAGGGGCCTGGCCCCCAGCCAACCCAGGAGCTGGTCTGGCTCCAGGCTGGCGGTGCTGGGAATGAGTCGATCGGCCCCAGCGCAGAGCAGCCCCTGCTCGTAGTCATGTCGGGCAGTGGCCAGCTCCGGTGTCTGTAAATGTGGCGGGGCCACCGCCAGGCTCAGCAGGGTCAGGTCCGGTCGCTGGCGCCGGGCGGCCATCACCGTGCGAACGTCCGCCACGGTGTCGCCCAGGTAGGCCACCGGCAGTGAGTGCCCTGAGGCGGTGGTGCCGAGCTTCAGGGCCAGGTGCAGAAAGCCGGTGGGATCGGGCTTCTCGGGTGCCTCGCCCATGGCGATCAGGGGCGGATTCACCAGGCCGAGGCGCTGTTGAAGCACATAGCGGCAGGAGGGCGGCTCGGCGCCACTGACGAAGCCCCAGGAGATGCCGGCCTGCTCCAGCACCCGGAAAAAGTCACGCTCCACCAGAAGCGGTTCGCTTTTGATGAAGCCCCTCCAGCCGGCTGGATCACCATCAGGATCGCCACCGAAATAAAGTCGGCTGAACACCTCCACCACTGCGTCGAGGGTTGGCAGGGGCTGGAGCCCCCGGCGTCTCAGCAACTCCAGCGAGGCCTGCCAGTCGTTGTTCCAGTGGCCTTCGGCCTTGAGGGCGTCGATCTGGCCCGGTTCAGGCCGCCAGCCGTTGTAGTGATGCACGGTTTCGGCGATGGCCCGCCGGTAACTGCCACTGACATCTCGGATCACCCCGTCGATGTCGAAAAGAAGAACGGCGCGGGGCTGCAGAGAGGCTGGTTCAGGGACTGGTACGTTAGTTGTTTGCCTTTTTGCCTTGAGCGCCGAAACCATGACGGCCACCGAGAGCGATGCCACCGCAGGAATCCCCGCCGAGGCGGCCGTGGCGGTGAGCTCCGCTGAAATGGCTCCCACCCAGGGGCGCCCTCCCCTGCGCGGAGCCAGCGCCGCCCTGGCAACGGCCACGGTCGATGAGGATGGAGTTCCTTCCGGTCGCACCCCCAAGGCCGATGAGGGCCGCTTCCTGCTCAAGATCCTCTGGTTGCCCGACAACGTCGCGCTGGCCGTTGATCAGATTGTGGGAGGCGGACCCAGCCCTCTGACGGCCTACTTCTTCTGGCCGCGGGAAGATGCCTGGGAAACGCTCAAGGGCGAGCTCGAAGCCAAGTCGTGGATCACCGACAACGAGCGGGTTGAGATCCTCAACAAGGCCACCGAGGTGATCAATTACTGGCAGGAAGAGGGCAAGGGCAAAGCCCTCGAGGAAGCAAAGGTCAAGTTTCCCGATGTCACCTTCTGCGGCACCGCCTGATCGGTGTCATCGATGGGCTGAGTGTTCCAACAGCAGGGCGCCCCGCATGGGGCGTTTTTTTGTGCCTGACGTCCCAGCTGCCGGCATCGACAATCTGCTCTGGAACCACAACTAGCGGGGCTTGACCACTCCCCCGAAGTCGCTGGCGGTGATCAGGGCGGGAGTGGTGGCGGTGTCGACGCTGAAACGGCGGCTCTCTGTCTGGACGCTGCCATCGGGGTAGACGAAAGTCACCAGTCCCCGGAGGGTAACGGTTGAGCCGTCCTGGCTGGTTTCTTGCAGATCGGACACGCTCACCTGCTTGAACTGGTCGAAGAAGGCGGGATCGAACTGATCGGCCGCAGCTCCCCCGAAGAAGCGGCGGGCCTGGTCGTAGGTCTTGCTGCTGAGAGCGGCATAGAGGCCCTGAACGCTGGCGATCGCCTGGTCGGTGTCGGCCGGCGGCGGCTGTGGCGCTGTGATTGGCTCCGGCTCAGGCAGGCTCGGTTCCTGGGGTGGTATGGCTGGTTTCTCAGCGGTCGCTGGTGATTCCGATCTGGGCCTGGGGGTGGAGGGGCTTTCCACGGTGCTGGGCGGGGACTTCTGTAGCAGCACCACGGCGCCCACAAGGGCTACCGCCAGGCCGCCGGTGAGGAAGGCGAGAAGACCGAGCAGGGCGTTGCTGCCCCCGCCTCGCCTGGCCGGAGCCTGCAGGGGTGGAGTGGCAGGAGGCTGGAGGGGAGTCATAGGAGCTGGCACTGCAGATCTGCGCGCTGCCTTGATCCGTGCAGCCGCGTTGGGCATGGCTGCCGCTGCAGCTAGGGCTGAGCTAGGGGCTGAGATTGAGGTTGACGTTGACGATGAGCTTGAAACGTCCTTGGGCGGCTGGCCGAGCAGTCCACCCACCACCCGCTCCATGCGCTGGCAGATGGCGGGGTTGAACACCTCCTCCAGTTCCTGCATCAGCCTGGGCAGCAGCCGCGTATCGGAGAGGGGCGGGCTCTGGCTGGCCGCACTGGCGAAGGCAGCTGAGAGCATCAGATGGCGCAGGGCCGGCAGCAGCTTGATCTGCTCCTCGCCGCAGAGGTCACCGGCCAGAGCCTGTAAACGACGGCCCTCTGCGCCGCGGCCGCGCTGGAGGTCGCTGAGCACCTGCTGCCTGAGGGCGGCTCCGAGCTGGTGGTCGTTCATCGTTCGGGGAGATCAGGGATGGTCGGGGGTTGCCATTGACGCTGCAGGGCAGCATCCAGGAGTGGGCAGAGACCGAGGGCCGTGAGGGCCTCCCCCTGCACCATCCCACCTGAGGCGGGATCGAAGCTGCTGGCGATCAGGGCCCCGAGAGGATCCAGATCGGCTGCGTCCTGCAAGGGCGGGGCTGTGAGGCGCCCTTGGCGCAGATCCGTGAACTGGCTGCGCCGGTTGCTGAGGGTGCCGGCGATGGCGTTGGCGGGGCCATGGCAGAGCTGGTTGATCTGGCGCCGAACGGCTCCTGGGGGGCCAGGGGCCATGCCCGATTGCTGCAGCCAGTACCAGCCTGCCCCGAGGCCGGCGGTGGCCACCAGCAAAGCCCCGAGCAGCAAGGGTTTCTGGGCGCGAATGGTCCTGGCCTGAATGGGCCGCTCGCCAGGCGGGGTCTCCTCGCTGATGCTCACCTGGCTGGGCCTGAAGAGGCTGGGGGTGAAGAGGCTGCCGTGCTGGGCCATCGCGACTGACACGTCGTCGCCGCTGCCTTCGCTGGTGATCTGATCCAGGTTCGCGGCCAGCACCTCGCTGGCTCCGGCGGCAGGGGTGGCGATCAGGTGAGCGGCGAGCAACAGGAAATCTGCATCGGTGGCGCACGATTTGCGGATGCCATCGGTGCTCAGCAGCAGACCGAAGGTGGCTTCTGGGTGCTCGATCGGCTCCAGTCCGCTGCGGAACAGCCCCGCGGCCTGCTCCAGGCAGAGGCTGCCCGTGGCCTCGCCGCCGCCATCCCCCGCCAATTCCTCGCTGAGCAGTGCGGCCTGCCCATCGGCGCCCACCTGCACCAGGTCCCAGTCGCCCACACCGGTGTAACCCCACCAACGCGGGGCCATCACCACCAGCCCCAGGGTGGTGCCGTAGAGCCGTGGCACCTCGGCCTCGGGCGTGGTGGCTTCAGAACAGGGAGCCTGATCCGGCGCTGAAGAAAGGGCCGTGTGCTGCTGCCAGTGCTCCCGCACCAGAGCCAGCCAGCGGCTGTGGATCCGTTGGGGCAGCTCGGACGCCAGCCAGTGGACCCACGTGTCGAGCTCCGGCGCCTGTGCGCCCTGAAGGTCCCAGAGGCCCAGGTGCTCCCTCACCACCTGCAGCGCCAGCTCACAGGCCAGGGCACTGCCGACGTCGCTGAGGAGGTAGTGCTCACCGCCGTGGCCATCGGCCACCGCCATCACCTGCACGGGCTGGCCATCCCGGCTGCGGTATCGGGAGACGGCCACCGCGTCCTGGCAGGGGCGGCCCTTGCGCTGGTGGGCCGCGCCGATGCGCCTGGCCTGGAGCGCTGGCCTCCAGCCGCTCACCACACCAGGGGACCGACGTCGTCGGTGGGATCCATCAGGGTGGGGGGCAGATCCGGCAGAGGGATGTTGGCCTGGGGCCCAGGGCCAGCCATGCGGCTGGCGGGCATCGAGGCGGCGCCCACCACGGCGGTGGAAGCCCACTGGATGTACTGGGCCAGGGAGGTGGCGCTGCTGGCCTGCAGGGGCCGGCGGGGCGAGCGGCCCGAGCGGTGCAGGGGCGTGTGCCCGCTGGCGCCAGGGATTTCACCAGCGGGCAAGCCACCGCTGGGATCGCTGCCGATGAACTGCTGCAACACCTCCGTGTCGGCGTCATGGCCCATGGCGATCGCCAGGCGCACCGCCTTCTGGGCCCAGGGCTCACGCATCAGCCTGGCGAGGCCGGCGTCGAAGTCGTCGGTGGGCTGGCCATCGGAGATCAGCACGAGCACCGGCGGCAGGGCCCTCTCCTCCATCGGCGGCGACTGAAGCACTGCTGCCACCAGCTCCAGCGCTTCGCCCATGGCCGTGATGCCTCCGGCCTGCAGATCCAGCCACTGCAGCTGCTGGACCTCCGTGGGCTGCTCCAGGTGCCAGACGGCCCGGTCGGCAAAGCTCACGGCCCGTACCAGCACCCGCGCCTCCGGGTTCTGGCGAGCCACCTCGGCCATTCCCGGCAACGACTGACGAATCGCCTGATTGAGGGCCTGGATCTTGCCCTGGGCCGCCATTGAGCCGGAGCAGTCGCAGATGTAGATGAAATGCAGCGGCCGGTTGGCGAGCCTGACGTTGGGAAAGGGCATCGGATCTGGGCTCGAAAGTTGGCTCAGGAGGGCAGCTCGACCGCCCCGGCCGGTGTGGTGATCCGCACCAGTGGCGCGAGATTACAGGCTTGTCCCGGCTCCACCACCACCCGGTTGCCGGTCCTGAGCTCGGCCTGCCAGCTCTGGCCGCTGAGGTTGCGCAGCCCCAGCAGGTCGCCATCGCTGGGATGGGCTTCCACCCGCGCCAGGGGCTGATTCAACCGCAGTGGTAGCAGGCGGTCGAAGTGGTGGGTATGCAGCTCGTTACCGGGCGCCGCCGTCACCTGGCCATGGGGCAGCCGCAGCCGGGCAGGGGGTGGCATGGGGCAGCCGCAGCTCCAGCACAAGGGGGCCGTATCGCTCGGGGCGGGGAATGTTTCCTGGCCGCAGTGGGTGCAGAGCTGACGCTGGTCGAGGGCCGCGGCCAGGGCCGCCATCCACTGGCCGGTCAGAGCCCGGCGCTTCGGGTCCAGCAGACCGGTGCAGAAGGTCTGCTCAAACAGCTGCTTGATCGGCTCGGGGTAAATCGGCCAGGTGATCAGAGCTGCGACATGCTCGATCGGATCGGGTCGGTTGCTCGGATCAGCCGGATCGAAGATGAACAGCGGGTCTTCGCCGTAGAGCCGGCGCCGGGCGGGCTCATCCAGGCAGCGGATCGCCAGTTCGCGGCGACCCCGCAGGGGGTCGTGGCGGGTGAGCAGGCGGAAGATCAGCACCGCCAGGGAGAAGAGATCGCTGTTGGCCCCTGGCCTGGCCCGGCCCATCAGGATCTCCGGGGCCATGAACCCGGGGGTGCCGAGCACGCTGCCCAGATCCCGCCCATCCACATCCACGTTGTCGTTGTCGCAGATCAGGATCCGGCCGCTGGAGGGCTCCAGGAACAGGTTGCCCAGAGAGATGTCCTTGTAACAGAGGCCCTTGAGGTGGAGGGCATGGAAGGCCTCAGCCAGGAAAAAACTGGCCCGCAGCACCTGGAGCAGGCCGATGGCCAGGTGGCCGCCCACGTGTTCATGGGCCCCCAAAAACCCCGTGGGCCGGAGCTCCATCAGGTAGCCGAAGCCCGTTTCGCCGCGGCGCAGCAACGGCACCGCGCCCTTGCAGGGTTTCACCAGCGCCAGGGGCCAGAGGAAGGCGTCGCTGGGGGCCGTGGCGCGGATGCTCTCGCCCAGACGCCGCTCCAGGTGGGGATCGCGGGCAATGCACGCCGGCAGGTACCACTTCAGGGCCAGCCGTTCACCGGCCACCTCCACCTCGAACACCTGGCCCTGGGTGCCGCCTCCGAGTCCGCGCAGCACCCGCAGGGGGCTGGAGATCCCCTCCAGATCAAGGCTGGCGCCTTCCGGCAGGATCCAGTTCACGGAGGGCTGGCTTGGGGTCTCAGGCCTCCAGACTCTGGCCGATGGCCTTGCGGATCCCATTGCGGTGGGAGAGAGCCGTGAGCCGGTTGGCGAAGCTGCGACGCTGGGCGCGGCCATCACGCAGCACCACCGTGAGGGTGTGCTCCTTGCGGGAGCCCAGCAGGATCCAGCCGGCCAGGGCCGCAACCTCCAGAGGCCAGAACAGGAACGGGAACGGCAGCAGCAGCAGGCCCCCCAGGCACACCAGCAACCACCAGCTGAAGATGTGGGGATGGCGTGGCAGGCTCTGCACCGTGGCCGATCGGATCTGATCCAGGTCGATCTGCTGGCCACCGATGTCGAGGCTGCTCACGGCAGGCGCCACTTGCGGCACCAAGGGCTGCAACGCACCACCAGCGACCAGCTCGAAGATCAGCACCGGACCGCAGCGTCCCAGCCTGATCTCATCGCCATCGGCCAGGGGGCGGCACTGCTGAAGGCGTTCCCCCTGGAGAAAGGTGCCATCGGCGCTTTGCCAGTCGCACACCACCCAGCGCTGATGGCTGCTGGAGTGGCGAACCACGGCGTGGTGGGGCGAGAGTCCGTCCTGCTCTGGCATGCAGAGGCGATTGTTGCGCTCACGCCCGATCGTCAGGGGCCTGGCTGGATCGAGCCGGGCCACCTTGCCCGGCTGATCCCGCAACCGCAGCTGGGCTGGAGGCTGGGTCATGGGCTTCCGCGGCGGCGGCGCCACCACAGGCGCCTGTCGTCCTGGAGGTCGCTCCACCAGCCCCCATCGCCGGCGCGGTACGCAGTGACACGGCCGGGAAAGAGCAGGGCCTTGCTGGCCAGCAACAGGGCCACCAGCACCAGGACCAGCAGCACCCAGCCCGGTATGGCCCCCACCCAGGTGGCGGCGAAGCTGGCCCGGATCGCATAGAGCCCGATCGTGATGGCCAGCCAGAGCCTGAAGGGCTCCCAGGGATCGCGCTGGCGCAGCACGGGGCGAGGAGATCGCTGCGCGTAGCGTATCTCTGGGCACGCCAGTTCATTCCCCGCATGGTCGAGCCGTCCCCTCCTGAGGGTGTCCGCGAGCAGGCCTCGGGCCCCGCCACCACCACCGATCAGGACTCTGGCTCCAGCGCCGGGCAGCTGCTGGCCGGTGCTCGTTGCAGGGCCTGGCGGCATTTTCTGGCCGCCTGGAGCCGCGGAGGGCCTCACGGGCGTCCTGCCGCCATCCGCTCGGCCTGGAGCCAGCTGCTCGAGCGCCAGGCTGTGGCGGAGCTGTGGCTGGGGGAGCGGCGGGTCAGCCGCACCGTGCTGGGAGAGGGCCGCTATCGCATCGGCCGCGATCCAGCCTGTGAGCTGCCGATCGAGGCGGAGAGCCTCAGCCGCGTGCACGCCATCCTTGAGAAGCCGCGCCCCGGGGATCGCGATTTCGCCCTCGAAGACTTCAATTCCGCCAACGGCCTGTTCCACCGCGATCGCCGCATTCGCTCCATCCGTCTGCGCCACGGTGATCAGGTGCAGCTGGGATCACCGCTCAAGGGCTCGGCTCCGCGCCTGCGTTACCTGCACCCCCGCAGTCCGCTGGAGCAGGCGGTGCACCTGCTGGGCCTGGGCAGCCTGCTGGGGTCTGGTCTACTGGTGGGGGGGCTGCTGCTGGTCTCCTCCATCGGTGGGGGCTCGCGCATTCGCCTGATCTCCGGCCCCGTCAAGATCGTCTCGGCCTCGGGTCAGCAGATCGACGCCATGGAGGGCTCCGCCACCGCTCTGCCCTCGCTCCAGTCCTATCCCCTGCATCTGCGCCAGGCGCTGATGGCTTCGGAAGAGGCGCGCTTCGGCTGGAACAGCGGTGTCGATCTGTTCGGTACCCTGCGCTCGGTTCTGCTGGGCAGCGGCGGCGGCAGCGGCCTCACCCAGCAGGTGGCCCGCATCTATTACCCCGAGGTGGGTACCGACTACAGCCTCAGCCGCAAGTTGCGGGAACTGTGGGTGGCCCTGCAACTGGAGGTGGGCTACAGCAAGAACCAGATCCTCAAGATGTACCTCGACCGGGCCCATCTTGGTCTCGGTACCGATGGCTTCGAGCAGGCGTCCAGGCTCTACTTCCGCAAGTCGGCCAGTGAACTGGACGTGGGCCAGGCGGCCTTCCTGGTGGGCCTGCTGCCTAGCCCCAATGGTTACAGCCCCTGCAATGCCAAGGATCCCACTGCCGGCCGCGAGCGCCGCGACCTGGTGCTCAAGCTGATGCATGAGCAGGGCTATCTGCGTGATCAGCAGCTGATCGATGCCCAGCGGCGGCCCCTGAACATCGATCCCTCGGCCTGCCGCGAATCCAGCTTCTCCAGCTATCCCTTCTTCAGCGATTACGTACTCGGTGAACTGGAAGGAACCCGCTTCGGCCTCAACCTTTCTCAGAAAGCTTCAGGCGGCAACTACTACGTGGTGAGCACGATCGATCCGAAGTTGCAGCAGCTCGCCCAGCAGCAGCTGCAGCGCTTTCTTGAGGGGCCGGCCGCTCGGGTGGGGCTCACCCAGGGGGCGCTGATCTCTCTCGATTACCGCAGCGGCAAGATCCTTGCCTACGTGGGTGGCGGCGATTACTCCCATTCCAGCTTCGACCGGGTGCAGGCCATGCGCCAGCCGGGCTCCACCTTCAAGCTTTTCCCCTACCTGGCGGCGCTTGAGGCCGGCACCAGCCCCGAGCAGCCCATCTCCTGTGCTCCGCTGGCCTACGTGGGGGGCTGCCGCTTCGGGGCCGCCGGCGGCAGCGTCAGCGTGGCCAGGGGCTTTGCCAATTCCGAGAACGTGGTGGCACTGCGTCTGGCGGAGACAGCCGGCCTGAAGCAGGTGCTGCGCAAGGCCCGCCAGCTGGGCATCAGCACCCCCCTCGACGCCGATTTCAACACCATGCTCGGCGGCCGTGAAACCCTCCTCTACGAGATGGCCCGGGCCTATGCCGTGGTGGCCAACGGGGGGCGCAGTGTGCCGATGCACGGCGTCAGCCAGATCTACGACCTGGGCATCTGCCGTTCGATCTACAGCCTTGCCACCTGCCCGGAGCGGGGGGTGACCACCCCCATCGGTGAGCAGCCGCGCCAGTTGCTGCGCAAGGAAGACGCCGCGGTGATGGACGATCTGCTGGCGGGAGTGGTGCGCAGCGGCACGGGGCGGGCCGCTGCGGTGGTGGCCGATGGCCGCGGCAAGACCGGCACCACCGACAACGGCGTGGATGTGCTCTTCATCGGCTACTCCCCGGCGCTGCAGATCCTCACCGCGATCTGGATGGGCAACGACGACAACCGGCCGGCGCAGGCGGCCAGTGGTGCCCTGGTGGCCGAGCTCTGGGGGCGGTACATGGCCGCAATTGGCGCGGGGCGCCAGACCTGAGACCAGCCCCTGAGGCCGTTCCTCAACAGCCCGCTCAGCCGCCGACCCCCCTCGACTTCATAGCCAGCTGCACCAGTGTGTCCAACCGGTTGACCACTGCCCAGGCCACCCCCAGCACCAGTCCCCACCACCACTGGCTGCTGAGCAAGCGATCGAGGGGACGGCTGTCGTCGTCCTCGCTCTGGCGGGGCAGCTGCCAGCCCAGCTGCAGGGCGCCATACACCAGCAACAGCACCCAGGTTGGAATGTCGATCGGGCCCAGGCTGAAGGTCAGAGCACGCCAGTTCAGCAGGCTGGAGGCGGCAGCCAGGCCGATCAGGGCGCTCACCGCCCCGGCGGCTCCATCCCAGCGGCGCTCACTGGTGCGCCTCTGCGCGACCAGCAGCGCCACGGTCGTTGTCGCCAGGCTGGTGAGCACGTAGCGCAGCACCACATCGGGCAGAGGTAGCGGTGATGGAGTCCGCAGGATCAGCAGCAGCAGGGCCACATTCACAACCGCTTCGGGATGGCTGTGATGGATCCAGGGGGCGGTCATCCAGCGCCAGGCCTGGCGGGGCTCGGTGGCATCTGCCTGCTCCAGGGGCCACTCTCGCCGCGCCCGCCTCAGGGGGCCAAGGCTGAGGATCTGCAGCAGCGCCAGGGTGAGCGCCAGCACCAGCCAGCCCTGCCAGTTCCAGGACTTGAAAAGCCAGCGGTCGAGCTCGCCGCTGAACCAGCGCAGCACCAGGGCAGCACCAGCCGCCAGGGCCAGGCCCGGGCCCATGGCCTGCAGCGAGTGTCCAAGCCACCGCTTTTGCCCTGGAGAGCGCTTGAGCGCGGGGGTGTCTGCTGTTGCCGGTGGGATGGCCTCAGGGTCTTGGGGCCGGGAGAGAGCCACCCCCGTGGCTGCCTCCAGCAGATCAAGCAATTCCTCCAGCACTGCCGGGGCATAGGTGGTGCTCAACTGCTGGGCAAGGAGCTGCACGGAGGTGCTGCGGCCTGCCCCGCTTTCCTGGAGCGCCCTCAGCAGCAAGGGTTGGTCCGCCAGGTCGCGCACTGGGCCCTTGAGGCGCTCCTCGGCCCCGAGCAGATCCACCAGCCTGTTGGCGATGGCCCTGCCGTTGCTCAGCCCTGGGCTGCGGGCCTCGTGCCAGGCCCGCAGCTGCAGGCCGAGTTCCCGTCCCTTGCCCCTCACCGCTCCACCAGGGTGGCGTCATCCTCAAATCGCGCTGCGGCTGCTTCGGTGGCCTCGCAGCTGAACAGGGCCGCCGCCAGCTTCGGGGAGAGGGTGAAGGTGGTCATCCCGGCCGCCGCCAGGCGGCTGAGGTCGCTGGTGGTTCGCAGACTGGCCACCAGCAGACGCAAGCTTGAGCCACTGCGATCAACGCACTGCTGCATCGTGATCAGTTCCTGGTGGCTGTCTCGACCCAGATCCTGGATGCGGCCCAGATAGGGGGCGATGTAGCGGGCGCCCAGAGCTGCGGCCACCAGCACTTGGTGCGCCTCGTAGCAGGCGGTGAAGGTGAGCGGAATCCCCTGGGCGATCAGCTTCACTGCCGCCTCTGTGCCGGCCCTGGTGAGCGGAACCTTGATGGTGATCCGCCCTGGGGCCAGCTCAGCCAGGGCCAGGGCACAATCCAGCAGAGCCTGAGGCTCACGTCCCCAGGCCTGCAGATGCAGCTCCAGGCAGCCGAGCTCGAGTGCACGCAGGCTGAGAGCGCGCAACGCATCGACTCGGCAGATCTGGCCGGCCTGCCGCAGAAGCGTGGGATTGGTTGTGATGCCGTGAAACAAACCGCAAGGCATCCACTCCTCCCAGGCGAGAGGATCAGCCGAGTCGAGAAAGAAACGCAGGCTCATGGTGAGCCCCGAGTCCTCAGTTGGCGCGGGTTGCTTGGAGTCTTGCCCTGGAGCGCGCCAGCTTCTGCTGGGCCTTCACCTTTTCGGTGCTGGGAGGCTGACCTTCAAAGCCAGCTGCCAGCTGCTCGGCAATTTCCAGCTCTTGCTCAGCCTTGCTGGCATCGATCCGCGAGCCGAGTTCGGCACCGTTGACGAGCACGGTGACCTCATTGGCCTCCACTTCAGCAAAGCCACCCATCAGGGCAATGCTGGTCCAGTCCTTGCCGGTTCGCAGGCGCATCACGCCCACATCAAGGGCCGTGAGCATGGAGACGTGGCCGGTGAGGATGCCCACCTGTCCAGAGATGCTGGGCAGGATCACCTCATCGGCAATGCCGTCGAAGACACTTTGGTCGGGAGCCAGAACACGCAGGGTGAGAGTCATGGAGGTGAGTGCTCAGGAAGCGGATGGGATGGTGAAACTCAGCCCTTTTTGGCTTCTGAAGCAATCTTCTGAGCTTTGGCCTTGACCTGATCAATTGTGCCGACCAGGTAGAACGCCTGCTCGGGAAGATCATCGAGTTCGCCAGCGAGAATCATGTTGAAACCTTTGATGGTTTCTTCAAGTTTCACGTATTCGCCAGATTGGCCAGTGAAGATCTCAGCCACGAAGAACGGCTGAGAGAGGAACTTCTCGATCTTGCGGGCCCGGTCCACCGTGCGGCGGTCATCTTCGGAGAGTTCATCAAGACCAAGAATGGCGATGATGTCCTGCAGCTCCTTGTAGCGCTGCAGGGTGCTCTGCACGGTGCGGGCGGTGCGGTAGTGCTCATCACCCACAACGGCGGGCTGGAGCATGGTGCTGGTGGAATCGAGCGGATCCACAGCGGGATAGATCCCCTTGGAGGCCAGACCGCGGCTGAGCACTGTGGTGGCATCGAGGTGGGCGAAGGTGGTGGCTGGAGCCGGGTCGGTGAGGTCGTCGGCGGGAACGTAAACCGCCTGGATCGAGGTGATCGAGCCCTCGAGGGTGGAGGTGATGCGCTCTTGCAGCTCACCCACGTCGGTGCCGAGGGTGGGTTGGTAGCCCACAGCGGACGGCATGCGGCCAAGCAGTGCACTCACTTCGGAGCCGGCCTGCACAAAACGGAAGATATTGTCGATGAACAGCAGCACGTCCTGCTTGTTCACGTCGCGGAAATGCTCAGCCATGGTGAGGGCTGAGAGGCCAACCCGCATGCGGGCGCCAGGGGGCTCATTCATCTGCCCGTAGCAGAGCGCAACTTTCGACTTGCTCAGGTCCTCGGAGTTGATCACTCCGGACTCCTTGAACTCTTCGTAGAGGTCATTGCCTTCGCGGGTGCGCTCGCCCACCCCACCGAAGACCGACACACCGCCGTGCTCCTTGGCGATGTTGTTGATGAGTTCCTGGATCAGCACGGTTTTGCCGACGCCGGCTCCACCGAACAGACCCACCTTGCCGCCCTGGCGGTAGGGGGCCAGCAGGTCAATCACCTTGATGCCGGTTTCGAACACCTTTGGCTTGGTTTCCAGCTCGGTGAGCTTGGGAGCCTCGCGGTGGATTGGTGAAGTGAGAGTGGTGGAGACAGGACCACGCTCGTCGACAGGTTCACCCAGCACGTTGAAGATGCGACCCAGGGTGGCTTCACCCACGGGCACGGAGATGGGTGCGCCGGTGTCCAGAGCTTCCATGCCGCGCACCAGGCCGTCGGTGGTGCTCATCGCGACGGCACGGACCCGGTGATCACCCAGAAGTTGCTGCACCTCAGCGGTCAGGGCCACGTCCTGTCCGGCTGAGTTCCTGCCTTCGATGCGCAGGGCATTGAAGATCCTGGGAAGCTTGCCTGCAGGAAATTCAACGTCCAGCACCGGACCGATCACCTGGCGGACAATGCCCTTGATGCCGGTGGAAGCGCCGGAGGTTGCGGATGCAGCAGCCATAAGTAGAGGAGGGATTTGCGTAGCGGGATCATCCCGCCCTAAGCGAAGAGAGCTTACCACTGCAGCCAACCGCTTCTGCCATCGGCCATTGCAGCTTCGGGTTCTGCGGCAACGCAACCGGCGGCGGCGGTTCGGTGACCCGCACAGGGATCGGATTGCCGCGCTGCAACGGGTCCACCTAAGTTGGCAGTCAACGGGCTCGAGTGCCAACTCCCCGTTTTGGTGGCGCCCCAGGCGTCACTCTGTCGCAATTGCATGGATTCATGGCTGCTGTTTCTCTGAGCGTTTCCACGGTTAAACCCCTTGGAGACCGCGTGTTCATCAAGGTGTCCGATTCGGACCAGACAACCGCTGGTGGCATCCTCCTGCCCGATACCGCCCAGGAAAAGCCCCAGGTAGGTGAGGTGGTGCAGGTCGGTCCCGGCAAGCGCAGTGACGACGGATCCCGCCAGGCTCCGGAAGTGAGCGTGGGCGACAAGGTCCTTTACAGCAAGTACGCCGGCACTGATATCAAACTCGGCGGCAATGAGTTCGTTCTCCTCTCGGAGAAGGACATTCTCGCCATTGTCAACTAGTCATCGTTGTTGACTGGGGAAGTCAGGCGCTCGTTATTGCGCGAGCCCTCCCCGTTGCTCCATTCCCTACCCCTTTGAAAAGAGACTAATTCTCCATGGCCAAACGCATTATTTACAACGAGAACGCCCGCAGGGCCCTCGAAAAAGGCATCGACATCCTGGCGGAAGCCGTGGCTGTCACTCTCGGACCCAAGGGTCGCAACGTGGTGCTTGAGAAGAAATTCGGTGCCCCTCAGATCATCAATGACGGGGTCACGATCGCCAAAGAGATCGAGCTGGAAGATCACATCGAGAACACCGGTGTGGCCCTGATCCGTCAGGCCGCCTCCAAGACCAACGACGCCGCTGGTGACGGCACCACCACCGCCACCGTCCTGGCCCACGCCATGGTCAAGGCCGGTCTGCGCAACGTGGCTGCCGGCGCCAATGCCATCACCCTCAAGAAGGGCATCGACAAAGCTTCTGACTTCCTCGTCAAGAAGATCGAGGAGCACGCCAAGCCGATCTCCGACTCCAACGCCATCGCACAGGTTGGCACCATCTCCGCCGGTAACGACGAAGAGGTGGGCCGCATGATCGCCGACGCGATGGACAAGGTCGGCAAGGAAGGTGTGATCTCCCTGGAAGAAGGGAAATCGATGACCACCGAGCTGGAGGTCACCGAAGGCATGCGCTTCGACAAGGGCTACATCTCGCCCTACTTCGCCACCGACACCGAGCGGATGGAAGCGGTGCTCGAAGAGCCCTACATCCTCCTCACCGATAAGAAGATCGGCCTGGTCCAGGACCTGGTGCCCGTGCTCGAGCAGATCGCCCGCACCGGCAAGCCCCTGCTGATCATTGCCGAAGACATCGAGAAAGAAGCCCTCGCCACCCTGGTGGTGAACCGTCTGCGCGGTGTGCTCAATGTGGCTGCCGTCAAGGCTCCTGGCTTCGGTGATCGCCGCAAGGCCATGCTCGAAGACATCGCCGTTCTCACCAACGGTCAGCTGATCACCGAGGACGCTGGCCTCAAGCTGGAGAACACCAAACTGGAGATGCTCGGCACCGCCCGCCGCATCACCATTAACAAGGACACCACCACGATCGTTGCCGAAGGCAACGAGGCGGCGGTGAAGGCCCGCTGCGAGCAGATCCGCAAGCAGATGGACGAAACCGACTCCTCCTACGACAAGGAGAAGCTGCAGGAGCGTCTGGCCAAGCTGAGCGGCGGTGTGGCCGTGGTCAAGGTGGGCGCTGCCACCGAGACCGAGATGAAGGACAAGAAGCTGCGCCTGGAAGACGCCATCAACGCTACCAAGGCGGCTGTTGAGGAAGGCATCGTTCCTGGCGGTGGCACCACCCTGGCCCACCTGGCTCCGGCCCTCGAGGAGTGGGCGGCTGCCAACCTCACCGGTGAGGAACTGATCGGCGCCACCATCGTGGCCTCCGCCCTCACCGCTCCGCTCATGCGGATCGCCCAGAACGCTGGCGTCAACGGCGCTGTTGTTGCTGAGCACGTCAAGGGCATGCCCTTCAACGAGGGCTACAACGCCGCCACCGGCGAATACGTCGACATGCTGGCCGCCGGCATCGTGGACCCCGCCAAGGTGACCCGCTCCGGTCTGCAGAATGCCGCCTCGATCGCCGGCATGGTGCTCACCACTGAGTGCATCGTGGCCGATCTGCCCGAGAAGAAGGAAGCAGCACCCGCCGGCGGCGGCGGCATGGGCGGCGACTTCGACTACTGATCTTTTGCGGCGGAGCGTTCACACGCTCCGCCAACGGGATCGATTCTGCAGGAGGGTGGCCAGACCACCCTCCTTTTTTGTTGTGATCATCCGCCCTGTGCGGGCGGGCAGGCTTCAGCCGACCTTGAACTCCAGGGCCACGCCGTTGTTGCAGTAGCGCTTACCAGTGGGCCGCGGACCGTCATTGAAGACGTGGCCCTGGTGGCCGCCGCAGCGGCTGCAGTGGTACTCGGTACGGGGTATCAGCAGTTTGAAGTCGGTCTTGGTGGCGATGGCCGCGGGCAATGGCTGCCAGAAACTTGGCCAGCCGGTGCCGCTCTCGAATTTCGCCGAGGAGCTGAACAGGGGCAGGCGGCAGCCGGCGCAGAGAAACGTTCCCTTTCGCTTCTCATTGTTGAGGGAGCTGCTGAAGGGGCGTTCAGTCCCTTCGCGCCGCAGCACGTTGTAGGCAGCAGGGCTCAGGCGCTTGCGCCATTCACTGTCGCTGAACTGCCACCTGGGGTCGGCGGCCCTCGATGCCGCATCGGCTTTGTCACCCCCCCATAGCGTGCTGAACAGGACAGCAAAAGAGGCGAGCAGTCCTCGGCGTTTGATCGGATCCACAGCAGGACATTGAGGCGGAGGGAACGGGAGCTGGAAGCCTGGTCTGAAGCGACAAGCTCAGCGCAACCAGCCGGCACTGAGCACGATCGCCAAGCCGAGGAATAAGCCCAGCAGTGTCCAGCTGATCCGGTTGAGGGTATTTTCGGCGCTGCGGGCACTGCTGAACATCGAACCGCCGCTGCTGGCCAGGCCACCCATTCCATCCCCCTTGGGACTGTGGAGCAGCACACTGACAATCAGCAGGACGCCGACAGCAGACCAGACCCAGGAGAGAACGGTTGTGATCATTCTGCCAACCTAACGAACCGCTCCGCTCAGACCTGGAGGGCTTCGGCGAAGGAGGCTTTGGGGCTGGTCAGTTCCAGTGGTTCCACCAGGGAACTGCCCGTCATGCTCTCCGGCTGGGGCAGTCCCAGGATCTGCAGCAGGGTGGGAGCGATGTCGGCCAGACCACCCCCCTGACGCAGCTGGGGCGCGGCCCCATGTCCTCCAATCCTGCGCTTTTCGCCCTCCACCAGGATCACCGGCACCGGGTTGGTGGTGTGGGCCGTCCAGGGGCGGCCGTCCTCCCCTTCCATCAGCTCGGCATTGCCGTGGTCGGCGGTGATCAGCATGGTGCCGCCAAGACGGTTGGTGGCCTCAACCAGGCGGCCGATGCAGTGGTCAACGGTGGTGATGGCCTCCTCGGTGGCGTCCATGCGGCCGGTGTGCCCCACCATGTCGGGGTTGGCATAGTTGATCACGACCAGGGAATACACCCTCTTGTTGAGGGCGGCGATGCAGTTGTCGGTGAGTTGGTCGGCTGACATGGCCGGCGCCTGGTCATAGGTGGCCACGCGTGGGGATGGCACGAGCTGGCGATCTTCGCCGGGAAAGGGTTGCTCTATACCGCCGTTGAGAAAGTACGTGACGTGGGGATATTTCTCGGTTTCGGCAGTGCGCAGCTGACGCAGTCCGTGGGCTGAGACCACCTGGCCAAGGAGGCCGTCGAGGGATTCGGGTGGGAACGCCACCGCCACCGGCAGGCCCAGTTCGTACTGGGTGAAGGTGACCACATGCAGGGGACTGATGCGCTTGCGCTCGAATTCATCGAAGTCGTCGAGCACCAGGGAACGGATCAGCTGGCGCACCCGATCGGGCCTGAAGTTGAAACAGATCAGCCCATCGCCGGGCTTCAGGTGGCCAGGGGCGAGGCGCAGCGGTTCGAGGAATTCATCGTTGATCCCTTCGCTGTAGGCCGCCTGAATGGCCTCATGGAAGGAGAGGGGGCTGATCTTACCGGCATCGCTCAGAAGGTTGTAAGCCTTCTCGGTGCGATCCCAGCGGTTGTCCCGATCCATGGCCCAGTACCGGCCGCAGATGGTGCTGATCCGCCCGACCCCGGCTGCCTCCACCTGGGCTTGGATGCATTCCAGGTAGGAAATGGCGTTCTGGGGGGGCGTGTCGCGGCCGTCGGTGATCACATGGATGCAGACGTCGCTGAGACCCCGCGAGGCGGCCCACTGCAGTAGGCCGCCGAGGTGGCCGATGTGGCTGTGCACGCCGCCATCGGAGCCGAGCCCAAGCAGATGGAGGGTGCCGCCCTCACGCAGCAGCTGATCAGCAAGCTCGTTCAGGGAAGGGTTGGCGGCCAGGCTGCCATCGCGTACTGCCTTGCCGATCCGCACCAGCTCCTGACGGATGATCCGGCCGGAGCCAATCGTTAGGTGGCCCACTTCAGAGTTGCCCATCTGGCCGTCAGGCAGACCCACCTCTCCGCCGCTGGCCTGGATCAGGGTGTGGGGATAGGCCTCCCAGAGGGCATCCATCACCGGTGTGCTGGCCGACTGAATCGCGTTGTGACGTGAGTCTTCTCGAAAGCCCCAGCCATCGAGGATGGCCAGCACCACGGGGGGGATTTCGCCATCGCGATCAGGCCCCGAAGCTGACTCCCGGCCGGATGAAAGGGTTGGAGGTCTGAAGCTGGGAATTGCGCTCACCCTGACTTCCCGAATGGTTATTCAAGCGTCTTCCAGGGTCAAGTTACTCCCGCAGGTCGTTGAGCCAGACGCCAGTCTGGGGGCGTCAGCTTTTGGGAACATTCCCGCCTCCATACGATGGAATGACCAATTTCGGTTCCTCGTGAACACTCCCTTGGTGCCGTCATCCGATCAGCGGCGGGTGGAGATCCTCTCCGCCGACGACCTTGCCCGCACGGTGCGCCGCCTTGCTTCCCAGGTGCTCGAAGGAGTCGTGGACAGCCGCCAGTTGCTGCTGCTGGGCATCCCGACCCGTGGGGTGGCCCTGGCCCGGGTGCTGGCCCAGCAACTTCAGGAGCTCTGCGGTCACCCCATCCAGCAGGGCAGCCTCGATCCCACCTTCCACCGCGATGACCTGGAGCGGGTCGGCACCCGTCTGGTGGAAGCCACCCACCTGCCCTCCGATATCGAAGGTCGCCAGCTCGTGCTGGTGGATGACGTGATCTTCACCGGGCGCACGGTGCGTGCGGCCCTGGAGGCCCTGCATACCTGGGGACGTCCTGATCTGGTGCGGCTGCTGGTGATGGTCGACCGTGGCCACAGGGAACTGCCGATTCAGCCCGATTTCTGTGGACGCCTGGTTCCAACCAGCAGGCAGGAGTCGATCCAGCTCTGTCTGCGCCAGACCGACGGAGAAGACGGAGTGTTTTTGATTCGCGCCGGTTGAGCTGGTTTCTCCAGCGCCGATGGTCTGGGCCTGGCCGTTCAGCCCGCCGTTTCAAGTTCGTCGGGGCGGAAGTGTGCCCGGAACCGTCCGAACGCCACGATCACCGGCAGGGTGGGACTGATCGGTTTGCCTTTCCAGTCGTCGAGCACCTGTTGCACTTCACCTTGCTGTCCCAGCAGATCGAAGGCCTTGCCGCGATGTTCAGGGTGGGTGTAGACGACCACGCTCTGGCAGACCTTGACCTGTTCTCCAGGCTTCATGCGCAGGGGACACTGAGGGAGAACCAATCCTGTCATGGCCCCAGGGATGGGGATGGCCCTGCGGTCTTCAGCGGCGACAGGTGGTCTCCGGTCCCGACTCCACCACCCGTCCGCCCATCTCGGCGCAGGCCTTGGTGAAGGCGGTCCACTCGTCGACGCCTGTGGCCAGCTGGCGCTGGACGGCGGCATCGAGGCTGGCGATGGGCACGCTGTCGAGCGGCTGATCACCGTGGCTGTGGTGCTCCTGTTCCTTGCTCCTGAGCCCGACGATCGCTTGATCCACCTGCTGCCGCAGCGGCGCCGTCGCGGTTGTCCACCAGGGGTGATCGATCCGATTGAGGGCGTCGAGAGCTTCCCACCAGCGTTTCTCACCTGCCAGTTTCACGGCCCTCTGCTGCTGCAGTTGGTTCCGCGCCCAGAACTCGCGCAGGTTGTCGCCGAGAGCGGAGCCGTCGGGCCGGTGATGCTCTCCCATCGGCTTGAGCAGGGCGAGAGCCCCCTCCAGGTCCCCCTGCTGGAAGCGGGAGAGGGCACGGTCCTTGAGATCCTGCTGCCAGGCCAGCAACTGCTGCCGGTCGGCCTCGGTGCCCGCTGCTGAATTGGCCAGCAACAGTTGCAGTTTGAGGGCCTCTTCTGGTTTCTGCTGCCGCCAGAGCTGTTCAGCTTTGGCCCGGCGGCAGCGACCCTGCTCCGCCGGTGCGCGTCCGCTCAACCAGCGCAGGGAAGCCAGCTGATCGCTGTAGCGGATGCAGTCGTCGAATCGCCCCTCGTTCGCGGCCCGCCCCAGCCGGCGCGGCAACTGGGATTCCCACCACCAGGCTCCACCGACACCAGCTGCCACGAGGCCAAGGGTGAGAGCCAGCCAGAAGCGCGGAAGCCTGTGGCGGCGAATGGCCAAGAGGGGAAATCAGATTTATATCCCTGTTCTATGGACAGCGAGGCCCGGTATACAAGGTCAGGGGGCAGCCGCCGTGTCGTCCACTGCCGCGGACCGGTGGCATCGGCAACACTTTTCAGCGCACCGGGCCGAGCACCCTGGCGGCAGTGATGGTGCCACCGAGCAGATCTTCGCTTTCAAGCAGTAACTGCCCCTCGGCGTCGATGCTGAAACGGAGCCGCAGCCGGTCGATGCCGCAGCTCCCGGGCGGTTCGAGGGGCACAGGGGGCGGCTGTCGGCTCCAGGGCTCAGTCCTGGCTTCGCCGGCAGGGCGCCGCCGCACATGGGGAAGCCCGTCGATGAAGACCACCTCGCTGCGTTCCTCCTCAATCGGCTCACCGAGCACCAGCTCCAGGCTCCTCTGCTCATCGCGGCTGCAGCTGAGCACCAGTTCCAGGGGCTGGTCGGTGGGCCAGCTCTGACCAGCGAGGAACAGGGGGTGCCAGCGATGTTCCCCGCTGCGCTGATCCCAGCAGCGCAGCGACACTCCCCGGGCCAAAACGTCTTTGAGCCGCACCCCCGGCGTGAGGGCGAGGGCCCCGAGGGCCACCGCCTCCACAGGCCGCTGGTTGCGCAGGGGGATGGAGCCACAGCGGTCCGCCAGCCAGTGGCGAATGCTTGGCAGGCGGCTGGTACCCCCCACCGGAAGCACCGCATCGATCTGCTCTCGGTCAAGTCCTTTGGCCCGCGCCGCTGCCAGCACCCGCTCCAGCAGGTCGTCGAGCAACTCCAGCAGCCCCCGCTCGCGCAGCAGCCGATCAAGCTGGATCCGATCGAGGCGCAGGACGCGGCTGTCGGCTCCCGCTGAGCTCCAGATGCCTGTCACCTCCTCAGCCTCGCTCAGGCCGCACTTGAGCCGCTCGCTGACCTCCAGCAGGCTGGGGTCCTCTCCCAGGTCCGGGGCGAGGCTCATGGCGATCCAGCGGTCGATGTCGCGGCCACCGAGGGCGCAGCCGGCCTTGCCGATCACTTCCGCGCAGCGCAGGGCCTGGCGACCCCCATCGAGATCGCGGCCGCCGAAGCGCAGCAACTGGGCGATCGGTGCCGCCCGTCCTTCACCGCCCTGGAGGGCCACGAGCGAGAGATCGATCGTGCCGCCGCCCAGATCCACCACCAGCACCCGGCTGCCTGCCGGCAGGCCTGCCCCGATGGCGGCCGCGGTGGGTTCATCCACCAGGGCCACCTCTTCCACGGGAATCTGGCTGCTCAGCTGCTGCAGCCACTGGCGGTAGCCCCGGTACCCCTCGATCGGGGCGGTCAGCACCAGCCGGGTGGGCAGCACCGACGCAGGCAGGGCTTGCCACAGTCGGGTGATCAGCAGGCTGCCGGCCTGCTCCGGCGTGAGCGGTTCGCCGCCGGCTCCTGCCGCCGCCGGGCCGGACTCGCCTGCAAGGGCACCGATCCTGCGTTTGAAGTCGCGGCAGAGACCTTCGCCGCCATTGAAAGCGAGGCCAGCATCGAGCACCTGACGGCCGATCAGGGGCTGATCGCTCTGGGGGTTCTCAAGCCAGATCAGGCTGGGGACCACGCATGGATCGCTGCTGCTGAAGGGTGGAATGGCGAGCAGCTCCGGTGCTCCGCCCGAGCTGGGTTGAAAAGCCAGCACCGTGGTGCTGCTCCCCAGGTCGATCGCCAGGGTGCCTGTCACGGCCATGGATGGGGCCCAGGCAGCAGCTGAACTAGAGTGATGGAAATGGGTTTGATTCGATGTTTACCGGTCCGACGGTTCATCCCAAGGAATTGGCCCAGCGGGCTGAAAGTCTGATCGGTCAATCGAGCAACCGTTACCTGACCACCGTTCGAATCGCTTTCCGCGCCAAGCAACGCCGCTTCGACGATTTCGATGGCTTGCTCGAAGATCAAATGGTGAAGCCCGTGCAGCGGGCGATCGTTGAGCTCAGCGACGAGCAGGACCAGCCTGACCTGCTGCCCGGCTGAATCCTTGACTCCCAGCGGGTACAGCGCCGAAGCGGAGGGTTGGAGGCTGGTCTGGGATCCGTCCAAGGACCCGTTCCCTTTGCTCATCGGCGGTGCCGACTGGGCTGTTGAGCTCACCGCTGTAGAGGCTTGCAGCCTGCGCGCCGGCCTCCTCAGCCTGCTGGATCAACTCGGCGCCATCGCCGATCAGCTGATGGAAGAGGAATTGATCAGCCTTGAGCTTGAGCGTGACGGCTGGTGGCTGGGTCTTGATGGCAACCCCGGCCGCTGGCAGCTGCGCTGCATCCTCATCCCTTCTCCAGGGCTGAGGGGGTGGGAGGGCGCCTGGGCGCCAGGTGCGGGCCTTGAGCTGGCGCGGGCGCTGGAGCCCTTGCCCCTATGAGACAGAGCACGGGATTGGGGGGCGATCAGCACTGCTGATTGCCGGGCTCCTCCCCAGGCACGGTTGCGTCGGACCAGCCTTTTGCACAGGTTTTCCACAGGTTCAGGTTCTTCGCTCTTTGCGCTGGCTCAGGTCTGGGGAGAACTCGGCTTTGGCGGCCTCTCCCCTTGACAGGCTTCCAGTTCAGCTTCAAGCCCATACTTGCCGAGGTCGCGGGCGTGCCTTGCCCCTGCGCGGCAGCCAGTCTCAGGGTTGGAAGGAGCTGCCGCCCCGCTGGGTCCCCGATTTGACGCGGCCCCGGCGCTGTGGAGAAGTGGATGACATCACCAGCTCAACCCGCCCATGGACATTGCTCCGGTCATGACCGCTTCCGTCACTGCGTCCGCTCCGGTCGCCAAGGCCGAGTCGGACACCGGTGTGGTGAGTTTTCGGGCTGAGGTCCCCGAGGCATTGCTCACTTCCATGGCTCAGTTCATTGACGCCCACCCCAATTGGGACCAGTACCGCCTGATTCAGGCGGCGCTGGCCGGCTTTCTTGTCCAGAACGGGGTCCAGAGCCGGGCCGTCACCCGCTGCTATGTGGCCAACATGTTCCAGCGGGCGGCAGAGGGGAGGCCCGATCAGGCGCCGCCGTCAAGGACCCCCCGGTCTTCGGCGCCAACGATCTCCTGGTAACTGGCGGTCAGGCTGCAGATGGCCAGGGGCCAGGCCACCAGCAACCCTGCGGCCAGGGGCCAGGCGATCAGCAGGGCAAGTCCCAGGGGCAGCAGCACGATCAGGATCAGGCTGATGCTCAGGGCCAGCAGATGCAAGCCATGGGCTGGCACCAGGGTACGCCCGGAGCGGAAGGTGGCCACAGGAGAGAGGCCACCGGCCACGGCCAGCGGCAAGTGGAAGATCTGCGTCACGAACAGGGCCAGCATCAGCGTGGCGCCGATCAGCAGTGGCACCAGAGCCAGCAGCGGGTGGATCAGGCTCACCAGCCCCGCAGCCAGCCCGGCTGTGGCCATGATCAGCAGGTTCAGCACCAGCAGCAGCAGCTCCACCCCCAAAAGACGGCCCATGGCTGCGGTCCGCCAGCGGGTCAATTCGGCCAGCCGCGGCGTCCTTCCTCCCAGGGCAATCGAGGCACCCCCCAGCAGCCCGACATTCAGCCAGAGAAGGCTGCCCACGCTGAGCGATAACCCCGCCAGTACCAGACCCATCGAGACCAGCACGGGTTCCTCCGCCACGGCCAGGGCATCACTGGCCCGGTTCTGCACCGTCTGGCCCAGCAGTTGAGCACTGCCGCCCACAAGTGTGAAACCGCTGAACAGCAAGGGTGCCCGCCGGTAAGCCCTGCGTCCCTGCCTCAGCCAGCCCCGCACCGCCTGAATCGCGGCCAGGCCCTGTGCGGCTCCATCCGCCAGCCAGGCCCCGCATCCTCGGGGCTCCGTTTTCATCGGCCGGGATCCAGCAGTTCAAGCAGCCGCAGGGCCGTGGCAGCCGGGACCGGCAGGATCGAGAGGCGATTGCCCCGGCGCACCACAGGCAGCTCCTGCTCATCGAAGCTGCTGCGCAGTTCGTCCAGGCTGAGCAGCTGGGGATAGGTGCGCCGGTAGGCCAGGCGGACACAATCCCAGCGAGGGGCTTCCGGTTTCGAGGCCGGATCGAAGTACTTGGAGGTCGGATCGAACTGGCTGGGGTCGGTCAGTCCCGTTTCGATCACCTCCATCAGGCCAATGATGCCTGGTGGCTTGGTGTTGGAGTGGTAGAAAAAAGCCTGATCACCGAGTGCCATGCTGCGCATGAAATTACGCGCCTGGTAATTGCGGATGCCGTCCCAGAGTGTGGTGCCTTCGCTCTCAAGATGGCTGATGCCAAACACATCAGGCTCACTTTTCATCAACCAGTAAGCCATCTCGCCGTCTTCAGCCCTGCTGGGCCGTTGGTCTTGGAAGCTTGATCCTATCGAGCGGGTTTGTTTCGGTTGGGTTGGCCGGAGCGCATCCCCTGGCCTAGACAACATCCGGATCAACCAGTCGAGAGGATTGTGATGGGCCAGTCACCTGCACCGAAGCCCACCCTTCAGTCGGTATGGAACCTCTTTGTGGCCCACTGGCGCATCTACCTGGCACTCCAGCTCACGGTGCTGGCCCTGGCGTTGGTCTCGGTGGCGATCAGCCTGCTGATCACCGTGATCGCGATGGCGGTGACCGCCGGGGTCTCGGCCGATCTGCGCGAAAGCGTGACCCAGCTGGTGTCGTCGGTGCTGAACCTGCCCTTTTCGATCCTTTATCAGGTGGTGGCGGGATTGATCGGGGTGCTGCTTTCCGCCCTGCCGGCCCTCTGGTTTGCCACGGGTCATCATCCGAGTTACTGGGAAGGGCTGGCCCTGCTTCGCTCCAATCCCCGCCGCTACGTGCTCGCAGGGCTGCTGGTCTCAGTTGCCGCCGGGCTCGGCATCCTGCTCTGCCTGATTCCAGGCCTGATCGTGATGGCGCTCACCCCCATCTACGTGCGGCGGGTGTTCACCAGCGAGGAGCCGCTCTGGCCTGCCTTCCGGACCTGCTTCAACGATCTTTTCTCCAGTCCCCACAGCTGGGGCCTGGTGGGCTATGAGCTGCTTTCGGCACTGCTGATCGCCATTTCCGCCCTGTTCTGCCTGCTGCCGATGCTGGTGACCGTGCCCTTGGCAGCGATCTTCATCCAGCAGTATCTGGCGGCCTGGGAGATCGGAGCGCCACCGCCGGCGGACGAGGCCGCCGCTGCGCTCTTCTGAAGGATGGGGGGATCGGCAAGACCGCTCAGAGGGCGGCCACCAGCGAGCGGAAATGCTCCCCGCGGGCCTCGAAATCCGTGTACTGATCAAAGCTGGCGCAGGCCGGTGAAAGCAGAACCGTGGGGCAGCCGAGGCGGCGGGCCAGTTCCCGGGCCAGGGGCACCGCCTCGGTCTGGTCCTCCACCAGCTGCACCGAGCCCGGATAGCCACTGCCGCTGAGCAGGGCGGCGAAGGCGTCCCTGGCCGCTCCGAACAGGACCACGGCGGCCGCCCGCTGCCCAAGGGCCTCGAGCCAGGCCCGGGGGTCGCCCTGTTTGATCTCACCCCCCGCCAGGACCACCATGGGCCCCTCCACGGCCGTGATTCCAACCTCGGCGGCGTCGTAGTTGGTGGCCTTGCTGTCGTTGAACCAGCGCACACCATCCAGCAGGCGGATCTGCTCGAGGCGATGGGGAACCCCGGGAAAGCTGCGCAGGGCGGCCTCGATCACGGCGGGCTCAAGCCCTAGCTTGAGGGCGGCGGCCACGACCAGCACCATGTTCTGACGGTTGTGGGCCCCGGGCAGGGCCAGGGCGGTTGCGGGGAACAGGGCCCCGGAGGCTGCCATCACCATCCCGCCATCGATCCAGAGGCAGGGCTGCAGGCCGGCACCCAGCTGCTCCCGAGGACCAGCTGTGACCCAGTCGGCCCGGACCCAGCTGCCGGCATGGGCGCGCAGATCGGCATCATCGGCGTTGAGCAGTTGCTCCCCGGAGTTATCCAGCAGGCTGCGCTTTATCGCCCGGTACGCCTCCAGCGTTCCATGCCGCTCGAGATGGTCGGGGGTGAGCGTGGTCCAGAGGCCCAGGCGTGGCGCCAGCTCCGCTGATGACTCGATCTGATAGCTGCTCAGCTCCACCACCAGCCAGTCGGGTGGGCTGGTTCCGGCCTCGCGGCGCTCAAGCAGCAACTCGGCCGCCGAAATCCCGACGTTGCCCACCATCGGCGCATCCAGTCCGGCGTGGCTCAGCACGTGACTTAGCAGATGGGTGACGGTGGTCTTGCCATTGGTGCCGGTGATGCCGATCCAGGGAATGCTGCCGCTGGCCTCCCAGGCGACCAACATCTCGCCACAGACCCGGACGCCCCGCTCTCTCAGGGCCTCCAGCACCGGATGATCCCAGCGGATGCCGGGGCTCACCACCACCCGGTCGCGTCCTGGCTGGAGCTGGACGAAACGTTCGGCCGCCAGGGGTTGCCCCAGCTCCACCTCCACCCCACCGGACCGCAGAGCCTCGGCCTGCTGCTCAAGCTCGGGGCTGCGGCGACTCTCCAGAACCAGCACCCGCCGGCCGTTCGCCTTCAGTAAACGGGCGGCACCGCTGCCGGAGCGTCCCAGACCGATCACCACCTCCAGGGGGTGTGACGTACTGGGCATCCTGAACTCCTTGTGCAGAGGATTCAGTGGGCGATACTGGAATCGAACCAGTGACTCCTACCGTGTCAAGGTAGTGCTCTACCTCTGAGCTAATCGCCCGGGTTCGGGAACAGGAATCCCCGTCGGTGTGACCCTGGAGTAACTGCCCTTCAGCGGCTTCACCAGAATCGAAGCAGGCAATTTAGCAGTCGGCCCGCCACCAATCAGTGGCGTTCAAGTTCCAGGCGCCAGCGCTGACGCTTGGTGGGTTGGATCGAGAGCACGGTCAGCTCTCCGCGGTTCTCCAGCTGGATGCGGTCTCCGGCTTTGAGGTCTCGGCTGGGGCTGGTCACGGGTTGCCAGTTCACGCGGACGTCACCCCGGCGCACCAGTTCGGCCATGCGGCTGCGGGACAGACCGAACCCGGCCGATGCCACCGCATCCAGACGCAAGCTGGCCTCCACGGTGGCCAGTTTGCGTGGCTGGGGTCTGGTGGGAAGTTGCAGCTGATCGAGATCCCTGGCCTCCAGCTCCACGTCCACGCTGCGCACCCGGGCCGTGGTGCCCCCCAGGCGGCTGGCCAGCATCGGGTCCACGATCACCTGGGCGCCGCGGTCGCCCCGCAGCCATAGATCGCCCA
This sequence comes from Synechococcus sp. 1G10, assembly GCF_002252625.1. Classification (GTDB taxonomy): domain Bacteria; phylum Cyanobacteriota; class Cyanobacteriia; order PCC-6307; family Cyanobiaceae; genus Regnicoccus_A. The sequence continues at coordinate 106,910 of NZ_NQKW01000004.1, read as the reverse complement.
GCTCCCCGTCGAGGGCGCCTGCCGCCAGCAGGGCGGCGCGGACATCGCCCGGTTCGGCCGGATCGAAAAGGAAGTTGCCGCTGACGTCCAAGCCGGCCAGAGGCGCAGGCGGCGGGGTTGACCCCGCGGCGAGATCGCGGCGCTGCAGCAGCAGCCGGCAGCGTTCGGCCTGGGGCCTGCCCCCCTCGGCGTCCAGCTGCAGCTCGCTGAGCCCCCCCAGCCGCTCCATTGCCTCTTCCCTGGCCATGGCAGAGAGGAACCCTGACCAGTGGGGCTGCCAGTCGCGCAGGGCCTGCTCGGCCAGGGCGATCAGTGGTTCGAGGGCTGCCGGATCGCGGCTGCCGCGCAGCAGATCGGCGCCGGGGGGCGTGTGGCTCATCCTTCGCCGAGCCGCACCACCGCCTGGGGACCGGCCTGCTGAATCAACAGCCAGGGGATCTCCTGGCCCGGAGCGCTCTCCAGCAGCAGCAGCCAGCTGCCCTCCTCCAGCCGGTTGCGCAGGCTGCGGATGCGGTCGTCGGCTTCCGAGCGAACACTGGCGGCCGCGGCGTAGCTGCCCATCCAGCCCGAACCCATGCCCAGTAGCCCTCCGATCAGGGGTTCGCCGTAGGTGCCGGCAAAGGCAAAGGTGTGAAGGTTGGTGATGAGGCTGAACATGAGCCCGGCGAAGAACCCGAAAGGCATCAGCCAGCGCACCATGCTGCGTTGCCGCCGCTGCCGAGCCAGGGCCGGGTTGAGCAGTTCGATGGAATCGATGCTGCTTTCTCCTTTTCCGAGGGCCATCAGTTCCCGTGGGGCGGGCTGAAGTTCGGCGAGCTGATCGCGCAGCCGCCGCAGCTTGCCCAGGTCGTTCATCACCACCACCACCGACAGTCCCAAGACCGTGCGCCCAAAGGCCCGATTCTCGGGCTTGGAGGGGAGAGCCGTGGCCACCGCTCACTACACTTCACCCCCGGCAGTGTCTGGCGTTCTCCAGACCCCCTCTCTCTCCGCCCCGGGTCATGACAAAGGTTCTGGTTTCTGATCCCATCGACCAGACGGGTATCGACATCCTGTCCCAGGTGGCCCAGGTGGATGTGCGAACAGGGTTATCCCCGGAGCAGTTGCAGCAGATCATCGGCGACTACGACGCCCTGATGATCCGCTCGGGCACCCAGGTGACCGCCGCCATCATCGAGGCCGCCACTCGCTTGAAGATCATCGGCCGCGCGGGCGTCGGCGTCGACAATGTCGATGTGGAGGCCGCAACCCAGCGGGGCGTGCTGGTGGTCAACTCGCCGGAGGGCAACACGATCGCGGCTGCCGAGCATGCCCTGGCGATGATGCTTGCCCTCTCCCGGCATGTGCCCCAGGCCCACGTCAGCACCATGGCCGGTGGCTGGGACCGCAAGAAGTACGTCGGCAATGAGCTCTACAAGAAGAAGCTCGGCGTGGTGGGGCTGGGCAAGATCGGCTCCCATGTGGCCCGCGTCGCCAAGGCCATGGGCATGGAAGTACTGGCCTACGACCCCTATATCTCCGCTGAGCGAGCGCAGGTGCTGCAGGTGCGCTTGATGGCGGTGGGCCCCCTGTTCGCGGAAGCCGATTTCATCAGCCTGCACCTGCCCCGTACCCCCGACACCGAGAACCTGGTGAACGCGGAGCTGCTGGCCACGATGAAGCCCACGGCGCGCCTGGTGAACTGCGCCCGCGGCGGCATCGTCGACGAGAAGGCCCTGGCCGAGGCCGTCAGCTCCGGCACCATCGCCGGCGCCGCCCTCGACGTGTACGGCAACGAGCCCCTGGAGGCCGATTCCCCCCTGCGCCGGGTGGAAGACCGGCTGATCCTCACGCCCCACCTGGGGGCCTCCACCGAGGAAGCCCAGGAGAACGTGTCGGTAGATGTGGCCGAGCAAATCCGCGACGTGTTGCTCGGTCTCCCTGCCCGCAGTGCCGTGAACATCCCCGGACTGACACCGGAGGTGATGGAGCGGCTCAAGCCCCACCTGCAACTGGCCGAAACTCTCGGGCTGCTGCTCAGCCAGCTGGCCGGAGGGTCGATCCAGGATCTGGAGGTACGACTCCAGGGTGAATTCGCCAACCATCCCTCCCAGCCGCTGGTGGTGGCGGCCCTCAAGGGCCTGCTCTCCAGCGCCCTCGGCGAGCGCATCAACTACGTGAATGCCGGGATCGAAGCCCGCAGCCGCGGTATCCACGTGCTCGAGGTCAAAGACGACGCCAGCCGCGACTTTGCAGGCGGCTCCCTGCAGCTCACCTGCAGGGGCGGCCAGGGCAGCCACAGCGTCACCGGGGCGGTTTTCACCGACGGCGACCTGCGCATCACCACCATCGATGAGTTCCCGGTCAACGTGATGCCCACCAGGCACATGCTGATCACCCGTCACCGCGACATGCCCGGGATCATCGGCAACATCGGCTCACTGCTGGGCGAGCACAACGTCAACATCGCCTCGATGCAGGTGGGCCGCCGCATCGTGCGTGGCGACGCTGTGATGGTGCTCAGCCTCGACGACCCGATTCCCCCCAGCCTGCTGGTTTCGATTCACGAGATCAACGGGATTCAGGAAGCCCATCCGGTCACGCTCTGAGCCCTGCTGCCATGTCCCCGGCTCCTCGCTGGTGGCGTCTGGAAATGGAGGCTCCTCCCGAGCTGGAGGAGTCGCTGCTCTGGAAGCTGCCCTCCCTCGGCATCCGCCGGGTGGCCATCCAGTTCAGCCCCGAGCAGCCCAGCTCCCACCAGTTGGTCGCCTGGCTGCCGGAGGCCGACTGGCCGGAGCCTGAGCGGCGGCGCCTGGCCGAGGTGCTTGAGCGCCTCACCGAGCCCTTCGCCATGGTCCTGCCGCCCCTCGTATGGCAGCTGCAGGACGAGGAGGACTGGAGTCTGAGCTGGAAGCGCCACTGGCAGCCCGACCCGGTGGGTGAGCGGCTGCTGATCCTGCCTGCCTGGCTGGAGCCGCCCCAGGAGCATGCCGGCCGCGACCTGATCCGGATCGATCCCGGCAGCGCCTTCGGCACCGGCAGCCATCCCACCACGCGCCTCTGCCTCGAGGCGTTGGAGCGGTTGGCGCCGATCGATCAGCGCGTGGCCGATCTGGGCTGCGGCAGCGGCATCCTCGGCCTCGGCGCCCTGCGCCTGGGGGCACGCTGCGTCGCCGCTGCCGACACCGATCCCCTGGCGGTGCGCGCCACGGGCAGCAACGGCGAACTCAACGGCTATCCCGTGGTTTCCGGTGGGCCGTTGCAGGTGGTGGAGGGATCGGCTCAGGAGCTCGCGGGTTTGCTGGCAGAGGACGGCCCGGCCGATCTGCTGCTGTGCAACATCCTGGCGCCGGTGATCGCTGAGCTGGCCGGGCACTTCCACACGTTGCTGGCACCAGGCGGTGTTGGCCTGCTCAGCGGCCTTTTGGTGGATCAGGCGGAGGAGCTCTGCCGGCAGCTGGCTGCTCATGGCTGGAGCGCCGATCTGGTGGCCTCCCAGGGCGTCTGGGGACTGGTGCAGATCCAGTGGTGCCGGGCTGTGATCCCTGGTGATGTCGCATAAATCACGCTTATGCGTGCTCACCCTTTGATTGGGCTTCCGGGGCTGGGACGCCAGGATCGCCGTCAGCGCCCCGGTCCGATGTAGGACGGTGCTGTCCTACAGGCCCTGAACACTCAGGAGTCTGTGAGCCCCAATCCTTTCCATGGCTTCCTACAAGGTCACCCTCATCAACGAGAGCGAGGGACTCAACAAGACCATCGAGGTTCCCGACGATCAGTACATCCTGGATGCCGCTGAAGAGCAGGGCATCGATCTCCCCTACTCCTGTCGTGCTGGCGCCTGCTCCACCTGCGCCGGCAAGCTCACCACCGGCACCGTCGACCAGTCGGACCAGAGCTTCCTCGACGACGACCAGATCGAAGCCGGTTTCGTGCTGACCTGCGTGGCCTACCCCACGTCCGACTGCACCATCAAGACCCACGCCGAAGAAGAGCTCTATTGAGCCCCAGGCCAGGCATGGCTTGAATTCAGATCCCATCTCCGCCACCCTTCGGGGTGGCTTTTTCATGCCCGCGTTGGTAGATACCCTGATGGAGCCTGGCAGTGAGCACTGCAGCCCAGGCGGCCAGTACAGCTTCCGGGTGCTGGGTCCCTGCTGTCGTCTCTTTGACCGCGACGAACTGCCATGGCCCTGTTGCCGCCTGGCCTGGCGCAGCAAGGAGCCCAGCTGGCGCCGTATCGGCCGCCGCTTCGTGGCCGATCTGGCCTCCAGGCGCTGCCCCTCCTATGCCGTTGAGCTGCTCCAGCCCGGTGCAAGGCCCACCTGCACCGTGCTCACTCTCTTCCCCCAGCGCCTGTCTCCGGCTCTGCAGGAGTGGTGGTACAGCAAGCAGCCGGGGTCGATGGATGCCGCCAACGTGAGCCCGCCCGATCTGGCGCAGGTGGCCCCATAAAAAAACCGTGGCCCGGGGACCACGGCAAAGGGCTGTCCTTAGCCAGCTGGATTCAGAAGTAGACCTTGCCACCGCCCCACTGGGCGCCATTCACCTTCGGTGCCACCAGGATGTAGCCGGCGATCACCCGCAGGTCATCGTCGTCAAGGTCGCGCATCTTCACGAACACGTCGCTGCTGCGCATGCTCGGGTGGACGTCGGAGATGCTGTACTCACCGTCATAGGAGGTGGGGTCCTTGATGAAGTCAACCAGGGCCTCCACCGAGTCACGGGAGGGGGTGGCCAGGGCGAGAGTCTCGGGGTCGAGCCCCACGTTGTAGTTGGTCTTGGTGATGCCGCCGGCGTGGCAGGTGCCGCAGCTGTCATTGAAGAGCTTGCGACCGCTCTTGATCTCCGCTTCGCTGAAGGTGACCAGGTTGCCGTCTGGGTCACCGGGCACCGTGAGGGTGGCGGTGTCCCATTGGGCGGCCTGGGCAGCAGTCACGCAGAAGCCAAGACTGAGCAGAAGCGCCAAGGGCAGAACCAGCAGGGTCCTGGCAACCGCCCGAAGGGCAGTGGGAACGAGAGAGGCCATGAAGGGAGCCGGCGAAAAGGCGGTAGGCACCGCACCTGAGACCTTGTATCACGGGGGGAGGGCCCGTCGGCCGGGAATCAAGAACTGTTGCAGCCATCACCGTTGACAGGCGATTCCTCACGGCCCCTTCCCGTCGCCTCCGGCGCACACCTCTAGGCTCAGAAAGTCCTTGGCCACGAGGGTGTTCGGGAAGATCGCCCTGGCCTCGTTCACCAGGTCGTCGGGGGTGAAGGTGTTACCGGCCACGTAGCGCGGACTTAGATGGGTGAGCACCAGTTGCTTCACGCCAGCCAGCGCCGCTGTCTGCGCGGCCATGGTGCTGGTGGAGTGCTGACGCTGGAAGGCCATCTCCGCCTCGCTGTGGGCGAAGGTGGATTCGTGGATGAGCAGATCGGCTCCGCGGGCCAGTTCCACCGCCGCTTCACTGAACACCGTGTCCGTGCAGTACACCATGCTCACGCCTGGGCGGTCGGGGCCGCAGAGGGTCTTCCCCCGGATGATCCGTCCGTCCTCCAGGCACACCTCCCGACCGGCCTTGAGTTCGGCGTAGACCGGCCCCGGTGGGATTCCCAGCTCGCGGGCTTTCTCGATATCGAAGCGGCCGGCGCGGGGTTTCTGCTCTACCCGGTAGGCGTAGGCCGGGATGCGGTGGGTAAGCGGGGTGCAGCGCACCGTCAGGTCGTCGTCGTCGAGCAGCACCGTCCCGGCGTGGGCTGCCTTGTGGACCCGGTGGGTGCGCAGGGGGTAGCCGATCCGGGTGGAGGAGGTGCGCAGCACGCCTTCAAGGAAGTCGCGCAGGGGATCGGGGCCGTAGAGGTCGACGCCGCTGCAGGCTCCGGCCAGCCCGAGGCTGGCCAGCAGCCCCGGTAACCCGAAGACATGGTCGCCGTGCATGTGGGTGATGAAGATGCGCCTGAGCTGCGACACCCTCAACTCACTGCGCAGAAATTGGTGCTGGGTCCCCTCGCCGCAGTCGAACAGCCAGAGCTCGGCTCGCTGGGGCAAGCGCAGAGCCACTGCTGAGACATTGCGGGAACGGGTGGGTACACCCGAACTGGTGCCCAGGAAGGTGACGTGCACTCCGGAAGATCCTTTGGCGCATGCTGCCACGTCAGGCTCTGTCCAGGTGGGCTCTGGCGCTGCCTGGATGGGGTGGTCACAATGGCGCGCACGTTGCAAGGTTGCCGCCGTTGATGGCTGATCTCAACACCGGTCGGATCCGCTCTCTGCTCCTGGCCGCGGCCCTGTTGCCCCAGGCGCTGCTGGCTGGGGCAGCTGGGTTGGCAGGAGCCCCGGCCGTGGCCCAGAACGTGGCGGCTCTTGACGCGCTCGAGCCCCTGATGGCCAGCCGGGCCACCAATCCTCAGCTGCGGGTGCTGTTGCTGGATCTGCCGGCGATCCGGGTGGCCGGCAGTGGTGGTCTGCGCCTGCGCGACGCCAGGGGTGGGGAGCTGCTGCGGATGCCTGCCGGAGCCACCCTGGCCCTGCGCCAGGCCGGTGGCCGGATCCAGGCCCAGCCTTCGGCCACCGCCGGGGCCAGCCCCGGCCCACTCAGCCTCAGCGAACTCTGGCTGGAGGCCCTTCCCGACCGGGGCGGTCTCGCCAGCCTGCAGATCGAGAACCGCCGCTACAGGGGGCGGCTGCAGGTGAGGGTTGAGGCCTCGACGCTGCGGGCCATCAACGTCATTGAGCTGGAAACCTACCTGCCCAGCGTGGTGGGCAGCGAGATGCCCGCCAGCTGGCCCCTGGAGGCTCTGCGGGCCCAGGCCGTGGCGGCGCGCACCTACGCCCTGCGCAACCGCAAACCCTCGGCCGCCTTCGATCTGCACTCCACGGTCACCAGCCAGGCCTACAAGGGCCTGGAGGCGGAAACCGCCTCCACCCGTGAGGCGGTGCGCAGCACCCAGGGCCTGGTGCTCATGCACGGCAACAGCCTGATCAATGCTGTCTTCCACAGCAGCAGCGGGGGCAGCACCGAGAACAGCGGTGATCTCTGGTCACGCCAGCTTCCCTACCTGGTGAGCGTCCCCGACTACGACGACTCCAGTCCAGTGGCCAACTGGGAGAAAACCCTCTCCCCCCAGATGCTGGCCAGCGCCTTTGGCGAAATCGGCGGCGTCAGCCGCATCGATGTCCTCTCCACCACGAGCAGCGGCCGGGTGCGCCAGGCGAGGGTGATCGGACCCACCGGAGCACTGGTGCTCACGGGCGCCCAGCTGCGCAGCCGTCTGGGGTTGCGCAGCACCCTGGTGCGCTTTGAGGCTGCCCCCTTCACCTTCACCTTCACCGCACCGAGCCTGGCCGGCGGCAGCCAGTTGCCAACGGGAATGGGTTCGCTGCTGGCACCCCCACCTCCCCGACCCTTGGCTCCACCCTCGCCGGTGATCATCGCCGTGGGTCGAGGGTTCGGCCATGGGGTGGGCATGAGCCAGTGGGGGGCCTATGCGCTCGCCCAGCGGGGCCGCCGATTCGACCAGATCCTGCAGCACTACTACCGCGGCGTTGAAGTGCTGCCACTGCGCGCCGGATCCGGCCCTCTGGCGTCGGGTGCTGTCGCCGGGCGAGGCTCCTGAGCACCGGTCCTGCGGCTGCAGCGGCGGAGCGGCTGTTCCCTATGCCTACCTGCAGTGCCATCGCCTGCTTCTCCCGCCTGGTTGGCCGACCGCATCGAGTGTTTCGAGCGGCCGGCGTCCCTTGCTGTGCGCGTCGCTGAACTCCTGCACCAGGAGTTCAGCGACGGATTGAAGCGTCCTCTGGGTCTGGCCACCGGCCGCACCATGGAGCCTGTGTACACCGCCCTGGTGGAGCGGCTGCTGGCCCTGCCAGCCGATCAGCTCAGTGACGTGCGCCAGCAATGGTGCAGCTTCAACCTCGATGAATATGTGGGACTGGGGCCGGGTGATTGCGGCTCCTTCGCGGCGGAGATGGACCGCCAGCTCGCGGCTCCCCTCGGGCTGGAGCCAGGACGGGTGCGACTCCCGGATGGCCTGGCCGCGGATCCAGCCGCCGAGGCCCGCAGATATGCGGAAGCCGTTGGGGCGGCGGGCGGCATCGGGCTACAGCTGCTGGGGCTGGGCAGCAATGGCCATGTGGGTTTCAACGAGCCCCCCTGCGGCCCCGATGCTCCCAGCCGCAGCCTCAGGCTCAGCACCGCTACCCGTCGCCAGAACGCCGCGGCCTTCGGGGGGGATCCATCCAGGGTGCCTGCTGGGGCGATCACGCTTGGGATGGAGCAGATCCTGGGGGCCGAGCGCATCCTTCTGGTGGTGAGCGGTGCCGCCAAGGCGAGCATCCTGGCGCGGCTGCTGATGGAGCCTCCGGGGCCGTCGCTGCCGGCCAGCTGGCTGCAGGGCCATCCGGGCCTGCGCCTGATCGTTGATCGCCCGGCCATGGGCGGCTGAGGGCTCAGCCCATCACGGCATCAAGCAGCTCGGCGTCCGCTTCCAGGTTGGAGGTCAGGCTGCGAACGTCATCGAGATCCTCGAGGGCGTCGAGCATGCGCAGGCAGCGCCGCAGCTGGTCGTCGCACTCCAGCCGGCAGGGGATGGATGACACCCAGCGCGACTCCCAGTCGTGCACGGGCCAGCCCAGCAGCCGCAACTGGTTCTGCAGGGCCTCCAGGTCGGTGGAGCCGCAGAACACCTCGGCGTTCTCCCCCTCCAGGCTGTAGCCCAGCACCGGCGGACCGCCTTGATCCTCCAGGTTCAGCAGGCTCTCGAGCAGTCGCTCCTCGCAGGGCATCGGTGGCTCCAGCCGCACGACCCCCTGTTGCTCGAACAGGTAGCCCACGCAGCCACTCTCCCCGAGGTTTCCTCCTTGCTTGCTGAAGGCCAGGCGCAGGTCGGCGGCGGTGCGGTTGCGGTTGTCGGTGAAGCACTCCACAAGCACCGCAACCCCGCCGGGGCCGTAGCCCTCGTAGCGGACCGCCTCGAACTGATCGGCCTCGCCGCCGCCCTGGCCAGAGCCCTTGGCGATGGCCCGCTCGATGTTGGCGCTGGGCATGCCGGCAGCCTTGGCCTTGTCGATGGCAGTGCGCAGCTGGAAGTTCCCCGCCGGATCGGCCCCGTTGCGGGCCGCCACCGTGATCTCACGCCCCAGCCGGGTGAAGACCACCCCGCGCCGGGCATCGACCACGGCCTTCTGGCGTTTGATCTGGGCCCACTTGCTGTGGCCGGCCATGGAGGGGCGATCGATGAAGAGTGGGGCGTGGCTTGGAGCGTCGGGGCCGCAGGGGGATCCCAGGGAGGATCAGCCCGTGGCCTCCAGCACCAGCCGGGGCTGGAGCCAGCCGTCTGAGACAGTCCGGGCCATTCCTGCCAGGTTGCCATCCGGATCCAGTATCACGACCACCTGGCCCTCGCTCAGGTGGGTGGGGCCGGCCAGGCGCCGCCCACAGCGCCAGCTCACCAGATCGCCGGGCTCCAGGGTGAAGGCGGGGTACTGGCCCAGGGCAAGCAGGGGGGCAAGGGGCGGTGGCGGCGGCTCCGCCTCGAGATCCTCAAGGCCCACGGCACCGCTGAGTGTGAAGCCCAGGGCTTCGGTGCGCCGAAGCCTGGCGAGGGCCCCGCCGCAGCCGAGGGCCTCACCCAGGTCCCTGGCCAGGGAGCGGATGTAGGTGCCGGCGCTGCAGCGCACCTCCAGTTCCAGTTGGCCCGAGCTGGGCTCCCAGCTGAGCAGCTCCAGCCGCTCGACCGTGACGGCCCGCTCCTGCAGCTCCGAGTGCTCGCCGCGCCGGGCTCTGGCGTAGGCACGCTCCCCTTGCACATGCACCGCAGACACCTGCGGCGGCCGTTGCAGGATCGGCCCACGGAAAGGGTTCAGGGCCGCCTCCAGCTCTTGCCGGCTGAGCGGCGGCAGCGGCCGGCGCTCCAGGACAGCGCCCGTGAGGTCGTCGCTGTCGGTGCAAAGGCCCAGCTGGATCACTCCCCGGTAGGCCTTGGCGCCGTCGAGGTAGGGCAGCAGGCGGGTGGCTGACCCCAGCGCCAGCGGCAGCACACCGGTCACGGCCGGATCGAGGGTGCCGCCATGGCCGACGCGCTTGAGGCCATAACGGCGGCGCACCAGCGCCACACAGCCGTGGGAGGTGACGCCGGCCGGTTTGTCGAGAATGAGGAACCCGCAGGGTGCCTGGGACTGGTTAGCGCTGAGGCGGCTGCCGGACATGGTCATGGCAGGCACTGTTGCATCTGGGGCCCTGGCCTGCAGGCTGGGGGGAGCACCCGTTTCCTCCTTCACCCGTGACCCTGCAGCAGCGCCGTGATCTGGCTTTTCTCGTGCTGGCCGGTCTGTTTCTGGGCACTATGGGCATGCTCAACATTCTTGGCCTCACCCGCTTCCTCACCCTGGGCTCGATCGGTGGCTGGCCGATCGTGGTGGCTGTGGGGGCCCTGCCTTATCCGCTCACCTTCCTCTGCACCGACCTGATCAGCGAGATCTGGGGGGAGCGGCAGGCCAGTCAACTGGTGTGGGTGGGCCTGTTGCTCAACGGCTGGATCGTGTTGATTCTCTGGCTGGGGGGGATCCTGCCTGGGCTGGATGGCCATGGGGGCAGCGCAGGCCTGCCGCTGGCGCTGGCGGGTGAGCGCCTGCCGCTGTTCTATGAGATGCGATCCCTGGCTTTCGGGGCGGTGGGGGCCTCGATGGTGGCTTATCTGGCCGCCCAGTTCACGGATGTGCGGCTGTTTCATTTCTGGAAGCGCCTGACCGCCGGACGAGCGCTGTGGTTGCGCAACAACGGCTCCACCCTGGTCAGCCAGCTGGTGGACACCACGGCCGTGGTGCTGATCAGCCACTACGCCGCGCACGTGCTCCCCATTCGGGGCGAGGAGGCGGTGCTGCCCCAGCTGGGGGGCTTTATCGCCAGCGGCTACCTGTTCAAGCTGGTGGCGGCCCTGCTCGACACCCTGCCGTTCTATCTGCTGGTGGCCTGGCTGCGCCGTTGGCTGGAGGTGCCCGGTGCCGGCGAGGAGCTGGAGGATCTGGGCTCGCCGTAGCCTGGCTCCAGTTTCAGAAGCGTGTTATTTGCCTGAAGGTGTGAGCCCCCTGCCCGGTCCAGTCGCGACCCTGGACGGTGGGAGCGGTGCGGTGCGTGAGGGACTTGGTCTTGAGTCCTTCCATGACGATGGCTTTGCCTTGCGCCAGCAGCTGGCTTCCTATCTGGGCCTGACTCCTGACCAGCTGGAGGAGCGCCTGCCCCGCAGTTGCGCGGATCTGGCCTCTCTGCATCCCGGTGGGCTGGGCTTCGATCCCCAGCGGGTGGAGGCGTTCTATGAGCAGACCGTGGGCACCGGACATCTGCTGGAGCTGGCCGCCTGGCACCTGGGCAGTGCGGACTACATCGGCGACACCCTGCGGCTGCAGACCCGTTTTGCCCGTGGAACCGTGCTCGATTTCGGGGGTGGCATCGGCACCCATGCTCTGGCTGCCGCGGCACTGGATGAGGTGGACCAGGTGTGGTTCGTGGACCTCAACCCCCATAACCGGGCCTTCGTGGCCGAGAGGGCCGAACGTTTCGGGCTCAGCAATCGGCTGAAGATCTGCCGAGACCTGGGGGATCCTGGCCTGCCCCAGCACTTCGATACGGTCGTTTGCCTCGATGTGCTGGAACATCTGAGCGATCCTGCCGGGCAGCTGGAGCGTTTCGCTGCCCGCATGAAGCATGGGTCCATTGCCCTGCTCAACTGGTATTTCTTCCAGGGCTTTGCGGGGGAATATCCCTTCCACTTTGATGATCCAGCACTGGTGGAGCGGTTCTTTCGCACCCTGCAGAGCCGGTTTCTGGAGGTCTTCCACCCCTACCTGATCACCACCCGGGCTTACCGGTTGATGGAATGAGCTGAAGTGGAAGACCTGGATGGCCTGATCGGGATCAAGCGGCTTGGGCCACGTGGATGCGCTTGCGGGCGCGCAGACCACGTTTGATCGTCTCGAAGCTCACCACACCCGGCACGAGGGCGAAAAGGGTGTCGTCGGATCCACGTCCAACATTCACGCCAGGCATCACCGAGGTGCCGCGCTGGCGCACGAGGATGGAGCCGGCTGTCACGGTTTCTCCGCCGTAGCGCTTGACGCCGAGGCGCTTGGAATTGGAGTCGCGGCCGTTGCGTGTTGAACCTGTGCCTTTCTTGTGAGCCATGGGGAAAGCTGGTGGAGGGATTTCAGACTGGGCCGAGGAGCTGATGCTCAGTCGATCGGTTTTCCGTTGACGTTGATTGACTGGACCATCACCCGGGTGAGCTCCTGACGGTGCCCGTTCTTGCGGCGGGTTTTCTTTTTCGGGCGCATCTTGTACACCAGGATCTTCGGACCGCGGCGATGGGCCATCACCTTGAGCTCGATCGTGGCGCCACTGACATAAGGGTGACCCAGGTTGGTGCCCTGTCCGTCGCGCACCAGCAGCACGTTCTCCAGGGTCACCGTCTCATCCACCTCGGCGGCGATGCGGTCGAGGTCGTAGTAGCGGTTCGGCTGGAACCAGAATTGCTGGCCGGAGGCTTCGGCGATCCCGTACAGGTCGGCTCCCGGTGCAACGGCAGTGGAACTTTCCATTGCGGTGGCTGGACTCTCGGGAGCAGGACTCTCGGTGGCTGGACTCATGGGCTCAGGGGGCGTGGACAGGCCAGTGGAGTTGGAGAGACCTTCGCCGCTACCTACTCAGCACTGTTCAGGCCTGCCGCACAACCAATCGATGGACAATGGTCGATCATCTCTCCTTGCCTGCCGAGTCGTCAACACTAAGGTCTGTCAACCGCTGCCGCCGTTTCTCTCCCCATGACCCAGCCGGCGCTCACCGTGGCCTCGCTGATCCGCGATGAGCCGTTGCGCCAGGCCTGCAGCACCTGGTTGCCGCAGGGTCGCTATGAGTTGATGGAGCTGGGCCTGCGGCAGAATCCCGCCGCCGAGCTGGAGCGCTGCTGGGATCAGTTCGATGCGGTCCTGCTCGAGCCCGGGGTGCTCTCCGTTGAGGCCTTCCAGCGCCTGAGGGACCAGGGCATGATCCTGCCGGCGGTGGTGTTGGGCCCGATCAGCGGCCAGATGGAGTACTTCCAGGGCGAAGTGCATCTGCCTCCCGACCAGATGGAGCAGCTCAGCTACAGCCTCGATGCGGCAATTTCCCGCTGCCTGCGCCGCAGAAGTGCACCAGGATCGGGGGATGACCTCGAGGCCAGCGATTCCCACGCTGGGGAGAGTGACCAATCCAACTGGAGGCTCCCCCATCGCCTGCGCGAAAGGCTTGGCTATCTGGGGGTGTTCTACAAGCGTGATTCCTCCCGCTTTCTGCGCAATCTCCCTGCGGCTGAGCGAAAATTGCTTCTGCGTTCCCTGCAGCGAACCTATCGGGATCTGCTGATCAGCTACTTTCATGATCAGACAGCAGCCAACCAGGCACTGGAAAGCTTCGTGAATACGGCCTTCTTCAGCGATTTACCTATTACCAAAACAGTTGAGATCCACATGGATATGATTGATGAATTCTGGAAAAAACTGCAATTAGAAGGCCACAGGCAGGATTTTCTCAAGGACTATCGCCTGGCCTTGCTTGATGTCATGGCCCATCTCTGTGAAATGTACCGCCGCTCACTTCCCTCAGAGGCGTCGGTCAAAGCCAATGATGGAATGGTCGGCAAGGCCATCACCGAATCTCAGGTGCAATCATGAGTCCACAGAAAGCTTACATTCTCAAGCTTTACGTTGCTGGCAACACGCCAAATTCGATGCGGGCACTAAAAACGCTACGCCTGATTCTTGAGCAGGAGTTCAAGGGTGTCTACGCCCTCAAGGTGATCGACGTTCTCAAGAATCCTCAGCTGGCCGAAGAAGACAAGATCCTGGCGACCCCCACACTGGCCAAGATTCTGCCGCCACCGGTGCGTCGAATCATTGGCGATCTCTCCGATCGCGAGCGGGTGTTGATCGGTCTTGACCTGCTTTATGATGAACTCACTGATCATCAGATCTCCGACGAGATGATGGGTGATTCCGATGACACTTGAAATCTTTAGATCACCCCTTTCTTTTCTGTTCTTTGCCGGACAGGGACCTAGATTCTGGGCCTAGCTCAAACGCCCCATGCAGGATTTCGATGCCGTCAGCCAGCCCAGCATGAGATTGCAGAAGCTGCCCACAGGCGTGGAAGGCCTTGATGACATCTGCCAGGGGGGTCTGCCGATCGGACGCTCCACGCTGATCAGTGGCACTTCTGGCACGGGAAAGACGGTTTTTTCCCTTCACTTTCTCCACAACGGCATCCGTGACTTTGATGAGCCTGGGATCTTTGTGACCTTTGAGGAGTCTCCCCTCGACATCATCCGTAATGCCTCCAGTTTCGGCTGGAATCTGCAGGAACTGGTGGATCAGGAGAAGCTCTTCATTCTGGACGCCTCCCCCGACCCGGATGGCCAGGATGTAGCAGGTAATTTCGATCTGTCTGGGTTGATCGAGAGGATCAACTATGCCATTCGTAAGTACAAGGCAAAGAGAGTTGCCATTGATTCGATCACTGCTGTTTTTCAGCAGTACGACGCCGTTTCGGTGGTGCGGCGAGAGATCTTTCGCCTGATCGCCAGGCTGAAGGAAATCGGTGTCACCACTGTGATGACGACAGAGCGGGTTGATGAATACGGCCCAATCGCTCGCTACGGGGTGGAGGAATTTGTCTCCGATAATGTGATCATCCTGCGCAACGTGCTTGAAGGCGAACGGCGACGGCGCACCGTGGAAATTCTCAAGCTGCGCGGCACGACCCACATGAAAGGTGAATTTCCGTTCACCATGGGAGCCAATGGGGTCGCCATCTTCCCGCTCGGGGCGATGCAGCTCACCCAGCGCTCTTCGAATGTGCGCATCAGCTCAGGGGTGCAGCGCCTCGATGAAATGTGCGGCGGCGGCTTCTTCAAAGATTCGATCATCCTTGCCACGGGTGCCACCGGCACGGGCAAAACGTTGCTTGTGAGCAAGTTCGTCGAAGATGCCTACAACAACAAGGAGCGTGCCATCCTCTTCGCCTATGAGGAGTCGCGGGCCCAGTTGCTGCGCAATGCCACCAGCTGGGGAATTGATTTTGAGCAGATGGAGCAGGATGGAATGCTCAAGATCATCTGCGCCTACCCTGAATCCACAGGTCTTGAAGACCACCTTCAGATTATCAAAACAGAGATCGGCCAGTTCAAGCCCGCGCGGATGGCAATCGATTCTCTCTCAGCCCTCTCCAGGGGGGTCAGCCACAACGCCTTCAGGCAATTTGTGATTGGGGTCACAGGCTATGCCAAGCAGGAGGAGATCGCCGGCTTCTTCACCAACACATCGGAGGAGTTTATGGGCAGTCATTCCATCACCGACTCCCACATCTCCACGATCACTGACACCATCATCTTGCTTCAGTATGTGGAAATCCGTGGTGAGATGGCTCGGGCCATCAACGTGTTCAAGATGCGTGGCTCCTGGCATGACAAAGGAATCCGTGAATTCGTGATCACAGGAAGTGGCCCGGAAATCAGGGATTCCTTCTCCAACTTCGAGCGCATCATCAGTGGTGTTCCCCACCGGGTCACCACCGATGAGCGGGCGGAGCTTTCGCGCATTGCCCGCGGCATCGATGGCGAGGTCTCCTTCTAGAGCCGACTACACCTCGGCCAGATTCGGCTCAGCCAGACGGGACTTCTGAGAGCGGCGCTCACCTTCCACCATCAGCTCATCGCTGTCGGCCTGCTCCAGGGGCAGGTCGAACCAGAAGGTGGTGCCTATCCCAGGCTCACTTGCCATCTGGATGTCCGTGCCGTGCTTCTCGAGGATGCCACGCACGATTGAAAGACCAAGCCCTGTGCCTGCCTCGGTATGAACCGCATTCTCGACCCGGTAGAAGCGCTCGAAGATGCGCTGCTGATCCACTAGGGAAATGCCTGCGCCCGAATCTGCGATCTCGACGCGCAGCCGCGGCAGGGGTGAGCTGAGTTCACAGCTCGGGGCATCACTGGCTGGCTGGTTGGAGGGATCAAAATGGCAGGAGTCGGGCCAGGGATAGGCCCTCAGCATCAGGCTGCCTCCGGCCTGGGTGAACTTGAGCCCGTTGCCCACGAGGTTATCGAGAACCTGCAGCAGCAGATCCCAGTTGCCGCGCACCCTGGGCAGCTGAGCATCCACCTCCAGCTCCAGCTGCACTCCCTTCTCCTCGGCGTTGAGGCGGTAGTTGCGCAGGGTCTGCTCCATGGCAGGGCGCACTTCCATCGGCTCCAGCATCCAGGTGCGGTCCGATTCCAGCCGCGAGAGATCGAGCACGTCGTTCACCAGCCTGGTGAGGCGGTCGGTTTCGGCGTTGGCGATCGCCAGGAATTCCTGGGTTTCTTCCTCGCTCAGCTGATCGCGCAGGTCATGCAGCGTTTCGACGTAGCTCTTGATGTTGAACAGCGGCGTGCGCAGCTCATGGGACACATTGCTGATGAAGCGGCTCTGGGCAGCGTTGAGTTCGACCTCTCGAGTCAGGTCCTGCACGGTCATGGCAATGCCCTTCAGGCTTTCCCCCGCGGCATCTTTGACGGTTTGCAGAACGATCCTCAGGGTGCGCGGCGGCTCCCCGAAACTGCAGCGCACGTCAGCGCTGTCCTTCTCCCCACTTACCAGGGAGTCCAGCGGTCCCTGCAGCTCCATCGCCAGCACATCGGGCAGTTCACTGCCCAGTTCGTTGCCTTCGAGGTTGCGGCCTTCCCAGCGGAACAGCCGCCTGGCGGTGGGATTGACCAGCACGATCCGCCCTTCGCCATCAAGCAGGGCCGCGCCATCCGCCATGGTGGCTATCAGGGTCTGCTGCTTCACCTGGGCGGCGGTGAGTTCCTCGATGTTGGCGGCGTCGTAGACCTTCAGCTGGGAGGCCATGTCGTTGAAGCCATTGAGAAGCTCCCCCAACTCTCCGCCTACGGGCAGGGCGATGCGGGCCTCGAAATCGCCACCGGCAATCGCGCGCACACCCCGCAGCAATTCCTTCACCGGGCGGGTGATCGTGAGGGCATTGAATACCGCCCCCAGGATCACAAGCACCCAGATCGAGATGAATACCGCCACGGTTACCTCCCGCGTGAGGGCCGCGCTGGCGAGCACCGCCTCGTTGGGGTTGATGCCGAGGGCCAGCACACCCAGATAGCGCCCCTCGCTGACCATCGGCACGAACACATCGGTCACCTGGCCATCGGGGCTGAGGTGTTGCCGGATCAGGGGGTTCTGGGGGCGGCGCTGCAGTTCGGCGGGCAGTTCCAGGCGACGGCTGAGCAGCAGCTCGCTGCCGCCGTTGGTGGCGCTGATCGGAATCCCGAGATAGATCACCCCTTCGGGATCGGCGAAAAAGATGTAGCGCAGGCTGCGGCTGGAGCGCCAGAAGCGTTCAGCCACCGCCGCCAGTTCCCGGTCATGCCCTTCCGCCACCAGCGGTGTCACATTGGCTGAGAGCAGCAGGCCCAGATCCCGGGCAAAACGGGTGTCGCTCATCCGCGCATCCCTCTGGATGCCATTGAGCGCAAAGAAGGTGATTCCGGTCATCATCAGGCTGACCACCAGGGTGGCCACCGCCAGCAGCTTGGTCTGGAGGCTGAACTCCGCCCACCAGAGCTTGAGTTGCTCCCACCAGCCAGGGGGCAAGGGCATGCCGCCGACGCTGTCGGGGCTGGGGGTTGAGGACGGCGAGGCGTCGTTCACGCCTGGAAGCGAAGCTGCTCAGGCACCCTAGGTGCGCCGGACCTGGTGGCCGATGTCTCGGCGAAAGGTCATGCCTTCGTAACGCACCTGATCAAGGCCGGCGTAGGCACTGGCGAAGGCCGCATCGAAATCCCCCGCCTGGGCCACCACCGCCAGCACCCGGCCCCCTGCGGTCACGCAGGTGCCCGACTCCTCCAGGCGGCTGCCGGCATGGAAGAGCTGTCGCTGGGGCGTGGTCAGCGGCTTGGTGTGGATCGCATCCCCCCGGCGCACCTTGCCCGGGTAGCCCTCTGCGGCGGCCACCACACAGGCGCTGCAGCCCCCGGCGATGGTCAGGGGCGGCGCCTGATCCAGGGTCCCCTGGGCGCAGGCCAGCAGCACCGCTGCCAGTTCCCCGCCCAGCAGGGGCATCAGGGTCTGGCATTCGGGATCGCCGAAGCGGCAGTTGAACTCGATCACCCTGGCGCCGTCGTCGCTGAGCATCAGCCCTGCGTAAATCACGCCCCGGTAGTCGATGCCCCGTTGGCGCAGGGCCTCCAGGGTGGGTTCGAGCACCTTCTGGCGCACCTGCTCGAGGGCGGCGGCGTCCAGCAGGGGAGCGGGGGCATAGGCCCCCATGCCGCCGGTGTTGGGCCCGGTGTCTCCCTCCCCGATGCGCTTGTGATCCTGGGCAGGCGGCAGCAGCACCATCGTCCGACCATCGGTGAGGGCAAACACCGACACCTCAGGACCGCTCAGCCGCTCCTCCAGCACCAGGCTCTGGCCGGCCTCTCCGAAGCGTCCCTCGAAAATGTCTTCGATGGCGGCGCGGGTGTCCTCAATGCTCTCGGCCACTGTGACCCCCTTGCCGGCCGCCAGCCCATCGGCCTTCACCACCAGGGGCCTACCCTCCCGCTCCAGCACCGCCAGGGCTTCGCTGCGGCTCGAGGCGGCCCAGTAACCCGCGGTGGGCACTCCCGCCTCCAGCATCAGCGCCTTGGCCCACTGTTTGCTGGCTTCGAGCCGGGCCCCGTCGGCCCCCGGCCCGAACACCGCCAGCCCTCCGGCCCGCAGGCGATCGGCCAGGCCGTCGGCGAGCGGTCCCTCCGGGCCGACCACCACCAGCGTCACCCCCAGCTCCAGGGCTGCGCGCAGCAGGCCCTCCTGGTCGGACTCGCTGATGGCCAGGGCTTCACAGCCCTCCAGCTGGGCTGTGCCGCCATTGCCCGGAGCCACCCAGACAGCCTCCACTCCGGGGCACCGTGCCAGGGCCCAGGCCAGGGCATTTTCACGGCCGCCTGAGCCCACCACCAGCATCCGCTGCACGCTGGCCTCGGAGGAGCCGGAGGGTGGGAACTGGACCGAAGCTGTCATGGGGCCGGAGCGGCGGATGTGGCCAATCGGTTCCCTTAGGTTTCCCTCTGGTGGACCGCCAGCCGTGTCATTCCTTCTTTACTTGCCGGAGGTTCCCGCTGCACCGCTGGCATGCCGTGGCCTGGCCCGCCGGGGTGGGCGAGCGGCAGGTCTGCTGACGCTGCTGTTCCTCTGCGCAGGCGTCTCCGTGGGCGCCCGTGCCCAACCGCAGCCGGTTTCGCTGCCAGAGCCAGTGCCTGTGCCAGTGCCACAGCCAGAGCCAGTGCAGGCGGCGCCTCTGCCGATGGACGAGCAGGTGTTTGCAGCCGCTCTGGCGTCCGATCAGTTGCCGGTTCTGGAGCAGGCCTGCCGGGACGCTGCACGCTTTGATCTGCCCGTGCGGCTTCGCCAACTCAAGGACCGGCTGGTGGCCATGCGCCCCGCTCCCCAGCCCCTGCCGGTCGTGCTGGCCAATGCCAATGCCCTGATCAGTTGCCTGGCGCCGGAGGCGGCCCTGTCGGTGCTGGATCGCTTTGGGCCGGGCCCTGGGCTGGAGCGGCAGCAGTGGCTGACCCTGCAGTGGCGGGCGGCGAATGCAGGCCTCAACCATCGCCGGGCCGCTGAAGCCCTGCGACGGTTGAGCGGCGGGGAGCGCAGCCGCCTGGAGACCATGGCGCTGCCGGTGCGGTTGCGGGATGACGGCAGCCTGGATACCCGCTCGGCGCTCGACGTGCTCGCCTCCCACCTGGCGGCGATGGGCCGCCGGCAGGAAGCGGCTGAAGTGTTGCTGGCCGGGCGCTTGCCGGGTGTGGTGGGGGCTGAGCGGCTGAAGCTGGCGGCTGCGCTGCTCGACGACCTTCCGCTGGCCCAGCGCAACGCCCTGGTGGAGATGGCCCTTGATCAGGCCGCCGTCGCTGGGGCCTGGGGTCTGGCGGCCCAGTTGCTTGATGACCAGCAGGCACTGCAGCGGCTCGAAGGGGGCGATCCGGAACCAGCTCGGCAGAGGCGGTTGCGCCTCAGTCGCCGCATTGACGACGCCTACGCCGAATGGCTGCTGCAGCGCGATGATCCCTCCGAGGCGGCGCGCATCAAAGTCCTGAAGCAGCGTCTTCGTTCTCCGCGCGAGCAGGGAGGCCATGCTCCGTCTGCAGCTCAGCCGGCCACCCTGCCGGCCCAGGAGCCTGCTGCCCCATCCGCCGCCGATTCCGTCGAGCCCACCACCCCATGACCGCCTTTCAGCTGGGCCCACTCCTCTACGAAGGCAAGGCCAAGCGGGTCTTTCAGACCGATCAGCCCGACCTGCTGGCTGTGGAGTTCAAAGACGAAGCGACCGCCTTCAACGCCCTCAAGAAGGCCGAGCTGGAGGGGAAGGGTGCCCTGAACTGCCGCATCTCCGCCCTGCTTTTTGAGCACCTTCAGCGCTCGGGGGTGCCCACCCACTACCTGGGAGTGCAAGACCTGCGTTGGATGCTGGTGCGGCCGGTGCGGGTGATCCCGCTGGAGGTGGTGATTCGCAACCTGGCGGCCGGATCGCTGTGCAAGCAGATGCCGATTGCGCCCGGAGTGCCGCTGGATCCACCGCTGCTCGACCTTTATTACAAAGACGACGCCTACGCGGATCCCTTCCTGAGCGAGGCCCGGCTGGAGCGGTTGGCTCTGGTGAGCAGCCAGGAGCGCCTGGAGCTGGAAGTCCTGGCCCGCCAGGTGAACACGCTGCTGCTGGAGTTGTTCGCCGGCATCGGACTGCAGCTTGTCGACTTCAAGCTCGAGCTGGGTTTCACGGCCGACGGCCAGTTGGTGGTGGCCGATGAGATCAGCCCCGACACCTGCCGCCTCTGGGACCTCGATGTGGCCGATGAAAAGGAGCGCATCCTGGACAAGGACCGCTTCCGCCAGGACCTCGGCGGGGTGATCGAGGCCTATGGGGAGGTCCTCAAACGGGTCCAAGGGGTGATCCAGGGGCCGAGCACATACAAGTAGTGTCACGGCAATTTGCGGCACTGCCGCTTTGACTCGGAGACCCATGGGTGTCATCACCAACGCCCGCACTGGCAGTTCCTTCTCCGAGGCTGGGCCTCGGCCCATGTCGCTCACCGTCTGGCTGGGGCTGCCCCTGCTGGCACTGCTTGCGGTGCTCAATCCCCTGAGGGCCGCTGCCCAGAGCCAGCCGGCTTTAGAAGTGGCCCAGGCCGCAGAGCCCGCTCCCTCCTCAGGGGCGGAGCCGACCACGGCCGCTCCAGACGCCGGCGAAGCGGTTCCTGACACCACGGCGCCTCAGGCTCAACCGGCCACCCCAGACTCCGCCACCCCAGACGCCGGCATCCCTGTTCCCGATCCGGCTGTGACGCCGGCAACCCCGCCTGCCGGCGCGCCCACTTCGATCAGCCCTGAACGCCTCACCCCGGCCAAGCCCGATGAACCGCGGGTCCTGGTCAGTGAGGTGGTGGTTCAGGGCCTTGAAGGTCACCCCGAGCGTGAGCGCCTGGAGCTGGCGGTCTACGACGCCATGGTGGTGCGGCCCGGCAGCCGGGTCACGCGCAGCGAGTTGCAGACGGACCTCTCCGCCATTTACGCCAGCGGCTGGTTCTCGGATGTGCGCATCCAGCCTGTGGATGGCCCCCTTGGGGTGCAGGTGGTGGTGATCACCACCGCCAACCCGGTGCTGCGGAAGGTCGAATTCGACGCCGCCAAGGTCAAGCTGCCGCCAGCTGTCCTGGCGGATACCTTCGCTGCTGACTACGGCAGAACCCTCAACCTCAACACCCTGCAATCCCGCATGCAGGAGCTGCAGAAGTGGTATTCCGATCAGGGATACTCCCTGGCGAGGGTCACCGGTCCCAATCGCGTGAGTCCCGATGGCACGGTGCTGCTCAACGTGCGTGAGGGCACCGTCGAGGGGGTGGAGGTTCAGTTCCTCAACAAGGAAGGCTCGGCCACCAACGACAAGGGGGAGCCGATCCGTGGCAAAACCAAGCCCTGGGTCGTCAGCCGCGAGATCTCGATCAAGCCGGGCGAGACCTTCAACCGCCGCAATCTCGAGGACGACATCAAACGTCTCTACGGGACTGGCCTGTTCGGTGACATCAAGGTGACCCTGCGGCCCGTGCCCGCCAAGCCGGGTGAAGTGGTGATCGTTCTGGGCATCGTCGAGCAGTCATCGGGTTCCCTCTCCGGCGGCCTCGGCTACAGCCAGAGCCAGGGTGTGTTCGGCCAGATTCAGCTCCAGGACAGCAACCTCCTCGGCCGGGCCTGGGATCTGGGGGTCAACTTCACCTATGGACAGTTCGGTGGCCTGGCCGACATCTCCTTCACTGATCCCTGGATCAAAGGAGACGCCTATCGCACGGCTTTCCGAGCCCGGGTGTTCCTCAGTCGCGACGTCCCCCAGGTCTTCCAGAGTCAGGACAACGGCAACATCAACACGGTCTCCGACTTCTACAAAGCCCCGGGCACCAATGTTGCCTACAACATCAACAACAACAACAACCCCGAGAGCAAGACCTTCCGCTCAGTCTCTGATGCTGAGTCGGAGTCTCCCGACAACAGCTGGTTTGATTACGAAGGCAATTCCGTCGCCATTCAGCGTGCTGGAGGCAACATCCAGTTCGTGCGTCCCCTCAATGGTGGCAACCCCTTCAAGCGGGCGCTCTGGAGTGTGGTTCTGGGAGCCAGTGCCCAGGAAGTCACGCCGATGAACTTCACCGGCTCCAACCGCCGCTTCGGTGTGAGCACCAACAACTTCGATGGTTCTGACGCTCCTGTCGACGATGTGATCTGCATCGCCTTCAACTGTGCCCGCAGCAATCAGTTGGTGGCGTTGCGGGTAGCCGCCACCCGCAACAATCTCAACGACCCCCGCAACCCCACCTCCGGTTCCTTCCTCAGCGTCGGCACTGAGCAATACGTCTCCGTCGGCCCCGATTCGCCCACCTTCAACCGTCTGCGGGCCAGCTACAGCCACTTCATTCCGGTCAACTGGCTGCAGTTTTACAAGGGTTGCCGGCCCAAGCCGGGTGAAACTCCCGACTGCAAGCAGACCCTGGCGTTCCAGTTCACGGCCGGCACCAACATCGGTGATCTGCCTCCTTACGAAGCCTTCTGCATGGGGGGCTCCAACTCCGTGCGCGGCTACGCCGACTGCGACCTGGGCGTGGGACGCAGCTTTGGCGAGGTCACCATCGAATACCGCTTCCCCCTGTTCAGCATCGTCAGCGGCGAGCTGTTCGTGGATGGCGGTACCACCTTCGGCAGCCAGTCGGGTGTGCCTGGTAATCCTGGTTCGCTTCTCGACAAGCCCGGCAGCGGCTTCTCCGTTGGTACGGGCCTGATCGTCACCACACCGGTGGGTCCCCTGCGCCTGGAGGTGGCCAGCGAGGGTTTCACCGGCGACTGGCGCTTCAACCTCGGTGTGGGCTGGAAGTTCTAGTGATCGTCTGGCCTGAGGACTACAGCCAGGCCTGGACCCTGGCGACAGCGGTCGAGCGCACTGGCATTGGGTTGCACAGCGGCAGCCCCTGCCGCGTGCGCCTTCAGCCCAGCGAGCGCCCCGGTTATGTGGTGGGCTGGCTGGATGCCCCGGCACTGGAGCCGGTGGAGCTTCACCCGTCCCAGGTGAGCGATACCCAGCTGTGCACGGCTCTCCGCCTCGATCAGCGCCGTCTCGCCACGGTGGAGCACCTGCTGGCCGCCCTGGCAGGGACAGGCCTTTCACACGTGGAGTTGCTGGTGGAGGGTGAAGAGATTCCTTTGCTCGATGGTTCTGCCCTGCCCTGGGTGGAGGCCATCGCCGCGGCAGGTCTGCAGCACCTGGGCCCCCGAGTGCCCCTCAGATCCCTGGAGGCTCCGATCACCCTCCAGCAGGGCCTGAGCTTCGCCACAGCCCTCCCCAGCGATGCTCCCCGGATCGGCGCAGCGATCGAATTCAGCCAGCCCGCCATCGGGAGTCAGGTCTATTCCCTTGAACTCACCCCCGCCGCCTTCGTGGAGCAGATCGCGCCAGCGCGCACCTTCGGCTTCCGCGAGCAGATCGATCAACTCCGCGCCGCCGGCCTGATCCGGGGGGGTGATCTGGAGAGTGCTCTGGTCTGTGATGGGGATCGCTGGCTTAATCCCCCCCTGCGTTTCCCCCAGGAGCCGGTGCGCCATAAGCTCTTGGACCTGCTGGGGGACCTGGCGCTGGCGGGCTTGCCCCAGGCCCAGGTCTTCGCCTTCCGTGGATCCCACGGGCTGCACACTGCCCTGGCGGCGGCCCTGGCCGCTCCGTCCCGCTCGACCTGAAGCCCGTTGTCCGTACCTCCCGCTGGCGCCCCCCTGCTCACCTCAGAGCAGATCCTCAACCTGCTGCCACACCGTTATCCCTTCGCTCTTGTGGATCGGGTGATCGAATACGAACCGGGCAAGCGGGCGGTCGCCCTCAAGAACGTCACCCTCAACGAGCCCCAGTTCCAGGGCCATTTTCCTGGCCGCCCCCTGATGCCCGGCGTCCTGATCGTGGAGGCCATGGCCCAGGTGGGTGGTCTGATCGTCACCCAGATGCCGGAGTTGCCCAAGGGATTGTTCGTGTTCGCCGGCATCGACGGGGTGCGCTTCCGCCGGCCGGTGGTGCCCGGTGATCAGTTGCGCATCAGCTGCGAACTGCTCAGTCTCAAACGCAAGCGGTTCGGCAAAGTGAGGGCTGAAGTCACTGTGGACGGAGGCCTGGTGTGCTCCGGGGAACTGATGTTCTCCCTGGTTGACTGAGGCCATGACCCGCACAGCCGTGGAAACCACGATTCACCCCACCGCGGTGGTCGACAGCCGCGCCCAGCTTGGCCAGGGAGTTCAGATCGGCCCCTTCGCCGTGATCGGACCCGAGGTGCAGCTCGGTGCCGGCTGCCAGATCGGTCCCCATGTGGTGATCGATGGCCGGGTCACGATGGGCTCTGGAAACCGCATCTTCCCCGGCGCCTGCATTGGCCTCGAACCCCAGGATCTCAAGTACGGCGGTGCCCCCACCGAGGTGGTGATGGGCGATGACAACACCATCCGCGAGTGCGTCACGATCAACCGGGCCACCGCCGATGGTGAGCAGACGCGCCTGGGCAACGGCAATCTGCTGATGGCCTACAGCCATGTGGGTCACAACTGCCTGCTGGGCAACCGGATCGTGGTGGCCAACAGCGTGGCGATTGCCGGGCATGTGGTGATCGGCGATCGGGCTGTGATCGGCGGAGTGCTGGGCATCCACCAGTTCGTGCACATCGGCAAACTGGCGATGGTGGGGGGGATGAGCCGTATCGACCGCGATGTGCCTCCGTTCGCGATCGTTGAGGGGCACCCCGGCCGCCTGCGCGGTCTCAACCGGATCGGTCTCAAGCGCAATGGCCTGGTCGATCGGGAGGGCGGAGCCGAGCTCAAACAGCTTCTGGCGGTCTGGAACCGGCTTTACCGCAGCCATGAGGTGCTGGCGGAGGCCCTGGTCCATATCCGCGCCGAAACCCTCCTGCCGGCCTCCGAAGAACTCTGCAGCTTCCTTGAGGCCTCGATCGCCCCAGGACGCCGCGGCCCCCTGCCCCACCAGCGCTGATGGTGCGGCTGCTGATCAGCACCGGTGAGGTGTCGGGGGATCTTCAGGGCGGTCTGCTGATCAAGGCCCTTCACGCCGAAGCCCAGCGCCGGGATCTGCCCCTCCAGATCGATGCCCTCGGTGGAGAGCGCATGCGCCGGGCCGGCTCCCATCTCCTGGCCAACACCGCTCCGATGGGGGCGATCGGACTCTGGGAGGCTCTGCCCCTGGTGCTGCCCACCCTGCGGCTGCAGCGGCGGGTGGGCCGCTGGCTCTCCAGCTGTCCTCCCGACGGGGTGGTGCTGATCGACTACATGGGGGCAAATGTGAGCCTGGGACGTCGTATTCGGCACCGCTTCCCTGCGGTGCCGATCACTTATTACATCGCTCCCCAGGAGTGGGCCTTCCGCCTGGGGGAGGGGGGAACCACTCGTCTGATCGGCTTCACCGACCGAATCCTGGCGATTTTTCCCGAGGAAGCCAGCTTCTATGCCTCCCGCGGTGCACGGGTCACCTGGGTCGGCCATCCGTTGCTCGACACCCTCGGCTCCCCTCCCACCTCTGAACAGGCCCGCGCGGAGCTCGGACTGATCCCTGGCCAGCAGCTGCTGTTGCTGCTTCCCGCCTCCCGCCCCCAGGAGATGCGCTACATGATGCCGTCGCTTGTGGCAGCTGCGGCCGAGTTGCAGCGGCTGCGGCCAGGGCTGCGGGTGATGGTGCCGGCCGGGCTGGCCAGCTTCGAGGCTCCCCTGGCCGAACAACTGGAGCTGGCAGGGGTCGATGCCACGGTGATTCCAGCCGATCGCGCCGATGCCCTCAAGCCGGTCCTCTGTGCCGCCGCCGATCTGGCCCTGACCAAATCGGGAACAGCCAACCTGGAGCTGGCCCTGCGCGGCGTTCCCCAGGTGGTGGGCTACCGGCTCAGCAGGGTCACCGCCTTCGTGGCCCGAAAACTGCTGGGCTTCAACGTGCCCCACATCTCTCCGGTGAACCTGGTGCTGGGGGAGCGGCTGGTGCCGGAACTGCTCCAGGACGACCTGACCGCGGAGGCGATCGTGGCCGCCGCGCTGCCTCTGCTGGACCCAAGCTCGGAGCGGACCCGGATGCTGGAGGGCTATGGCCGTCTGCGCAGCCTGCTTGGGGAGCCGGGTGTGACCACCCGAGCGGCCTGTGAGATCCTCGATCAGCTGACGGGATCGGAGACGTGAAGCCATCGCTCAGACGCCAGGACGGCTCCGGCCCAGGGTCTGAAAACAGGCGAATCCAGCTTGAACCGCCCTGGCTCAGGCTGTCCATGAGGCTCTTCCCATGGCTGCTGACGCTGCTGCTGCTCGTCATGCCCGCCGCACCAGCGCTGGCTGCCATCGAGGAGGCCGTGCTGGCCGGCGGTTGCTTCTGGTGCCTTGAGCACGATCTCGAATCCCTGCCTGGGGTTGTGGAGGCGGTCAGCGGCTTCAGTGGTGGCAGTGTCAGCAACCCCACCTATCGCCAGGTGACGGCTGGCGGCACCGGCCACATCGAGAGTGTGCGCGTCCGCTTCGATACGGCCCGGATCAATCTGCCCACGCTCCTGCGCGCCTACTGGCGGAACGTGGATCCCCTGGATGGCGGGGGTCAGTTCTGTGACCGAGGCCCCAGCTACCGGCCCGTGATCTTCAGCCGCGGCACCGCCCAGCGGGATCAGGCCCGAACCAGCCTGGCCTCGGCCGCCCGGGAGCTGGGGCTCAAGCCCAGCGCCATCAAGGTGGAGATCCGGGAGCTCACGCAGTTCTGGCCTGCTGAGCCGTATCACCAGAACTACGCCGATCGCAACAAGGTCCAGTACACCTACTACCGCTGGTCCTGCGGCCGCGACCGGCGGCTTGATCAGGTCTGGGGCTCACGTGCTCGGGGGTCGCTGCCGTGGCGTCCGAAAATCTGAAATCGGTTCCTGCAGGCTGAAAGGGGAAGCTTTCGACCCTTCACAGATCCGAGCTGGCCGCTTACGGTAAATCCATACGGAGCCAAGGTTGCGTGGGTTGTATGTATCTGCTGACGATCCGGGACGGTCTGGTGACTCGCCACATCGGGCCTTACACCAGTCCCAAGCAAGCGGTTGATGATCTTGACCGCCTGCTGGCCTCATTTGGCGAGCGGGCCCGCTGGCAGATTCATGAACTGGAGGAACCGGACAGCCTGCTGGAGAACTCCAGGGATCCGAGCGCTCGGGAGTCCCAGTCGTTGATGGGCACGTCGGCGAGTCCCGTGGCTGCCTGAGCCTCCTCAGTTGGGGTTGCCAGCTCCCGAGCGGGGGCTGCGGGGGTAACCGCGCAGCAGGCCGCTTTCCACCATCAGGCCCACACCTGCAGTCACACAGATCAGACCGAGGGTTCCGTACCAGAACCAGGGACCCGGTTCGGCCAGTTTCTGACTGAGCGCCGCCAGTTGGAGGGTGCGGCGGGTGATGGCCTCTCCCACCAGACAGAGACCCAGCGGCAGGAGCAGGACCCCCAGCTGAGCGCGGATGTACCAGCGGATCTTCTGAGCAGCCATGGCGTCGGGGTCCGGCGTCAGCGGTGCCAACCCTAAGCCGCACCTCCGCAGCTCACCCACTCCACCAGGGTGCGGACGCCGAAGCCGGTGGCACCAGCGGGGTCGAGGCCCCGTCCCTTGTCGCTCCAGACCGTACCGGCGATGTCCAGGTGAGCCCAGGCCAGATCGGCAGGCACGAAATCCTGCAGGAACAGCGCAGCGGTGATGGCCCCGCCCGGGCGGGGTCCGGTGTTCTTCATGTCGGCGACCGGGCTCTTGAGCCCCTTCTTGTAGGAGGCTTGCAATGGCATCCGCCAGAAGGTCTCCCCACTGCTGCGCCCCGCCTCAACCAGCGCTTCGGCCAGGTTGTCGCTGGCGGACCACAGGCCGGCGATCTCCTCGCCCAGGGCGATCACGCAGGCCCCGGTGAGTGTGGCCAGATCCACCATGGCATCAGGTTCCAGCTTGGCTGCGTACACGAGGGCATCGGCGAGGGTGAGGCGGCCCTCCGCGTCGGTGTTGTTCACCTCGATGGTTTTGCCGTTGGAGGCGGTGAGGATGTCGCCTGGGTGGATCGCCTCGCCGCTGATCATGTTTTCGCAGGCGGCCACGATCACGTGCACCTCCACGCCGGCCGGCCGCAGTTCGGCGATCGCCCGGGCGGCTCCGAGCACAGCGGCACTGCCGCCCATGTCGTATTTCATCATCTCGATCTGGGAGCCTGCCGTTTTGAGGTTGTAGCCGCCGGAATCGAAGGTGACGCCCTTGCCGATCAGCACCAGCCGGCGGTTGGCTTCGCCCTCGGGGTGGTACGTGAGATGAATGAACTTGGGGGGCAGGCTGGAGCCCTGGGCCACCCCGAGATAGGCGCCCATGCCGAGCGCCGCGCAGTCGGAGCGCTCCAGCACCTTCAGCTCCAGGCCGAACTCCCCGGCGATGGTCGCGGCGGCGTCGGCGAGGGCCTGGGGGGTGACCACGTTCGGTGGGGCAGCCACCAGCTGCCGTGCCAGTTCCACGCCCGCGCAGGTGGCAGCAACCCCCTCAAGGCCGGCAGCGGCCCCCTGGGCCAGTCCCAGCAGGTTGACGACCTCGGGGATGGGCTTGGGGTCGGCCTCACTGCGGAAGCGCTGATCGATGTAAAGGCTCAGACGGACGGCCTCGGCCATGGCCCGCGCCGCTGAACGAGGGTCAAGCCCCTCGGTGGGCAGGGCCAGACCCAGCCTGAGGCCAGGACCTGCAGCAGTGGCGATGGCGGCCGCACTGCTGCGCAGGGCGTCGAGATCGAAGCGGCCCGGTTCTCCCAGTCCCACCAGCACCAGCCGCACAGGAGTGGCCTGGAGCTGGGTGAGGGTGACGCACTCGCCTGGCTTGCCCTTGAAGCTCTGGCGCTCCAGCAGCGCCTGCAGTCCGGGGCCGAAGCGTGCTTCGAGGGCCACGAGGCGCTCGCCCGTCTCGCCCTGGAACAGGCCGACACCAAGGGTGTCACCGCTCCATTCGGCCAGCGAGGTGGAGGGACAGCTGAACTCCATGGGGGCCGGTCATCGGGCCGCGATCGTAGCGACGGCGCTCAGACCGGATCGCTGGTGAACGGGGTGCTCCAGCGCTGGCGGGTCTCCTTGTTGAACGGTGGCTGCCAGCGGCGGATCAGGGCCTGCTCCAGGGCCCGCCGTGGCCGCACACGGACCGGCACGTCGCAGCAGAAACGGATGCTGCAGCGGGTCTCCAGGTCCGCCTGGCCCATGGCCTCGCCATAGGCCGCCAGGTAGCCCTTGCAGTCGTGCTCACCTTTCCAGCGCCGGTCGGCCTGGCCGGTCTCGCCCACGTAGAGCAGCAGCGGCGTGGTCAGCCGCGGCGGTCGGTCCATCACCAGGTAGAGGGCAGGGCCCAGCTGGGGCGGTTCCGGCCAGCGCCAGAACTGCAGGTTCTGAGCCTGGAAGGCCAGGGGGTCGAAACTGTTGGCTCGCCCCTCGGGATCCCCGTCGCCGCTGTCGCCGGTGCTGGGGTCCGCGCCAAAGAGGCTGGCCTGCAGATGCTCGCTGGCGCGGCCCTCGAACAGCGGCCCCTGAAACTCAGCCAGGCGCCGTTGCCACTCGAGCAGCTGGTCTCGCAGCAGGGGAGGCGCCGCTGGGGCCGCGCCGCCAGCGCTGGGGGCACCCCCCTGGAACAGTTCCTGCTGGCGTCCCATGGTCATGCTCAGCGCGAGGCCGGCGGCCGGGGCGGCCTTGGTAACTCGGGGCCGATGGGCCCCTGGCCGAAGCACACCCGCCCGATCAGGCCCTCCACCAGCTCGGCAGGAAGTTGCAAGCGCTGCTGGAGATCGGCCAGGTCACGGAAGGGTGCCCGGCTGCGCTCCTGCAGCAGGCGCCGGCAGCGGGACTCCTCCAGCGCGAGCTGGGTCCCGAGCTGCTCGGCCCTGCAGCGGTTCAGATCCAGCGGTGCAGGGCGTGCCGGCGGCGGCTCGCCATACCAGCGGAATTCCAGCAAGGGCGTCCAGCTGCGGATCAGCTCCCCGTCGACATGGAGAAGGTTCTGGAGATCCTCCGTCCCGCTCAGCTGCACGCCACCGCTCTGCAGGCGCAGCAGCAGGTCCACGTGGCTGGGAGTGCAGCCCGGCAGGCGCAGCCAGTCGGCGGCGGTGGCGCGGTTCACATCCAGACGCCAGCCCAGGGCCGCGGCCTGGCGCACCTCTTCAGCACTGCGAAGGCGCAGGCCGGGCTTCTGAGCAAGCTTGAGGGCCAGCAGGTCGCGATCGACGCTGTCGTCGCCACGGCTTTCCGGCTCACGGCTTTCGGGCTCACCGCTTTCGGGCCTCCGGCGCTCGGGGTCACGGCGAATCTGACCCGTGACCTCCAGCAGGCTGCGGGCGAGGGGATCCAACCAGTGCCCCTTGGCCATGGCGCTGGGAAGGCTCCGCGCAACTGGAGGGAAGTTAGCGGCTGCGGCCTGGCTGTTACGCCAATCCGTACTCGCCCCGGGCGCTGGAGGCCCTCAGAATCGTCTTCATCGCCTAACGCCTGGCACGCCCCATGGCCTTCTTCGAATCCGAGATCGTTCAGGATGAAGCCAAGCGGCTGTTCACCGATTACCAGCAGATGACCCAGCTGGGGGGCGACTACGGCAAGTTTGACCGGGAAGGCAAGAAGCTGTTCATCGACCAGATGGAGGGTCTGATGGGCCGCTATCAGGTGTTTATGAAACGCTTTGAGCTCTCCGAGGATTTCCAGGCGAAGCTCACAGTTGAGCAGCTCCGCACCCAGCTGGGGCAGTTCGGTATGACGCCCGAGCAGATGTTCACCCAGATGCACCAGACCCTGGAGCGGATGAAGCGCGAACTGGAGGCCAGTGCCTGAGCCTGGCCGGCGGCTTCCTACGATCCGCCCTGACGCAGGGTGCACGGATGGGGGAGGGTTTGCCGCCTTGGCTGGAGCGGGGACTGGCCGATCTCTTTCCCGCCGGAGCGCCGGGGGATCCAGATCAATCCCTGGCTGAGCGGCTTAAGCAGGCCGCCAACGACGCGCGTCCCCTGCGCATCAAGCTGGGAATCGATCCCACCGGCACCGACATCCATCTCGGTCACTCGATCCTGTTCCGCAAGCTGCGCGCCTTCCAGGATGCCGGCCACACGGCGGTGCTGATCATCGGCGACTTCACCGCCCGCATAGGCGATCCAAGCGGCAAGAGCGCCACCAGGGTGCAGCTGAGCGCGGCCGAGGTTGAAGCCAATGCCGACACCTACCTGGTTCAGTTGGGTCTGGGGCAACCTCCGGAGCGGGCTTTGCTCGATTTCACCACTCCCGGCCGCCTGGAGGTGCGCCGCAACAGTGAGTGGCTGGCAGGTCTTGATCTGCCCCAGGTGATCGAGCTGTTGGGCACGTCCACCGTGGGTCAGATGCTGGCCAAGGAGGAGTTCGCCAACCGCTATGTATCAGGCACCCCCATCTCACTGCATGAATTCCTCTACCCGCTGCTCCAGGGCTACGACTCGGTGGCGGTGGCCTCCGACCTCGAGCTGGGGGGCACCGATCAGAAATTCAACGTGGCCATGGGCCGCGACCTGCAGCGCCACTTCGGCCAGCGGCCCCAGTTCGGTCTGCTGCTGCCGATCTTGCCGGGGCTCGACGGGGTGCAGAAGATGAGCAAGAGCCTGGGCAACACCGTGGGCCTGAATGAGGGGCCGCTGGCGATGTATTCCAAGCTGGAAAAAGTGCCCGATGCGGTGGCTGATCAGTATCTGACCCTGCTCACCGACCTGGATCCGGCCCACTGGCCAACAAGCCCAAGGGAGCGCCAGAAGGCCCTGGCTCTGGCGATCACGGCGGCGTGTCATGGCCTGGACGCCGCCAGCACCGCCCAGGCCGATGCCGCCAACCTGGTGGCCGGGGAGATGGTGGCCCGGACGGTCCCGGAAGCCTCGCTCGCCGCCCTCAGCTTCCCCGCCAAGGCCTTCCAGCTGCTCAGCGCCCTCGGCCTCTGCGTGAGCAGCAGTGAGGCACGGCGCCAGATCCAGGGCGGCGGGGTGCGCCTCGATGGCGAGAAGCTCACGGATGTGAACCGCAGCTTCAGCACCGCCTCCGAGCTGGAGGGCCGGGTGCTGCAACTGGGCAAGAAGACCTTCCTGCGGCTGGTGGCGTGAGCGTCAGCACCACGACCACTCCTGGAACCGGCGGGCCAGCTGCCGAGAAGATCATCCTGGCGCTCGATCGGCCCGATGCCGCCTCGGCCCTGGCGCTGGTGGCATCGATTCCCGATCTGCGCGTGGTGAAGGTTGGGCTGGAGCTGTTCTGCTCCGCTGGCCCCGAGGTGGTGCGGCAGCTGCGAGGCGAGGGCCTGCGGGTGTTCCTCGATCTCAAATTCCACGACATCCCTGCCACCATGGCCGGCGCCTGCCGCAGTGCCGCCCGGCTCGGAGCGGAGCTGATCACGGTCCATGCCAGCGCAGGCCGGGAAGCTCTTGAGGCGGCCCAGGCCGGTGCTCTCGAGGGGGCGGCCATGGAGGATCTTCACCCGCCCACCCTGCTGGCGGTAACCGTGCTCACCAGCTGGGAGGCGGCGCGCTTCAAGGCCGAGCTGGCGGTGGCGGAATCGCCCGAGGTCTACGTGCCCCGTCTGGCGGCGCTGGCGGTGGCCGCCGGCATCGGTGGGGCGGTCTGCTCCCCCCAGGAG
Organism: Synechococcus sp. 1G10; assembly: GCF_002252625.1. Classification (GTDB taxonomy): domain Bacteria; phylum Cyanobacteriota; class Cyanobacteriia; order PCC-6307; family Cyanobiaceae; genus Regnicoccus_A. The sequence goes on along the minus strand of NZ_NQKW01000004.1, from coordinate 73,671 downwards.
GTGGCGGCCTTGCGCCGGGTTCACCCCGAGCCCTTCGCCCTGGTCACCCCCGGCATCCGTCCTGCCGGGGCGGCGGCGGGCGATCAGCGGCGGGTGATGACCCCTGCGGACGCCCTCAGTGCGGGAGCCAGCCGGTTGGTGATCGGTCGGCCGATCAGTGCCGCCGCCGATCCAGCTGCCGCCTTTGCTGCCTGCTGCGCCGAGCTGGGTTGAACTCCGCAGAGGCAGCCAGGGGTCCGTTTTCCAGCGTTTTCTGGCGATCTGTCCATACTTGGCTGGTGATCACCCGGGCCTGGACGATGCGACGGATCCTTGGCGCCCTGGGGGCCTTCCCGCCGCTGCTGGTGCTGGTGCTGCTGCTGCTCTGGCCTGGCCAGGGGGCCTGGGCGGCGGCGCCAGCCTTCACGCTCCCGGCCCTCCCCTATCCCGCCAATGCCCTGGAGCCGGCGATCGATGCCACCACGATGACGATCCACCACGACCGCCATCACCAGGCCTACGTGGACAATCTCAACGCCGCCGTGGCCAGGGATCCGGCCCTGAAGGGTCTCAGCCTGGAGGACCTGCTGGCGCGGGCCTCCAAGGCCCCGTCGGCCGTGCGCAACAACGCTGGTGGCCACTGGAACCATTCGTTCTTCTGGGCCTCCCTCACCCGGCCCGGGCAGGGGGGTGAGCCCAGTGAGGAGTTGCAGCAGGCCCTGGTGCGTGACTTCGGCTCGATCGAGCAGTTCCGCTCCGCTTTCCGGGCCGCAGGCCTGGCTCGCTTCGGCTCAGGCTGGGTATGGCTGATCACCGATTCCGAAGGCAAGCTCGAGGTGAACTCCACCCCGAACCAGGACAACCCCCTGATGGACCTGGTTCCGGGAGGCGGTACACCGCTGCTGGCCAACGACGTCTGGGAGCACGCCTACTACCTCAAGTACCAGAACCGTCGCGCCGACTACCTCGATGCCTGGTGGTCCCTGGTCGATTGGTCGGTGGTATCCGACCGCTACAGCGCCCGTTAACGCCCCCCACTGACCGCTGATGCCTCGCGCCGGGATCCTGGCCGCCCAACCGGCTCTTCGTTTCATCCCGCCGCAGTACAGCCGCTGGGTGCACCGGCTCTGCAGGGCCGCGTTGCCCATGCTGTTGCGTTCCCGGGGTCTGGTGCATTTCGAGACCAGTGGCAGCGAGAGCCTTGCCGCCCTGTTCGCCGAGGCCCAGAGCGGCCGCTGCCGCTTGCTGATCGCCTTCCGCCACCCCAGCACCACCGACCCGCTGGTGATGGCCCAGCTGCTCTGGCGGGAGGTGCCCCGGGCGGCCAGAGCAGCTGGGCTGAGCCTCAAGGCCCCGGTCCACAGCCAGTTTCTCTACGACCGCGGCATTCCCCTCTGGGCGGGGGAGTCCGCCGGCTGGATCCTCTCGAAGCTGGGCGGTATCCCGATCCAGCGGGGCAAGCTGGACCGCCTTGCCCTCAAGACGGCCCGCGATCTCTTCGCTCACGGCCCCTTTCCACTGGCGATAGCCCCGGAGGGCGCCACCAACAACCACGGCGAGCTGCTCAGTCCCCTGGAGCCCGGGCTGGCCCAGATGGCCTTCTGGTGCTGTGAGGATCTGGCGGCGGCGGGGCGCCACGAGCGGGTGCTGATAGTGCCGATAGGGCTTCAGTACCTCTCCACCAGCGACGACTGGGGACCCATCGATCGCCTGCTGGGGTGCATGGAAGACCTGCTCGGCCCATCCACCACCTCCCCGATGGCCACCTCCAATATGGCCAGCTCCCCGTTGCCCGCTGATCCCGACCAGGCCCAGCAGCAGCGCTATGAACGGCTGATCGCCCTCTCAGAGCGGCTGCTCTCCCTGCTTGAGGGCTTCTATCAGCGCATTGATGGCGCGCCTCGGACGCCGGCTGGGGAGGAGTGCGCTCCAGCCGCTGACTTCCTCGAGCGGTTGAGCCGGCTGCGGGAGCAGGCCCTGGCCGTGGCCGAGGCCCACTTCCAGCTCTCCCCCAGGGGCACTGTCAGCGAGCGCTGCCGCCGCATCGAGCAGGCGGGCTGGGCCTGCATCTACCGCGACGACCTGGACGATCTGTCCGAGGTGCAGCGTTGTCTGGTCGATTGGTCGGCGCGGGAAGCGGACATCCGCATGGGCCACATGCGCCTGGTGGAGCATTTCGCCACGGTGAGCGGCTCCTACGTGGTCGAGAAGCCCAGCATCGACCGCTACGGGGAGGTACTGATGATCCTCTGGCGGGCGATCGCCTGGATTCGTGGCCGTGAGGAGGAGCGTCCGCCTGCGCTTGGCCCTTGGCGGGTGCGGATGGTGGTGGCGGAGCCCATTGATGTGGGCGAGAGCAGCACCGCCTACCGCAGCGACCGCCGCGGGGCTGTGGAGAGGCTCACTGCCGAGCTGCGCCAGCGGCTGGAGGCGGCGATCGGCTGAGGGTCAGGCGGCGAGGCTGCCCTGGGGCACGAGCTCGGCGTAGAGCTCCTCCAGCTGCTCGATGTTGCGGGCCAGGGTGTAGCGCTCCAGGACCCGCTCCCGGGCCCGGCGTCCCAGCTCGGCGGTCAGCACCGGTTGATCGCGCAGCACCGGCAGCAGCGTGCGCAGCTGGGTGGTCACACCCTGGGTGCTGATCACGATGCCGGCGCCTCCCTCCAGCACTTCGCCGTCGGCGCCGGCATCGGTGGCCACGCAGGCGGTGCCGCTGGCCATTGCCTCCAGCAGGGCCAGGGAGAGCCCCTCAACCAAGGAGGGCAGCAGGAAGACATCGGCTGCCTGCAGCAGAGCCACCCGCTGGTGCAGGTTCGCTTCGTAGCCCCACCAGAGCACGTCCTGCTCGTCGCTGTTGCCCTGCAGGGCCTGGCGCAGAGGGCCATCTCCGACGATCACCAGCAGGCAGCCCGCCGGCCGCACCAGCCGCCAGGCCCGCAGCAGCGCTTCCACGTTCTTCTCGGTGGCCAGCCGTCCCATGTAGAGGAAGAGGCGGCGCTGGCCAAGGCGGTCACGGAGACTGGCCAGTTCCCGCGAGGGTGCCGCCGGATCGGGAGGGCACCACAGGCCTGGATCAACCCCGTTGGGGATCACGGCCAGCCGGTCCTCGCGCACGCCCAGCCGGGCCAGCACCTCGGCTTGGAGCTCAGAGAAGACGATCACCCGATCGAAGCGGGCCAGTGCCGGGGCGTAGAGCTGGTAGGTGAGCTGCTGGGTTCCGGCGGTGATGTTGCGCAAGCCGGCGTCGAAAGCCGGATGGAACGTGGCAACCAGCGGTACCCCCAGGTGCTGGCAGAGATCCGGCAAGCGGAAATCCAGGGGGGAGAGCGTGAGGCTGGCGTGCACCAGGTCGGGGCGCAGGCGCTCCAGCGATTCCCTCAGCTCACGCTGGGCTCCCGGCGAGGGAATCGTGTACACCTGGGATTTCACCAGGTAAGGCAGCGCCACCTCATCAGCCCCAGCCCGGGGGTAATCCGTTGGGACCAGGCTCCGAGGTTGGGGCCCATCAATGTTCTGGCCGGGATCCCAGGAGCGCCCAAGGCCAGTGGGAGGAGTATCGAAATGAATGAAGCTGACCTGATGGCCGTGTTGCCGGAGCCGCTCGGTAATGGAGAGGCTGTAGGTGACGTTGCCGCAGAAGGGTGACTTCTTGCCCAGCCAGGCGATATGGGCCAACACTTCAGGCCTCGTCCTGGACAGAACGCTAGCAGCGCTGCCAGGGCTTCTCGATCAGGGCCGCCACCAGGGTGATCGCCGCCAGTCCCCACAGCACCGGCATCAGTCCGTAGTGGCTCACCACAGCTCCGGCCAGTACCAGGGGCAGGCTGAGCGCCACGTTGATCATGTTGTTCTGCAGGCCGAAGACTTTGCCGCGCATTGCTTCCGGGGTGTCGTCCTGGATGGTGGTCTGGGAGGGGATGGCCACCAGCGCCGCGCCGATGCCGAGCAGGCCGCAGAGTCCGAGAGTGAGCAGAAGGCTTCCCCGTCCCTCGCCGAGCAGCACCAGGCTGAAGGCAATCATCATCAGGCCGGTGGAGGCCATACGCCTGCGGTTGAGACCCTGGCCCAGCTGGGCCACACCAAGGGCTCCGCAGGCCATGCCCGCGCCGCTCATGGCCAGCAAGGTGCCGAAGCGGGTCGGGCCCAGCCCTTCGATGGCCGAGGCCAGGCTGATGGCGAGCACATAGAGCGCCGCCAGGATGCTGTACAGGAGAACCAGTTGCAGCAGGGCTCTCCGCACACTGGCCCGTTCGCGCAACACCTCAATTCCCTCGGCGATCTCACTCCAGACGCTGGTGCCCCGCTCCACCCGTTCCGGTTCTTCCATCCGGATCATGCTGATGAACAGGGCCGCCAGCCCGTAGCAGAGCGGCAGCAGGACGAATTCTCCGCCGCCGATGCCGATCGCCTCGAGGCTGGAGCGCAGCAGCCGCAGCACCGGATCACCGATGGCGAAGCCCACGATGGTGGCCCCCATGCTGGTTGCCTGATACAGCGACATGGCCGCAAGCATGCGCGGCCTCGGCACCAGCAACGGGATCGCCGCCTGCTCGGCCGGCGCGAAGAACTGGGTGAGCACTGACTCCAGGAAGGTCATGACCACCAGACCCCAATAGCCCCAGCTCAGCCCCAGCCACTGGGGCCCTGGCAACAGTGCAAGAGGGGCCAGCAGGGTGAGGCCGGCCCGCAGTCCGTTGGAGGCCACCATCACCTGGCGCTTGGGCCAGCGGTCGGCCCAGACACCAGCCACCGTGCCCAGCAGCATCGCCGGCACGGTGTTTGCTACGTAGATCCCAGTGGCCAGCAGGGTGATCATCTGGGCTCGGGTGTCCAGATCAAGCCGCAGACTGGCCGCCGCCTCGGCCAGAACCATGTTGTTCTGGGGGGTATCCGTCACCCAGTACTGGGCGATCAGGAACACCATCAACACGATGTAGAACTTGTCGGCCAGCTGGGAGAAGACCTGCCCAAGCCAGAGCCTGCGGAACTCAGGGAGGGCCAGCACGGCCTGCAGACCGGCGGTTCCCGTTTCAGTTGCTGGGCTGGTGCCTTCGGAAGGTTCCGGAAGGGGCGTGGCGGTCGGCCGGGACAATCCGCTTCAGGTGTCAGTCGTTCGGAGCCAATGATGGCGCAGCGCCATGGTGCCCCTGAGACACGGAGCTGAAGCAGCCCTGCAGCAGACCCAGGGCCTTCCCCCGGCAGCCGAGGTGCTCCTGGCACCACACCTGCACCAGTCCCAGCAGCCGCAGCCAGACCCAGGCCGGTCCCATCAGGCTGCCGTCGCGGCAGCGGGGCAGACCGGGTCGTGGCAGCCGTTGCAGCAGGGCCAACTCAGAAGCGTTCAGCACCAGCATCGCCCCGGCCACCGAGCCGATCACCAGGCCCTCGCTGGGCAGCAGGCTGCAGCGCCAGTCGCGGTTGCCCAGGGGAGGGGCCAGGGGCTCACCGCTGCGGGCACAGCGCTGCAGCGGTAGCCCGTAGCCCCCCAGCGCCAGCAGGTGCACATGCCCTTGCACGGCTATCGCAAGCGCCTCAAGGCTGTCCTGACGCTCGCTCACCACCGATTCCAGACGACGCAGCTGCAGGGTCAGGTCGTCGAGGGCTCCGGCCACCCCATCCCCGTCGGGCACCAGGCGCAGGCAGAGCTCCGCCAGCGACTGGGCGGCGGCGAGAGCTTCGAGGCGCTGGCCCAGCTGGCTGAAGTTGTGGATCACCCGAAGCTGGCGCACCCGCCGCAGGCCACGGCCACCGCCTACCTGGAGCCGCAACTGGGAGAGGGGCACGGCTGCCGCCAGGCTGCTGCGGGGCCGCCGGGCGCCAGGCACCGCCAGGCGGCTGAGGCCACCTTCTTCGCTGAGCAGGGTGAGCAGACGGTCATGTTCTCCGAGAGGGCCACATTTCAGCGAGAGACCCTCCAGCGACTCCTCGGGCATCAGGCCGGGGCGCGCATGGCCTCGATCAGGGCCACACCGCGGCTGGTGCCAAGGCGGGTGGCTCCTGCGGCCACCAGATCAAAGGCCTGCTCCAGCTCGGCGATGCCACCGGAAGCCTGGATGCCCGCACGCCCCCGGGCCAGCTCGCGCAAGTGGGCCACCTGCTCCGGGGTCACGGGTGATCCGAAGCCACTGCCGGTCTTGAGGTAGGCGGCTCCGGCATCGATCGAGGCCTCCACCAGCAGCTCCAGAGCGGCGGGATCCAGTCGGCCCACGTCCTGAATCACCTTGACCGGCAAGCCGAGTTCGACGATCGTCCCCAGCTCCTGATAAATCAAATTGCCGTTCCCATCGGCGAGGGCGCCGAAATCGGGCACCACATCAAGCTCGTCAGCGCCAGCGCTGGCGGCGGCCTCCGCTTCTGCCAGCTTGATCAAGGCCGGCACGGCGCCGAAGGGGAATGCCACCACGGCCACCAGCTTGACGCTGCCCGATCCCCCGAGCCGTTCGCGGGCGGCAGCCACCCAGCGAGATGAGACGCAGACTGCCGCAAAGCCATAGTTCCGCGCCTGATCACAGGCCTGGTGCACATGCTCCAGACCCCGGTGAGGATCCAGGAGGGCATGTTCAATGAGTGGGGCCAGATCGGGCAAGGGCCCCCTCAACCTTGAGTCACGCATCACCGGGGTCGGGTGGTTCAGGATGGGTCAGGATTCCTTCGGCTGGATCACACCGAATCCACCATGGTTGCGGCGATAGACCACCTGGATACCTCCGCTGGATTCCTCCCGGAACACATAAAAATCGTGGTCGATCAGCTCCAGCTGGTGCAGGGCTTGATCCAGGCTCATTGCAGGCATCGAGAAGTACTTGCGCCGCACGGCGGGGACAGGCAGGGCCGGCTCCCTGTCGCCGATCAGATCATGGGGAAGAACTTCCTCCAGGCTGGGCGGTTCGGTATCGTCGCCCGTGGCTCCAGATGATCCGGCGCCGTGGTGATCACTGAGGCGATCCTTGTAACGGCGGAGTTGGCGGCTCAGCTTGCTCGCCACCATGTCGATGCTGGCGTAGAGGTTCTCACTTCGTTCCTGGGCGCGGATCACCACCCCATTGGCATATACCGTGACCTCAGCGGTCTGTTGAGCCACCCTGGGATTGCGCGCCACGGAGAGATGAACATCGGCTTCTTTGACCAGCCCTTCGTAGTGATTGATGGCCCGTCCAAGCTTCGCTTCCGTGTAATCGCGGATCGCCGGCGTGACATCGAGATTGCGGCCGTGAATCAACAGCTTCATCGAGCAGTCCCCTCGCTGGTCGTTATGGATCAACTGTAGGAAGCCTTTCGCACATGACTCCGGCCCTCGACGCAATCCTTTTTGAACCACCCCTGCCCGTGCCTTTTGAGCAGGCCTGGGCCTGGCAGCGGCAGCTGCAGGCGCGGCTGCTGCGCGACCCCGATGGGCCAGAAGCTCTGCTGCTGCTCCAGCACCCCCCCTGCTACACCCTGGGCCGCGGCGCCAGCGAGGGGTTCCTGCGCTTCGATCCCGCCGATCCTCCCGCCCCCCTCTTCCGCATTGACCGCGGTGGCGAGGTGACCCACCACCTCCCCGGCCAGCTGGTGGCTTATCCGGTGCTGGCGCTGCAGCGCCATGGTGGTGATCTCCACCTATACCTGCGCGATCTGGAGGGAGTGGTGCTGGAGGTGCTGGCGGCCCTCGGGCTTCGAGGAGAGCGACAGAAGGGCCTGACCGGTGTCTGGCTGGAGGGGCGCAAGGTGGCGGCGATCGGCGTGAGTGCGCGCCGCTGGATCAGCCAGCACGGCCTTGCCCTCAACGTGACCTGCCCGCTGGAGGGGTTCAGCGCGATCGTCCCCTGCGGATTGAAGGGTCATGGGGTGACGCGACTGAGCGACTGGTGCCCAGGGATCACCACCGCGATGGTTCAGATCCTGTTGCGCCAGGCCCTGGCCCGGCGGTTCGGGTTGGGGCTCCGGCCACCGAAGCCCACGGAACTGCCCTGGCGGTGATAAGCCTGGGCCACGCTCAGGACGAAACGATGGATGGCAAGGCCTCCGCTGGCAGGCTTTCAGACAGCACAGCCTCGGTTCTCTGGTCGGGGGACCGGCTCGATGAACAGGCCCTGTCCCAGCGTGATGTCTGGCATGGACTTCAGGGGCTGGAGGCCCTCTGGCCGATCCTCGCCCAGCGTCATGGCGAGGCGATCGCCCTCGATGCCCCCCACGCCCGTCCGCCGGAGCAGCTCTCCTTCCGCGAGCTCGACGCCCGCATCGAGTGGGCAGCAGCGGCCTTCGCGCACCTCGGTCTTGGGGAGGGCGAGGTGGTGGCCCTGTTCGCGGAGAACAGTCCCCGCTGGCTGGTGGCTGATCAGGGGATCATGCGCTGCGGGGCGGCGGATGCCGTGCGCGGCAGCAGCGCACCCCTTGAGGAGCTGCTTTACATCCTTGACGACTGCGGCGCAGTCGGAATGGTGGTGGAGTCCGCGGCTCTGCTGGAGCGTCTGGCCCAGGAGCCCGAAGCCCTGGCCCGGTTGCGCTTCGTGGTGCTGCTGGAAGACGAAGCCCCAGCAATCGACAGCAGCACCTCATCGCCAGGGCCGCGTCAGCTGAGCTGGGAGGCCTTCGAGACCCTGGGCCGTGGGGGGAACGCCCCCGTGCCGCCATTGCCGAGCCGGGGCCCTGAGCGCCTGGCCACCCTGCTCTACACCTCGGGCACCACCGGCCGACCCAAGGGGGTTCCCCTCAGTCACGCCAATCTGCTGCACCAGCTGCGCACCCTTGGGGTGGCCGTGGCTCCGCGTCCGGCCGATCGAGTGCTCAGCGTGCTGCCGATCTGGCATGCCTACGAACGCACTGCCGAATACTTTCTGCTTTCCTGTGGCTGCCGCCAGAGCTACACCACCCTCAAGCATCTGCGCCCTGATCTCCAGCGGGTGAGGCCTCAGTACATGATCAGCGTGCCGAGGCTGTGGGAGGCCCTGCTGGCCGGCTTTGAGGACGCCCTTGAGGCCATGCCTCCCTCCCGTCAGGGCCTGATCCGCCAGGCCCTGCGGCTGAGCCGCTGGCATTGCCAGTCGCGCCGCCGCGCCCTTGATCTCACCCTGGAGCCCGAATCGCTGCCAGGACGTCTGGGCGCAGGCCTTGCCTGGTTGCTGAGCTTGCCGGGGCACCGCCTGGCTGCTGCCCTGCTCTGGCCCAAGGTGCGCCAGCAGCTCTCGGGCGGCGCCCTGCGCACGGCCATCAGTGGTGGAGGTGCACTGGCCTTGCATGTGGATGGCTTCTTCGAAGCGATCGGCATCGAGCTGCTCGTGGGTTATGGACTCACCGAAACCAGCCCGGTGCTGGCCTGTCGCCGCCCCTGGAGGAACCGACGTGGCAGCGCGGGGCAGCCCCTGCCGGATACGGAATTGCGCATCGTCGATCCCGAGAGCGGCGTGCCGCTGGGCTGGCGCCAGCGGGGCCGGGTTCTCGCCCGTGGCCCCCAGGTGATGGCCGGATACTTCGGCAAGCCCGAGGCCACCGCCGCGGTGCTGGATGGCGCCGGCTGGTTCGACACGGGCGATCTGGGCCGGCTTCTGGCTGATGGAACCCTGGTCCTCACCGGCCGGGCCAAGGACACGATCGTGCTCAGCAGTGGCGAAAACATCGAACCGGGTCCGCTGGAGGAGGCCCTGGTGGCCCATCCGCTGGTGGAGCAGGTGATGCTGGTGGGCCAGGACCGCCGTCAGCTCGCTGCCCTGGTGGTTCCCCGCCCGGAGCCACTGGCCGCCTTCGCCAGGGCGCGGGAGCTGACGGACCCGGGGGGTGCTGTTCCCGTATCGGATCGGGCCCTGCTGAGGGCCATCAGTGGCGAGTTCAACCGGTTGCTTGCGGCCAGGCCCGGATCGCGGCCCGACGAACGCCTGGCCGGAGTGGCCCTGGTGGAGCCCTTCTCGATCGAGAATGGGCTGCTCACCCAGACCCTCAAGCAACGCCGGGATCGCATCACCGACCGCGATGCGGGTGCCATAGAGGCCCTCTACCAGGCCTGAGCTCGCCGCCCCCGCGGTTGACCGCTGGACGACTGGCTGAGAGCCTGGTCTCTGCGATCCCCCTCCCATGACTGAAGGCCACACCCTCACGATCAAGCGCACGATCACGGTGCGGGCCGTGGTCACCCCCCGCTGGAAGGAGGATGCCGAGCGGGAGCTGAGTGCCGCGCTCAGCAACAGTGATCAGCAGCTGTCCCAGCTGGAGCAGGAGGGCCAGCAGCTGGTGGATGAGATCCGCCGACAGAGCCTGAACCCGCTCGATCCCCGCGTGCAGGAGCAGGTGGCCTCCGTGCAGCAGCAGGTGGCGGCGAAACGGGCCGAGTTCGAGGACCAGAAGCGCACCCTGCTGGAGCAGCAGCGCCAGGTGCGTGATCTCGAGTTCGATCAGATCGTCGACCAGGGCCAGATCGAGGGCACCTGCAAGATCAAGGTGGGCGACAACCTGGTGGAGAAGTTGCAGGTGGCCGTGCTGGTCCGCGACGGCGTGGTGGAGGCGATCGAGGGGGGCTGATCTTCTGGATCGGTGATCGGATGGTTCCCACGTAAAATCCCGATGCAGCCTGCATTGGGATCAGGACTTTGGCGACCCACGAAATCTTCATGCCCGCCCTGAGCTCCACGATGACGGAGGGCAAGATCGTGGAGTGGCTGAAGAAGCCCGGGGATCGCGTCGAGAGGGGCGAATCGGTGCTGGTCGTGGAGTCCGACAAGGCCGACATGGATGTGGAGGCCTTCCAGGAGGGCTTTCTCGCCTCGGTGCTGCTTCCCTCCGGCGGTACGGCCCCGGTGGGTGAAACGATCGGTCTGATTGTCGAAACCGAGGCGGAGATCGCGGCGGTTCAGGCTTCTGCGCCGGCGGCACCGGCAACGGCAACGGCTGCCCCGGTTGCACCAGCACCAGCTGCGGCCCCAGCCGCTGTGGCTGCTGCTGCTCCTGCTCCTCCCGCTGCATCTGCAGCGGCTCCGGCTGCTGTGGCCACGGCAGTGCCCGCACCAGTACCTGTTCCCGTGGCCGGCGGGCGGCTGGTGGCCACACCGCGCGCGCGCAAGCTCGCCGCTCAGCTTGGTGTGGCTCTTGAAAGCCTGCGGGGCAGTGGCCCCCATGGCCGCATCCAGGCCGAAGACGTTGAGCGAGCCGCTGGTCATGCGGCCAGCATTCCCCGCGTGGCGGAGGGCACTGCTCCGGCGGTTTCGGCCACGCCTGCCGCCGCCGCCTCTCCCAACGGCTCAGCCGCACCGGCCCCCGTTGGCCAGACCTTCGGCAACCCTGGCGACACCATTGCTTTCAACACGCTGCAGGCGGCGGTCAACCGCAACATGCTGGCCAGCCTGGCAGTGCCCTGTTTTCACGTGGGCTACACGATCGGCACCGACCGGCTTGATGCGTTCGCCAAGACGGTCAAGAGCAAGGGCGTCACCATGACGGCCCTGCTCGCCAAGGCGGTGGGTGTGGTTCTCGCCCGTCACCCCCAGGTCAATGCATCCTTCAGCGAGGCCGGCATGGTCTATCCCCTCGCCATCAATGTCGCCGTGGCGGTGGCCATGGATGATGGAGGTCTGATCACTCCGGTTCTGGCCGCAGCCGACCGCACCGATCTCTACAGCCTCTCGCGCTCGTGGGCCGACCTGGTGGCTCGCTCCCGCTCCAAGCAGCTCAAGCCCGAGGAGTACAGCACCGGTACCTTCACCCTCTCCAATCTGGGCATGTACGGCGTCGACCGCTTCGACGCGATCCTGCCACCGGGCACAGGAGCGATCCTGGCCGTGGCGGCTTCCCGTCCAGCCGTGGTGGCCGGCAAGGATGGCTCGATTGCTGTCAAGCGCCAGATGCAGGTGAACCTCACGGCCGATCACCGGGTCATCTACGGCACCCATGCCGCTGCTTTCCTCAAGGATCTGGCCCAGCTGATCGAGACGGCGCCAGAAAGCCTGGCCCTCTGACTTTCGTTGTTTCCTCGGCCCCTCCGGGGCCTGCACCCCTGAGCGATCCGTCCGCTGATCTGCGGCTCTCCAGTTACACCTACGACCTGCCGCCGTCGTTCATCGCCCAGACGCCCGTCGAGCCGCGCCACAGCGCCCGCTTGCTGGCCCTGGGCCCCGCCACAGTCGGCTCAGGCGCAGAGCAGCAGGTCAGACATCTCAGTGTCTGGGACCTGCAGGAGGAGTTGCTCCCGGGCGATCTGCTTGTTGTCAACGACACGCGGGTGCTCAAGGCCCGGCTGCAGGCCCGCCGCGCCAGCGGAGGTGCCGTGGAGCTGCTCGTGCTCCAACCCCACAACAGTGCGGCCCCTCGGGAGGCGGCCGTGGCTTCCAGCGACAGTTGCTGGATCTGCCTGGTGCGTCCAGGTAAGCGGGTGCGGCCTGGTGAGGTGCTCCAGCTCGAAGCCGCCGGCCAGCCGTCCCTGCCGCTGGAGGTGGTGGCGCTCGACGAGACCACAGGTGGACGGGTGATCCGCTTCCCGCCCGGCTGCATCGACGCCGCTTCGATCGAAGCTCTGTTGCAGCGCTATGGGGCGATGCCGCTGCCTCCCTACATCCAGCATCCGGATCCTGAGCAGGAAAGCCGCTACCAGACCCGCTATGCCACCAGGCCCGGAGCAGTGGCCGCACCGACGGCTGGCCTTCACCTGAGTGATGAGCTGCTGGAGGCGATCCGCGCCAGGGGCGTGGACATCGCCACCGCCACGCTGCACGTGGGCATCGGCACCTTTCGCCCCCTGGAGGAGGAGGACCTCTCCAGCCTTGATCTGCACAGCGAGTGGGTGGAGATCAGCGAGGATCTGGTGGACGCGGTGGCTGCGTGTCGGTTGCGCGGCGGGCGGGTGATCGCGATCGGCACCACCAGCGTCCGCAGCCTGGAGGGTGTGGCGGCGCTCCATGACGGCAACCTGGTGCCCTTCCGCGGACCGGTCAATCTGGTGATCCAGCCTGGATTCCGCTTTCAGGTGGTGCAGGGACTGCTCACCAATTTCCACCTGCCACGCAGCTCGCTGTTGCTGCTGGTGAGTGCCCTGATCGGTCGGCCGCGGCTGCTGGAGCTCTACGAGGAGGCCAAGCGCCAGGGTTATCGATTCTTCTCTTATGGCGATGCCATGTGGATCGCTCCTGAAGCGGTTCAGGAGGCGGCTCGCCCCTGAGCGGGCGGCCACCTCTGGCTGGATGGCCCCAAGGGGCCTCTGAGAATCAGGCGGCGGCCAGGTTGGCGGCGACGAAGTCCCAGTTCACCAGCTTCTCGAGGAAGGTGGTCATGTAATCCGGGCGCCTGTTCTGATAGTCGAGGTAGTAGGCATGTTCCCAGACATCCATCGTCAGGAGTGCCTTCTGACCGTGGGCGAGGGGCAGATCAGCGTTGGCGGTCTTGGTGATCTTCAGCGTGCCGCCATCGAGGATCAGCCAGGCCCAGCCACTGCCGAACTGGGTGGCACCAGCGGTCTTGAACTGCTCCACGAAGGCCTCGAAGCTGCCGAAGTCGGCGTTGATTTTCTCGGCGAGGGCTCCGCTGGGCTGGCCACCACCACCGGGTTTCATGCACTGCCAGTAGAAGCTGTGGTTCCACACCTGGGCCGCGTTGTTGAACACCCCCGCCTTGGAGGAATCTCCAGCCACGCTCGTGATCACGTCCTCGAGACTCTGGCCGTCAAGGTCGGTGCCCTCGATCAGTTTGTTGAGGTTGGTGACGTAGGCAGCGTGGTGCTTGCCGTGATGAAACTCGAGGGTGTTCTGCGAGATATGGGGTTCGAGCGCGTTGATCTCGTAAGGGAGAGCGGGCAGCGTGTGAGCCATGAACAGTTCAACGAAGGAGGAAAGGGCGGAGCCCACGGGGGACCGCCAGTTAGGCGGCATGTCACAGGCCTGTGACTGAGTCCCGGCGGCACGTCGAGAAAAGGCGAGCCGGATCTGTCACCAATGTGACCATGAACAGCTTGACCGGCGGTCCACCGGAGGACTCATATTAACGAGACGCGCCCTGGCCCAGTTGCAGGACGCGGTTCAGCCTCCGACCCCAAGCAGTTCCACCTCAAATGTGAGGGTGGCGTTGGGGGGAATGACTCCGCCAGCGCCCCGTTCGCCGTAGGCCAGATCCGGTGGGATCACCAGTTTGCGCTTGCCGCCCACCTTCATCCCGGCCACACCTTCATCCCAGCCCTTGATCACCCGACCGGCTCCAAGCGGGAAGGAGAAGGGGCCGCGGCCGTAGCTGCTGTCGAATTCCTTGCCGCTGGCGAGGGTGCCGCGATAGTTGACCTGGACGGGCTGGCCGCTCACGGCTTCGGCACCCTCGCCGACCACCAGATCGGTGATGCGCAGGCCACTGGGGGTGACCACTTCCTTGGCGGCCACCAGTTCGCCTCCCAGGCCGGAAGCGTCGGCGAGGGCAGCGGGGTCGATGGGACTGTCGGAGGCCATGGTGAACAGCGAGGGATTCGGATCGTCGGGGTCAAGCTCGATCCGACCGCTGGGTGCGGCAGGTGCCTGATTGATGGCTGAGCTCAGCGAAGCAACGGCAGCTGAGCCCAGGGAGGCAGTGCTGACAGCACCGCTGCCGCTGGCCTCGACTGTGCTGGGAGAAATCAGCTGACTGGCCAGGGCCAGCAGCAGGCAGGCGACGCAGACGCCGGTGCTGATCAGGATGTCACGCATGGGTCGGTGTCTGGCGGCCTGGCCGCAACGAGTTGGCAGGCATTCTGCCAGCGCCGGGGATGACGACTCCTGTGCCCCGTCAGTCGGGCACTTCGGCCCCTTCACGTCGGCTGCGCAGCTGTTGCTCCAGCCGGTCGATGCGGCCCCTCAGCTCATCCACCTCGCGCTGGCGTGCCAGCCCCAAGTCTTGAAGGAAGTGATCGATGCCGCGCTCCATGGTGCGCTCTGCCTGCTTCTCCAGCTCTGGGTTCTCTCCCCGCAGCGAGCGCATCACGTCATCGACGAGCACGGAGGCTTCGCCGGGATCCAGGCGGCCGCTCGTCACCCAGGCCTGGGTGACGTTGCGCAGACGGTCGGCCACCAGGGAACTGGTGCCCAGTCCACGCAGGATCAGTTGCTGGAGCAGATTGTCCCGGTCCATGGCGGCAAGCGCTGACCACCTGATGATGTCGTTGCACGCCGGCGCAGGCCATGGGAGATGACCGGCGCCTGAGGGTGATCACCGCCCTTGCCGGTGCTCTGGCGGGGCTTTCCCTGGCACCCCTGGGCCTGCCGCCGCTGCTCTGGCTGGCGCTGGTTCCGCTCTGGGGAGCCACTCCCGCCGCCGCCGGCCTCTGGGGGGGCGCTGCAGTGCTGGTCAGCCATCGCTGGCTGCTGTGGTTGCATCCCCTCGACTGGATCGGTGTCCCCGCCCCCCTGAGCCTGCCGATCTGCCTGGCGCTCTGGTTGGCCTGCGGACTCGCCGGTGGGGGGCTGGTGGCGATCTGGGGCTGGCTGGTACGCCGCCTTGACCCCCGCCGCCTCGCCACGGCGCTGCTGGCCTCCGGGCTCTGGGGGCTGGCGGAAGTGCTCCTGGCCGCCGGACCCCTGTTCTGGATCGGGCTGGGGGCCTCCCCCCTGCCCGCCGATCGGGCTCTGGCCGGGCTGGCGGCTGTGGGCGGATCCGGCCTTGTCGCTGCCGTGCAGCTGTTGATCGGCTGGTTCTGCTGGCGCACTCTTGTGGCGCCTGCGGTCAGCCGGCGCGGCTGGGTCCTTGGTCTGGCCGCTCTGCTGCTGTTCAGCCACGGCCTCGGCTGGAGCCAGCTGCGGGCAGATCGGGTGGAGCGGGGGGAGTCCTTCCGGGTGATGGTGCTGCAACCAGCTCTGCCCACCCGGGAGAAGTTCGAGCCCGAGCGCCAGCGGAACCTGCTGATGCAGATCGCCAGGGGCCGTCAGCAGGCGGCCGCCCTGGGGGTGCCCCTGCTTCTGCCGGAAGGAACGTTGGTGCTAGGGCAGGCCATGCCCGAGGCCGAGGCGGAAGTACTCAGTGGTGGCTTTCGCCTTGAGGGGGAGGAGTTGCGCAGCAGCGTCCTCCGATTCGAGCCCAGCTCGAGTGAAGCCTCCAGTTGGGTCGACAAGGCCAGGGTGGTGCCTCTGGGCGAATGGGTGCCCCTGGCGCGGTTCTGGCGCTGGGGTGGACTGTCTGCCGTGGGGGGTGTGGAGCCGGGGCCGCCTGCTCGGCTTCTCAGACGCAGCGGCGCGGATCCGGCGGTGGCGATCTGTTACGAGCTGGCCAATGGCGAGGGTCTGCGCGAGGCCACCGCGGCGGGGGCAGGTTGGTTGATGGCCAGTGCCAATCTCGACCCCTATCCAGCTCTGCTGCGTGATCAGTTCACGGCACTGGCCCAGCTGCGGGCGATCGAAGTGGGCCGCTGGTTGGTGAGCACCGCCAACACAGGACCAAGTCTGGTGATCGACGCTCAGGGCGTTGTTCGCGCTGCCTTGCCGGCGGGGCGGGCCGAGCTGGGGTTGTTCGAACTGGAGTGGCTGAAGCGGGCCACGACCTACCAAATCTGGCGCGAAGCACCTCTGATCCTGATGATTCTGCTGGGGGGGGCGAGCTGGTGGTTCTGGTTTCAGCGACGTCGCCACGGCCATTCTCACTGAACGGATCAGATCGGTCTTGCCAGTGCAGAGAGGATCCTGAAACTTCGCAGCCATGACTCACCTGATCAGGATCAGGATGTCCTGACCGGAAATGCGCGATGACCAGGATCTTCGTTGGATCTGAACTGGGCTGACCAGGTTGCTTTGTCCGCCAACCTCAACGAACCCACGCCATTCAGTATGTTGTCTGAGATGTTCTCAAGCAATGCCATGTTGACTGGTGCCGATCTGCTCGCCAAGGTCAAGGAGCTGGGTGAGGTCAGCAAATCAGAGCTGGTGCGCTCTGCCGGCTACGTCAGCACCAAGAAGGACGGCAGTGAGCGATTGAATTTCACGGCGTTTTACGAAGCTCTGCTGGAAGCCAAGGGCGTCAACCTCGGCCCCAGCGGTGGCGGTCAGGCAGCCGGTAAAGGTGGACGCAAGCTCAGCTACATCGCCACTGTTCAAGGCAACGGCAACCTGCTGGTGGGCAAGGCTTACACGGCTCTGCTCGATCTCAAGCCCGGCGATGAGTTCGAGCTGAAGATCGGCCGCAAGCAGATTCGCCTGGTGCCTGTCGGTGCTGAAGACGAAGGGGAGGAGTGATCCTTTCCCCATCTGCCTGAAGCGGTTGGGGTGCCCGGACTGTTGTTCAGGGGGGCCCAATAAAAAAAACCCCGCCTCGGCGGGGTTGATCAAAGTGCCAGAGTCAGGCGGACCTGATCTGTCGTTCTGGAGGAGGCTCAGTAGCGGCTGCGACCACCGCCGCCGCCGCCGCCGCCACCGCCGTAGCCACCACCACCACCACCGCCGCCGTAGCCGCCGCCACCTCCGCGATTGCCACCACCGCCACCGCCGCCGCCACCGCGGGGCTCAGCCTTGTTGACCCGGATCATCCGGTTCATCCATTCGACGTTCTGAAGATCGTCGATGGCTTTCTGCTCTTCGGCGTCGTTCGCGAGTTCCACGAACGCGAAACCGCGCTTGCGTCCAGTTTCCCGATCAAGGGGCAGGCTGCACTGGCGCACTTCTCCGTACTGACTGAAAAGGTCACGGAGATCCTCTTGCTCGGCATCGAACGAGAGGTTGCCTACGTAGATTGTCATGTAACTTTAAATAACTTGAACGGATCCGTCGACGGCTGGAAGTGTTGCTCTCACCAGTGATCGAAAAATCAATAATCACTCTACACACGCCCCCGTCCCCAGATCCCCCTCCCACCCCCTTGGTGCCATGACTCCCCGTGAACTGTTGCTCGAAGGGTTGTGCAACCCCGCTGCGCTCGGCGATCAGCGGATCCGATCCCTGATCGAAGCTCTTGAGCGGGAGTCACCTGCTGATCTGCTGCAGCGGCCGCAGCATCTGGAGGGGGTCTGGGAGTTGCGCTGGAGCAGCAGCAAAGCCCCTTACCTGCGGGTTGCCCCGTGGATCGACAACCTTCAGGTGCTGGTCCCGGCCCGTGACCGGGCCATGAACCTGCTGCGCCTCACCGGTGCCTTCTCGGGACTGGGCGGTATCGCTGTGCTGGCGCGGATTGCCGTTCAGGGGCCCCAGCGGGTTTCGGTGAGCTTCGAGCGGGGAGGTTGGATCGGCCCGGCGCTGGGACCGATGCAGATGCGTCTGTTGCGTCAGGTGAGCCAGAGCTACCCGGCCTGGCTGGACATCACCGTTCTGGATCAGGAGTTGCGCATCTGCCGGGGACAGACCGGGACTCTCTTTGCCCTGCGCCGACGGGAAGAGCTGTGCTGCGACGACCTTCTCGCCCTGGCTGAACCTGCGCCCCAGCTCTGACCCGAGCGGGTGCAGAGGTTGGCGCCGCTGGGCTGCCCATGGCACTTTGATGGAATGGATCGGTTTCCCGACTTGGCTCCCGAAGTCGTTCTGATGGAACCGCGCCGTTTTGAGGACGTCCTGCAAGCGGTTCAGGCGGTGCGTGAGCGTAAGACCGTGGTGCTCAACTTCGGTTCGATGCCACCGGAGGAGGCCCAGCGCTCGGCGGATTTTGTCTCCGGCGGGGTTTTCGCTCTGGATGGGCACCAGGAGCGACTCGGGGAGATGGTCTTTCTCTTCGCCCCCTTCGGAGTGGATGTGAGCCGGGATCCCGGCAGTGGCGCCGAGCCGTGAGCCGCCGCCGTGAATCGCTGTGGATCTGCCCCATGGCCCGGTCGGTTCTTGGTCGCCTCTTAACAATGCTCAAAGATTTGTGTTACGCTTCGCAAAGCACTTCGCTCTCCTCCAATGGCTGACTCCACCACCCGCTTCGGTTTTGTTGCGTTCGCTGAAACCTGGAATGGCCGTCTGGCCATGCTTGGCTTCGTGATTGGCCTGGCTACAGAGGTCCTCACCGGCCAAGGCATCCTCGGCCAGATCGGCCTGGGCTGATCGCGGCATCCACGAGCAACAGGTTCCCGTCATGACGGGCTCATCACCGGCCATGACCACCACCCTGGCGTTCACATTCAGCTTTGTTCCTCCCCACGAAGGGGAGGAGTCCATTGGCTGGAGCCAAGTAGTCGCAGATCATCAGGCTTCCCTCTGTGATGCAAGGGCACTGCGCATCCTGCGCTGTCCCAAGGCATGGAGCGGCAGCCTCGATTCCCTCGTACAGGCTGGGCAGGCCACGATCAGCTGCGAAGATCCTTTTGTCGGCCTGCCCAACACCGGTCCTGCGCGGGAACGGCTGCTATGTGATGCCGTCATTCCTCGTTTCGACGCCTCTCGCCTCTGGTTGCAGGTTCACGTCCTGGAAGCCGGCCAAGGTGTTTCGCCTACCGATGCTCCGCTTGGACACGAACGGCTTGATGCAGTTCCGCTCCAGCAGTTGAGCAACGAAACCTGCTGGTTCTACCCAACCGAGGATGGCGATTACCTTGCGTCGGAACGAACCATTGACGTGCGTTTCGGTCCTGGGGTGATGGCGGAACCATTGCCGACCTCCCAGCCGTTGTCCTATGACCGCGGTGATCTGCGCCTGCTCTGGTCGCTGATGGCAGATGACGAGGATCTCAGTTGTGTGGGACTCACCTATCAGCGCCGCCGGATCGAATTCCCCCGCCAGGCTGAACAGCCAGCCACCACGGCCACCTGGTCCTCCTTCCGGGTGGACGGCATGGCCAGTCCCTCCTTCCAGCGCCTCTCGACGATCTCCACCTACGGCTGATTAGACAGCTTTAGGTCGAGCAGCAAGTCAAGGTGAGGTGCCGTCAGATTTTTTCAGATCCGAGGCTTGGGCGACAGCCAACCGAATTATCGAGGCGATGTCCCTCAACAGGACCGGCAGGATTGATCGCCTCGTACTGCGGCAGCCTGCTGTCGGCACACTTCAGGCCGATTGAAGATGGGATTTGATCCGCGCAGCTGGGCCCGTGCGCCGGCCCGGGGCGCCCAGGTCACCGCCAACATTGACGCGCTGCTCGCCGAGAACGAAGCCCTGCGCCGGGAGGTATTTCTTCTGCGGCAGCAGCTCCTGCGCCAGCAGGCCCCAGGATCCGTTTTCAGGGGCGAAGTCAGTGTCGAGCGGGTGGAGGCCTGGGGTCAGGCTCTCGCCCGTCATCCCCGCTGGCGTGAGCTTCGGGTGGGCGCCTCGGCTCGGGTGGGGGAGACGCTGGTCTTCAGCGGCCTGCGTGGCCTGCTTGAGCATCTGAGCAGCCAGTGGAGCGATAGCGATCCCCGCGCCCAGCTGGAGGAGGAGCTTGATCGCCGCCTGCCAGGCCTCGGCAGCGCTCTGCGGCAGGCGCTGCGCGGCCCGCAGACCAAGGCTCGCCTGGCGGTACGGGTTGCCTTTGCGGTGTATGGCGTGCGGGCAACTGAATGGCTCTCGGAATCGCCCTTGCGTGTGGTCGACGAGCTGCTGGAGCGGATTGCGGCCCTGGAGCAGGCGGCCCGCCCGGCTCCGGCCGAGGACAGCACCGATCCAGTGCGGGCGGCCGCCTTTGCGGCGCTTGGTCTGCGCTGGGGTGCCTCGAGCGAGGCCATCAAGCGGGCCCACCGCCGCCTGGTGAAGACCCACCATCCCGACCAGGGTGGAGCCGTTGATGACTTCCGCCGTATCCATGCGGCTTATCAGCTGCTGATGGCCTGAGACCATGGCCAATCTCCCTGCTGGAGCGGATCGCCGCCTTAGCCTGGAGACCTAAGGCTGCTGCTGGCATGCCAGCGCCGAAGTGTTGATCTGGTGATCTGATGAAGCGCCGCTCCCTGGCAGGTTCGATCACCGGGCTGATGCTCTCGCTCGGGGGATTCGGGGGATGGCTCGTTGGCTCCCTGGAAGTGAAGGCGGATGTGATCCTGCATGCCTTTGACTGGTCGTATGCGGATATTGCCGATAAGGCCGAGGCGATTTCGGCAGCCGGCTACAAAGCGGTGCTGGTGACACCCCCATTGAAATCACCGAAATCAGCGAGTTGTGAGTGGTGGCTGCGTTATCAGCCCCAGGATTTCCGGGTGATCGACCATTGCGATGGCAATAAGGAATCCCTGGTGCTGGCGATTCAGGCGCTCAAGGCCAGGGGCGTGAAGACCTACGCCGACGTGGTGTTCAACCATATGGCCAATGAGAGAAACGGCGCAACGACCTTTCCTGGCGATCTCAGTCTGCGCCAGTATCAGGATGATTCACAGTATTGGAGCAGGCAAATTCTTTATGGAGATCGCAATGGCAATGGGGTCCTCGATAACGGAGTGCTGCCTGATGATGGCAAGCCCGATGGGCTGTTCGGAACCCAGGACTTTCACTCTGCAGCCTGCATCCGCGACTACAGCAATTCAAGATCGGTAGTTCGTGATCGCATCTGCGGTCCTGACCCTGATCCCGGTCTGCCCGACCTCGTTGATACCGACCCAGGCAAGCGCTGGGTGAATGATCAGCGCAAGCAGTATGTGCAGGCACTCTATGACCTTGGCATCCGCGGTTTTCGTATTGATGCCGCCAAGCACATGCCGAACAGCGCCATCAGCTCGTTCATCCCTGACGAGGTGACCAGAAACTCCCATCTCTTTGCTGAGATCATCACCTCCGGTGGGGCCACCTCGGATGATTATCAGCAGTTTCTCGAGCCCTACCTACGGGAACTGCCGCCGCAGTTTGGCGCTTATGATTTTCCCCTGTTCAATGCTCTAAAGCAGGCCTTCTCGTTTGGCCGCCCCCTCTCGGATGTGGCCTTTCCCTATGCCACCGGCAATGCCCTGGAGAACAGCCGTGCCATAACCATGGTGGTCACGCACGATATTCCCTACAACGATGTGTTCCGGTCGCTGATCTTCGATCAAGATGCGCCGTCGTCGGTGGATGAGGGGCTGGCTTATGCGTACATCATGGGCCGTGATGGTGGAACGCCCCTGGTATTTGATGACCAGTCGGATGGCGGATCCAACAATGGCCGCTGGCGCGATGTGTGGAGCAGTGATCGCATGCGCCGCATGATTTCCTTCCACAACCGCATGCAGGGCAAGCCTATGGAGGTGCTTGCCGCTGATGCCTGCACCCTGCTGTGGCGCCGGCAGGAAGACGGCATCGTGGCCATCAACAAATGTGATCAGCAGCGCTCAATCACAGTGGATACGCGCTCTAAATTCAAGTGGAATCACCCCTATCGCGACATGCTGACGGACACGCAATTGCCGGAGATCATGGGGCCCAGCTACACCTTCAACCTGCCTCCGCGCACCGCCCGGATGTGGTCTGCGGCCGGCTCCAGCCCTTCAAGTGATCCACTCAACCGCTGAAGCCATTGGCTTTGCCTCCCGCAGACGGACAAACGGCTCGGCTCGATTCAGGGCTTGAAGCACAACAGTGATGAACGGGGCGGTGAACCACACGGAAGCTCGCGGTTAGGCGGGATGGGCTCGGGTTCCCTGTGTTGGAGTAAGTGTCTGGGGAGCTCAGGGGTTCCGCTCAGCGGCCAGCATTTCAGGTTTGATCGATTGGATCGGGCCTAGGGCCAGCAGAATGCGGGCCATTCGCTGCCGGTTTATGTCGTTGCGCCGGACCGCTTCCATCGGCCTGCTGGCGATGGTGCCGGTGTCGATCGCCGCTCAGGCCCTGCACTGGGGCGACGGCGTGGTGTTCGTCACCTCGGCGATCGCGATCATCCCCCTGGCCATCTGGCTGAGCACCGCCACCGAGGAGCTCTCGATCACCCTGGGGCCCTCGATCGGCGCCCTGCTTAACGCCGTGTTCGGCAACGCCACCGAGCTGATCATCGCCCTGGTGGCCCTCAAGGCCGGCCTGGTGGAGATCGTCAAAGCGAGCATCACCGGCACAGTGATGGCCAACCTGCTGCTGGCCCTGGGGCTTTCGATGCTGGTGGGGGGCATCGGCCGTAAGGAACAGACGTTCCAGCCGGTGGTGGCACGGGTCAACGGCTCGGCCATGACCCTGGCTGTACTGGCGATCCTGATCCCCAGCCTGTCCGTGCTCTCGGGTGGCCATACGGCGGAGAGCACCCAGGGTTTCTCCACCTTCGTGGCCTGGGTGCTGCTGGCGGTCTATGGCCTCACGTTGCTGTTCTCCCTTGGCACTCATCGAAGCCTCTACGAGGTGGCCGCCGCCGATCTGGAGGCCCAGGAGGAGGGCTCAAGTGCCCACAAGCCGCCGCTGCTGCCCTGGTTGGGGGTGCTGCTGGGGGCCACGGCGGTGCTGGCCTACGAATCGGAACTTTTCGTTGGTGTGGTCGAGAGCGTGACCGAGGGTCTGGGGCTGACCGCCCTGTTCACGGGTGTGGTGCTGCTGCCCCTGCTGGGGGGCACGGCCGAATACCTCACCGCCGTGACCATGGCGCGCAAGAACAAGATGGATCTCTCGGTGTCGGTGTCGCTGGGCTCCACCCTGCTGGTGGCCCTGCTGGTGGTGCCGGTGCTGGTGCTGATCGGGCCGTTGCTGGGCCATCCCCTCGATCTGAGCTTTGATGTCTTCGAACTCGTGACGGTGATCACAGCGGTGCTGGTCAGCAATCTGGTGAGTGTCGATGGCCGCTCCGACTGGCTGGAGGGGGCGCTGCTGCTGGCGGCCTACCTGATCCTGGCGGCCGGGTTCTACTTCCAGGCGGGCTGAGCGCGATGGCCGCCACCCCCGAGGAGCGACCGGTGCTGCCGTTCCGCAGCCGGGCGGCCCTTGCCCGGCTCAAGGAGCTTCCGGCCCTGCAACTGCTGCTGGCCGCCTCCGCCACCCTGGCGGCCCTGGTGCTGGGTTGGAGCTGGCTGGCGCTGCTCGGTGGCCTGCTGACCCTGGCCCTTTCCTTGTGGCAGTTGCTGCCGCCTCTGTGGGTGATGCTTCGTTCGCGGCTTGAGGAGCCCGCCACGGTGCAGACCCTGGCCCTTTTGGGCCTGGTCCTGGGGGTGGTGGCGATCACGATTGCCCTTGGCTGGTGGCAGCCCCTGGTGGCGGTCTATCGCAGCGGCGACTGGAACGCGATCGGGGCGTTGGGTGAGGGGGTGATCGGGGCCTTCGGCCAGATCCTGGTGGCCTTCGTGGCCCTGGTGATCGCCTGGCGCCAGTTCGTGGTTGACCAGCGGCTGACCACCCAGCAGAACCGCATCACCCAGGCCCAGACCATCGACAGCTTCATGCAGGGTCTCTCCGAGCTGATCAGCGATGAGGACGGCTTGCTGGAGGACTGGCCCCTGGAGCGCATGCTGGCCGAAGGCCGCTTGGCGGCGGTGTTCGGCAGTATCGACGGCGAGGGCAAGGCCAAGATCCTGCGCTTCCTTGCCCACGCCCGCCTGCTCACGCCCCTGCGCCGGGACCAGCGCCTGGGAAGGGCGATTCTCGATGGCGATGGCAACTATGAGGTAGATCGCCTCGATGGCGTGCCCGTGATCCACCTGCACCAGATGCTGCGGGGGGTGGATCTCTCGGGTGTGGACCTGCGCGGGGTGGATTTCAACGCCGCCGACCTGGGTGGGGTCAACCTTCGCGGTGCAGATCTGGCGGACGCCAACCTGGCGGGGGTCAACCTCAGTGGTGCCGATCTCGATGGTGCCCGACTGGAGCGGACCCGTTTCTTCTACGGCACGGCCGAGGCGGCTTCACCCGCGGATCCGCGTACCCAAGCGGATTTCGCAGTGGGAGCCGGCACGGGGGCGATTGTCGAGAACGCCAACCTCTCCGACCTGCGCCAGCTCGACGCCGAGACACGCCTTTACCTGGCCTCCTGGGGCGGCAGCCGCACGCGCCAGAGCCTTTCCGGCAGCCTCAAGGCCATTCCCAGCAAGCTGGAGCGCTAAGGGGCCGGGTGACCCACTGGTGATATCGGCGATTGCATCACGCAGCTCAAGCTGCTGCAAAACCCAGGTTCTTGCGCGGAATTTTTGAATGGAGCCAAGCGGATTCGAACCGCTGACCCCCTGCATGCCATGCAGGTGCTCTACCAGCTGAGCTATGGCCCCATGATTAGCCTTGCGAACCGAACGCTGGACGATCGGCTGAACCCTTGGGCCCTCGCTTTGGCACTCGAAAGCTTACAACGCAGGGGTTCACCCGCTCCGTGATTCACGGTCTGGACGTCGCCGCCACCTGGCGCCAGACCGCCACCATGCGGCCCTGGACGGTGACCTGCTCAGCCTCCAGCTCGATCGGGGCGTAGGCCGGGTTGGCCGCTTCCAGCCGTACCTTGCCGCCCTTGCAGCTGAAGTGCTTCAAGGTGGTGCCGCTGCCGGCCACGTGGGCGGCAACGATCGTGCCGGGCCGGAGCCGGGCCGGATCGCTCACAGGCTCCATCAGGACGATGTCGCCATCGTCGATGTGGGCATCCACCATGCTGTCGCCGTTCACGGTGAGGGCGAACAGGCCACGGGTGTCCAGCAGCGGTGTGAGATCGAGTCGCTCGTGCACGTCGTCGAAGGTTTCGATCAGGCCGCCGGCGGCTACGGAGCCCAGCACGGGAATCCCCCCGGCGCTGGCGGGACCAAGCAGCTGCAGGGTGCGGGCCTGGCCTTCCTGCCAGGTGATCCAGCCCTTCTGCTGCAGGTGCCGCAGCCGGCTCTGGATCGGCGCCGGCGAGCGCAGCCCCATCGCCTCCATCATCTGGCGGATCGAGGGGCTGTGGCGGTGCTGCTGGATGAACTGCGCCAGCCAGTCGTAGAGCTGCTGCTGGGCGCTGGTGAGGTCCTGCCCGCTGGGAGCGGTTGGCCTGGAGGAGACGATCACCGGCAGTACGCATGAACCATGACACCAGTGTTCCCCCGGGCGTGCCAGTTGTCCAGCCCCGGGCTACATACAGGTTGGATCTTCAGAGGCAGGGCGTTTCGGGATCGGCCAGCAGGGCCGCCAGCAAGGCCTGCTGCACGTGCAGACGGTTCTCCGCCTGATCGAACACCCGGCTGGCGCTGCCTTCAATCACGCCGGCGCTGATCTCCTCGCCGCGGTGGGCCGGCAGGCAATGGAGAACGATGGCGCGGGGGTCGGCTTCTGCCAGCAGAGCCTCATCGACGCAGAAGCCCGCGAAGGCCTGCAGCCGCTGCTGCTGCTCCTGCTCCTGGCCCATCGAAGCCCACACATCGGTGTAGAGCACCTCGGCGCCTCGCACCGCCGGCAGCGGCTGATGCAGCACCGAAATCGTGGCTGCGCTGCCTGCCAGTGCCTGCGCCTGTGAAAGCACGGCGGGATCGGGAGCAAAACCCTCCGGGCAGGCCAGCCGCACATTCATCCCGACCAGGGCGCCGGTGAGCATCAGCGAGTGGGCCATGTTGTTGCCATCTCCCACGTAGGCCAGGGTGAGGCCTGCAAGGGAGCCGAAGCTTTCGCGGATGGTGAGGACATCAGCCAGTGCCTGGCAGGGGTGCTCCAGGTCGGTGAGGGCATTGATCACCGGAATCGAGGCCCAGTGGGCGTAGTCGGCAAGCTCCTTCTGCTCGAAAGTGCGGATTGCCAGGGCGTCGACGTAGCGGCTGAGCACCCGGGCGGTGTCGGCCACAGGCTCGCCGCGGCCCACCTGGGTGACGGAGGGGTTGAGGTCGAGCACCTGGCCCCCGAGGCGGCCCATGGCCACGGAAAAGCTGACGCGCGTTCGGGTGGAGGCCTTGGTGAAGATCAGGCCCAGCGCCTTGCCATTCAGGTCAAGGCGAGCGGAGCCTCGTTTGAAGTCTGCCGCGAGCTCCAGCAGCGCCAGGGTCTCATCGGTTGCGAGATCCGCTGAAGACAGCAGATCCCGGCCGCGCAGACCAGCGAGACCGGGATACCGCTGAGTGAAGTGCGGGCCCATGACCCCATTTCAAAGAACCCTTATCGGGGAGAACGTGCCCCCCCGTCAAGGGGCGGATCAGACAGGAGCCAGGACGGCTTCGCTTGGAAGGGTGCTGGAGGCCAGCAGATCCTTGAGCTCATCGCCCTCGATCACTTCCTTCTCGAGAATCTTGTGGGAGATGGCCTCGAGTAGATCACGGTTGTGGTGCAGGATCGCCAGGGCCCGATCGTGGGCCCGGTCCACCAGACCGCGCACTTCCTTGTCGATCTCCAGGGCGGTTGCATCACTCACGGCGCGGCGGGGGTTGGATCCCCCACCCAGGAAGCGGCTGCCGCCCTGCTTGTCGTAGGCAAGGGGGCCGAGGGTCTCGCTCATGCCGTAGGTGCCGATCATCTGCTCGGCGATGTCAGTGGCCCGCTGCAGGTCGTTGGCGGCGCCGGTGGTGACCTCACCGAAAACCACCTCCTCGGCGGAACGGCCGCCCAGCAGGGTGGCGATCTGGCCTTCGAGATCTTCCTTGGAATTCAGGAAGCGCTCTTCTGTGGGCAGTTGCAGCGTGTAGCCCAGAGCCGCCATGCCGCGGGGAACGATCGAGATCTTGGCCACCTTGCTGCCGCCGGGCATCAGGTGTCCCACGATCGCGTGGCCCACTTCGTGGTACGCCACCACTTTCTTTTCATCGGGCTGGAGCACCCGGCTCTTCTTCTCGAGGCCCGCCACCACCCGTTCGATCGCTTCGTTGAGGTCGGCCTGTTCCACCTCCTTGCGGTAGGCACGGGCTGCAAGCAGGGCCGCCTCATTGACGAGGTTGGCCAGGTCCGCGCCGGCGAAGCCGCTGGTGGCCTGGGCGATCTTGTCGATATCGATGCTGGGAGCCAGCTTCACTTTCTTGGCGTAGATATCCAGGATCTTCTTGCGGCCTGAGAGGTCGGGGCGATCCACCAGCACCTGGCGGTCGAACCGGCCCGGGCGCAGCAGGGCGGCATCGAGGGTTTCCGGCTGGTTGGTGGCCGCCAGCACGATCACCGGCTTGTCCTGGCCGGTGAATCCGTCCATCTCAGTAAGCAGCTGGTTGAGGGTCTGCTCCCGTTCGTCGTTACCGCCCACAACGCCCATCGAGCCGGATCGGCTCTTGCCGATGGCGTCGAGTTCGTCGATGAAGATGATGCACGGTGCCTTTTTCTTGGCCTCATCGAACAGGTCGCGGACGCGTGCGGCGCCGGCTCCCACGAAGAGCTCAACAAACTCGGAGCCAGAGATGATGAAGAAGGGCACACTGGCCTCACCGGCCACCGCCTTGGAGAGCAGGGTCTTGCCGGTGCCGGGAGGACCAACCAGCAGAACTCCCTTCGGGATGCGGGCGCCGATGGCGGCGTAGCGCTCTGGGGTTTTGAGAAAGTCAACGATTTCGTTGAGCTCGGTCTTCGCCTCATCCACTCCGGCCACATCAGCGAAGGTGACTCGTGACTCTTCATCAGGCACGTAGACCTTGGCCTTCGATTTGGTGAAGCTCAGAGCCCCCTGGGCACCACCACCACCCATGCCGCTGCGGCGGGCGAAGAACTGGAGCACCAGGATGAAGATCAAGGGCGGCACCACCCAGCTCAGCAACGTAGTGAAGAAGTTGGGGCGCTTCGGCGGGGCTGCGGCGAACTCAACCCCCTTCTGCTCCAGGCGTTGGGGTAGATCCATGTCGAAGATCGGCGTGGTGGCGAGCACCGAAGGGGCGCCTTCCTCAGCGTCGGTGATCTCGTAGCGGATCTGGTCCTGGGTGATGTAGGCCCGCTTCACATGGCCATCATTCACCTGATCGATGAACAGGGAGTAAGGCACCCTGGGCACCTGTGAGCCCTGATTGGGAAGGAAGTTACTGAGCAGTAGCAGGACCCCGAAGCCGATCAGCACCAGGTTGATGATCCCGAAACGCCGGCTCGGGGAATTGTCGTCCTGGCGGATAGCCATGGTGGCGGAGCACGTTGATGAGGCCAAACTAAGCGCAGGGGTTGGGGCGCCGGCCCGGCTGGCGGGGGTGAGAACCGAACGTCACGTCGGCCTTGATGTGTGTTTCAGCCGCAGTGGGCGAGAGATCCCCTCATCGCGCCCAGGTTCGCCGATGGCCTCGAGCCAGGGAGCAGCGCTCTCTTTTCGCCTGAGCTGCTGGCTCAGCGCCTCGCCTTCGTCACAATGCGATTCAGGCCCGCCGGCCTGCCGGACCGTCCACTGGAGCTCCGCTGATCCCTTTGCGCTTCCCACTTCGCGCCAGCCTCTCCAGCGAGGCACGACTCAGGCGGCGTCACCGCTTCTATGTCCGCCTGCTGCTGATCACCCTGTTCGTGATGACCTGCCTGGCGCTGCCCAGGAACCTGGTAAGCCTCGCCGGGTTTGGCTACAGCCTGACTACCGCATTGTTGGTGGTGGAGCTGGAAGGCTCGATCCGTCATGACGGCACGGGCAATCCCAGGGATCTGCCCTACCGCCTGCTCGGTCTGCTCACTCTGTTGGCCCAGTGGTTCTGGTACTTCACGCCCTTGTCGCATCGCGAAAGCGGCTGGCCCCTGCTCGTGCTCACCACCTTGTTCGTGGGCTGGAGTGTGCTGCGTCTGGTGGGATTTCTGGCGGAGGAACCGCAGGTGAACGGCAGCGTTCTGATGGGGGCTGTTTCGGGATACCTGCTGCTGGGCCTGACCGCCGGCCTGTTGTTCACGGGTCTGGAGACGATCCAGCCCGGCAGTTATTCGAACCTGCACGAACCGGGTTCGTCGTTGTTAGCCCCTGGCTCCATCAGCCAGGCCAGTCCGCATTTACAGCTGGTGGATTTTGCCCGGCTCAACTACTTCGCCTTTGTCTGCCTGAGCACGGTGGGCTTCGGTGACGTGCTCCCGACCACTCCCCTCTCCCAGATGAGTGCCGTGGCCTTCACCGTGATCGGGCCGATCTACATGGCCATCGTGATGGGGTTGCTGATCGGACGCTATGCCTCCGGCAGGGTGGTCAGGACTGACCGGGACGAACCCCCTGGCGAGTGAAGTCGCCGTCTGGCCGCCGTCTGGGCTAGTAAAGGGAAGTCATGGATCTTTTGCCGTGAGCCTTGAGCAACTTGACGCCTTCCTGCTCCACGCCCGCAGCTCAGCATCTCTGCAGGAGCAGCTGCAGCAACAGCTCGACCTTGAGGCCTTCCTGAAGCTGGCCCGGCAGGAAGGTTTCCCAATCGAAGAACGTGATGTGCTGGCAGCCCAGCAGCGGGAGGAAGCCCAGCTGAGCGACGAGGAACTGCAACATCGCGCCGGCATGGAAGCTCGCCGGCTGCGCACTTTCATTCCCGGCTGAGAGATTCATCCCCGGCTGAGACGTCGTGATCAGCGAATACGGTCCTGCCCCTGGCCAAACGGGATCTGCCTGTGCTGCGGTTGCTCGCTGAGCCAGGCCAGCAGGGCACTGAGTACCAGCAGCAACACCACCGGCAACAGCCAGTTCAGGCGGTTACCCCGGCCACCGCTTCCCACGAGCGTCAGGCGCCGCAGACCACTGGAGGCCTGCTGGGCGCCTGGCCCGAGCGGCAGGCTGCAGCGGCCGCACACCATCCGGCCCGCCAGGCTGCGGTCGCGGCGAACTTCCCAGCTACCGCAGCGGGGGCAGGACATCAGCGCCTCATCTCCCCGCGAAGCGGGAGGGTTCCCTGTAAACGGCGAAGGCGGCGAGCACTCCACCCACGAAGCCGCTCAGGTGGCCGATCCAGCTCACCCCCGCCGGGGTGAAGAAGGGCAGCAGGCCTGGGAGGAAACCGCCATAGCTCACGAGGCTGAACAGCGAGAGCAGCAGGGGCAGTGGGCGCCGCTCCAGGAAGCCGATCACGATCAGGTAGCCCACCAACGCAAATACCACGCCGGAGAGCCCGTGGTTGCCATTGCTGGAGAACAGCCACACCGGGATCGCCATCACATACACCCCCACCCAGACCGCCAGGTAGTCGTGCCAGCTCTTGAGCAGCACCAGCCAGGAGAGGGGCAGGAACCAGAGGCTGTTGCCCAGCAGGTGGCCCAGATCGCCGTGGCTGAACGGGGCGGTGAGCACCCCCAGGAACGAGCCTCCGGGCAGCATCGGCAGGTTCCAGCGCCCACCGAACACGATCTGATCGATCAGTTCCTGTCCCCAGGCCACCGAGAGGATCAGCAGGGGGATCATGGCGGTGCCGCCGAGCCGGTTCAGGAGGCGATCCAGACCCTGGCGCGGGCGTTGGCGAATGGGTGTGGGGTTAGCCATGCTGACTATTGTCATGGCCAGGACCAGTGAATGGGGAGCAGCGAGCCGCTGGAGGGCCAAGAACGGGAGCGCGTCTGTGACTATCCGCGTCCACCGGCGCTGGTGCCCAGCGGGGCTTTGGTTGAGGTGCGGGCTCTGGGGAAGCTGCTGGCGGAAACCCGCCGCTCGCTGAAGGTGCTCGAGACCTTCCATCCCCCCACCTATTACCTGCCGCCAGAAGACGTGCGCCTGGAGCTGCTTGAGCCCGCGGCAGGACGCAGCTTCTGTGAATGGAAAGGCCTGGCCCGCTACTACGACGTGGTGGTGGGTGAGCGCCGGCTGGAGCGGGCGGTGTGGTCGTATCCGCAGCCGACAGCAGCTTTTGCGGCTCTCGCCGGTTGGTTCGCGCTTTACCCGGCCCTGATGGATGGCTGCTGGCTGGACGGCGAGAGGGTGATTCCCCAGCCCGGAGGCTTTTACGGGGGTTGGATCACATCCAGTGTGGAGGGGCCGTTCAAGGGGGATCCGGCCCATCCAGAGCTGATCTGAGACAGGTAGCTCAAGCGGCGGCTGGAGGGACGCGGCAACCGATCTGGATGCGGCCGGAGTCGAGAAGACGTCCGAGCTTGAGAGCCACAGCCTCCTCCTGGCGGTTGAAGCCACTCTGCTGAGCCGCCACCCAGTTGATCTCCGCTTCCGTGATCACTCCGCTCGAAAGACTCTCGAGAAAGAGTTCGCCCATGCCCATGGCGTCTCGTGTGCGGGGAATCTGCAGAACTTATCTCTGGGGTCAGCTGAAGGCCAGGGATGCCACAGCTTTTTTAAGAGCCGAACCAAGTCAGTCGGTCTGGTGCTGCGTTCTGCGTTGTGCGGTGCTCCGCTCAGTTCGAGCCGCTGGGGACGGGCTGCAGCGTTTCGCCGTCCCGATCCCAGAGCACATACTTGAAGCAGCGCCGGATGTCGGCGATGGTCAGGCGCGTTGCCCCAGTCAGCAGGGAAGCATTGCGCTCCTGGCAGGCCCGCAGGTGGTAGTTCGGAATGCGCTCGCAGAGGTGATGGATGTTGTGGCAGCCGATGTCAGCTGTGAACCAGTTCAGGATCCCGGGGAGCACCAGCAGGCTGGTACCGGCGATCGCGCCCTCGATAGGGTCCCACCCCTCGCTGCGGTGGGCGTAGGACCCCTCGAAGTTGTGCTGAACGAAGAAGATGCAGATGAACAGCGCTGCTGATGCGGCCATCACCAGCGAGTAGAGGCTCCAGAACAGGCCGGCCCCGATCCAGTGGCACAGCAGCACCCAGCTGACGATCACGCAGATGTTGTTGAGCAGCAGATCGATGAATTCGGCTCTGCTGTACCAATGGCGGGATTTGAACGAGAGGATGAGTTCGGACCATGGTGTGGGCCAGTCGGCGCGGAGCCTGGTGCTGACATGGCCTAGGAACTGGGCTGTTCCCAGGAGCAGGGCCAGCCTGGGCTTGATCACCAGGTAGAAGAAGCCGCCGGGGAAGAGCATCAACGGGTGGCGCAGCAGCCGGTACACCCATTGACTGCGCGGGCTGAGCTGCTCGTACTGCTCCAGGCTGATCAGGGCTGAGGGTCCCCGGTAGAGGTCCCAGTTGCCGTTGTGCTTGTGGTGGTAGGCGTGTCCCTGCGACCAGGGGTACTGGGGGATGGCGTTGATGACGCCCAGCAGGAATCCCGCCGCCCTGTTCAGCCGTTTCGTGCTGAACAGGGAGTAGTGACCGCAGTCGTGCATCAGCGAGAAGCAGCGCCCTGAGAGCAGTACCAGCACCAGCAGCAGCGGTGGCGTGAGCCAGAGCCAGAGCCGAGCCACGACCACGGTGATGGCCCAGAGCAGCAGGTAAGCCCCGACCGTGCTCAGGATCTGCCAGGTGGCGAGGCGATCGTCGCTGGCGATGAAGGGCTTGAGAACGAAATCTCCATACCGGACGCCGCTGGCAGACGGGCTGGAGCGGGACTCGGGGGGAGAAGTCTCGAGCAGAGGGGAGGCGCGCAGAACCCTGAATTTGTAAGGATTAACACCTTAGGCAGCCGCTCCGGGCCTGGCGGGCCTCCGCCTTAAGCCAATCCGCTCATTTGTGTCCGGATTCGTCTGTGCTCAGGGAATCTTTGGGCCGATGGCTCTGTTCGGGAGCATGGTTGGCACCAGCGCCGCTCTCTTTCGAGCTCCATGAACGACCCCAACGGCCCGGCCTGGCAGCGGCTGAGCCATTCCGCCCTGCTGCGTTTCCTGTTGCTGCTGGCCTCTGGCTGGGCGGTGGTGCAGCTGATCGACTATTTCCGTGTGGTGTTGTCCCTGTTCACCGCGGCGGCGGTGCTGGCGGTGGTGCTGGACTACCCGGTGCGGCGGCTGGTGCGACTGGGGTGCAGCCGTGGGCTGGCGATCCTGCTCACCTTGTTGGCCGGCATCGGGGTGGCCAGCTTTTTCGTGGCGGTGCTCGGCTTCCAACTGATCAACCAGGGCAGCAGCCTGATCAACGATCTGATGCTGGGTCTGCAACGCCCCGATCTTCCCTTTCACGGGTTCCTGAAAACGATCAACCTCCAGCAAGTGCTGGAGCTGCTGCGCGCCAGCCTCGGCACGGGCCTGGGGGTGATCGGCGGCGCTTTCTCCAACGTCTTCGGCGGAGTGTTTCTGCTGGTGATCGTGGCTTACATGCTGATCGACAACGGGGCCACCTGGAGCCAGGCCTTGCGCCTGCTTCCGGAGGATGTGCGCGAGCGCTTCGACCGCAGCGTGCAGAAGAACGTGCTGGGGTTCCTCAGAGGTCAGATCACGCTGATGATCTTTCTCAGCCTCGCCAGTTTCCTGGTGTTCGCCGTGCTGGGGGTGAAGTTCTCCCTGATCCTGGCGATCCTGGTGGGAGTGCTGGATGCCATCCCCGGCATCGGCGCCACTCTCGGGGTGATCGTGGCCTCCAGCCTGGTGTTCCTGACCCAGGGGCAGTGGCTGGCCCTGCAGGTGGTGATCGCCTCGGTGGTGCTGCAGCAGGTCCAGGACAACTTCATCCATCCCCGGGTGATGGGCCGTGCCCTGGAGATCAGGCCAGTGGTGCTGTTCTTTGCCCTGTTCATCGGCGAGCGGCTGGCGGGTCTGCTGGGGGTGTTCCTGGCGATTCCCGTCACAGGCATGATCCTGGGCTGGGGCAAGGAGAGCGGGGAGGCCGGCTCGCCGGTCCAGGCGGATACCACCCAGCAGGAGGCCAATCCTTAACCCATCAACCTGCCAGCATCGGGCCCTTCCGCTTTTGGCCCGCCCGTGCCCAGCTTCGATCGCCGCACCACCCTGCTGGCGCACAATGCCGGCCACTGGGAGGGCAGCTTCATTCGCCTGGACGGCCAGGGCCTTGAGAGCGAGCGCTTCGGCACACGCCTGCATGTGCACGAGACAGGCGGCCAGATCGAAGCGGCCCTCACCTACCTGAACACCGGCAAGGTGGCGACGATGCGCTTTGCCGAGCCGCCGGACTTGATGGCGATCAGCCCTGACGGTCACTGGAGCCTCGGCCCCGACAAGACGGGACCCTGGCCGGCGGTGATGGAGCTGTGCCTCGTGGATGGCCAGCGGCGGCGGCGGCTGGTTGTGCGTCACGGCGCCGAGCGGCTCGAGAGCGTGGTGGTGGTGGTGGAGGCCCGCCCCGGGGTGGTGGATCCGGCTCCGGCGGCGCCCCTGCGGGCCACGGTTCTGCCGGATGGCGATGGTTCGGGCCGTGGCTGCTGGCAGCTCACGGACGACCTCAGCCTCACCACAGCCCTGGAGCGCCGCTTTGGAGACCCCCTGGCGGTGAGGCTGTGCTGGCGGCCCCAACCGGGACGGGAGCTGGTGCTGGAGCGTGCCTATGGCGCGAACGGCCTGCCCCAGCCGGAGCTGCTGCTGATCTGAGAGCGGATTCAGCTCACGCGCACGCCTTTCCAGAAGGCCACCCGGCCCTTGATCTCACTGGCGGCCTGTTTGGGCTCGGGGTAGAACCAGGCCGCA
This sequence comes from Synechococcus sp. 1G10, assembly GCF_002252625.1. Classification (GTDB taxonomy): domain Bacteria; phylum Cyanobacteriota; class Cyanobacteriia; order PCC-6307; family Cyanobiaceae; genus Regnicoccus_A. Next base: position 38,748 of record NZ_NQKW01000004.1, on the reverse strand, counting down.
TTCGCGTTCACCTGATCCCCCACCACCACGTCGTAGTAGTGGGCTTCGCCCTTCCAGCCACAGACGCTGCGGTGTGATGACGGCCGTAAGTGCTCGCTGACCAACGCCTCGGAGGGGAAGTAGGCGTTGCCTTCGAGTTTCACGATGTCGTCACTGCTGGCGATCACGGCGTCGTTCCAGCGGGCTTCCATGGCAGTGCAGCAAGGGTCTTTCATCCTGGAGCCCAGGTGAGCCGGTTGTGGCGGCCAGCTTGCGGATCTGCTCAGGCCTGCTTCAGCTCCTCGGCCCCCGCGATCAGTCGCTCCCTGGTGGCCGCGTAGATGCGTTCAGCTTCCTCGGGACTGCGGCCGATGCAGGTCATGCCCAGCTTGCCGAATTCCGAGAGGCAGCCCAGCAGGTGGAACACGCTGCCGTGCAGTGCGGCCGGGTCGAAGTGCAGTCCGGCGGCGGCCACGATGTCGATCAGGTCCACCGGCAGCAGCCCCTGCAGCCTCGGGTCGCAGAGGTTATCGGTGGCGGCATAGAACAGCGACTGGCCGGTGGGGGAGCGGAACAGGCCGCTGGCGCCATCGATGCGGCCGTTGGTGGCATAGCGCAGGGCCATATAGGGGTGGGTGGTGCCGCCCTTGCGCAGGTTCACCTCGATCGCCTGCAGATCCCAGTGCTCGCCGAAGCGGCGCGCCACGAAATCCACCGCGTAGCGCTCCAGGGCGCCCTCTGCCGCCAGGGCCTGGCCCACCGCCAGCCCGTGACGCATCAGCTCGGCCCGGTACTGCGTCTGGGCGGGAAAGGTACAACCCAGGTAGGTCTGTCCGCTCACTCCGCCGAGCACCTGCTCATGGGTGGAGAGCACCTCCACCGCGCCGCCCGGGTGGATCATCCCCTGCACGCTCGGTGAGGCCAGCTCGTCGCCTCCCAGCAGCCAGGCCTCCACCAGGGCCCCCTGCTCCTGCAGCAACTGGCGCCACTGGGGTGGTGGCATCGCCAGGGTCTCGAGGGCCTCACGCAGGCGAGCTCGGCGCTCCCGGCCGCTCAGCTCCGCCAGTTGCAGGGGCTCCAGCTCCAGGGGGGCATTGCCTTCGCCGCTGAATCCCTGGTCCAGTTTCACAACCACCCGGCTCAGCTCGGGGTGGGCTTCCCACAGCTCAGCCGTGACTTCGGCGAGGGCCTCGAGGTCATGGACCAGGGCGCTGCCGGGCGGATGGGGCACAGCGCAGTGGCGGAACAGCTCGCGGCTGCCGGCCTTGCCGCCCCAGTGACTCAGGGCTGGATCGGTGCCCAGCAGCGGCACCTGCAGGCGCTCGGAGAGTTGCTTCTCCTGCTCGGTCACGTTGAAGCAGGTCATGAAGCTGCGCCCCGGCCGCAGGCGCTCGCGGATGCGCCCCAGCAGCGCCGGCCGCTCCAGCAGCTTCTCGGTGAGGGGCCGACTTGAAGCATCGTCCGTGTCGAACAGGTGCAGTCGCCGGCGGGCGTGGGAGGCGGGCACCCCTGGCAGCAGCTCCAGCACGGCATCCACCACCAGTTCAGGCAGCAGCTTGCTGGTGATGTACACCGCCCGCACGCCGGGGTCGCGCAGGCGGATCAGCGAGAACAGCTGCCGTTCCTCGTAGTGGTGGGCACCGGTTACCAGCGCCATCTGATGGTGATCGAGGCTGAGTGAGGGCACCACCAGCAGATCCCAGCCCTCGTTGCCCCCCTCGCTACCACCGTTCTGGTCGCTGCCTGGATGGAACTCGCCCCATTCCGGTCGCAACTGTCGCTGGAGTTCGCTGAAACTCAGAGCCATCGTGAGATCAGCCCCTGATCAGGCTGTGCGTGGGGAAGGGCATTCCCGCCTGATGCTTCTCCACCACTTCACCGATGCGCAACAACAGCTCCTGCTGCAGATCCCAGGCGGCCTGGATGTCGCCACTGGCCACATAGCAGAGCAGGCGCAGGTTGAGACTGGATTCCCCATAGCCAACGAAATGCACTGCCGCTGCCTTGTCGTGATCGATCCTCGTGTTCGAATCCAGCTGCTGGCGCAGCTCGGCGATGATGGGCTCGATCGCGGCACGGTCGTCGTAGCGCAGCCCGAAGTCGATCCAGACCCGCCGGCTGTCGATCCGGGCGACGTTGATGATCGGCTTCACGGTGAAGATCGAATTTGGGATGAAGACCGGCTGTCGTTCCGGATCACGCAACTCCGTGTAGAACCAGCTGATTGTTTGCACGGTGCCGTTGACATCTTCTGCGGGGATTCGGATGAGATCCCCCACCACGAAGGGTCTGTTGATGTAGAGGCTGATGCCGCTCAGACCATTCTCCACGATCGTGCGGGCGCCGAAACCCAGGGCCGCGGCACCGAAGCCACCGGCGGTGGCCAGAAGGGCGGTGGGGGTGCCAAGCCGCCGCAGCAGCTCCAGGCTGATGATCACAGCCACCAGCACCGTGAGCAGCTTGTCGCTGAGATCGAAGAGGTACAGGCGCTCCCGCTGGGGAAGATGTGGGAACACCTGCTGGGAGTAGGCGTCGGCCTTGCGCCAGATCTCGCCCTTCCAGCGCAGCAGCTCGGGGCCCAGCAGGGTCAGCAGCCACCAGGCGGTGGAACTGACCAGGATCATGAGCGTGAGGCTGAGGCGGCTGCGCAGCACCAGAGCGCGGCCCAGCGATCCACTGGGAAGCCGCTGGCCAACCAGTTGCAGGCTCAGCCAAACCCCAGCCGCCAGCAGGATCCCCAGCAGGGGAATCGGCAGGCTCAGCTGGAGGGGATTGAGCATGGCTGGCCTCTAAGGACGGTCGTCCAGCGCCTTCAGCCCTCGGGTCCGTTCAGCTCCCAGATCAGATCGGCTCCCGAGCGGCTCAGCCCCAGCTCCCGCCAGGAGGGCGCCATCGCCATCGAGCTCAGCTGCAGATCCCCCAGCGGTGTGCGGGCGGCGATGCCACCCAGCAACTTCGGGGCCACCACCGCCACCAGCCGCTGCACGCAACCCTGGCGCAGCGCCGCCGCCGCCAGGGTCGGGCCGCACTCCCACAGCACCTGGTTGCAGCCCCTCCGGGCCAGGGCCTGCATCAACTCCAGCGGTTCGCAGCAGGCAAGCTCCAGCCGCTCCACCCCCAGCCCATCCAGCCGCAGTCGTGCTGGCTCGGGGGCCTCGGGCCCATGGGCCACCAGGGTGGGAGCCGCGCGCTGGTCCCACAGCTGGGCCCGCTCCGGCAGCTCCAGGCCGCGGCTGATCACCACTCGCAGCGGCTCGATCGCGCGCCGCCCCCGGCTGGTGAGCAGGGGATTATCCGAGCGCAGTGTGCCGCCACCCACGATCACCGCATCGCAATCGGCCCGCAGCTCGTGCACCCTCTGCCGCGACGCTGGCCCGCTGATCCACTGGCTGGCTCCGTTGGACAGGGCCGTGCGTCCGTCCACGCTCATCGCCCACTTGAGGACCCCCAGGGGCCGGCTGGTGCGCAGCCGGTGGCAGAAGGCGGCATTCAGGTTCTGGGCCTCGGCCTGGCGCACCCCCACCAGCACGTCCGTCCCGGCCTGGCGCAATGCCTTGATGCCTTCGCCCGCCACCCGCGGATCAGGGTCCTCCATGGCCACGATCACCCGCCGGATCCCTGCTGCGATCACGGCCTCGCTGCAGGGGGGCGTGCGGCCCTGGTGACAGCAGGGCTCCAGGGTCACCACCAAGGTGCCCCCTCGAGCCCGATCTCCCGCCTGGGCCAGGGCTCCCACCTCCGCGTGGGGCCTTCCGGCAGCGGCGTGGAAGCCCTCCCCCACCAGCAGGCCGCTGGCATCGACCACCAGGGCGCCCACCAGGGGGTTGGGGCTGGTGCGACCCCGCGCCAGGGCGGCCAGGCCGAGGGCGCGCTCCATCCAGGTGCTCCAGGGGCTCCCCCTGGTCACGCCGGAGTTCTCACCAGGCTGCGCCACTCGGCCACCACGAACGGAGGTACCGGCAGCTCCGTGAACACCCCCGGCAGCCGCAGCCGCAGCGGGCGATTCTGGCTCAGTTCGGCCAACAAAGGGCTCAGATCGAATTCGGCGGCGGCGGCGCGGCCGTCGTTGCTCAATGCCTGGTTCTCGAGGGTCAGATCTTCCAGCTGCCACTGGAATGGGCCCGAGCGCACCTGCAGCGCAGTGGGGTGATCGAGCCGCACCTTGCCGGGATAGCCCACCACCCGCAGGCGCAGGGGAGCTCCGGGCGGTCCATCGCGAAAGGCCACCAGCTGCCAGGCCTGATCATCGAGATCCCGCACGCTCACCAGGCTGCGCAGCACCGGGCTGCCGGTTTCGCTGGGGTGTGCGTGCAGCTGGGCCGCCGCTGGCTTCACCAGAGCAAACAGGCAGGCCAGCACCAGGCCCAGCGACAGCAGCAACCGACCTGCTTGCCGGATCACCCCGCTCATGGTTCGCGCTCGGCTCCAGGGATCGGCTGCCACTGGGTGTGGGTGGCCCAGAGCGCCCAGATCGCCATCGCCCGCAGGTAGTGGCAGGCCCGGAACGTGCCCACCGCCGTGATCGCCTCGGGCGTGCGGAACTGCAACCCTCCCGCATACACCTGGCCCACCACGGCGCCGCTGATCGCCATGGCCGTGTCGGTCTGACCCATCAGGCGGTAATAGGCCGCCAGGCCGAAATTGATGCCGGTCCATATCTCCAGCGGGTGGGTGCCGTTGGGATCAAGCGGCGTGCCGTCGCGGCGCAGGCCGTTGGCCACCCCCAGCCTCCCCCCCTCGAAGCGCTCGAAGCAGGCCTCACGAATCGCCGTCAAGGCCGAGAGGGCCCGCTCATCGCTCACCACCGGCGGCAGCCCCAGCAGGCGGGCGTAGAAATCGCCGCAGAGCTGGTCGGCCATCACCACCGGTGTGCCGCTGCCGGCATCGATCCGGTAGTACTCCCCGTTCCAGAGCAGCCGATCGAAGTTGGCCCGTGACGGCTCCAGCCAGCTGCCGAATTCCCGCTGCTCGGCGCCGGTGTCGAGGCCAAGATCGAGCTGCAGCCGCTGGGCCATTGCCAGGGCCGCTTCCAGGGCCGCGATCCAGAGGGCACCGCAGTAGGCGCTCACTCCCTGCAGTGGCCAGTCGTCAAAGGTCTGATCAGGCGCGCCGCCGTTGTCGGGCAGGCCGTCGTCGTTGATGTCGAACTGCTTGAGATAGCGAAGCGACTCCACCACCGCCGGCCAGCAGTCGGCCAGGAAGCGCAGGTCTTCCCCCGATGGGGAGAGACGGAACAGCCGCCAGACCTGCAGCACGAAGTCGGAGGCCAGGTCCTTCCAGAGGTTGCAGTCTTGATAGGCGGTGTAGTTGGTGGCATCGAAGGGCCGCTCGTTGGGGGCGCCCAGGTCGTGGGGGGTGGCGCCGGCCAGCTTGCGGGCCGCTTCCACCCGGCCCCGCCCCTGGGTGAAATACCAGCCGATCGGCCGGGGGGTGGCATCGGCGGCGGGAATGGCCCGCGCGAAGCTTCTCAGCACCGCCTTGTCGAGTTCGGGCCAGAGCTGCAGCAGGGCGAAGGAGCCGTAGAGCCGCACATCCAGGCTTTCGTACCAGGCGTAGTCGAGGCACTCCAGCACCCCGAAACGGCCCACCGGATCGGTGGAGCTGGCGGCGGTCCAGAGGCTGCCGCCGCTGGCGAGGTCGTAGAGCTCATTGAGCAGGGCCATGCGCAGGGGCTCGGGCAGGTCGCTGCGCTCCAGCACCGGTTTCTGCCAGGCCTCGATGGCATCGCGCCACTGACGCCATGCGCCCAGGGCCTCGGCAGCGATGGCGACCGCGTTGTCGCCCGTGGCCCCGAAGAAATCCGTGTATCGACGCAGGGCGGACGTGCCCGTGGCGAAGGCGGTCACGGGCAGATCCCAGCTGATCACCACCGGCAGCTCGATTTCAGCCCCCGGCTCCAACCTCAGCCGCAGGGCGATCGCGGCGCTGGCCTGCTCGCTGCCGGTGCTGCGGCGGTCGTTGTTGCTGTTGGGGATCGAGCCGTCGCGGGAAAACGCCTCCCAGATCTCGCCGCCATCTCCGCTGGGATCCCAGCGGCTGCAGCGCATCACCTCCACCCCCTCCAGCTGGTCGGGCACCGCCAGGCACCACTGACCCTGCCCCTCGGCGATCGGCTGGCTGGGCGCTCCTTCCAGCAGCACACCCGTCAGGCCCGGTGTGTCGATCCAGCGGTTGCGCTGGCCTACCCCCGCTCCGATGGCGGGCAGGTAGTTGTGCTCAGGGCTGCCGTCGTCGCGGAACGTCACGGCGGCGCTGGGATCGGTGTTGGTGAACCAGCCCACCGTGTTGCGCCAGCTCAGCAGCAACGAGAGATCCAGGGGGGCCTTGGTGGGGTTGGCCAGCCGCCAGCGGAATACCGCCACCGGATAGCTGGTGCGTTGATAGTCGCCGGGGAGGATGGGGCTGAAGGCCTCGCAGCTGGCCTCGGCGCGGAAGTCGGCCTGGTAATCGAACCAGTGCAGCGGATAGCGGGCGGCGTAGGTGCCGGCCTTGGCGCTGGTTTCGCTGCCGTCGCTGGTCTCGCCTCCAAGCCACTGCCAGCGGCCCAGGGGACGCTCGCTGGCCTCCGGCCGGGAGTCGTCGTGGTCAGGGGTCATGGCCAGGGCCCGGGCCCTGCTCGCTGTGCCGTCGTGCTCGAACAGGGCGAACTGGCAGTCGGGCAACACCCCGAACCAGTGCTCACCCCCATCGAGGTGCCAGAGGTTGAAGTTGCCGTCGGGTCCGCGGCCGATGCAGCCCGCACCGAAGCCCCCGAGTGGGGCGCCGTGGTTGGGACCGTCGTCGAGATTGCTGGCGTAGCGCACCGTGTAGGGGGCCTCCCAGCCCTGGCCGATCGGCCGCTGCCAGCTGGCGGGGGGGGCCTGGGCGGGCCGACCGGCGCCGGACCCGCGCAACAGCGTGGAGAGGGCTGACAGGCCGAACGGAGCCATGGTGCTCATCGAGGTGGCGTCAGCTTGTCAGAGCTGGCCGGCCCCGGCGGCCACTTCCTGCTCGATCAGGGCATCAAGGGTGATCGCCGAGCGCACCACAGCCTGGTAGCGCTGCACCACCCGCCGGTTCCGCTCCAGCCAGAGGCAGGCCTCCTCACCGCCGCCGCCGGTGGCTTCGGGGCTGAGCAGCTCGATCTCGGCTTGCCGCGCCAGCAGGGCCAGGGCCAGTTCATGCACGCGCTGGCGGCGGGAGGGGGGCTCAGGTGCGGCCATGGGCGCTTCAACTCGCGGGCATCATGGCGGGGCCCGGCCAGCCGCCGCACCGGAGTCCCCACGTGGATCAACCGCTCCAGCAGCATCGTCTCGAGGTGATCGGCAGCGACGCCGGCGGGCTGGCCTCCCTGCCAGCGGCAGCGGCGGCCCTGGTGCGCCAGGCCGATCTGCTGGCGGCGCCCGCCAGGCTGCTGCCTGGACTGCGCCAGGCCCTGGCGGAGGAGCTCAAGCCGCCGGAGTTGGTGGCCAGTGATCGCCCAGAGCAGCTCTTTCCCCAGCTGGAGCGAGCCCTGGCCGCCGGTCGGGCGGTGGTGCTGCTCGCCAGCGGTGATCCCCTCTGGTTCGGCATCGGCCGCCTGCTGCTGGGTCGCTTTCCCCCCGAGTGCCTCCGCTTTCATCCCGCCCCCTCCAGCCTGCAGCTGGCCTTCGCCCGCCTCGGCCGCCCCTGGCAGGACGCGGAGTGGCTGAGCCTGCACGGCCGCGACCCCGAACCGCTGGCGAGCCGTCTGCAGCAACGTCCGGCGGCCCTGGCGGTGCTCACCGATCCCGGCCGCGGCGGCGTCGAGGAGGTGCGGCGGATCCTGGCCGCCTCCGGTCTGGAGGCGGCTTATGCCGTCTGGCTGTGTGAACGGCTCGGCCACCCCGAGGAGAGGGTGCTCCGGCTCGCCCCCCGGGCGGCGCTGCCGGCCGATCTCGATCCGCTGCACATGGTGCTGCTGATTGCAGAGCCGCCTCCGCCCCCCAATCCCGCCAGCCTGCCGCTGTTCGGCCTCGACGATGGCCTCTGGCTGCAGCACCCCGATCGTCCCGGCCTGATGACCAAGCGTGAGGTACGCATCCAGTTGCTCGCTGACCTGGAGCTGCCCGGCAGCGGTGTGCTCTGGGATGTGGGGGCCGGGGTGGGCTCGGTGGGCCTGGAGGCCCTGCGGCTGCGTCCGGGCCTGGAACTCTGGGCCCTTGAGCGGCGAGGCGGTTCAGCGGCCCTGATCCGGGCCAATGCTGAGCGGCTCGACGTTGAGCCAGTGGGGGTGCTTGAAGGCGATGCCCTCACCGTGCTGCAGCAGGGCGGCCCCCCCGATCCCGACCGGGTGCTGCTTGGTGGCGGCGGCCGCCAGCGCCTGGCCCTGCTCGAGATCGTGCTGCGGCGCCTGCGTCCCCTCGGACAGGTGGTGATTCCCCTGGCCACCCTCGAAGCCCTCGCGGAGTTGAGGCCGCCGCTGGAGCGGGCCGGGCTGAGGGTGCAGGTGAGTCAGTTGCAGGCCTGGCGGGGCTCCCCCCTGGCCGATGGCACCCGCCTGGCCCCGCTCAATCCGGTGCTGGTGCTCAAGGGCCGCAAAGACTGAGCCCGAACCTAAGGAGCTTCCGGCTCCCGGAGCCGGATCACGGCAACGCTGCCCTCGCTGATGCCCAGGGCCGCCGCCTCGCCCGCGTCGAGCTCCACCACCCCATCGGCCGGTTCGCCGGGGCCGTAACTGGGGCAGGGCAGCCGCGGGCAGGGCTGCACGTTGGCCTGGATGGCGATCACCCGCCCCTCGCGGATGAACAACATGTCGAGCGGGGTGAGGGTGCGGTGCATCCAGAAGCTCACGGCCTGGGCCGGCTCAAAGCGGAACCACATCCCCCGCAACCGTCCAAGCGCCGGCCGCTGCATCAGGCCCCAGGCGTACTGACGGGGGGTGCGGGGCACCTCCAGCTGGATACAGGTCGGTGGCAGCGTGCTCGCCGCGGTCTCGGCACGCTCCAGGCACCATTCCGCCTCAATCGGCAGGAACTGGGGGGGAGCGGCTGGCGAACGGCTGTCCGCCATGGCGGGCCGAGGGTCCGTGTGAAACCCCGCCGCCAGCAGCCCGGTCGTCAGCAACCCAGTCGTCAAACTGAGGGCGAGCAGGGAACCAGCTCTCAACGGGCTTCCCATCAGGCTGCAGGACGTCTCATGTCGCCGGCCGCTCCGGCTTCGGCGGCCTTTCACACAGGCAGTAGCCCCGGCCGCGCACGGTGTGGATCAGGCGCTGCTCACCCTGTTCCTCCAGCTTCTGGCGCAGGTATCGGACATACACCTCCACCACGTTGCTGGCGGCTCCCCCCTGGTCGTTCCACACCTCGGCGAGGATCTGCTCGCGGCTGAGCACCATCCCAGGCTGTCGCATCAGGGCGAGCAGCAACTGGTACTCGCGGGCGGTGAGCGCGAGCAGACGCCGCCCCCGCCGCACCTGCCTGCTGGCGGGATCCAGGTGCAGATCAGCGAGTTGCAGGGGCGGCACCTGGCCGCGGTTGTCGCCGCGGATCTGCAGGTGCAGGCGCAGTCGCATCAGCAGGTCACTGCCGCCGGCGCTGGAGAGCCAGAAGTCGTCGGCGCCGGAGCTGAAGCAGCGGGAGCGAGCCTCGACGCTGTCGCTGACCAGATCCAGCAGGATCGGCACATCCTCCAGAATCATGCGCAGGGTTGGAATCGTGGCCACCCCATCCGCTCCCGACACCAGCACCGCCGCCGGCGGATCGGGCAGGGCACCCACCGGCGCGGTGCGGTAACCGGATGCCTCCAGGCGCGGCGCCAGCGCTTCGGCCTCCTCCCCCACCAGCAGGATCAGGGGTCCGTTCACAGGCGTGCACCGGCGCCGGGGCCGGGGCCGTCACGGCCGCCGAACTCCCCATTGTCGGGCTTGGCCACATGGGGCAGGCCCCAGCCCAGCTTGTTGCGCAGCACCTGGAAGAACTCGTGGTCCTGCAGGCGCACGAACCGGGCTGGATGGGGGCTGCGGCGGATCAGCACTCGGTCTTCCGGCCACACGTAGCAGCCGGCGCTGCCATCCACCACCATCATCAGCCGCTCGGGGGTGGCGGGAAACACCGTCACCGGTTCCTGGTCGCTGAACACCAGGGCGCGGGAGGCGAGGGAATGGGGTGCGATCGGTGTGAGCTGCAGCACCGGGCAGTCGGGGGTGATCACCGGTCCGCCGGCGCTGAGGGCATAGGCGGTGGATCCGGTGGGGGTCGAGAGGATCACCCCATCGGCGGAGATGTCCACCGGCACGTGGCGACCGATGGCGATCTCGAAATGGCACATGCTGGTGAGCGGTTCCCGGTGCAGGGCCATCTCGTTGAGGCAGAGCACTTCCCAGCGACGCTGGTCGCCTCGCATGACGCTCACAATCAGCATCGTGCGTTCCTCCACGGTCCAGCGGCCGGTGAGGAGCTGCTCCATCGCCCCATCCAGCTCGCTGAGGTAGGCCTCGGCCAGAAAGCCCAGGTGGCCGGTGTTGACCGTAAGGATCGGCACGCCGATCGGAGCGGTCTGGCGCGCGGCGGAGAGCACGGTACCGTCGCCCCCCAGCACCACCGCCAGGCTCATGTCGGGGTGAAAGCTCGCCGGCACGCAGGCGCTGAAACCACGGCTGCGCAACTGGTGGTCGGGATTGGCGAAACCCACCATCCCGCCGGAGCTGCTCACTCGCAGCACGCTTGTGCCGGCCGCCTCCAGGCGGCTCTGGATGACATCGGCCGTCTTGACGGCCAGATCCTTGCCGTCGTTGACGATCAGTCCGACGCAGAGCACCGGTCGGAGGCGAGAACGTGTCGAGTTTATGGGGAGCCTTCCGGCCGCGGCCCGATTGCCATCAGAACTGCTCCAGAAAGCGCAGGTCGCTGGTGAACAGCCGGCGGATGTCGTCGATGCCGTGGCGCACCATGCAGAACCTCTCCACCCCCAGGCCAGCGGCGAAACCGCTCCAGCGCTCGGGATCCAGCCCAAGGCCCTCGAGCACCGCCGGATCCACCATCCCGCAGCCCATCACCTCCAGCCAGCGCCCCCGCCATTGCACGTCCACTTCCGCCGAAGGCTCGGTGAAGGGAAAGTAGCTGGCGCGGAAGCGCACCGGCAGATCGCCGAAAAACTGCTGCAGAAAGGTGGTGACGGTGCCGCGCAGGTGGCTGAAATCAAGCCCTTCATCGATTGCCAGCACTTCAACCTGGTGGAACACGGGCGAGTGGGTGGCATCCACCGCATCGCGCCGGTACACCCGGCCGGGCGCCACGATCCGCACCGGTGGCGGGTTGCTCTCCAGATGGCGGATCTGCACCGGCGAGGTATGGGTGCGCAGCAGCCGGTCACCGGGGAGATAAAAGGTGTCCTGCATGTCCCGGGCCGGATGGTGCGGCGGGATGTTCAGGGCCGTGAAGTTGTAGTAGTCGGTTTCCGCCTCGGGCCCCTCTTCCACCCGATAACCGAGCCCGGCGAAGATGTCGACGATCTCCTCGATCGTGCGGATCAGTGGGTGGCGGTGCCCCACCGGCACGTAGCGGCTCGGGGCGGTCACATCGAGCCGTTCCCCCGCCAGCTTTTCAGCCATGGCGGTGCCCCGCAGCCCCTCCAGCCGCTGCCCCATCAGCGTCTGCACCTGCTCCTTGAGCACGTTGGCCCGCTGGCCCACCAGGGGCCGCTCGGAGGCATCGAGCTTGCCCATGGCACCCAGCACTGCTGAGAGGCGACCCTTCTTGCCCAGCAGTCCCACCCGCAGCCCTTCCAGCTCAGCGGTGTCTGCGGCTGCGGCGATCGAGGCCGCCGCTTCGGCTTCGAGAGCATCGAGCTGGTCGGTGAGCTGCTGCAGGCTGATCGTGGCGCTCACGAATCGGGGGCGGTAACGGTCGACTGTACGGAGCGAGCCTGCCTAAGTTGCCGCCTGCGCCCCTGCCCCTGCCGGTCCCGATGTCCAGCCTGCGGATCCTGATCAGCAACGACGACGGGGTGTTCGCCGAGGGGATTCAGACCCTGGCGGCTGAAGCGGTGGGGCGTGGCCATGTGGTCACGGTGGTCTGCCCCGACCAGGAGCGTTCCGCCACAGGCCATGGCCTCACCATGCAGACACCGCTGCGGGCGGAGCGGGCCGACCGGCTCTTCGCCGATGGCGTCACTGCCTGGGCCTGCAGCGGCACCCCCTCCGACTGCGTCAAGCTCGCCCTCGGCCGGCTGCTGAGCGCCCCGCCCGACCTGGTGCTCTCCGGCATCAACCACGGCCCCAACCTGGGCAGTGACGTCTTCTATTCCGGCACGGTTTCAGCAGCGATGGAGGGCACCCTCGAAGGGCTGCCGGCCCTGGCGGTCAGCAGCGCGTGCTTCGACTGGCGCCAGTTCGCTCCGGCCGCCGTGCTCGCTCTCGATGTGGCGGAAGCGGCCCTGGCCGGGGCCTGGCCGGAGGGGCTGCTGCTCAACCTCAACGTGCCGGCCCTGCCGATCGAGCGGATCGGTTCCCTGCGCTGGTGCCGCCCGGCGGTGCGCCGGTACCGCGACCAGTTCGATCAGCGCACCGATCCGCGCGGGCGTACCTACTACTGGCTGGCCGGTGAGGTGGTCGATGACCTAGAGACCGCCACCGCCGGCCCCCGCGACTGGCCCACGGACGTGGCCCAGATCCATGCCGGCGGCGCAGCCCTCACCCCGCTGCAGCCTGAGCTGTTCTGGCGGGGTGGTCTGGAGGAGCTTCCGGTTCAGCTGGGGCGGTGAACGCGCTGCAGCAGCCAGAGGCTCATCCACAGGCCGATCAGGTGGGCGAACAGCACCTGGGTGTTGCTCAGCACCGAGAGCATCTCGAGAGAGGTGATCGGCAGTCCCATCAGGCCGCCGCGGGTGCCGGGCGGTACGGCCAGCTGCGCTCCGAAGAAGCCGGGGACCTGCATGGAGGCCTGCACGAACAGGCTGCCGGCCAGGGCCTGGTAACCAACCGCTGCCAGGGTGAGCCCGGCCAGATCGGCGAGGGCGCCCCGTTTGATCAGGCGGCTGGTTTCGCCGCGGCTGGGGCGGGCGGGGCTGGCCAGGGCCCGGCCGCAGCGCACCACCAGCCAGCTCTGCCAGAGGCACCAGAGCAGCACGAAAAACGACAGGGTGGTCAGCGACAGGCCGGGACCGAGCCCTAGGGAGCGGGCGCTGTTGGCCGCCAGGCGGCCGCCGATGTTGTTGAACAACAGCACCCCCACCACCACGACCCCGAGGGCCAACTGGGTCCAGAAGCGGATCCAGCCCATCCGGCGCAGGGCAGCCGAGACCAGCTGAAGATCGAGGCGATCAACCATCGGAGCGCGGAACCGGGGGGCGGAGCGTCACAAACTTGCCATGGCCAGCAGCAGCGGCGGCTCCCCCACGGCTGGAACCCCCATGGAAGGATGGTTTCCAAGCCGGGCCCCGTCCGATTCCTTGATTCCCCTGCGCTCCCCCCAGGACGCGATGCGGCCAACCGCCGTCGCCCTGGGCAGTTTCGATGGCCTGCACCAGGGGCACCGCCGGGTGATCGCCGCCATCGCCGCCGCCCCCACCCCAGGGCTGATCCCCACGGTGGTGAGTTTCTGGCCCCATCCGCGCGAGCTGCTCTACGGCGAACCGCGCCTGCGCCTCGATCTCCCCGGCGAGAAGCTGACCCTGCTCGAGCCCTACGGCATCCGCCAGCTGGTGCTGGTGCCCTTCACCCGCGCCCTCTCCCTGCTCAGTCCGGAGGCCTTCGTGGAACAGGTGCTGGTGGGGGAGCTCCAGGCCAGGGAGGTGGCCGTGGGCGAGAACTTCCGTTTCGGCCATGACCGGGCCGGTGATACCGCCAGCCTGCGGGAGATCGGCGGGCGCCATGGCCTGCGGGTGCTGGTCTCCTCGATGCTTTGGGACGGGGCCGAGCGGATCAGCAGCAGCCGCATCCGCCGGGCCCTGGCCGCCGGTGCCATCGACGAGGCCAACCGCCTGTTGGAGCGTCCCTACCGCTTCAGCGGCCGGGTCGTGCGCGGGCGGGGGCTGGGCAGGCAGCTCAGTTGGCCCACGGCCAATCTTCAGGTGGACGGACGCAAGTTCCTTCCCCAGGAGGGGGTCTATGCCGCCTGGGTGCGCAACCTCGGGCCCGTCGAGGCAGGCGAGGCGCTGCTGCCCTGTGGCGCTCCCATGGCGGCAGTGATGAACCTGGGTCCCCAGCCCACGGTGGACCCCCTGGCCCCTTCGGCGGTGGAGGTGCACCTGCTGGACCGTGATCTGGAGCTGGTGGGCCGTGATCTGGAGGTGGAGCCGGTGCAGTTGCTGCGCCGCCAGCAACGTTTTGCCGGCCTGGAGGAACTCAGCCACCAGATCGGCCTGGACGCTGCCCTGGCCCGTAACCTGCTGCTCCCTGGAGACTCAGGGGGCGTAAGCGTTGCTCAGACCCCAGCCGATGAAGGCGGCGATGCCTCCGAGCAGCAGAATTCCTGAGATCAGCACCAGCATCGGACTGTCACCACCGCCGAAATCCATGGCCACCGAGCTGGAGTCGCCATCACCTTACGCAGGTTCCGCTCCCGTGACTGCCGCCCCGACATCGCCTGAGCCGGCCGTGCTGCGCCTGCTCGATGCCAACCTCGACCGTGCCCGCGAAGGCCTGCGGGTGCTGGAAGACTGGTGCCGCTTCGGCCTCGACCGGCAGGATCTGGTGGCTCGGCTCAAGGACCTGCGCCAGCGCCTGGGCCGCTGCCACCTCCCCGCCTACAAGGCGGCCCGCCACACCGCGAGCGATGGGGGAGCGGGCCTGGCCCATCCAGCCCAGGCCGAGCGAACGCAGCCCGCCCAGGTAGTGGCCGCCAATGCCGGCCGTGCCCAGGAGGCCCTGAGGGTGCTGGAGGAGTTCGGCCGCGCCAGTGATCCGCTCCTTGCCGCCGAGGCTGCCGCCATCCGCTACGCCCTCTACGACCTGGAGGTGGATCTGATGCGGGCCTGTGGAGCTGCCGCGGGCCGCCGTGAGCAGCTGCTTCGCTGCCATCTGTATCTGATCACCAGCCCATCGACCCACCTGCTCGAAACCGTGGCCGCGGCCCTTGAGGCTGGGGTGCGCCTGGTCCAGTACCGCGCCAAGGAGGGAGACGACCTGGAGCGCTGGCAGGAGGCCCGTGGCCTGCGTCAGCTCTGCTCAAGCCATGGCGCCCTTTTCATCATCAACGACCGGGTGGATCTGGCCCTGGCGGTGGAGGCCGATGGGGTGCACCTGGGCCAGGGGGATCTGCCCCCCGCCGAGGCGCGCCGCCTGCTGGGCCCGGACCGCCTGATCGGCCGCAGCACCCACCGGATCGAGCAGTTGCGTCAGGCGGTGGCCGATGGCTGCGATTACGTGGGCGTTGGCCCGATCAACGCCACCCCGACCAAGCCCGGCCGTGAACCCGTGGGTCTGGCCTACGTGCGTCAGGCCGCGGCTGAAAGTCCGATTCCGTTCTTCGCCATCGGCGGGATCGAGGCCACCACAGTGGCGCCGGTCCAGGCGGCTGGTGGCTGCCGGGTGGCGGTGGTGCGGGCGATCATCGAGGCGAGCGATCCGGGCGCGGCCAGCCTCCAGTTGCTCAAGAGCCTGGGGGAAGAGGCATGAGCGAGGAGCACGGGGCCAGCGGCAGCCACAGGATCCAGCTCAACGGGGAAGCGCGGACCTGCCCGGCTCATCTCCCTCTGCTGGAGGTGTTGCGTCACTTCGGCTACGAACCGCGGCTGGTGGTGGTGGAGTTCAACGGCGACATCCTGCCCCGCACGGCCTGGGCCCAGCAGGCCGTTGGTGAGGACGCCGTACTGGAGGTGGTCACCATCGTGGGGGGTGGTTCCTAGATTCAGCGCACTCGCTTCGGGTGACACCTGTGTCCCCTCGTCCTTTTCCGTTCGCTTTTGTCAGGCTGCGCCGGCTTTCCTTGTTGGTGCTGATGCCGCTCCTGACCAGTGGCCTGCTGCTGCTGTCATCGCCGGCCCCCAGCTGGGCAGCCCGCGGTGGGCGCATCGGCGGCGGCAGTTTCCGCTCGGCTCCCTCCATGCCTCGCAGTTACAGCGGCGGTGGCGGCGGCTACCAGGGTGGCTACGGCGGTGGCGGTTACCGCGGTGGCTATGGGGGCGGGATCGGCTTCCCCTTCCTGATCCCCATTTTCGGTTTTGGTGGCGGGGGCCTGTTCGGCTTCCTGATCCTGATGGCGATCGCTGGTTTTCTCGTCAACACCCTGCGCGGTGCCGGCGGCGGCATGACCAGCGGCGGCGGTGGTTCCCTGGCTGCGGCTCCCCGCGCCGATGGACCGGTCACCATCGCCCAGTTGCAGGTGGGTCTGCTGGCTTCGGCCCGTGAACTTCAGGATGAACTGCGCCGCCTGGCCGCCACAGCCGACACCACCGGCAGCATCGGTCTCCAGCGCCTGCTCCAGGAAACCAGCCTCTCCCTGCTGCGCCAGCCCGACCTCTGGGTGTATGCCAACAGCGAACTGGGTCAGGTGCCCTTCGCCAGTGCTGAATCCACCTTCAATCGCCTCTCGATGACCGAGCGCAGCAAGTTGCGCAGTGAGGTCACCTCCAACGTCGGCGGTCGGCGCTTCCAGGATGAAGCCGCCGCCAGTGGCCCCACGGATGCCACCAGCGATTTCATCGCCGTCACCCTGCTGGTGGCCAGCCGGGGACGCATCCCCATCAAGACCATCAGCAGCGCCGATGATCTGCGCGACGCCCTCGGCGTGATCGGCGCTGTTTCAGTTGGCGATCTGATTGCCCTGGAGGTGATCTGGCAGCCGGAGGGCAAGGGAGAAGTCCTCAGCACAGAGGAGCTGCTTACGGCCTACCCGCACCTGCAACACCTCTGAGGGCCAGCAGGATGCGCAGGGCCGCCATGGCGGCCCCGTAGCCGTTGTCGATGTTCACCACACTCAGCCCAGGGGCGCAGCTGGCCAGCATCCCGTTGAGGGCGGCCACCCCGCCGGCACTCACGCCGTAGCCCACCGACACTGGAACGCCGATCACCGGCTGGGACAGCAGCCCCGCCAGCACGGTGGGCAGGGCTCCTTCCATGCCGGCACAGGCGATCAGCACCTGAGCTCCCCGCAGCCGCGGCAGCTCCTCCAGCAACCGGTGCAGACCGGCCACACCCACATCCACCACAAGTTCGGTGCGCACACCATGGCAGCGCAGAGCTAACTGGGCTTCGTGAGCCACGGGCAGATCACTGGTGCCGCCGCAGAGCACCTGCACCAGCCCCAGAGCTGGATCCTCGCTGGGCAGGGCGCCGCTGGTCAGGCAGCGGGCCTGCCTGTGGTGATCCAGGTCGGCCGCGATCTGGGGCCGTTCGCGCTGGAGCCAGTCCTCGATCGCCGCGGCTTTCTCGGCGGTCACCCGGGTGACCAGGGCGAGCTCGCCGGCCTTGTGCAGCCGCTCGAGGATCACCTTGATCTGATCGACGTCCTTGTTCTCGCCCCAGACCGCCTCCAGCATCCCCAGCCGCTCGCGCCGCCCCAGATCCAGCCGTGCCAGGGGCTCGAGCGGGTTCATTGGGGGATCAGCTCACCGCTGAAGAGCAGGGGGAAGGGATGGGGATCGCTGCGGCCGGTTCCATGGCGCGCCAGCTGATCGAAGCGCTCCTGCACCTGCTCCACCTCGGCGCCGGCGATGCCCTGCCACTGCTGGCGGCTGGCCCAGTGGATCAGCAGCACTCCCTCTTCGCTGGCGGCATCCCAGTAGACCCGCCGCTCAAGGAAGCCGCTCTGCTTCTCCAACCAGGGCTCCCAGCTCTGCCGCTCCGCCTGCAGCCAGGCCTCCCGATCGGCGGCGGGCACCTTGAGGCGCAGGATTTCCACCACCACCGGCAGCTCAACAACGTCGCCGGCAGCTGTGGAGCTGGTGCTCACGCTGGATGGGGCCACGCTGGATGGGTTCACGGAGGCGCCGGCCGCTGAGACGTTGGTGGGTGTCACACCCAGAAGCATGGTCAACACCAACAGGGCCAGTACCCAGAACCTACCCATTCCCACCTCCTGAGCGCTCCAGCAGCGCCACGGCGTGGCAGGCGATTCCCTCCTCACGTCCAGTGGGACCAAGGGTCTCGTTGGTGGTGGCCTTGATACCTACCTGGTCGGGATTGAGTCCCATGCGCTGGGAGAGCGCGGCGCGCATGGCGGCGACGTGGGGCCGCAGCTTCGGGCGCTCGGCCACCACCACCGTATCCACGTTCACCACCTGCCAGCCGCGCTCGCGCACCAGGGCCACCACCTGCTCCAGCAGCACCAGGCTGTCGGCCCCGCGCCAGCGCTCGTCGTCCGGGGGGAAGTGCTGGCCGATGTCCCCCAGGCTGAGGGCACCCAGCAGGGCATCCATCAGGGCGTGCACCAGCACGTCGGCGTCGCTGTGACCATCGAGGCCCAGCCCGGCGGGGTGTTCCAGAGTCTGGCCTCCCAGGATCAGCGGGCGGCCCGGCACCAGCCGGTGGATGTCGTAGCCGTTGCCGATCCGCATCTGCATGGCCCCATCCTGAAGGTTGGCGCCCTCCAGCTCTGCCGCGCTCTGATGCTCCCGCCAGCGGCGGTGCAGGTCGGGGCGCCGCTGCTTCGTGCGCTCCTGTTGCTGCTGGGCCCGCCAGCGGGCGATGGCGCCGTGGTCGCCGCTGCGCAGCACCTGCGGCACCTCCAGGCCCCGGAACTCGGCCGGACGGGTGTAGTGGGGGTGCTCCAGCAACAGGGCGCTGTGGCTTTCCTCCAGCAGCGACTCGGGGCTGCCCACCGTGCCCGGCAGCAGTCGCACAACGCCGTTGATCACCACCATGGCGGCCAGCTCGCCGCCGGTGAGCACGAAATCCCCCAGTGACACCTCCTCGTCAGCGAGGTTGCGGATGCGCTCGTCGAAGCCCTCGTAGTGGCCGCACAGCAGCACGAGTTGGTCATGCTCCCTGGCCCAGCGCTGCAGATCGGCCTGACGCAGGGGCTGACCCTGGGGACTGAGCAGCAGCACCCGGCGCCGCTCCAGGGCGGGGATCGACTCGAAGGCAGCGAACACCGGCTCCGGCTTGAGCACCATGCCGGCCCCGCCGCCGTAGGGCTGGTCGTCGACCTTGCGGTAGCGATCGCTGGCGTGATCGCGGGGGTTGTGGGTATGCAGTTCGGCGATGCCGGCGTTGAAGGCCCGCCCGATCACCCCGAGGCTGGTGAGCGGCGCAAACGACTCGGGAGCCAGGCTCACCACATCCAGCCGCATCGCGTTCAGCTCTCCGCAGGGGCCGGGCGGCTGACGCGGCGGATCTCCGAGCAGAAACTGGCCTGCTCCGGCTGGCCATCGGCGCCGTTGATGATCACGCTGCGCAGGCGCAGGTTCGGTTTGGTGAACCAGATCCGCTCGCGCTGCTCCTGACTACCGCTGGCGATCACCAGCTCCAGGCTGCCGTCGGGCCACAGCTGCCAGTGGCCGATGCTGCCCTCGGCGCCGAGCAGGATTCCGCCGGCCTCGAAGTCGAGTTGTCGTGCCTGGCCATCTGGAGCCGTCACCTCCAGTCCGCCCAGGGAGCGGCCCGGTGCGCCCGGGCGCAGGCTCACTCCCAGGTCGCCGCGGTTGCTGTCATGCCAGGCGTCATCGTCCCCGCTGGCGGCCGTGGTGGCCTCCATCCGGCTGCGCAGCACCATCCACTGCCCGGCGCAGAGGTCGAGAAAAGCTGGCAGATCCTCGGGGGGGAAGGCGGGGCTGGTGCCGTTCACGGCTGGGGCGCGCTCTGGCCCTCCATCCTCTCAGTCGCCGTAGCAGGCCGCAGAGGCGGCCCTCAGTCGCCGCGGTAGCCGAGTTCTGCCAGCCGCGCCGGGTTGCGCCGCCAGTTGGGCACCACTTTCACGAACAGCTCCAGGTACACCGGTCCGTCGAACACTTTCTGCATCTGGGCCCTGGCTCCGCTGCCGATCTCCTTGAGCATTTGGCCGCGCTTGCCGATCAGGATTCCCTTCTGGCTGGAGCGCTCCACCAGCACCGTTGCCAGCACGGCGATGCGCTTGCCGTCTTCGACGATCCGCTCCACCTGCACGGCCACCGAGTGGGGCACCTCCTCCCGGGTGAGAGTCAGCACCTGTTCGCGGATCAGCTCCGCCAGCAGCAGTTGCTCGGGTTGATCGCTGACCGCATCCGGCGGATAGAGATGGGGGCCGAGGGGCAGGCGAGCAGCCAGGGCCTCCACCAGTTCAGCGCTGCCCTCACCGGTGCTGGCGCTGCAGGCCAACAACGGCCAGTCGCTGCGGCGCTGACCGGGATCGGCCGGATCTGCGCGTTGATCTGAGAGCACCAGCAGCTCCCGGTAGCTGGCTTCCAGTTCGGCCGCTCTGGCGGGGTCCACTAGATCGCTTTTGTTGAGAGCCACCAGCACTGGCGCACGGCTGAAGCGCAGCAGCTCCACGATGAAGCCATCGCCGCGTCCTGCCGGCTCGCTGCCATCCACCAGCAGCAACACCACGTCTACGTCGCCGATCGCGGCGCGAGCGGTTTTGACCAGACGCTCCCCCAGCAGGTGATGGGGCTTGTGGATGCCGGGGGTATCGAGCAGCACCAGCTGGGCGCTGGGGGTGGTCAGGATGGCCCGCAGCCGGTTACGGGTGGTCTGGGCAACGGGGGAGGTGATAGCCACCTTCTCGCCCACCAGGCGGTTGAGCAGGGTCGACTTGCCGACATTCGGGCGGCCGATCAGGGCAACGAAGCCGGAGCGAAAGCCTTCGGGAGCTTGCTGCGGCAGCGGCAAAGTCGGCGGCAGAGGCAGCGCCGCGCCCAGCTGCTGCTCCGTTTCGGTCTCGCTGAGGCCAGGCTTGTCCATAACCTCAAGACTGCCAGCCCAACGATCCGCGATGACGGCTTCCACCCCAGCGACCCCCACCTTTCCCCAGGCGATGGAGATAGCGGCGGCCTGGCTGGGCCACTGGGAGAACGGCGAGCTCAGTGATGAGGTGCTTGCGGATCGGGTGGGAGAGCTGGTGGCCAGCCTCGATGGCGCTCGCGGCTTCTTCGTGGTGGCCCTAACCCATGACGCCCCGCTGATGGACCGGCTGCCGGAGGCCCTGGTGCAGAGCCTGCGCCAGGCCGGTGATGGGGTGGTGGATCTCAGTGCCCGCAACCTGGCCATGAGCACCGCGATGGCCCTGCATCACCAGCGAGCCGGTGATGATGGCCAGCGGGCTGGATCCATGCGCGTTGGCCGCCGTTGCACCGAACTGCTGCGGCTGCTTGAGCCAGTGGCGGTCAAGCGGCGGTTGGAGGTGCTGCTGGCCGGCGCCGAGGGATCCGGGGATGATCTGGCATTCCTGGATCGCTGGGGCTACGACCAGGACCAGCGGCAGGCCATCCGAGCAGCGGTGCTGGCGGTGGCCGACGACTGAGGAGAGCCGAGAGCCTGGTGGCTCAGTCGCGGCGACTACCGCCGTTGAGGGCGATGATCAGCCGCAGGATGAAGATAAACAGGTTGATGTAAGTGAGGTACATGCCCAGGGCGCCGGCCAGATACTGGTCGTCGCTGTAGGTGCGGGGCATGGTGTAGAAGTCGAGGAAGGCGGCTCCCACGAACAACACGGTGCCGAAGCCGGCGATCAGCAGCTCAAAGCCGCTGCCACCAAAGCCCGGAATGAAGATGCCGCCCACGATCTGGATGACCATGGCGATGATCAAGCCGAGGATGCCCAGGCCCACCACACCGGCCAGGGCCTGACCGATGGAGTCGCTCATGCGACGCCCCACCACGGAGGCGATCAGGAAGGTGATGCCAGTGGCCAGGGTGGCGGTGCCGATGGCGCCGACCCCAGCGACGCTGAGGGCGTAGGCCACGATCCCGCTGAGGGTGAAGCCGGTGATCAGGCTGTAGGCCGTGAGGATCGGCAGGGCCGTGCCGTTGTTCCCCTTGGTGGCAGCGTTCTGGGCCACGAAGAAGAGGATGAAGTTGCCGATCAGGGCCACCCAGAACAGGGGCATGAACAGCCCCGGGCTGCTTGCCATAAGGGTGAGGCCCCCCATCACGCCGGCGGCGGTGAGCACCATGCCACCACCCACGTAGGGCAGTGCCTTGTTGACGACGTTGGGACCGACCAGCGCGCCCTGCTGGGCCTCGCGGATCGCTTCCTGGAAATTGCTGCTGGCTGGCATGGGACCAGGGAACTCAGTTGTCACCATCCTGCCAGTGCCGGCGGGGTGAGAGTGTGCGGATCTCCCTATCCCCGTTGGGCACTCCGGGCCGGTGCAGCCGCATCGCGGCGGGCGTAGGCGTGCACCATGCGCTGGACCAGCGGGTGACGCACCACATCGGCAGCTGTGAGGTGGCAGATCGCCACGCCCTCCACATCCGCCAGTACGCCGGCGGCTTCCACCAGGCCACTGAGCTGGTCGCGGGGCAGATCCGACTGGGTGGGATCCCCGGTGACCACCATCCGCGAGTTCTCCCCCAGCCGGGTGAGCACCATGCGCATCTGGGCGGTGGTGGTGTTCTGGGCCTCATCGAGGATCACGAAGGCATCGGCCAGGGTGCGGCCGCGCATGTAAGCCAGCGGCGCCACCTCAATCACCCCTTTCTCCAGCAGAGCTGTGGTGCGCTCCGCCCCCAGCAGCCCGTGCAGTGCGTCGTAGAGCGGCCTGAGGTAGGGGTCGACCTTCTGCTGCAGATCCCCGGGCAGGAAGCCCAATCGCTCGCCGGCCTCAACCGCGGGCCGGGTGAGGATCAATCGCTCCACCCGCCGCTCCTGGAGCATGCGTACAGCCTGAATCGTGGCCAGAAATGTCTTGCCGGTGCCGGCTGGTCCCAGGGCGAGCGTGAGATCGTGGCGCTCCATCGCCTCCACGTAGGCCTTCTGGCGCACCGTGCGGGCGCGCAGCAGCTTGCCGCTCTGACTGCGGGCCAGCACCTGCTGAGAGAGTTCGCGATGCTCGCTGCTGCGGCCGGTGTCGAGGGCGGTTAGGGCGGTCTGCAGATCCACAGCCCCGATCGCCTGACCCTCCGCCCAGAGGGGCCGCAACAACTCCACCAGGGCCGAGGCCCGCTCCAGCTGAGGGGCCTTGGCCTGTATCACCAGTTGCAGCCCCCTCAATACCAATGAGGCCCCGGTGAGGGCCTCAAGGCGATGCAGGGTCGCTTCGGCCTCCCCTGCCAGGGCAAGGGCGGCTTCCTGGTGGGGAAGATCGATCGAAAAGCAGGGAAGCGTTTCAGCCCCGGCCATGGGCCGTCCGCTCAGGCATCGGCGCTGACGGCCTCGGTTTCAGACTCGGCGGCAGCAGCTGCTGCGGCTTCAGCAACCTTGGCGGCTTCGGCAGCAGCAGCCTCGGCTGCAGCGGCAGATTCAGCAGCAGCGGCCTTGGCGGCTTCCTTCACCGCTGACTCGCGGGCGGCGGCCTGCTTGGCCTTGCCGACGGTTTCACCGGGACGGATGGTTTTCTCGATCAGGCCGCCCTTCTCGAGCAGGGAGCGGACGGTGTCGGTGGGTTGGGCGCCTTGGCTCAGGCGCACCCGGATGGCTTCGGCGTCCAGGCGGGTTTCCTTCGTGCGGGGGTTGTAGAAGCCCAGCTCCTCAAGCGGCAGACCGTCCCGCCGGGACGTGCTGTTGGTGGCTACCAGACGGAAACTCGCTTCCCGCTTCTTGCCGAACCGCTTCAGGCGGAGCTTGATCATCGTTGCCTTGCCTTGCTGACTTGGTGAATGGGGTCGACGGAAATTCCGCCTGGCGGTTGGTTCAGCCGCCAATTGACGACCATACCTTGCCGCCCATCAGAGCTGGCCGAATCCCTTGCGCTTCTTGGCTGGACGACTTGCCTTGCGGGAGCCACCGCCCCGCCCTGCCGCGGCCGGCATTCCAGGCATTCCTGGCATCCCCGGCATACCGGGCATGCCACCGCCCATGCCGGGGAACCCTCCGCCCATTCCCGGCATTCCCGGCATGCCGCCGCGGGTCATCTGCTGCATGAAGCCGCGCATTTTCTGGAAGTCGGCGAGCACCTTGTCGACATCGGCGGGGCTGTGGCCGCTGCCTGCCGCGATCCGCCGCCGCCGTGAGGGCTGGGCCGCCAGCAGTTGGGGCTGCTCCCGTTCAGCTGCCGTCATCGAGCCGATCATCGCCTCGATCTTCCTGAGCTGCTCTTCCCCCTGCTTGAGCATGCCGTCGTCGATCTTGTTCATGCCCGGGATCAGCTTCATCAGGCCGCCAAGGGAGCCCATGCGCTTGATCAGGCGCATCTGCTGCAGGAAATCAGAGAAGTCGAACGAGGCTTCCTGCAGCTTCTGCTGCATCCGCTCCACATCGGCCAGCTCCACCTCCTTGGAGGCCTTCTCCACCAGGGTGAGCACGTCGCCCATGCCCAGGATGCGGCTGGCCATCCGCTCGGGGTGAAAGGGCTGCAGCGCCTCCACCTTCTCGCCGGTGCCGATGAACTTGATCGGAGCACCGCTCACTTTGCGGATCGAAAGGGCAGCTCCACCGCGGGAGTCGCCGTCGAGCTTGGTGAGCACTGCCCCGGTGAGGCCCACCTGCTCGTGGAAGGCGCGGGTGAGCTCAGCCGCCTCCTGGCCGATCATCGAATCCACCACCAGCAGCACCTCATCGGGCTGGCAGGCAGCGCGGATGCGCACCATCTCCTTCATCATCGATTCATCGATCTGGAGCCGGCCGGCTGTGTCCACCAGCACCGTGTCGAAGCCCTCCTCCTTCGCTTTGGCGATTCCGGCGGCGGCGATGTCTTCGGGCCTGACGTCAGCTCCAAGGCTGAAGACCTCCACCCCGATCTGCTTCCCCAGCGTCTGCAGCTGGTCGATGGCGGCGGGCCGGTAGACGTCGGCGGCCACCAGCAGCGCCCGTTTTCCCTGTTCCTTGAGGTGCAGCCCGAGCTTGGCGGTGGCGGTGGTCTTGCCGGCCCCTTGCAGGCCTGCCATCAGGATCACCGTGGGGGCCTGATCCGCCACAGCCAGCGGGGCGTTCTCGCCGCCCATCACCTCCACCAGAGCCTGATGCACCAGCTGGATGAACTGCTGGTCGGGGCTGACGCCACGCACCACCTCGGCGCCCACCGCCTTGGCGCGCACCTCTTCGATGAACCCCTTGACAACCTCCAGGCTCACATCGGCCTCGAGCAGGGCACGGCGCACCTGTTTGAGAGCCCCCTCCACGTTGCTTTCCGTGATCCGGTCCTGGCCCTTCAGGCTCTTGACCGCATCCTCAAAACGCTGGGAAAGCTCGTCGAACATGGCGTAGTTGAAGGGGTGAGCCCAGGCGGCTGGATCGTTGAACCAGACCCTGACACAGCGGCAGGGGACCCTGCCGATCAGGGCATGAACCCTCAGCGGCGACTGCGGAAATCAGCCAGTTTCCAGGTGCCGCCATCGCGGGCGAACACATAGATATTTTTCAGTTCGGCTTTGGTTCTGGGCTGGATAACCTTGCCGCCTGCACGGCGCTCCTCGCTGTAGTCGAGCTGCACATCGGCTTCGATGCGCCGTGGACTCTGGTTGATGACCTTGAACTGCTGGATCCTTGCCTGCACCTGTTGCTGCTCCCCCCTGGCTTTGAGTGTTCGGGCCTGGGAGCGCAGATCGGCCACCAGGGCCGGGCGGGCGAGCTGATCGAGGTTGGCCTGGCTGTTGCCTCCGTCCAGAATGGCTGCCTTGGCCGCTAACCAGTCCTCCAGCAGCCGGCGCACCTCTTCCTGGCTGGGGGCGGCACTGGTGAGAGGGGCTGGGGTGGTGAGTGCCGGTTGTGGCGGTCTGGGGCTGGTGGGGGCCTGGCCACTGACGGGGGGAGAAGCCAGCGGCGGTGCTGCCGGCCGGGGACGCATCACCAGCCAGAGGCCGGCGATCAGAGCTGCCCCAGCGGCCAGGGTGATCCCGGCCAGGGCCAGAGGCCTGGTGGTCCGTGGTCGTTGCTCACTGCCCACCGCTTCAGGGGGCGGCTCCAGGGCTGGGGGGCTTAGTCCCTCGGGTCTGCCAGGGCCGCCAGGCTCAAGCTCGGGCATGGCCCAGCCCGCAGCGGTCGCCGCGATTGGATCCGCTGCTTTGGTCACAACAGCCTGACCGCGGGCCTGACGGCGATCCTGCTGATCCACAAAGGCCTGCACATCGCGGTCGGCGAAGTAGGCCTCGAGATCGGCATCCACCTCGATGTCCCGGTAGCCGGGGAGGACGTCCCGCCCCAGCCAGTCGCGGCAGTAAGCGCAGAGCTGGGCGAGGGGGGCATCGGCCTGTTCTTCTGCCCAGGCCTTGAGCTCGGGCCCCGCTCCGGAACTGAAATGCTGCACGGCCGGCTCGATCTGGCCGAGCAGCAGATGCAGGCAGGCCAGCAGGGGCTGGATGCCTGGCTGGGCGGAGGCCTCCAGACGGCCCTGGGCGGCAGCGATGCGCTCGGGCTTGCGCTGGGCGAAGCCTGAGGCGGTGAGGGCGTAGCAGGCCAGGAACTCCGCCGTCGCCGAGCCGCCCCGGGCCCAGCGGTCGAAGAGATCCACCTGTTCTTGGACGGTGAGGAAGAGCCGGATCTGCTTGATGAAGGCCTGGAAGTCGTCGCGGGGCAGGGTGGGATCGTCTTCGCCCTCCAGACCTCCGCGGCGGCTCACCAGGCTCTCGAGGAGCTCCAGACCTTCGCCCCGCTCCTGGGTGGCTGTGAGAGGCCGGCTGACCAGACCCAGCACCCGGAAGGGCAGCAACGCATGCAGGTCATGGGAGAGCTGCAGCCGCTGATCAGGCAACTGGCCCATGCGTTGCAGTTGCTGGAGGCCTTGCTGCAGGAGCTTGGCCGCGGCCTCGTAGTGGCGCTGGTCACGCATCTCCGCGGCGGCGGCGCGGCAGGCCAGGGCCGCCAGCAGGCAGAGGTCGGCTTCGCGGCCGCTGCCCAGGGCCGGAGCCTGGGGAGGCTGCAGGCAAGCGATGGTGGCCTCGAAGGCCTCAAGCGGCATCCCCGCCTCCAGCAGCAGCATCAGGCCACCGAGTTCCTTGGATGGCGCCACGTCGAGGCCAGCTGCCAGCCCTTCCCCTTCGCTGCCCTGCTCGATCTCCATCAGCTGGGCCTCGTAGGCCTGGCGGCGCTGGGTATCGGAGAGCACGTCGGCACTGGCTTCGAGCAGATCGGCCCGGGCCCGGATCGCCTCCAGGGTGAAGCCCTGATCAGGCACCTTCTCCAGGCGGTGCTGAAGGGTGTGCAGCACGTTCTGGGCATCGCTCGCCGGGCTCACGCCGAGCAGACGGAAGTGGTCGATCGGCAGTTCCAACCCCGGCAGCTCGCGGGCCCTTGATCCTGGGCGTTGGGGCGAGTGTAGGCAGCGGCATCGATTTTGACCTTTCCTGCTCAGGCCTCCCCCTACAGTTGGCTTCAACAGCCTCGACTCCCTTTGCCATGACTCAGGAGATCGCCGCCACACTCCAGAGCGCCGTCGATGGGGCTGCCGCAGCAGCAGCCGGCAGCCACGCCGAACGCCTGGCGGCGCTCTACCCGGCGTGTCCGGCCACGGTGAGCCGTGAGGAGGGCCTCACCCTCTACCGCGACATGACCCTCGGTCGCCGCTTCGAGGACAAGTGCGCCGAGATGTACTACCGGGGCAAGATGTTTGGCTTCGTTCACCTCTACAACGGCCAGGAGGCCGTTTCCACCGGGGTGATCAAGGCGATGCGCGCCCAGCACGACTGGTTCTGCAGCACCTACCGCGACCACGTCCATGCCCTCAGTGCCGGGGTGCCCGCCCGCGAGGTGATGAGTGAGCTGTTCGGCAAGGCCACTGGCTGCAGTAAGGGCCGGGGCGGCTCGATGCACCTGTTTTCCAAGGAGCATCACCTCCTCGGGGGTTATGCCTTCATCGGTGAAGGCATTCCGGTGGCTCTCGGCGCCGCCTTCACCAGCCGCTACAAGCGCGATGCCCTCGGTCAGACCGACAGCGACTCTGTCACTGCCGCATTCTTTGGCGATGGCACCTGTAACAACGGTCAGTTCTTCGAGTGCCTGAACATGGCTGCGCTGTGGAAGTTACCGATCCTGTTTGTCGTTGAGAACAACAAATGGGCGATCGGTATGGCCCACGACCGCGCCACCAGTGATCCGGAGATCTGGCGCAAGGCCGCCTCCTTCGGCATGGCGGGTGAAGAGGTGGATGGTATGGATGTGCTGGCAGTGCGCGCCGCAGCCCAGCGGGCCGTGGAGCGTGCCCGGGCCGGCGAGGGTCCCACCTTGCTGGAGTGCCTCACCTACCGCTTCCGCGGCCATTCCCTGGCCGACCCCGACGAGCTGCGCAGTGAAGTGGAGAAGGACTTCTGGGCCAAGCGGGATCCTCTCAAGGCCCTGGCTACCCATCTCACCAGTCACGGTCTGGCCAGCTCCGAGGACCTCAAGGCGATCGAGAAGGTGATCGACGCTGAAGTGGCCGATGCTGTTGAATTCGCCGTCGCCGCACCCGAGCCCGACCCCAGTGAGCTCACCCGCTACATCTGGGCCGAAGACTGACTTCAGGTCTGATTCAGAGCTGGCTGGGCAGCCTGCTCGTGAGGCCGCGCAGTTTGCGCAGTGCCTTCAATTCCACTTGCCGCACCCTCTCCCGTGACACCTCGAGCAGGCGCCCGATCTCAGCAAGGGTGTGACGATCATGCCCATCCAGGCCAAAGCGCAGGTCAAGCACCTGCCGTTCCTGCTCGGTTAGGTAACTGAGCCAGCGCTCCAGCTGTTCGTGGTGCATGCCCCGCTCAACCTGGTCGAGTGGTTCGTCGTGGCTGGAGTCGGCGATCAGATCACCAAGGAAACTGCGCCCCTCCTCTCCATTCACAGGAGCATCCAGGCTGGAGGTGGTCAACGACTGGCGCAGCAGCCCATCGAGTTCCTCGATCGGGATCGCCATCGCTTCAGCGATCTCGCTGCGACTGGGCATGGCCCCGAGTTTGTGGGCCAGCTCCAGACTGACGCGGCGCACGGCGCTGAGTCGTTCGCTCAGGTGCACCGGCAGCCGGATCGTGCGCGACTGGCAGGCGATCGCGCGGGTCATGCTCTGGCGGATCCACCAGAAGGCGTAAGTGGAGAATTTGTAGCCGCGGGTGGGATCGAACTTTTCCACGGCCCGCTCCAGGCCCAGCGAGCCTT
This sequence comes from Synechococcus sp. 1G10, assembly GCF_002252625.1. GTDB lineage: Bacteria > Cyanobacteriota > Cyanobacteriia > PCC-6307 > Cyanobiaceae > Regnicoccus_A. The sequence goes on along the minus strand of NZ_NQKW01000004.1, from coordinate 9,760 downwards.
CCTGGATCAGATCGAGAAGCTCCAGTCCCTTGCCCTGGTACTTCTTGGCGACACTGACCACCAGACGCAGGTTGGCCTTCATCATGCGCTCTTTGGCGCGACGACCCACGCGCAGGAGCTGCTTGTGGCGAACGCTGGGCGGATCCTCCACACCCGAATCGATCAGCTGCATCATGGCCTGCACCTGGTTGCCCAGTTCAATCTCCTCGGCTGGAGTGAGCAGGGGCACCCGTCCGATCGTGCCCAGATACCAGCTGATTGGATCGCTCCCCCGCCGCCGCTGCTCGCGGGGCTGAAGGGTGGAGGCTGTCATGAGCCGATCCGGAAAGTCCATTCAATGTCTGATGAACTGAATAGCAAGTGATGTGATTTCAACAACCTTTCAAGGTTGTGCAAGTAAAACGACACAATGAATCCCCGGCAGGACTGTTCCCGGCTGAACATCACTGGCCCAGGGTTGCGGCCAGAGCCTGGGGCGTCACCTGGCCTGGCCCGAGCCGCTCCCGGGCCGCCAGCCCCGCCTGGGCGTGGGCCAGCACAGCCACGGCCAGGCTGGAGGCCAGGGCGGAGGTCTCTCCTGCTGAGACCCCGGCCGCGATCGCCACGGCCCCTCGCCCCGCTGCGAATCCAGCCAGGACGTCACCGGCGCCGGCCCGGGCCGCCTCAGGCGCCGCCTCCAGCAGTTGCCAGCGCCTGCCGTCAGGCGCGGCGATCACGCTGCGGGCGCCCTTGAGCACCAGGGCCGCACCGCTGCGCGCGGCGGCGGCGGCGGCGGCCTCCAGGGGGGGCTCCCCGGCCAGATCGGGGAACAGGCGAACGAATTCACCCCCATGGGGGGTCAGCCAGGTGGCGCCCTGCCGCGCCTGCAGCCAGGCCATCGCCTCGCCGGCCTCACCGGCGGCCAGTCGGTTGAGGCCATCGGCATCGATCACCACCAGACCGGCAAAGGCCTGCAAGGCCTCCCAGAACGGTTGGGTGGCAGCAGGCCGCTCCGCTGAGCCGGCTGGCACCAGGCCCGGGCCGATCAGCACGGCATCAAAGCGAGCGAGGGCGCCCGGTTCTCCCGGATCTGGCCCCAGAACCACATGGGGCAGCAGGCTCCAGAGCTGCTGGGCCACCGGCTCGGGCACGGCCGCCCGCAGACTGCCGCAGCCGCTGGCGCTCGCCCCCAGCAGGCTGAGCAGGGCTGCACCAGGATAGGCGGCGCTGCCGCTCACCACCAGCAGGCGCCCACGGCCGTACTTGTCGGCCTCCGGTGCCGGCTGCGGGGAGGGGGCGCTGCTCTGATCCAGGCCGCTCAGGCCGAGGGGCTGAGTTGGCGGCAGTTGTTCCAGCAGAGCCGCCGGCAGGCCCAGGTCGAGCCGCACCAACTGCCCCACCCAGGCCAGGGCACGGTCCTGGACCAGTCCCTGTTTGATCAGGCCCAGGCAGTAGGTGCGGCGGGCCCGGGCGGCCCAGCTCCCCAGCAGCCTGCCGCTGTCGGCGCAGAGGCCCGTGGGTGTGTCGATGGCCACCAGCTGATCGGGCCTCAGCCGCGCCCGATCGCCCAGCAGTGTCTCGATTTCCTCTCCAGGAGAGCGCCGCTGGCCGATGCCGAACAGACCATCGATCCAGAGGGTGTTCTCGGCTGGGTCGGGGCTGGAGCTCAGTCGCTCGATCCCCAGCCAGCGGGCATGGCGCCAATGGGAGTCTGTGAGCGGCTTATGGCGCTCGAACGGGCTCCAGAGCCGGACCCGCACCCCCGCCAGGTGCAGCTCCCGGGCCACCACCAGGGCATCCCCGCCGTTGTGCCCCGGGCCCACCAGCAGCAGCACCCCCTGACGCAGGGCTTCGGGCTCACGCAGCAGCCGGGCACTGATGGCCAGGGCGGCTTTCTCCATCAGGGCTTCCACCGGCAGTCCGCTGTCGAACAGCTGCTGCTCCAGCTGCGCCATCTGCTCGGAGCTCACCAGTAGATGGGCGGCATCCCGGCGGGGCCAGGCGATCGAGGGGCTGCTGCTCAAGGGGCTCCAGGGCGAGGAGATGGGGGCGCCCGCCGCCGGGGCCCTGGCTCCATGATGGGAAGTACGTCCTGTCGTGCTTCTCCCCCGCTCCGGAGGGTTCAGGTTTTGACCACCACCGCCCCTGCTGCCGGCCCAGGTTCCGCCGGTTGCGCCCATCCTCCTCTCGTTGCTGCAAGCGGCGCCGTCACCGCCGCCGGGGCAGAGGCACTCGAGCGCTTGCGCGCCTGGCCCGGAGAGCATCGGCTGGCCGTGGGGCTTTCCGGAGGGGTGGACAGCTCCCTGACCGCCGCGCTGCTGGTGGCGGCCGGTTGGCAGGTGGAGGGTCTCACCCTCTGGCTGATGAGCGGCAAGGGGGCCTGCTGCGCTGAGGGCTTGGTGGATGCGGCCGGCATCTGTGAGCAGCTCGGGGTGCCGCACCATGTGGTCGACAGCCGCGAGCGCTTTCAGCAGCAGATCGTCGACTTTCTGGTGGAGGGCTACGGGGGCGGGGTCACCCCACTGCCCTGCTCCCGCTGCAATCGGGAGGTGAAGTTCACGCCGATGCTGGAGTGGGCCGAGGCTGAACTCGGTATCGGCCGCCTCGCCACCGGTCACTACGCCAGGGTCCGTCTGGCCGACCCAGTCGTGCCGGCAGGCCGCCACCAGTTGCTGCGGGGTCTTGATGGCCACAAGGACCAGAGCTATTTCCTCTACGATCTTCCCCAGGAGGTGCTCTCCAGGCTGGTGTTTCCCCTCGGTGAACTCACCAAGGCCGACACCCGCCTCGAGGCTGAGGCCCTCGGCCTGCGCACCGCCCGCAAGCCCGAAAGTCAGGATCTCTGCCTGGCCGACCACCACGGCTCGATGAAGGCCTTTCTCGATGCCTACTTGCCGCCCCGCCAGGGTCAGATCGTTCTGGTCGACGGCACGGTGGTGGGTGACCACGACGGCATCGAGCACTTCACGATCGGCCAGCGCAAGGGGCTCGGGGTGGCCTGGAGCGAGCCCCTGCATGTGGTGCGCCTCGATGGGGCGATGAACAGGGTGGTGGTGGCCCCCCGCTCCGAGGCAGCCCGCAGCAGCTGTGTGGTGGGCGCGATCAACTGGATCTCGATCCCGCCGCCAGAGGCACCCATCGAGCTGGAGGTGCAGGTGCGCTACCGCAGCGCACCGGTCGCAGCCCAGCTCATCCCCCTTGAGCACACGGCGTCCGATTGGGCTGCGGGCCGTCCCCACCGCGCTCGGCTGGTCTTCCTCGAGGAGCAGTTCTCAATCACCCCTGGCCAGGCGGCGGTTTTCTATGCCGGCGAGGTGGTTCTGGGCGGGGGTCTGATCCAGGGACACCCGAGCGATCCGGTTCACCAGTAGGGATCGGTGGCCAGCTCCACCGTCAGTTCACCGCTGCGGCTGGGGGGCACGGTGGCGATACAGGCGCGCACGACGCGGCCGTTCACCTCGATTTCGCAGGCGCCGCAACTGCCGCCCAGGCAGCCGGTGGGAATCCGCAGTCCCGCCTCGGCGGCTGCCTGCAGCCAGTCGGTTCCTGGGAGCACCAAGCTGAGGCGACCATCGGGCCAGTGCACTTGAACTGGTGGAGCAGCGGACGTCATTCCGGCTTCAGCAGGGGGGCAAGGTTCACGTGGGTCTCGAAGGCTTCGGCGAGGCGATCGAGCAGTGCCTCCCGCTGCTGGCCATGGTGGGGTGGCTGCTCCCCCAGGGGAGGCAGGCCGCGGCGGCGGCGCAGCTGGTTCAGCCAGCGCCGCCGCCAGGGGCCCGAGTCGAACACCCCGTGCAGGTAGGTGCCTGCCACCACAGCACCGTTCTCCTCAGCCCTCCACCAGCCAAGGCCTTCGCGCTCGGCGATGGGCCGGCACTGGTCAGGCTCCTGGCACTCGCTCTGACCCCGGTGCAACTCGAATCCCTCCAGAGCCAGGCTGCTGCCCGGCGGCCAGAGGGCAGGGGCACAGACCTGCCGGGTTGATTTGTCGTGGCCGTACCGGGTGATCAGGGGCAGCAGAGCGAGCCCGGCGTGATCGCCGCTGCCACCGCCTTTGCCGTCGCTTTCGCCGACGCCTTCGAGGCCGTGGGGGTCCAGCAGACTCCGGCCCAGCATCTGCAGGCCGCCGCAGAGACCGAAGAGATGGCCGCCGCCGGCCAGGTAGCGGTGCAGCTCGCCCTCCAGGCCGGCGCGGCGCAGGGCGGCCAGGTCGCGCAGGGTCTGCTTGCTGCCGGGGATCACCACTGCATCGGGGCTGCCGAGCGCTTCGCCGGGGCGGACCCAGCGCAGCCGCACGCTTGGTTCCGCTTCGAGCGGATCGAGATCGGAGAAATTGCTGATCGAGGGCAGGCGCAGCACCGCGATCTCCAGCTCCGCATCGGATTTGCGTGGCTTGCGCTCCAGCAGGTCAAGCGAATCTTCGGGAGGGAAGAGTTCATCGAGCCAGGGCATCACCCCCAGCACCGGGATCCCCGTTTCCCGCTCCAGCCAGCTGCGGCCCTCATCGAAGAGCTCCCGTCGGCCGCGGAAGCGGTTGATCAGGATGCCGCGGATCAGGGGCCGCTCCACCGGTCGCAGCAGGGCCAGTGTGCCCACGATCTGAGCGAAGACTCCACCCCGCTCGATGTCGGCCACCAGCAGGCAGCGGGCATGCAGGAACTGGGCCAGGCGCAGGTTGGTGAGATCCCGGGCCTGCAGATTCACCTCCACGGGGCTGCCGGCCCCTTCCAGCACCAGACGACCGTTGGGATGGCGGGCCTGCAGATCGTCCAGACCCTGGCGGATCGCGGCCCAGCCCGGACGGAACCAGTCGCGGTAGTAGTGCTCGGCGCGGCACACCCCCACGGAGCGCCCCAGGTGGATCACCTCGCTGGTGCTGTCGCCCTGGGGCTTGAGCAGCACGGGATTCATCGCCACCGCCGGCTCCAGCCCCGCCGCCCAGGCCTGCAGGGCCTGGCTGTAGGCCATCTCGCCGCCATCGGCATCCACCCAGGCATTGAGACTCATGTTCTGGCCCTTGAAGGGCAGGGGCGTCTCGCCCCGGCGCAGCAGCACCCGGCAGAGGGCAGCGGCCATCAGCGATTTGCCCGCGCCACTGCTGGTTCCGAGCACCATCAGTGCCGGGTGTTCAAGGCGGTCGGGGCTCACAGGCGCGGCCAGCGACGGCGCAGGCCATGGCGGATCCGCTCCAGCAGAGTGGCCCTGGGAATCTCCCCGCTCCAGCGGCACAGCAGTTCCCGGCCCATTGGTGTCAGCCGCACTCGCTCCGTCAGCCCCTGACCATCCACCTCCCGACGCAGCACCCCCACCCGGATCAGCCAGATGAAATGGTCTTCGGCCCGGTCACTGGCCAGGGGGACGAAGCTGAGCTGCGCCTGGTCGTCCCGTCGGTGGAGCTCCTCGCTGCTGATCGCCTCGCCGCTGAGCAGCCCGTAGAAGGCCCGCCGGAACGGCAGGCAGCGCAGGGCACTGGCCGCTCGCTCCAGGGAGCGGGGATCGTTGAGTGCGCTGGTGAAGGAGCCGTCCATGGCTCGATTCTCACGGATCAGTGAGCCCCCTTGTGGGGCCCCACCAGGCGGGTACCGCCTCTGTGGAGGAGGATCCAGACGTTCACCCAGGCTCAGGAGTTCAGGGTCCATGCGGCATGCCCCACTGGTGCTGGCCTCTGCCTCGCCGGCGCGCCGGCGGCTGCTGGAGCAGGCCTGCATCCCCCACCGGGTGCAGGTGAGCGGTGTCGACGAGGACGCCTGGCGAGATCCGGATCCGCTCCAGCTGGTTCTGGCGCTGGCGCGGGCCAAGGCCGAGGCGGTCGAGCGCGATCTTGTGCTGCCCGAAAGGGAGCAGGCGTGCGGAGTGCTCGGTTGCGACTCCCTGTTCGTGCTGGATGGCGCCGCGTACGGCAAGCCTCGTGATGCTGAGGAAGCCATCAGTCGCTGGCGGCGTATGGCCGGATCCTGGGGGGAACTGCATACCGGCCATTGCCTGCTGCTCGTTGTGGCCGAAGCAGCAGAGCCAGGCTCCAAGACTCCCCTTCCTCTGCTGGCCACGGTCACCACCCGCGTGAAGTTCGCGGAGCTCAGCGATGCGGAGATCGCCGCCTATGTGGCCACCGGTGAACCGCTGGCTTGTGCTGGCGGCTTTGCCCTCGAAGGCCGCGCTGGCCCTCTGGTGGAACGCATCGAAGGCTGCTTCAGCAACGTGATCGGCCTGAGCCTGCCCCTGCTGCGTCGCTGGCTGGCCTGATCAGCGGAAGAGGCTGTTGATCAGATCCTGCAGAACACTGTTGGATGTACCGATTCCATACCTGGGATCAACTGCTCGCTCCTGGCGCGCCACCAACTGCAGGTCTCCCCAGCGGAACTCGCCCCCATTGCCTCTGCGGCTGTAGGCCACGGGCCAGGTTCCGTTGCCGTCGACCATGATCAGCTGGCCCCGCTGGTCGTAGAAGCTGTACTCGCGCCCATTGCCGAGGTTGACGAGATAGGCCGTGCCATTCGAGGTGGAGCGTGGTTGCAGGCCGCAGTTGCCCGAGTAGATCCGCCTGCCGCGTTGGTTGAGTTCACAGAAACCGGAGTCCAGAGCGGTGGGTTGACCCCAGCTGTTGTTGTCCCAATTGTTGGTTCCCCAACCGTTCTTGCCACGGCCATTGTTCTCCCAGCCGTTGTTTCCCCAGCCATTGCTTCCTTTGCCGTTGGCTCTCGCCCAGTCGCCGTCGTCGCCGAACAGCTGGCGGCTGAGGCGCTTGCTGATGTTGGTGCGGTTCCGGCCGTCATCCCAGCAGATCTCCCGCCGCAGATCGCAAACCTCTCCACTGCTGAAACGCACATCCCAGGCGTATGGGCGGCCTGAAATCTGACGACGCAGATTCTGCTCGGAACGTTGCCCGAATTCACGCCGCGTCATCTCCAGCGAGGGACCCTGGCGGTCGTAGCAGATCCTGCTGCCGCGGTCGCAGACGACTCCGTTGCCTGTGAGCTTCAGGCTGTTGCTCTGAGTCCAGCCAGGCTGGGGGACCACCGTGGTGAAAAGGGCCAGCCATCCGGCCGCCAGCGCCAGAGAGGCATGGGCAGGTCTGGATGTGAGCAGGGGGTTGGTAGTCATCGGGCAGCGTTCAGCGGTCACCCCGCAACCTATGGGCCATGGGCGCTGAAGGTGCAACCAGAGTCTGTCTGGGGTCGTCCCAGCGGTGACAAGATTCATGCGCCCAGTGTTGAACGACTTCCTGAGCGTTCAAGCGATCGAAAAAACCGCGTGAGATTCACGCAACTCAGCGACGCGGAGATCGCCAACTTCGTGCCCACTGGTGACCCCCTGCCAGCGGAGCATCAGCGGAACATGGTGTTGATCAGGTCCTGGAGGAAGTTGCCCGTCGGGTTGAAATCGCTGCTTCCCCCCTGCGGGGCCTGGTTGGTCCAGCGGCGGTCACTTGTCACCAGTTGCAGGTCGGCCCAGCGGAAGTTCACGTCGCCGTTGCGGTTGCTGATCTGGACTGGCCACAAGCCAGATGAATCCTGGAGCACGAGCCTGCCTTGACGGTTGTAGAAGCTGTATCGCTGGCCATCAGCGAGCTCGACGTTGTAAGCCACGCCGTTGGACGACTCGCGTCGATTGAGCAGGCAATTGCCCTCGAAAAGACGACGGTTCCCCTGGCGAAGTTCACAGGAGCTGGTGGCTTGCTCGGGTTGCTGCCAGTTGTTGTTGTTTCCCCAGCCGCTGCTGCCGGATCCGTTGTTGGCCCAGGCGCCCCTGTTGCCGAACAGCTGTGTGCTCAGCGACCTGCTCACGTTCTTGCCACCCTGGCCGTCATCCCAGCAGGCTTGCCGCCGCACGTCGCAGGCTTTCCCATCGCTCAATGTGAACTGGGTGGGTCGTCTGTTGCCCGACAGCGTGGGAACCAGCTCGCGCTCGCCGTAGCTGCCGAAAAATTCGCGGGTGAGCGGGACGGAAACTCCTTCGGAGTTGAAGCATCTCCTGTTGGTCAGGTCGCAGACCACGCCTTGGCGAGGAAAGTCGACCGTTCTGCTTTGGGCGGCCACAGGCATTGCCCCGACCAGGGGCAGTAAAGCCAGGGGAAGAACCGCACGGGAAAGAGCGCGGCCGGCGAATGTTTGGAGATTCAAGAGATGACCTCGTCGATCTCTCAAACGTAGGAACGATCCATTGCCCCAACATGTCTCAACTGTTTCTCTCCGGCCTGAAGAGATGACAAGGCTGGTCTGGCCTGTATCGCCAATAAAAACCCCCGCGATCGCGGGGGTTCAGCGGTGATGCCCGGTGAAGCGGCATCGAAGGATCAGTCGAGATCCGGCATGGCCAGTGTGGGCTCGGCCTGACGGTCGATACCCTTCTCGAAACCGGCTGCAGCAGCGCGTGCGCGACCGGCGTGCCAGAGGTGACCAACCAGGAAGAAGAAGGCCAGCACGAACTGGGTGGCGGAGAGCCACTGACGCACGTTCACGAAGTTCACCGAGTTGGGCTCAGTGATGATGCCGCCCACGGAATTGAGGGAGGCGTTTGGAGCGTGGGTCATGTATTCAGCCGCGCGGCGGACTTGCCAGGGCTGAATGTCGTTCTGGAGCTTGTCGAGGCTGAGGCCGTTGGGACCGCGCAGGGGTTCGAGCCAGGGGCCTCGGAAGTCCCAGAAGCGCATGGTTTCACCGCCGAAGATGATTTCTCCGGTGGGGGAGCGCATCAGGTACTTCCCCAGGCCGGTGGGGCCCATGGCGGAACCGATGTTGGCGCCCATGCGCTGGTCACGCACCAGGAAGGTGAAGCTCTGTGCCTGGGAGGATTCGGCGTTGGTGGGGCCGTAGAACTCCGAGGGATAGGCTGTGTTGTTGAACCAGATGTAGGCCGAGGCGATGAAGCTCATGAAGCTCAGGGCGCCGAGGCTGTAGCTCAGGTAGGCCTCACCATTCCAGATGAAGGCGCGACGCACCCAGCCGAAGGGCTTGGTGATCACGTGCCAGATGCCACCGAAGATGCAGATCAGGCCGAGCCAGATGTGGCCGCCGATGATGTCTTCCATCGAGTTGACCCCGATGATCCAGCCCTCGCCACCGAAGGGTGCGCGGAACAGGTACCCGAAGATCACCGCCGGGCTCAGAGTTGGGTTGGTGATGATGCGCACATCCCCACCACCTGGCGCCCAGGTGTCATAGACACCGCCGAAGAACATGGCCTTGAACACCAGCAGCAGGCAGCCCACACCCAGAAGGATGAGGTGGTAGCCGATGATGTTGGTCATCTGGTTCTTGTCGCGCCAGTCCTGGGAGAAGAACGAGGAGTAGTTCTCAAGAATTTCAGGACCGCGCAGGGCGTGGTACAGGCCGCCGAGGCCAAGAACGGCTGAGCTGATCAGGTGCAGCACACCGACCACGAAGAACGGATAGAGGCTGGTGACCTCGCCGCCGGGGCCAACGCCGTAGCCGAGGGTGGCCACGTGTGGGAACAGGATCAGACCCTGCTCGTACATCGGCTTGTCGAAGCTGAAGTGACTCACTTCGAACAGCATCATCGCTCCGGCCCAGAAGACCATCAGACCCGCGTGAGCGACGTGGGCCCCGAGCAGGCGACCGGAGAGATTGATCAGGCGAGCGTTACCCGCCCACCAGGCGTAACCGGTGGAGTCGAGGTCTTTGCCCCCGACGGCCACCATGGACGAATTAAAGGGCGTTTCCACGTGGCAGAACCTCTTCAGGGAAGACGAAGTTTTCGTGCGGCTGGTCGGCCGGTGCCATCCAGGCACGCAGACCTTCGTTCAGAAGAATGTTCTTCGTGT
>NZ_NQKW01000078.1 GCF_002252625.1 Synechococcus sp. 1G10 | reverse complement strand
CGGCATGCAAGCCGTAACTCACGACATCGCGGCGCTACTGGCGATGGCGACGAGAAAGCCAGCACCAAGCTCGAGTTAAGACTTTGAATCAGCCCTGCCACCTGCACACTCAAAATCACAAATCAGATCAGATCGCTTCAAAACACCGTCAACACATCGACTGTACGAATCCCAAGAAGATCCTCATTGGCAAACTCGCGATTAAAGATCCAGAAGATGATCATTGAGGCCTTCGATGGCTTCCACTAGGTCTTGCTATCGGGGAATTTAGTCATTCAGGAAACCAAGGGCACCTCGAAAAATAAGTTTGACTTGCCAGAATGCTGCCATACAGATACAATAGATGCGTTGAAAGCGCCAAATCAATGGGGCAGCGTGGCTTTTGGGATGAAGAGCAGCGAATCCACAAACTGCATCAAAAGAACCCC
>NZ_NQKW01000003.1 GCF_002252625.1 Synechococcus sp. 1G10 | reverse complement strand
AGGTTCCCCCAGACCCACCGTTTCCGGATCGATTCCCGTCTCCTGGAGCTTCTGCAGTGCCAGCGCTCGTGCGGTATCGGCGCGTTGCTGCTTCTGGTTCGCCCGGCTGCTGAGCTTTTCTTTGCTGTTGTCGTCGCCTTGCTCGGCCTGTTTGGCTGCAGCATCAGCCTGCTTCTGGCGCCGGCGGACCTGGGCCTTGGCCGCCGATCTGCTCGACCGCTACGAAATCCCTTACGAATGGGACGCCAACCGGCGCCGCATCCTGATCGGCAGCCTTGATGTGGTGCCCAGCATCCGCGAGGATCAGGTGCAGCCGTCGGTGGGCTGGCCGCTGTTCGAGATCACCCTCCAGAGCGGCAACGCGCCGGTGATCCTGCGCGGCATCCTCAGGGTCGATCGCGCCTGGTGCCGGGTGCTCGAGTTCGCCGAGGAGCTCGGCATCAGCGTCACCTTCGAGCCGTTCACCCTGCTGGAGCGGCGGGGCGGGTAGCAGGGGTCTGCAGCAGCCCACAGGCTCACGCGGTTACCAGTTCCTCCAGCCACGCCTGGAAGCTCTCCAGATCCGCAGTGATCTGCGGCCACAGGGCGATGGCCCGCTGGAGCAGCAGCTTCACCCGATCCGCCTCCAGTTCGTAGGCGTACAGGTGGCGCACCACATGGCGGAAAGCCAGCAGTTCGGTCAATCCCAACCGCACTGCCGGGCTGAGCACCGCCGGCCTCGTCTCGGTGCCGATGGCCATGCGATCCAGCAGCCGCCGCTGCCAGGGATCGAGGGAGGCCATCAGAGCTCGAGCCTCACAACACGATGGCCCGCTCCCGGATGCGCTGCTGCCAGTGGGGCGGCAGGCTTTCCAGGCGCACCAGATCGATCGGGATGGCCGGATCCAGGCTGTCGAGCTCGGCACTGGCAGTGAGCAGCGCCTCCGGCGGCAGACCCGCCACCGCCAGGTCCACATCAGAGCTGCTCTGGGTGCGCCCCTCGGCCACCGAGCCGAACAGCCAGACGCCCTCGATGCCCGGCCAACCCTGCCGCAGTCGCCCCGCTGCCTGAGCGGCCAAGCTGCGGGCCGCCCGCTCCCGGGCCTGGACCGAGGCGATCGCCTCCTGCCGGCGCTGGGGCCAGATCAGGCGCTGGGAGGGGCTCACCAACATGGATTGAGCCTATTCACACCGCCCGCAGCTCGCCGTTCGCCAGCCGCTCGCGGAAGTCGGCCACGGTGGCGGCCAGGCCCTCGGTCAGGGGGATGCGCGCCCGCCAGCCCAGCGCCGCCAGCCGGCTCACGTCCAGCTGTTTCTTCGGGGTGCCGTCGGGCTTGCTGCTGTCCCACTCGATCGTGCCGGCAAAACCCGTGGCCGCCGCCACCGCTTCCGCCAGCTCGCGGATGGTGAGGTCCACTCCGGTGCCCACGTTCAGGAAGCTCAGCCCAGCCGGCCCATCGGGCTTCCAGTGCTCCAGGGCGAAAAGGGAGGCCTCGCCCAGATCGTCGACGTGCAGGAACTCGCGCAGGGGCGTGCCCGTGCCCCAGCAGCTCACACACTCGTCGCCACGTTCGGCGGCTTCATGGAAGCGGCGGATCAGCGCCGGCAGCACGTGGCTGTTGACCGGGTGGTAGTTATCGCCCGGCCCATACAGATTGGTGGGCATCAGGCTGATGGCATCGAAGCCGTGCTGTTGCCGCAGCGCCTCGCAGAGCTTGATGCCGGCGATCTTGGCGATCGCATACCACTCATTGCTGGGCTCCAGCGCGCCGGTGAGCAGCGCCTCCTCACGGATCGGCTGCGCCGCGAACTTCGGATAGATGCAGCTGCTGCCCAGGAACAGCAACCGCCGCGCCCCGTGCCGCCAGGCGTTCTCGATCACATGGGTCTCGATCTTGAGGTTGTCGAGCAGAAAATCGGCCGGGTAGGCCGCATTGGCATGGATGCCGCCCACCTTCGCCGCCGCCAGCACCACCACAGTCGGCCGGTGCGTCGCAAACCAGCCCTCCACAGCCGCCGCGTCGCGCAGGTCGAGTTCCTCTCGCCCGGGGGTGAGCAAGGAGCCATAGCCCGCCCGTTGCAGCGCCCGGCAGATGGCGCTGCCCGCCATGCCGCGATGGCCGGCCACACATATGCGGTCTTCTGGGGTGATCAGCGCTTCACTCACGACCGCCCACCACCTTGAAGCCCTTGAGGCGCAGCAGCGCCTCCTTGCGCGCCTCCTCCTTGTCGTGGGCCACCATCTCCGCCACCAGCTCGCCGAGGCTGGTGGTGGGTGTCCAGCCCAGCTTGGTGTGGGCCTTGCTGGGATCGCCCAGCAGCGTTTCCACCTCGGCGGGACGGAAGTAGCGCGGGTCGATGCGCACCACCACCTCGCCGGTGCTGCGCCTGCCGATCTCGTCCACCCCCTCGCCTTGCCACTCGATCGGCCCCCAGCCCAGCTCAGCGGCCGCCAGCTCGATGAAGCGGCGCACGCTCTCCTGACGGCCGGTGGCGATAACGAAATCCTCCGGACTCTCCTGCTGCAGCATCCGCCACTGCATCTCCACGTAGTCGCGGGCGTGGCCCCAGTCGCGCAGGGAATCGATGTTGCCCATGAACAGGCAGTCGTCGAGGCCGGCATCGATGCGTGCCAGCCCGCGGGTGATCTTGCGAGTCACGAACGTTTCGCCCCGGCGCGGTGATTCGTGGTTGAACAGGATGCCGTTGCAGGCATACATGCCATAGGCCTCGCGGTAGTTAACCGTGATCCAGTAGGCATAGAGCTTGGCCACCCCATAGGGGCTGCGCGGATAGAAGGGCGTGGTTTCCTTCTGGGGGATTTCCTGCACCAGCCCGTACAGCTCACTGGTACTGGCCTGGTAGATGCGTGTCTTGTGGGTGAGGTCCAGGATGCGCACCGCCTCCAGGATCCGCAGCGTGCCCAGCGCATCGCAGTTGGCGGTGTATTCCGGGCTCTCGAAGCTCACCGCAACGTGGCTCTGGGCACCGAGGTTGTAGATCTCATCGGGCTGCACCTGCTGCACGATGCGGATCACATTGGTGCTGTCGGTGAGATCCCCGTAGTGCAGAACCAGGCGTGGATCGCTTTCGTGGGGATCCTGATACAGATGGTCGATCCGCTGGGTGTTCAGGCTGCTGGCCCGCCGCTTGATGCCGTGCACCACATAGCCCTTCTCAAGCAGCAACTCAGCCAGATAGGAGCCGTCCTGTCCGGAGATACCCGTGATCAGAGCGGTTTTCGGCATTGGTGCAGCGCCTTGTCGGTGGGTGAACCATTGCAGCAGGCCGTCTTTTGCGCAAGTTCAGCAGCGACTGAAACGGCAGTGGCAGAGTTGGGTGCGGAGGTCTGCTGTGGCAGCGTCGGCTGGATCGACAAGCTCAGCTCGATGGCCATGTTTCGGCCACTTGCCGACCGGAGGTCGTTTCGGCGGTGTCACGCCACGGCTCAGCGGGGAGCCCCGAACTCGGGCGGGGCTGTATGCAGGGGATGGGTTGCCGAAACGTATCAGCCCAGCGACACCGCAGGACACCACATATGGTGTGCCGCACGGCCTGATTCTGGAGGCTGCCGCAGAGGCTTGGCCCCGCCCCGGAGTTCAGGTCTGCCAGATCTCCTGCCAGATCTCCACTGCTTCTGGGTTGGCGGCGCAGACAGCAGCGAACTCCTCAGGTGCTGTAAGCATCAACACATCAGTGCATCGCCCTTTCAGCCTGATCGAGTGAGGCTCCTGAAGCAGCCAGCTGCTCGTGATCCGCTTCAGCGCCGCAGGTAGCGCGTCCCACGGTGCCCGCTCGCGACATTGCGCTTGTGGCTGCTCCGTGAAACCACGGATGCACTGCCTAATCGTACAGACGTACTATTCATAAATCGGTTCGGGCTTGTCGTCGCTACGGTCATGGCAGATAACGAAGCGCCGGTTTCCTCGGGTCGGCCCGATCCGTTTCCCTTCCTCGATCGCGCCGGCTATGCATCCCTTGTCGGCGGCTGCCTGGTCGTTCTGATCACGTTCTTTACCTCCTACAGCCATGTCGATCTCCTCGGGATCCGCTTCAGCGTCAATCAGCAAATCGGAATTCCTTTCCTCTTTACCGCCGTGGCGGCGCTGGTTGGCGAAGTTAAACTGGCATCCAACGATCGATGCGCAGATCAGAGCGCTCGAAAGCGAGAGGCGTACGCAGCTGCTCGAGAGCGAGATCGTGCAGCTCGAGACAGAGAACAAACGGCTCGCCGATCTCGAATCCAGGCTCGATGCCTTGTTGCTCAGTGCCGATTCATCCTCGCAGACACCTCCCGCAACCGGCTCCAATTGAGTGAAGCGGTGGCCGTATTGATAGAAGAGATCAAGCCGTCTGAATCCTGAGGTTGGCTGAAGTCTGCCCTATTCGAACCCGGGCCTGCCTGCATGATCCTCTCAGCAACAATGTTCTGGCAATGGCGTGTTGCGTTTTGCGCGCGAGCGGCTCAGCCGCTCCGCCGCGCCCACAAGGTGAACGGCTCGAAGCTCTCGCTGATCCCGAACTACTCGGCAAAATTCAGCTCCCGGCGGTGGTTGGTGTGCCACCCTTAAGGAATCGCTTAGCGGGCGAGCAGGTCGGCGGCTCACCTGGCGGAGAAGGGCTGAGCGACCACCCAATTACCAGACAAGCTGAATGGTAATTCAAGGCGATGGTGATTGCTATGAGAAGCACGATCACGTCCCGCGGTCAGACCGTGATCCCGGCGGCGATCTGCGAGCGTTTCGCGCTCGGCCCCTCCCAGCGCCAGCTGGCCGATCGGCTGGCTGATGCTGCGCTGGAGGCGTGATAGCCCGGGTCTGCCTCGACACGTCGGCATTGCTCACCCTGCGAGATGATGAGCCCGGTCCCGATCAGGTCTAGCAGGCCCTCGAAGCTCCTGTGCGTTGCATGGCTTGTTTCATCACCCGGATGGAGGTGCTCCACCGCGTCTGGAAGGACGAGGGTGAACGGGCCGGCCGGCTGGCTGGAAGCCAGTGAGCCCCTGCTGATCAGTGCGGCGCAGATCATGGCCACCCATGCCCTGTCCCTTTCGGCCGCCTGGATTGCTGCGGCTGCTCTGCAAGGTGGCGCCACCCTCATGCATATGGACCCGGAGTTTCAGGCCATCGACGCTCTCGCCCAGGAGTGGTTGGCCTGAGCGGGCAGGCTGCCTCCGCGGTTCACCCTGGCCAGCAGCCGACCCAAATGTGCGAATGCTCGATTCAGGTCATGATGCGAGTAGTAGCACTCCAGGTTTTCGGTTGTCTTTGCCATGGCACCTGGCCTCGCTCCGATCTCTCAGCAGCCCGTCACGACTCCCGATGCCCAGTTGGTGGCCGAGGCCTGTCGCCGCGCCGCCCAGGCCCTCGGCCTGAGCCGCGATGAGCTGAGCGCCGTGGTGGGCAAACACCGCACCAGCATCGAACGCACCGGCCTCGACCCCGAAACCAAGGAAGGTGAGCTCGCACTGCTGTTTGTGCGGGTCTACCGCAGCCTCCATTCCCTGTTCGGTGGTGATCAGACCCTGATGCGCCACTGGATGCAGCAGCCCAATCACCACCTCGGCGAGCAGCCACCGCGGCTGTTGCTGGCGCGAATTGAAGGGCTCACCCGCGTTGCCAACTACCTCGATGCCCTTCGCGGCTGATTGCGCAGCGGCCCCATTAGTTCCCTTCTCCGGTGCGATTCATCGGATCACCGACCGTCAGGGCGAGAGCGGCACAGCCGACTTGGTTGATGGTCTGCGGCAGCAGGCGCGCCTGGAGCAGCTGATCGAGACTGTCAAGCCGCAGCGCGGGCGCTGGAAACGGCTCTGGCAGAACGGGCCTTTCATGCCCTGCGGCTGCTGGAGGGCTCACCGCTGCCAACGGGTGCCCGAATTCAACGCCTGCAGACTGCCTTCAGCGTGCAGCTCTCCACGCTGCGTGGCCTGGCGCTGCAGCGCAGCCTGGCAGCCGAGGCCCTTGCTGCCATCACCGATCCCTGCAGCTATGCCGCCAGCCAGCGCTGCGGTGATGCCATGCGTGAGCGCAGTGTCCAGGCGTTTGAGCTGCCTTCTGCCCGCTCGCCTCAGACACCTCCAGTTGTGGGGGTGCTCACTCCCTATGCCTTCAGCAGCACACCCTTCGATTTCCAGGACTGGACTCTTGAGATCACCTCCGAGGGTGTGACTGCTGTTTGCTTCGCTGGGGGCCTGGCGAGGCACTTCACAAGGGAGCAGTTTCTTGTGGAGGGTTGCTGGCCAGTGCCTTGAGAGATCCAGCGGCGAGTTCGGCTCCCTGCAAGCCAGCCAAAATGCCGTCATGAACCGTTCCGCCGACTGGCTGCACCAGGCGCACGCAGATCTCGACCAGGCCCTGGTGAGCGCCAAGGCGGGGCACCATGAATGGGCTTGTTTCGGCTGCCACCAGTCGGTGGAGAAGGCCCTGAAGGCACTTCACCTCAGCCTCAGCCAGCAGGTCTGGGGTCATGGACTGGGCCGATCCTTCCGCGATCTGCCTCCCTCCGCCTCTGCCCAGCTGGGAAAAGCCGTGACGGATCTGGAGGATCGACTTCGCATTCTCGATGCCCTCTACATCCCCACCCGCAACCCAGATAGCCTTTCCGATGGGGCCCCAACCGACCATTTCGGTCGTCTGCAAAGCGACGACGCTCTTCGCCATGCCCGTGCGCTCGTTGACGCAATCCGTGATGCGCTGGCCTGAGCCCGATCAGGTGATGCGCCAGGTCAGAGCCTGGACTGGCGTGCAGGCAGCTCGTGTGCCTTCCCTGGAGAAAGTGGCGGTTTTCGGCAGTTATGGACGGGGCACCGCTGGAGTCGGCAGCGACCTGGATCTTCTGCTGATCGACGCACACGCCAGCGGGCCTCAGCACGAGAGGTTGCTGCGCTGGCCCCTGGAGCTGCTGCCCCTCAGCTGCGATGCGCTTGTGCTCACCCCCAGCGAACACGAGGAGCTGATGGCGGCTGGATCCCGATTCGCCACCGAGCTGCGGAGCGATGCCCGCTGGGTTTGGTCACGCCCGCTCACCCACCCCGCCGATCCAGGTGAAGGTGGCTAGGGCAGAGCCAGCCAGTGCAGATCGCCAAAACGCTGAAAATCCCGATCGAAGCTCACCAGCCTCCAGCCATTGGCCATCGCCAGGGCCGCCAGATAGGCATCGGTGCAGTGCCGTGGGGCCAGCTCTCCCGTGCGCAGCAACGCATGGAAGATCTCCCAGCCGTCATGGTCTGGTGCGGCCATGGTCACGCCGGGTTGGCGGCAAAACCCCTGCAGGAACTCCGAGGCCTCGGCTCCGCTCTTCACAGACGTGCCCATCAGCTTCGGCTGGCTCAGCAGCCGCACCAGCCCGAGGGCGGTGAGCGTGCAAAACAGCACCTGTCCAGCGGCTTGTTCCTCCCAGTAGTGCAACGCCTGGCGGTGATGGGCATGGTTCACCCAGGCCAACGCCAGCCACACGTTCAGATCAGGCAGGTCTGCATTGGTGCTCAAGGCTCGAGCAGCTCGAACAGCGATGCGTTGCTGAGCTGTTCGCTGGCCATGGCAAGGGGGCCCTCCAGCCTGGGCAGGGTGGCCGCAGATCGCGGTATTGGCGACTCTGGAGGAGCCGTGCTGAGACCCTGCTCCACAAAGCTCTGCAAGAGCTGCTTGAGCGTGACGCGCTCGCTGGCCGCCCGCGACTTCAATCGCGCGAACAACGGATCCGGAAGCTCCAGGGTGGTCCGCATGCCCCTTCGTGTGCAGTGTGCGCATCTTAGTGCGCATCAACCCCAGCGGGCTGCTGCAACTGCTGAATCTGGCCAACGGCCAAGGGGCTAGACGCGAGACAGGCGACCTCAGCGCGGCGCTGATGGTCATCGATGTGGTGATGTTCGCCGCCAGCCAGTGCTTCCTCACGCCGATCAGTTATCAAGACGAACCTGATGGTGTACTCACCCGGCAACGATCGCTTCCTGGATGTCCTGCGTTTCGGCTGGCCGCTTTCGCTGCTCTAGGCCCTGGTGATCCTGAGTTTTTTACATCGGAGCGGCAACCATGGGTTGTCGCCTGATCAGACCAAGCAGCAAGCAGCAGGGAGGTTCGTGGTATGAGAGCGGCGCAATGGCTCCTCCTGCATGGCCCCTCACCACGTCCCTGTAACCAGGCGCCGCGGTGTCATCCTCGCCGGGGGATCGGGCACCCGGCTGCATCCGATCACCCAGGCGGTGAGCAAGCAGCTGCTGCCGGTCTACGACAAGCCGATGATCTACTACCCGCTCAGCACCCTGATGCTGGCGGGCCTGCGCGAGATTCTGGTCATCTCCACCCCCCGCGATCTGCCCCAGTTCCGAGCCCTGCTCGGTGATGGCAGCGCCTGGGGCATCTCGCTCTCCTACGCCGAACAACCCAGCCCCGATGGTCTGGCCCAGGCCTTCTTGATCGGCGCCGAGTTCCTGGCCGGCCACTCCGCCGCCCTGATCCTGGGCGACAACCTCTTCTATGGCGGCGACCTCTCGCGCAACCTGCAGGCCGCCAACGCCCAGGCCACTGGCGCCTCCGTCTTCGCATACCGCGTGGCCGATCCCCAGCGCTATGGCGTGGTGGGATTCGATGAGCAGCGGCGGGTGGTGTCGCTGGAAGAGAAGCCCCTGCAGCCCGCTTCCAACTACGCCGTCACCGGCCTCTATTTCTACGATCCCGATGTGGTGGAGCTGGCCCGCCAGGTGACGCCCTCCGCCCGTGGCGAGCTGGAGATCACCAGCCTCAACCAGCTCTATCTCGATCGCGGTGATCTGCGCGTTGAATTGCTGGGCCGGGGCATGGCCTGGCTCGACACCGGCACCTGCGATTCCCTCCACGAAGCCGGCAGTTACATCCGCACCCTGGAGCACCGCCAGGGCCTGAAGATCGGCTGCCCCGAGGAAGTGGCCTGGCGTCAGGGCTGGATCAGCTCAGAACAGCTCGAATCCCTGGCGGCGCCGCTGCGTAAGTCGGGCTATGGGGCTTACCTCGAAGCACTGCTCCAGGAGGGTCTCTGAGGCCATGCCCAGCCTTTCCCCTCTGCTCGTGATCGGCCGCTCAGGCCAGGTGGCTTCGGCCCTGCAGCGCTTGGCCCCGGTGCTGCTGCCCCAGCGGCCGCTGCTGCTGGCAGCCAGGCCTGAGCTGGATCTGGCGGCCCCCGCCCCAGAGCTGGACGCCACCATCGAGCAGCTTTTGGAGCAACACCAGCCCGCCCTGGTGCTCAATGCCGCTGCCTACACCGCCGTGGATAAGGCCGAGAGTGAACCAGAGCAGGCGGCGGCCATCAACAGCACCGCCGTGGGCGTGCTTGCTCGCGCCTGTGCCGCACGCTCATTGCCCCTGTTCCACCTCTCCACCGACTATGTCTTCGCCGGTGATGGCGAACGCCCATGGCGGGAGGACGATCCCACCGGCCCGCTTGGGGTCTACGGCGCCAGCAAGCTGGCAGGAGAGGAGGCCCTCAGAGCCGCTGGCGGGCCCCATCTGCTGCTGCGGGTGAGCTGGGTGTTCGGCGAGGAGGGGGCGAATTTCGTGCGCACCATGCTGCGTCTGGGCGCTGAGCGCCCCGGCCTCTCAGTGGTGGCCGATCAGATCGGCGGCCCCACCAGTGCTGAAGCGATTGCCACCACTTGGCTGCAGCTCGCCGAAGCGGCCATCTCCAACCAGTCACCGCTGGACCCTGCCAAGCCGTTCCCCTGGGGCACCTATCACTACGCCGGCGAACCGGCCGTGAGCTGGCATGGCTTCGCCGCCGAGATCTTTGAGCAGGCTGTCGCCCTGGGCTTGCTGAAGCAGGCTCCCGCGCTCACGGCCATCCCCACCAGTGCTTACCCCACCCCAGCGGCGCGCCCCCCCAATTCCCGGCTCGACTGCAGCCATTTCCGTGCCGCCTTTGAGATCCCCCTGCCCGATTGGCGCGAGGATCTGCGCAGTTGCCTGCGCGCATGGGCCTGATCAGCGAGTCAATCTGAATCCCAAGAGTCTCAACAGTCCCCTGTCACTGGCCAAATGACCCGCCATCTGCTCGTCACCGGCGGCGCCGGCTTCATCGCCGGCAATCTGGTGCACCACTGGGCCGCCGCCCACCCTGCCGACCGGATCGTGGTTCTAGATGCCCTCACCTACGCCGGCAACCGCGCCACGATCGCGCCCCTGATCGATTCCGGCCGCATCAGCTTCGTGCACGGCGATATCGGTGATCGGGCGCTGGTGGATGGCCTTTTGGCCGAGCACGCCATCACCCATGTGGCCCACCTGGCGGCCGAGTCCCACGTCGATCGCTCGATCACAGGGCCAGGCGCCTTTCTCGCCACCAACGTGAACGGCACATTCACACTGCTGGAGGCGTATCGCGCCCATTGGCTCGCGGCTGGATCACCAACCGACTGGCGTTTTCTGCACGTGAGCACCGATGAAGTGTTCGGCAGCCTCGAGCCCAGTGATCCGCCCTTCTGCGAAACCACCGCCTACAGCCCCCGCTCTCCCTATGCCGCCAGCAAGGCCGCCAGCGATCACCTCGCCCGCGCCTGGCAGCACACCTACGGCCTGCCGGTGCTGGTGAGCAACTGCTCAAACAACTACGGCCCTTATCACTTCCCCGAGAAGCTGATCCCGCTCACTTTGATCAATATCCTGCTGGGGCGGCCCATTCCGGTCTATGGCGATGGCTCCAACGTGCGCGACTGGCTGTTCGTGGAGGATCACTGCCGCGCCCTCGATCGCATCCTGCTCGCCGGTGAACCTGGCCGTACTTACTGCATCGGCGGCTGCAACGAGGTTGCCAACCTCGATCTGGTGCACATGCTCTGCGCCCTTATGGATGAGCTGGCGTCGGAGCTGCCGCTGCGCCCCAGCCGGGAGCTGATTCGTTTCGTGACCGACCGCCCCGGCCACGACCAGCGCTACGCCATCGATGCCAGCCGCATCCGCGAGGAGCTGGGCTGGCAGCCCCAGATGACGGTGCAGGGGGGCCTGCGCCGCACTGTGCATTGGTACCTCACCAACCGCGACTGGTGGCAGCCGCTGCTCTCCGATGAGTACGCCAGCTACATGGACTCCCAATACGCCTCACGGCTCGCCTGATTGTTGATCCCACGCTTGATCTGATGCAGATCGTTCCCCAGTCAATTCTAGAAGTGCTCCTGTTCGTGCCAAAGGTGTTCGGCGATGAACGAGGCTTTTTCGTGGAAACGGCCCGCCAGAATGTGCTGGATGAAGCTGGCATTCCGCCCCTGATCCAGCACAACCAATCACGCTCCCGCTGCGGTGTTCTGCGTGGGTTGCATTACCAACTGGTGCAGCCCCAGGGGAAGCTGGTGCGCTGCTCCCGCGGTTCGGTCTTTGATGTGGCCGTGGATGTGCGCCGTGGCTCACTCACCTTCGGCCACTGGGTGGGCGCCATCCTTGATGATGTGAGCCACCACCAGCTCTGGGTGCCGCCGGGATTTGCCCATGGTTTCCTGGTGCTCAGTGAAGTGGCTGATTTCTGCTATCTCTGCAGCAACTATTACCATCCCGCCTCAGAACAGGGCATCGCCTGGAATGATCCGGCGGTGGGTATCGCCTGGCCCGACTTGTCGGACGGGGTTGAGCTGCAGCTTTCAGCCAAGGATATGGCGAATCTCAAGCTGGCAGAGCAGGATCCCTTGCACTTGCCAGCATTAAATTGAGGTGGTGTCAACGCCCGCAGATGTAATAGTTTTCCGATCAGGAGTACTGCTTGAAGATATCGCTGCTGCGGTGGTGCCAGTCCCGCTCCTCGCGCTAAGATGTCCAGTAAGTCTGTATAACCTTGAGCGTGGCCATCGAAGCCACCTACAGCGCCGCCCGCGAACAGCTCAAGAGCCTCATGGATCGGGTGGTTCAGGATTGGGATGTGGTGCTGGTGCGTCGCCGCAAGGGTGGTGACGTGGCACTGGTCGCCGCTGACGAGTTGGAAGGGCTGCTCGAAACGGCCCATCTGCTCCGTTCACCACGCAATGCCGAGCGACTGCTGAGCGCCCTTGAGCGAGCCCGAAGCCACAGCTTGCCCACCATGCCGCTCCCTGATCTGGCATCACCGACTGACCCATGAACAGCCGAGGACAGGCCGTGTGTCATCCGGAATTCCTCGAGGACTTGCAGCACTGGATCAGCACCGACCGGCGAACGGCCAGCCGGTTGCTGGATCTCCTGAAGGCAGTGCTCCGCGATCCCATCAGCGGTATCGGCAAGCCTGAACCGCTGCGCTACCTGGGCAGTGATGTGTGGTCGCGCCGCATCACCCAGGAGCATCGTTGCGTCTACATGGTGAAGGCCGATCGGGTCGAGTTTCTACAAGGCCGCTACCACTACTGACACCCTTAGGAACACTGAGATCTGTTGTCTCTTGCCCAGTCTCTGGTCAAGCCTCCTGCCACGTACCTCCTAGGCAGCCCAGCCGTCGCCGTCCTGCTCCTCGTCGTCGTCACCCTCCGGCGGCCACTGCAGGGTGACCACCACCGGTGCATGGTCGCTGGGTTTTTCGTTGGCCCGCACCGCCTTGTGGATCACGCAGCCGGTGGCCCGCTCCCGTAGTTCCTCGCAGAGATAGATGTGGTCGATGCGCCAGCCGCTGTCGCGGTCCCAGGCGCCGCTGCGGTAGTCCCACCAGCTCCAGTGGCCCGATCCGGGCTCGAAGACGCGGAACACATCCTCCAGCCGCCCATCGAGGGCCAGGCGCAGGGCCTGCCGCTCGGCCTCGCTGGCCATGATCCCGCCACTGAGCCGCTTGGGGTCGTGGATGTCGCGGTCGTCGAGGGCGATGTTGAAGTCCCCCACCATGCAGAGGGGGTCGCCGTCGTTGTCCTGAGCGTCGAGGTAGCGGCGCAGGCAGGCAAGCCATTCCAGCTTGTAGCCGTACTTGTCGGAACGCAGCGATGAGCCGTTGGGTACGTAGAGGTTGAGTATCCGCACCCCCTCGATCCGGGCGCTGATCACCCGCTTCTGCTCCGCCAACGCCAGGGCCGCTTCATCGGCCAGCAGGGCGTCGAAGCCGACGCGCACATCCTCGAGCGGCAAACGGCTGAGGATCGCCACGCCGTTGTAGGCCTTCTGGCCGCTGATCACGCCGCTGTAGCCCAGGGCCGTGAAGGCCTCCATCGGGAAGGCCCCGTCTTCCACCTTCGTTTCCTGCAGGCAGAGCACCTCAGGGCTTTCCCGGTCCAGCCAGGCCACCAGCTGCTCCAGCCGGCTGCGCACGGAATTGACGTTCCAGGTGGCGATCTGCATGCCGCAACTTTCAGCCACCGCTGGTGGCCCTTAGCATCAAGGCACCATCCTGTCCCGTCGCACGCCTGCCATGGCCCGCCCCCTGGCCCTTGCGGCCTTTGCCCTGCTGGCCGCTCCCCTGTTCGTCCCGCCGGTTCAGGCCCAGTCGTCGTCCGGCAGCTTCGGGCAGTCGATTCAGGAGCAGCAGATCTACGACAACAGCCCCACCGGCCGCCCCAGCAACGGCATCCTCGAATCTGGCAATCCGCTTGAGCTGATGAACAAGCTGCGGCGCAACAGTGCCCTCGACAACGCCACCCAGCCCGGTGACGCCATCGATCAGGCGATCAAGGACCTGGAGGCTCAGGCAGCTCCATAGGTTCAGGGGGCTGCCCAGCCGCTGGCTGCTTCTCAGACGGTGCAGTCGAAGAAGACGGCTGCTCAGACGGATTGGTTTTTCCCTTCGCCCCTTTGATTCGCCGCAGCGGTTCCAGTCCCCAGGCCGCCGCCACGTCATCGAGGCGAAGATCGGGCTGATTGGGATTCAGACGCCGGGCTCGATCGAGCAACTCCAGGGCCTGGGGGGTCTGCCCCTGCTGCTGCCGCAACAGGGCCTGGCCCAGCACCGGCCGTGGGTCGACGGGGTGAGCTGCTGCGAGCTTGCGGTAGAGGTCATCGGCGGCCTTGGTCTGCCCCCGCCGCTGCTGCAGGTCGGCCAGCAGCAGCCCCAGCCCCAATGCCTGCTCACTGGCTTTCTCTCGGCTGGCTTTCTGGTAGGACTTGGTGAGCAGGGCCTCGGCTTCCGCTCCCCGGCCCTGCTCCAGCTGCAGCAAAGCCATCAGCTGCAACGCCTCGATCTGGTCGGGTCTGAAGTTGAGCAGCTGGCGCAGCTCCCGCTCGGCGCCGCTCGGATCCTTCTGGTCGCGGCGCAGTTCCGCCAGCATCAGCCGCAGACTCCAGCGCTCCGGCTGTTGATCGGCCATGCGCTCCAGCAGGGCCGTGGCCTCGGCCTTGTTGTCGAGGGCCAGCAGCAGCTGCAGCAGCCGTTGCTGCTGGCTCTCGCTGGCCTGCCCCCGGCTCACCTCCGCCCGCAGGCCGATCGCCTGCTTCTCCAGCTCGATCCGGGAGCGGTCCAGCGGCCGGCTGCCCAGGCTGCGCTGCCCCAACCACCACCCCGCCATCAGGGAAAGGGCCGTCAGGGCCGCCGCACCCAGCACCAGCAACGCCCGTGGCCGGGCGCCCAGAGCGGCAGCGGAGGGGCGGGAGGGCATCGATCCTGAACCAGGCCCAGCAAGTCTGGCCCCTGGTGCCCTCGCTAGATTGCGGCCCGGGCCAATGGATGCCCCCACCGACGATGCGTCACCATCCCATTTCCCCGGTCACCGAACCCCTGCAGTACCGGGCCATCGGCGTGGTGCGTGGTCAGTACGTCCCCACCGACTCCGAGCAGCTCACCCGTGGGCTGATCCGCACCGACGACGGCAGCGAGATCGACGCCGTCGTGCTGGGCCGTGTGCTCAGCCTGGTGCGCCGCCACCTCGACCTGGACCGCTCTCACCTCTGGGTGGTCTACCCGCGCTGCCGGGAAGCCGGCTCCCTCCACCTGCAGATGGTGGGCGTCTGGGAGCCCAGCACCCTCAGCGAGCCGGATCCTGATGCTGATCCAGATGCAGCGCCAGCCGATCAGGCGGAGCCAGCCTCCGACGCTCTCCCCGAAGGCGACGACTACTTCTCGGTGCGTGGCGAGCTCATCTACACCCGCCCCGACTCCAACGAGCTGGTGGTGAAGGTGCGCCAGCGTCCCCGTCCGGATGGCAGCCGCCCCCAACCGTTCAAATTGCCCCTCAGCGGCAAGGTGCCCCTGGAGCATCTGCGTCACTTCGTGGCCCTTGACCTGCGCCGCCAAGGCCAGAACCTGCAGGTGGAGCGCTTTGAGGTGATCGGACCGGTGGCCCAGCGCGGCAGCCGCGGTGGCAAGGGACGCACGGAACGGGGCGGCCACCGCACGCCCGTGAGCCGTCCCGCCCACTGAGATGGAAGCCCGGCCCCAGCTCGGTGATGGCTCCTCCGAGGCGCTGCGTGTCGGTGCCGTGGTGGCTGGCGGCACCCTGCTGGCCGTGCTCGGCCCCGCCCTGGGCCTCTCTCCCTGGCTGGTGGCCCTGGCCGCTGGCGGTGGATTGACCGGGCTCACCGTTGATTCGGCCCGTTTCGGCGGCCGCGGCGGCCACCTGCTGGCGGAAACACTCCCCGGTGGGCTCGCCCGCCTGCGGCGCATCGCCATCCACGAGGCTGGCCATGCCCTGGTGGCAGAGCAGGAAGGCTTGGCGGTGAAGCAGGTGCTGGTGGGCAGCCTGGCCTGCCTGCGGGCTGGCGTCGGGGCCAGCGGCAGCACTGAGTTCGAGCCCCCCGAGCACGCCAAGCTCCCCCCCGACGACCTGCGCCGCTGGAGCCGGGTGCTGCAGGCCGGCATGCTCGCCGAGCGGCTTCTCTACGAGCAGGCCCGTGGAGGCGCCGACGACCGGGCCCTGCTCGGGCGCCTCTGGGGGCTCTCTGGCTTCGATGTCGACACCGCCCAGCGCGAGCAGCGGCGCGCCCGCCGTGAGGTGGAGCAACTGCTGCGCCGCCGCCAGAGCGAGCTGGAGGCCCGCGCCGAGGCCCTGGTGCTGGCGGCCCCCCGCTTGCTGCGCGCCACCGCCTGAGCTCCATGGTGCTGGCCTTTCTGGATTGCCCCACCGGCCTGGCCGGCGACATGCTCCTGGCGGCCCTGCTCGATCTGGGCCTGCCTGAGGCCGTGATCCACGAGCCCCTGGCCCTGCTCGGGCTGGAGGGCCGCTACCGCCTGCACCACCAGGACACCCGCAGTGGCGGCCTGCGGGGGCGCCGGCTCACGGTGGAGACGCTCGAGCCGGATCCCCCCCACCGCTCCTGGGGCGGCCTGCGCCAGACCATCAGCACCAGTGCCCTCGAGCCGCGTCTGCGCGAGCGGGTGCTGGCGGTGTTCAGCCTGCTGGCGGACGCCGAGGGGGCGGTGCACGGCCACGCCCCCGAGCAGGTGCACTTCCATGAGGTGGGGGCGCTCGATGCCCTGGTGGATGTGGTGGGGGTCTGCGCCGGCCTGCTGCACTTTCAGGTGGAGCAGATGATCTGCGCCCCCCCGCCCGCCGGCCATGGCAGCGTCAGCACGGCCCATGGCCGCTTGCCCCTGCCGGCCCCGGCGGTGCTGGAGCTGGCCAGGCGCGGCGCCATTCCCCTGGCGAGCGCAGAAGGGTTCCCGCCAGGGGAGCTCACCACCCCCACAGGCCTGGCCCTGATAGCCAGCTGGGCCGAGCGTTTCGGCCAGGCACCCAGCCTGGTGCCGCTGCAGGTGGGGATCGGCCTGGGCCACCGGGTGCTGGACCGCCCCAACCTGCTCCGTCTCTGGCTGGGGGCAACCGGCTCCGGAGCTGAGTCGTTGGCCACTACGTCGGCCAATGCTGCCCAGCTGGAAACGGTGCTGCAGCAGCAGGCCCAGATCGATGACGCCAGTCCCGAGGACCTGGCCTTCCTGGTGGAGGAACTGCGCCGCGTCGGTGCCCTCGAGGTGTTCACCGCTGCCATCCAGATGAAGAAGGGTCGCCAGGGGGTGCTGCTCACCGTGCTGGCCCGGCCGGATCAGGCCGAAGAGCTGCGCCGGATCTGGTGGCGCCACGGCAGCAGCCTCGGGGTGCGCGAGCAGCTGCAGCAACGCTGGGTCCTGCCGCGCTCGAGCCGCGCGCTGCGCACGCGCCTGGGGGTGGTGCAGGTCAAGCAGGCCGAAGTTCCCGGCGGCCCCCATCGCTACAAGGCCGAACACGACGACCTGGCGGCCCTCGCCCGCCGCCATGGCCTCAGCCTCGCCCAGGTGCGCCAGGTGGTGGACGAGGCCGCGGTCGGGGACAATGCCTGGGTTCAACCCCCCACCAGCTGATGACGTCCCCCCAGCAGCTGTGGTCAGCGCTGATCGCCCGCTTGCCGCCACTGCCGCCCCTGCCGGGTGGTGCACGCCTTTGGGTGACGCTGCTGAGCCTGGGCTTCCTGCTGGCGGCCCTCAAGGGCAACGGTGAGCAGCTGCTGGCCCAGCGCCTCGATCCCCAGGGCTGGCTATGGCTGGTGATCGGGGTGGGGGTGAGCCTGCTCAGCCTCGTGATCAACGGCCTGGCCTGGGCTGTGTGCCTGCGCTGGTTCCGGCTCAGGCCCCGCTGGGGCCTGAGTGTGCGCGCCTACCTGAGCACCAACCTGCTCAAGTACCTGCCCGGCGGCATCTGGCACCTGGCGGCGCGGGTGCGCCTGCTCGGCCAGGACGGGCGCCTGCTCGATGGCCCCCATTCATCGGTGGCCACCCCCCTGGCCCTGGCGGCCACCCTGCTGGATCCGCTGCTGGCTGCCAGCGCAGCCCTGGCGCTCGCAGCGGCAGTGGGCTGGACGGCTGGCTGGCCCCTGCTGGGTCTGCTGCCCCTGCTGCTGCTGGTGCCGCGCTGGTTCCAGCCCCTGCTCCAGCGTCTCGAGCGCTCGCGCGAGCGCCAGCTGGCCCGGGCTCAGCGGTCCGCTGAAGCGGAGCCGACGGCTACAACCAGCCCTGAATCAGCCGGGTTCGTGCTGCCCGGTTACCCGCTGCTGCCGTTGCTGGCACTGGCGCTGTTCGTGCTGGCGCGCTTCGGGGGGTTTGCGGCCTGCGTGCTGGCCTTTGATCAGCAGTTGTCCCTGCCCTGGGTCGGCTGGCTGCTGGGCTTCTCCCTGGCCTGGACAGCGGGCCTCGTGGTGCCCGGCGCCCCCGGCGGCCTTGGGGTGTTCGAGGCGGTGCTGCTGCTGCAGCTGGGCGGGCAGGTGGCGGAAGCCCCGCTGCTGGCCGTGGCGCTCAGCTACCGCCTGGTGGTCACGGCGGCTGATCTGCTGGCAGCCCTCACCGCCCGGCTGGATGGGGCCCTCGACCAGCCGCGCCGGCCAGGAAACCGGGTTGCAGCCTGAGGCGCCTCTCCTCTTCGCAATTGCTGGAACTGTTGAGAACAGCGGCTAAAGTGTCGTTGATGTTCGGGGTGATCCAATGGCATCCCGATTGCAGGAAGGTTCGCCAGCCCCAACGGGGCCGGCAACCGAACTGCGCTCCAGCCTGCATGGGCGAGGCCAGCGGCTTACGCCCCAGCGCCAGACGGTGCTTTCTCTGTTCGAGCGCATCGGCGAAGGCAGCCACCTCAGTGCCGAGGAGGTGCATCAACGCCTGCTGCGGGCCGAGGAGCGGGTCTCCCTGGCCACGGTGTACCGCACCCTGCGCCTGCTCAGCTCGATGGAGCTGCTGCGGGAACTGGAGTTGCCGGAAGGGGGCCGCCGCTTCGAGCTGGCCAGCGACGCCCATCGCGATCACCACCACCTGGTCTGTGTGGGCTGCGGCCGCACCGAGGAGTTCGAAAGTGCCGTGGTGCTGGCCGAAGGCCGCCAGGCCGCCGGCAGCCATGGCTTTCGCCTGATCGAGTGCGTGCTCAACGTGCGGGCCCTGTGTCCTCGTTGCGCGGCCGGCGAATCCGCCTGAACGGCGACTCCAGCCCCAGCTGGTGGTCGGCCCAGTGGGCGCTGAGGGCAGCGAGCAGGGTGGCGCGATCGCCGTGGAGCCTGAGCATGGCTGAGGTGCGAGAACGATCCCAAGGCTGGGCCCTGCGGTTTGGAGCTCCGGGCCCAACGGTCACCGATGGGGGAGTGAAAAGGCACAGACCAGTGACCCTTCGGCGACGGGTGGCGAAAGTGGCCGGGCTTGCAACAAAGCTCGTTATTGAGAACTGATTGCAAAAGGGCAGGCTTGCTGTTTAGATTGCGAGTCATTCGCAATAGCGACGGTCTCGTGAGCTTCCGTTTCCTGCCCGATCAGCCCCTCTCCTGCGTGCGGATGCCGGCCGGCCAGACCGTGCTGCTCGATCCCGCTCTCCGCCCAGGCGGCACGTCGATCCAGGTGCTCGAAGGCATCGCCCGCGTCTACTGCCCCTGCGAGGAAACCGAAGGCATGACCCTGGCCTTCCTCCAGCCCGGCGATCAGCTGCGCACCGACCGCCTCTGCAGTGAAGGCGTCTGCGTGGAGGCCCTCACCCCCCTCTGCTTCCGCTCCGAAGCCGAAGCCAGCGACGGCAACGGCTTTGATCCGGTCAACGAATGGACCCTGCAACTGCTGCGCATTCGCCATCTCGGCTCCGCCGAGCAGCGCCTGCATGCCCTCTTCGGTCTGCTGGTGCGTCGCCTCGGCCGCCGTTGCGGTCCCTGGTGCGATCTGCCCTTCCGCCTCACCCACGAGCGCATCGGTGAGTTGATCGGCACCACCCGGGTGACCACCACCCGCTTGATCTCCAGGATTCGCCAGGCTCAGCTCCTGGAAGCCCCTGCCGGCGAACCCGGGCTGCGCCTGGCACCCTCCCTGGTGGAATCAGCCCCCCTGGCCGCCGCCTGATTCCCCTTCCCGCGCCACCGCCACCACAGCCGCCGCCGCTGCTGCCCTGCCCGCTTTCGGCTGGCTGGGAGCTGGTGGCCCACGGCGTGCTTCCTGCCAAAGGCCGCGATGGCCGCAGCCTCGGGGGCTTTTCCGCCATTGCCAGTGATCCCCGCGATGGGCGCCTCTGGCTGCTGAGCGACCGCGACGAACCCGAGCTGGTTCCGATCTGGGATCTGGACGCTCTTGGCAGGCGACCCCTGCGCCTGGGTGAGCGTCTGCCCCTGCGCAACGCCACGGGCAAACCCTTCCCGGCCCCCCTCGATGCCGAGGGCCTGGTGCTGGAGGGCAACGACCTCTGGATCGTGACGGAGGAGCGCCGCAGCGCCGATCGCCCCGCCCAGCTGCTGCGCTTCGATCGGCGCAGCGGCCACCTGCTCCAGGCTCTGCCTCTGCCCCAGCCATGGAGAGCCGCCCCCGGCCAGGGCCTGGCTGTCAATCAAGGGCCCGAATCGCTCACCCGTCTGCCGGGCTCACCCCTCACCCTGCTGCTGGCGGCCGAGCGCCCCTTGCTGCAGGATCCCCCCGATCAGCTGCGTCTGCTGGAGCACGGACCAGGGGGCTTCCGGCCCGTGGGTTCCCTGCAGCTGCTGTTGCCCGCCCCCTACTGGGGGCTCACCGAGTTGTTCGCTCCCCCGGGCGGTGGGCTGCTGGGTCTGGTGCGGGGCTTCGAGCCGCCCGCCAGCTGGTGGACCCAGCTGTTGCATTTTTCCCCGCCTGGCCCGGAGGGGTTGTTGCAGGCGCCGCTGGCGCGCTGGGATCTGCTGGCCGCCGGTCTGCCCCCAGACAACTGGGAGGGACTGGCCCTGGGGGCTCCCCTGTCCGATGGCCGTCCCACCCTGCTTCTGGTGAGCGACGACAACTTCAATCCACTCCAGGCCAACCGCCTGGCCCGCCTCGCCCCGCGCCGGCAGGCCGGCTGCAGCAGCAACAGCAAGTAATTCCCAGCAGCACCGGCTCAGTCGCGGCTCTCGAGGGTGGGGATCAGGGCCAGTGAGGCCACCACTCCCAGGGCCATGATCACCAGGGCCGGCGCCATCGCCGCCCCCACCCGCTCATCACTGGCGTACTGGAACACGCGCACGGCCAGGGTGTCGAAATCGAAGGGGCGCAGGGAGAGCGTCAGCGGCAGCTCCTTCACCACATCCACGAACACCATCAGCGCCCCCACCAGCACCGGCCCGCGCAGCAGCGGCAGGTGCACCCGCCTGAGCACCTGGGTCCAGCTGCAGCCCAGGCTGGTGGCCGATTCATCGATGCTGGGGGGGATGCGCTCCAGGCCGGCATCGAGGCCCTGCTTCGACACGGCCATGAAGCGCACCCCGTAGCCCCAGATCAGCAGCAGCAGCGGGCTGAGTGCCCAGGGGCCACCGATCAGCATCAGCCCCAGGGCCATCACGCTGCCCGGAACGGCGTAGCCCATCCCCGCCAGAAAACTGAGCTGGCGCACCACCAGCTGGGGGCTCCAGCGCCGGATGATCGACAGCAGCAAGGCCGCCACCGCTGTGAGCAGGGTGGCCAAGAGGGCCAGAGCGAGGCTGCGTCCGGCCAGGGTGAGCTGCTCAGCGAGCGGCTCCAGCAGCAGATTGCGCCAGCCCTCCGCCACCCACACAAGGGGAATGGCCAGCGCCAGCAGGGGCGGCAGCGCTGCGACCAGCTGGGCCAGCAGGGCGCGCCAGCCGCTGAGCACATAGGCCTGGGCCACCGCGTTGGCATGGCCGAGATTCCAGCGGCGGCTGCGCTGGCGCAAGGAGCGCTCGGCGGCCACCAGCAGCACCACGATCGCCAGCGCGATCAGCGACAGCAGCGCGGCCCCTCGGGGATCGCCCTCCACCTGCCAGCGATCGAGGATGCCCGCCGAGAGGCTCGGTACCCCGAGCAGCCGTACCGCCCCCAGCTCATTCACCACCTCCATCGCGCTCAGGGCCACCCCGGCACCGATCGCCGGCAGGGCGATCGGCAGGGCCACGCGGCGGAACGCCTGCCAGGGGCCTACCCCCAGGCTGCGGCTGGCCTCCAGCAGCTGGCCACCGGTGATCGAGAAACTCTCGGTGCTCAGCAGGAAGACATAGGTGTAGTTGGCCAGGCTGAGCAGCAGCACCGCCCAGCCCATGCCGTGGATGCGCAGACCGTGGCTGCTGCCCCAGTCGATCAGGCTGGCGGCCAGCAGATAGGCCGGAAAGGCGAGCGGCAGCAGCTGGGCGATCCGCAGCCAGCGCCGGCCAGGGAAGCGGCACGCGGCTGTGAGCCAGCCGATGGCGGTACCCAGTACCGCCCCGCAGACCCCTTCCCCCAGCACCAGCACCAGGGTGCCGCGGATCTGCTCGCCGCCGTCGAACCCCAGTCCCAGTCCCCCCGCCATGGCCGGCTGGAAGGCGGCGTCGAGCAGCAAGGCCGCCAGCGGCAGCAGGGCGAACACACCGATCACCACCACCACGGCGGTGAGCACTGGCCGGCTGGAGGGGGTGACGCGCGGAAGCGGCCTGGGGGCGAGCAGGGTCACTTCCAGCCTGTTTCCACCATCAGCGCACTGGCCTCACGGTTGCCCCGGGCCAGCTGGTCGGCACTCACAGGCGATGGCTCGAAGCGGCCGAAGCTGTTGAGGATCGGGTTATCGCCGAATCCCTTCAGGGGGTATTCGTTGTTGGCGGCCGCGTAGCCCTTGCCGGAGCTGGGGGAGACCAGAAATTCAATCAGCTTGGTGGCGGCCTCCTTGTGGCGGGCATGGCGGGTGACACCGGCCGCGGTGATGTTCACGTGGGTGGGCCTGGGGAAGACCACCTTGATCTTCTGCGCCAGGGCCCGGTCCTCCGGCTTGGCCTCATCCGAGAGCATCCTCGCCAGGTAGTACTGATTGGCGACCGTCACGCCGCATTCACCCCGGCCAAGCGCCCGCAGCATCGGCGTGTCGCTGGTGAAGAAGGGTGCTTTCACATTGGCCACCAGGCCCTGCAGCCAGGTTCTGGTGGTGGCGGCACCCTTCTGCTGGAGGATGTCGGCCACCAGCGACTGGTTGTAGACACTGGCGCGGTTGCGCAGGCAGAGCTTGCCCTTCAGCTCCGGCCTGGCCAGATCGGCGTAGGTTCCCAGGCTGGCCGGGTCCACCAGGGCCGGATTCACCATGATCGGGCGGGCCCGGCGGGTGAGGGCGAACCAGTTGCCGGCGGGATCGCGCAGGTTGGCGGGCACGTCGCGGTTGAGGGCCTCGGAGCGGATCGGCTGGAACAGCTCCTCCTGGCGGGCCCTCTGAATGCGGGCGGCATCCACCAGCACGAGCACATCGGCGGGGCTGCCCGACCCTTCACTCTTGAGACGCACGATCAGTTCATCGTCCTTCCCCTCCAGCAGGTTCACCTTGATGCCGGTCTGGGCCGTGAACTGCTTGTAGAGCTCCTTGTCGGTGTTGTAGTGACGCCCCGAATAGACATTGACCTCCTGTTTACGGGCGTTGCTGCAGCCCGTCAGCAAGGCCAGCCCCATAGCAGCGCCAAGGGCGAGTGCCCGGAACCGGAGCCGGGGGGGGCGATGCTGGGTCACGGACGAAGACATGTCGTCCAGGCAACGTACGGAGCCAGGCGGGCGGCACTGCGTTCAATTGCTTCCACCTGATGTGACATCCGCTACCCCCGATCTTTCACCAGGCTCAGATCCCAGCTCATCAACGCCGCTGGAGCTCGCCGCCCTGATCAGCGCCCTCTCCCGTCCCGGGGCCTACCCCGACGAGGCCTGGGGGGAGGAGCCGGCCGATCAACGCCGCGTGGAGCTGATCCAGACCCACATCAGCGTGATCTTTCTCACCAGTCGCCGTGCCTTCAAGCTCAAGAAGCCCCTGCGCTTCTGGGGTCTGCTCGACTACGGCAGCGCCGAGCGACGCTTGCACTGGTGCCGCGAGGAGGTGCGCCTCAACAGCCGCCTGGCGCCCGATCTCTATCTTGGTGTGGCTGCCGTGCTCCAGCTCGCCAGCGGTGAGGTGCGAATCGCTGCCGTTGGCGAGGAGCTGGAGGGGGGTGAGCACGTGGTGGTGATGCACCGCTTCGCCGCCGGCGCCACCCTGGCGGCCCGCCTGGCGGCCGATCGCGTCAGCGACACGCAGCTCCAGCAACTGGGGCAGTTCATCGCCCGTTTTCACGATCAGCACCCCCTGGCAGCTGAGCTGGCCTTCGGTGCCGAGAGGCGTTTCGCGGCGGTGCTGCGCAACAACGTGCGCGCCACCCGCCGCTCGGTGCCGGAGCTGTTTCCCGCAGGGGTGCATGGGCTGCTGGTGAGCGGTCTGGCCCTGGCCCTGCGCCGCTGCAGGAACCGTCTGCGCCAGCGCTTGGCGGCGGGGCAGGCGGTGGATGGCCACGGTGATCTGCGCCTGGAGCACGTGCTGCTGGAGCCGCAGCTGGCGGTGGTGGATGGGGTGGAGTTCAACGCCGATCTGCGCCAGGTGGACCGGGCCTCGGATCTGGCCTTTCTGGTGATGGACCTGCAGGCGGCCGGTCATGGCGAGCGCGTCGAGGCCCTTTTGGCCGGCTATGGAGAGGCGATCGAGCCGGCTGTGCTCCAGCTTTTCTGCTCCTACCGCGCCCATGTCAGAGCGAAGGTGGAAGCGGCTACCAGCGGCGAGCAGGAGATCCCCGCCCAGCAGCGCCAGGCCGCCAGGGCGATGGCGCGCCGTTACCTGAGCCTGGCCCTGGCCTACGTCGGCTGTGGGCTGGGGCCGCCGGCCCTGATCCTGCTCCATGGGGTGTCGGGCAGCGGCAAGAGCCACCTGGGCGCCAGCCTCGCCCCCTGGCTCCTCGCGGATCACCAGCGCAGCGACCTGATCCGCAAGCGCCTTTACGGCCTGACTCCCCTGCAGCGCCCCAGCGGCGAGCAGCGCCACACCATTTACAGCCCCGAGGCCCACCAACGCACGGAAGACGCCCTGCTCGCCGCTGCCGAGGCCAGCCTGCGGAAGGGTCGATGGGTGCTGCTCGATGCCACCCACCTGAGGGCCGGCAGCCGGGAGCGGGCCACCCAGCTGGCCCGGCGCCTGGGGGCGGTGCCCCTGCTGCTGGAGGTGCGGGCCGATCAGGCCCTGCTGCAGCAGCGGCTGGAGCGGCGCGAGCGCCTGGATGACGACCCCAGTGACGCCGACCTGGCGGTGCTGCTGGAGCAGCAGCTCACGGCCGAACCGCTCAGCTCCGCCGAGAAGCTGCGCCGCCTGGTGGTCCACTCCCACGACGACCTCGACGAGACAGGCGTGCTGATGGAGCTATGGGAGTGCTGGGATCGAGCTGCTGGAGCCGAGCTCAACTGCCGATCCAGTGGGCGCACAACTGGCGCCGGTGGGGACGGCGACGGTGTTCCCACAGGTAAATCGCCTGCCAGGTCCCGATCAGCAAGCGGCCCCGCTCGAAGGACAGGCTGAGGCTGGTGGCGGTCAGGGCGGTGCGGATGTGGGCCGGCATGTCATCGGCCCCTTCGTCGTCGTGGACCCAGGCGCGCAGAGGGCCTGCCCCGCTGATCGGACGCACGCCTTCCTCGGGCACCAGCGCTCTCAGATAGGCGGCCAGATCGAGCAGCACCCGCGGATCGGCGTTCTCGTTGATGGTGAGGCTGCAGCTTGTGTGAAGCACGCTCAGGTGCAACACCCCCAGCTGCAGGCCGGTGGCCGCCAGGCAGGTCCCGAGCTGGGCCGTCAGGTCATGGAAGCCCTCCCCAGTGGTGGCGAGCTCAAGCCGGTCGAGGTGCTGACGCAGCATCAGGGTTGAAGGGGGCAAAAGAGGACAGCGGGTTGCAGGGCTGTTGCATCTGAGTCGCGTCTTGTTGCAGAGACAGCCGCTCGCTGGACCCCTCACAAAGCCCATCAAACCTAGGCTCATGCTGAGTTTCCAGCCCCGCACCGATGTCCCCAGCCCCGCCTCCCTCACGCTGGCTTCATCGGTTGCTGCTGTTGAGCCTCGCCATCCCGCTGACGATCGCGTGCATGGAGGTCCCGGCCCAGGCCCAGAAAGTGGTGCCCAAACTCAGGGACATGTGTCCACTCGGCTATGTCGATCTCTTCAACGGCAAGTGCAGCACCCTCGGGGTCACCACCTATTCGGTGGCTCCCAGCAACGGCGAGGCCTGCCCCTCTGGCTGGATGAATGTGGGCGGTGGCTACTGCCGGCGCAAGTAAGCCGATTGAAGTGGGCCGGTTCGGATCAGGGAAGCTCATCCAGGTGCCAGCTCACCAGCCCCTGACAGACCGCCATCACCGCCGCCTGGGTGCGTCCCGCGGCTCCCAGCTTCTGAAACGCTGATTTCAGATGACTGCGAACCGTTTCCACCGAAATGTGCAACCGGGATGCGATCTGGGGATTCTGATATCCCCGCACCACCAGCTCAAGCAGCTCCTGTTCCCGCTCACTCAGGCCCGGCCCCGCCGGAGCATGGCTGGTGCGGCTGGCCTGGGTGAGCAGATCCCTCAGTTGGGGGTCCATGTAGAAGCCGCCGCCGAGCACGGCCCTGGTGGCCGCCACCAGATTGCCGAATCCCACGCCCCGATCGGCGCAGATGCCGTCGCAGTGGACCTCCAAGGCGGCGCGCACCAGCGGCGGGGATTCCTCTTCCAG
Source organism: Synechococcus sp. 1G10 (assembly GCF_002252625.1). Taxonomy (GTDB): domain Bacteria; phylum Cyanobacteriota; class Cyanobacteriia; order PCC-6307; family Cyanobiaceae; genus Regnicoccus_A. The sequence continues at coordinate 190,845 of NZ_NQKW01000003.1, read as the reverse complement.
CAGCAGCAGGCAGGGCAGTGTCGGATGCAGAGCCTTGGCACGGCGAACCAGCTCGAGGCCGCTGCCGGGACGCAAAGGGTGGGTCACGAACAGCAAGTCCGGCTGCCGCTCGCTCAACAGCTCCAGCGCCTCAGCTTCACTGGTGGCGGAGCCGAACCACTGACAGCGATCGGCGATCACCCCGGTGAGCAGAGAGATCACCAGCCGGCGGCCGCTGACCACCATCAGGCTCCTGCTCTCCAGCATGGCCATCACCTCACGGCGCGACTGCACCTGCCGCTCAATGAATCCGCCCGAGTCCATGCTTCCCCTCGTTTTCAGTCGTAACGGCGCGCCGTCAGAATCACAGGATGCTGGGGAAGTGATCCAGCCGCCCCGGAATCGATGACCACGATCCTGTGCCAGTACGAGGGGGCACTGCGCTGCACGGCCAGCCATGGTCCATCGGGCTCGGATCTCAGCACCGATGCCCCCACGGACAACCAGGGGCTGGGGGAACGGTTCTCGCCCACCGACCTGGTGGCCACAGCCCTGGCCACCTGCATCCTGACGATCATGGGCATCGTGGCGGAACGCCACACCATCCCGCTTCAGGGCTGCACGGCCCGGGTGGAGAAAACGATGACCAACGCCGGAGTCCGCCAGATCGAGCGGCTCACGGTCTGGGTGTCCCTGCCGGCAGGCCTGGACGATGATCAGATCCGTCTGCTGCAGCGCGCTGCCGAGGGTTGCCCGGTGAAACGCAGCCTCGAGGGCTCGGTGGCGATGGACCTGCACTGGGAGACGCTCAGGCCAACGGCTGGTTGATGCTCAGCGCCATGCTTGGACCCGTCACCCTGCTCCCGTCCCATGCCCCAGCCGGGTCAGGCCCTTGTGCGCCTCCGTGAGCATCTGCATCAGACCCGGCTCCTGGGTTCCATCAGCAGCGCGCTCTACTACGACCAGAACACCGTGATGCCACCGGCTGGCGCCGACTGGCGGGGTAAGCAGCTGTCCCTGCTGGCGAGCCAGCTGCATGAGCGGCAGAGCAGCGAGACCTACACGGGCCTGGTGGCAGCGGCCGAGGCCGAGCTTGATCACTCCGCCCCCGCCTCCACGCGGCGGAATCTGCAGCTGCTGAGGCAGGAACTGGAGCGGCAGCGCAGCCTGGATCCCCAGCTGGTGGCCCGCCTTGCCGTAGCCCAGTCCCGGGGCAATGCCGTCTGGCAGGAGGCCCGGCGCAGCAATGACTTCGCGGTCTTTGCCCCGGCGCTCGAGGAGCTGCTGCAGCTGCGTCGTGAGCAGGCCGCCCAGCTGGCGCCGATCGAGCCAGCCGGGCGCAGCCCCTGGGAGATCCTGGCCCAGCCCTTCGAGCCCGATGTCAGCAAGGACCGCCTCCAGGAGCTGTTCACGCCCCTCTCTGAAGGGATCCCGCCACTGCTGGAGCGGGTGCGGGCCTCACCGCCTGCTGCTGCGGCCGGGCCCTCGGCCCCAGCCGCCGCCATCCCGGAGGAGCTGCAGGAGACCCTCTGCGCCGAGCTGCTCGACAGCTGGGGCTACGACCCCAGCCGCTGCCAGCGCTCGCGCTCGGCCCACCCCTTCTCCTGCACCCTGGGCCCGGCCGACTACCGCATCACCAGCCGGGTGGTGCCGGATCAACCCTTTTCCGCTTTCCTGGCCACCGCCCATGAATGGGGCCACTCCCTCTATGAACAGGGGCTGCCCCGCGGCGACGACCACTACTTCCCCTGGCCCCTGGGAGAGGCCACCTCGATGGGGGTCCATGAGTCGCAGTCGTTGTTCTGGGAGTGCCGGGTGGCGCGCAGCCAGGCCTTTGCCAGCCGCTGGCACACCCGCTTCAGCGGGGCACTGGGCAGTGATCCCTGGGGTGGCAGCCATTCCTTCTGGCGAGGGCTCAACCCGATGCGGCCGGGGCTGATCCGGGTGGAAGCCGACGAGCTCACCTATGGACTGCACATCGTGCTCCGCTTCGAGCTGGAGCTGGCCCTGGTGGAGCAGGGCTTGCCGGTGTCGGAGCTGCCCGAGCAGTGGAACCGGCGCATGGGCGAGCTGCTGGGGATCAGGCCCCAGCGGGATGCCGAGGGTTGCCTGCAGGACATCCACTGGGCCGAAGGCCTGTTCGGCTATTTCCCCTCCTATGCCCTGGGCCACCTGATCAGTGCCCAGCTGGCCGAGTCGATGGAGCGCCAGCTCGGGCCGATCGAAACGGCGGTGGGCGCCGGCGAGGAATCACGGCTTCAGCGCTGGCTGGCTGAGAACGTCTGGCCGCTGGGTCGCTCGGTGAATGGAGAGGAGCTGGTGGCCCAGGTCACCGGGGCGCCCCTGAGCGCCAGCCCGTTCCTGCGTTATCTGAGCGGCAAGGTCGACCGGCTGCTGGAGACCCCCTGAGTCAGGCGTGGCTTCCGCTCAGCCCGGCGTCCGTAAGATGCCGCCGCAGCCGCTTCGCGACGCCCCATGGCGAACATCGACCACGCCCCCAGCCGCACCATGCTCAACCTGCTGCATGTGCTGCCAGCGTTCGCCGATGAAGAGGAACTGCGGCTGAATGCGATCGTCGAGCTCAACTCGATGACCATCAATAAATACGAGCTGATCACCGAAACCGGCCATCTCAAGCTCGATCGGGTGGGCTACTCCTCGCTCTCCTACCCCTTCGCCTACGGCTGTATCCCCCGCACCTGGGACGAGGACGGCGATCCGCTCGACATCGAGATCGTGGGCGTCACCGAACCGCTGGTGCCCGGCAGCCTGGTGGAGGCTCGAATCATCGGCATCATGACCTTCGATGACGGCGGTGAGGTGGACGACAAGGTGATCGCCGTGCTGGCCGATGACAAGCGCATGGATCACATCACCAGCTACGAGCAGCTCGGCGCCCACTGGCTCAAGGAAACCCAGTACTACTGGGAGCACTACAAGGATCTGAAAAAGCCCGGCACCTGCAAAGTCAATGGCTTTCTCAACACCCAGGAGGCTGTTCGGATCATCAAGGAGTGCGAGGCACGCTATCTCGAGCAGATTGACGCCAAACTGGTGAACTGAACCGCCCCCTACGGTCGCCTTTTCTGTCCATAGCTTCGATCAACCGCATGCGCTTTACCATCCCCCGTTCATCGCTGGCTCCCGCCCGGGTTGCAGCAGGCCTGTTCACCGGTTTCGCCACCCTCTGGGTCGCCGGCTCCTCCGTGGCTCTCGCCAACAGCGGCGGCATCATCACTCCCACCGCTCCGATCCCCAGCGCTCCGGCGATCGGCAGCCCTGCAGCAGTGCTCCAGAATGATCCACCCCCCGTTCCTTCCCTGGCTCCGGGAGCTGCTCCGGCTGCCCCCCAGGCGGCTCCGGTCAATACCTCCAGGATCCTGCTGGCACTGGGCAAGCGGGAGATCCGCCTCGAGCGCGACGGCAAGGTCTATGGCCCCTGGCCGGTGGCGATCGGTGATCCCGCTACCCCCACACCCACCGGCACCTTCAATGTGACCAACAAGGTGGTCAATCCCCAGTACGTCAGCACCAAGTCGGGCCAGAAGAAGGGCGTCATCGGTCCGGATGGACCCCTTGGCGACCGTTGGATCGGCTTCCACTCCACCACCAAGGACCAGTTCGGTATCCATGGCACTCCTGCTGCCTGGGGCTGGGCTGTGAGTTCAAGGGCTGCCGTCACCCATGGCTGTGTGCGGATGCATCGCGCTGACGTCCACAAGCTGTTCGAGATGGTGGAGGTGGGCACGCCCGTGGTGGTGGTGCGCTGATTTCAGATCCGAAGTTTGCGGGCGAGGGCCCTGGCCATGCCATCCCGGCTGGCCAGGCCCAGCAGGGCATGAGCCGGCAAGCCGCTGTTCGGCAAGCCGGCGGGTAACTGGGCCAGCCCAGGACCGTCGAGGTCGAAAACCGGCACCTGGCGCAGCCCATTGGGCACCAGCTGGTCCTCCAGCTGGGCGAGATTCGCCTGAGCCGGCAGCCAGAGCAGATCGGAGCGGCGGCACTCCTCCAGCGGCAACCCTTCACCCCCGTGGCCGGCGCTGATCGCCCGTTGCAGATCGATCAGGGTCACCACACCGATCACCCAGCCATCGCGCTCCACCACCAGGCAGTGGCCGTGGGCTTCGATCAGCTGGCCCAGGGCCGCCCTGGCCGGGGTACTTGCCTTGAGTACCAGCGGGGATTCCGCCTCCAGCGCCTCGATCACCGGCAGGGCAGCCAGCCCTTGTCGCCGTTCCTCCTCGGCGGGATCCGGCCCCAGCATTCCCGGGTCAGCCAGTCCCTGCCAGCGTTCCACCAGCACGGCGCTGAGGCCGGCGGCCGCCATCAACGGCAGCACGATGCGAATGTCGTGGGTGAGCTCGAACAGCAACAGCAGTGCCGTCAGCGGTGCTCTGGCACTGCCGGCAAGCACGGCCGCCATGCCCACCATGGCGTAGGCCGGCGGTTCCGCCACCGGCAGACCGAAGCCGCTGTCCCCCAGCAGCTGGCCGTAAAGATTGCCCAGCACTGCCCCCAGAAACAGGGCCGGTGCAAAGCCGCCGCCCACGAAACCCGTGGCATTGCTGAGGCCTGTGGCCAGCAGCTTCACCACCAGCAGGGCCGCCAGGGTGGTGAGTGCCACCCCCCCCTCGCTGCCGAGCAGGGCCTCGATCGTGTCGTAGCCCACTCCTAGCACCTGGGGGAAGCCAAGGGCCATCACACCCACGCCCAGGCCGCCGAGCCCATTGAGCAGCCACAGGGGCAGACGGGCGAACCGTTGTTGCACCGGCTCACTGCGCCCGGCCGCCAGCAGACTCACCAACGCCCACGACATCAGGCTGGCCACCAACCCCAGTCCCAGGTAAAGCGGCAACTCCAGGGGTGAGCGAACCTCATAGACCGGCAGGCGGAAGATCGGCTCATCACCCAGGCACAGCTGGGTGACCAGCGAAGACGCCACCGCCGCCACCAGCACCGCCCGCAGACTGGGTCGCCCGGGAATTGCGCTGTAAGCCCCTTCGAAGGCAAAGAACACCCCGGCGATCGGGGCCTTGAAGCCGGCCGCCAGCCCCGCCGCCACGCCCGCGGCCACCAGGGCCTTCTGGGATTCGGGCGGTAGTCGCCCCCGCAGCGCCACCCACAGGCCAAGGTTGCCGCCGCTCTCCACGCTCGGCCCCTCAGGGCCCAGCGAAGCGCCACTGCCCAGACTCAGGGAGGCGGCCACCAGCCGCAGTCCGGGCAGGCGCGGCAGGGCAGGAGCCCCCCCGTCGGCCATCGCCATCAGGCTGGGCAGGCTGGGACCCAGGTCGCGGCCCACCTGGCGCAACAGCCCCACCGCCACGCCGCCGAGTAGGGGAGCGATGACCACGGGCCAGGAAGCCAGCCAACCGCTGGGTCCGACCGGTGGCAGGGGGGTGGGCTCCGGCAGGGGCGGCGGCGGCGGCGGCAGAAAGCCAACCCCTCCCAGACCCAGCTGCAGCAGAGCCTTCAGGGGTGTGCCGGAGTCGGGATCCGGCGCGGTGAACACCTCCACTGTGGTGGTATCGAGCTGCTGAGAACTCACCAGATCGAGCACCCACTCCACCAGGGTCCCGAACAGAAAATTGTTGATGAATCCCAGCAGGTAGTGGAAGCCCACAACGGCCACCCCGGTGAGGATCCCCACCAGCGCGGCCCAGGCCAGCAGGCTCCACTGAAAGGGAAGCCCGCGGGTGTCGCCCTCCAGAGGCGCGGCTGAGCCTGTCTCAGGCATCGGGCCTGTCTCAGGCTTCGGGCCTGACAGCTGCAAAGATCTCCTCCAGAATTTCACCGGCGCCCTGGCTGCGCAGAAGCTGGGCGAGGCTGATGCCGATCGCTTCGGGATCCTGCTGGGGCCCCCGGGCCTCATCCCGGATCAGGCGCAGGCCATCCAGGCTGGCAACCATGCCCGTGAGCACCAGTTCATCCCCCTCGAAACGGCTGTTCACTCCGATCGGCACCTGGCAACCTCCCTCGAGCTGACGCAGGAAGGCCCGCTCCGCCAGACAGCGGCGGGCAGTGGGGGTGTGTTCCAGCACCTTGATCTGCTCAAGAACCGCGCTGTCGCCAAGGCGGCATTCGATTCCCAGGGCCCCCTGGCCCACCGCATGCAGCGATATCGAGGGATCGATCAGGGCGTCGATGCGGTGGCCAAGGCCGAGGCGTCCCAGGCCGGCGGCCGCCAGGATCAGGCAGTCGTAGCCACCGCTATCGAGCTTCTCGAGGCGGGTGATCACATTGCCGCGCACGTCCTTGAACTGGAAGTGGGGGAAGTGGTGGCGCAGCTGGGCCAGGCGCCGCAGCGAGCTGGTGCCCACCACGCTGCCCTCCGGAAGGGTTTCAAGGCTGCAGCCCCGGTGGCGTTCGTGCAGCACCAGTGCATCGGCGGGATCTTCGCGCTCGGTGATGCAGCCGAGCATCAGGCCTTCGGGGAGGTTGGTGGGCAGGTCCTTGAGACTGTGCACGGCGATGTCGGCTTGATCCACCAGCATCTGGGCCTCCAGTTCCTTGGTGAACAGGCCCTTGTCGCCGATCTTGGCGAGCGCCACATCCAGGATCTTGTCGCCTTGGGTGGCCATCGCTTCGATGCTGATCTCCAGGTCCGGATTCGCCCGGTTCAGTTCATCGCGCACCCAGTGGGTCTGCACCATCGCCAGCTGGCTGCGGCGGGAGGCGATTCGCAGAGTGGTGCCGGCCATCAATCGATTCCTCAGCCCGGCCGCGTGGCCGTAGAACAGCGGTCAAGCCTAAGGACCGACCGGCCCACACAAGGCCGGCGCAGGCCGCACCGTGATCAGCCGAAAAAGTCGAGGGGCAGGGGCCCCCAGGTGCCGGTGGCCTCCGGATGGCTGTCGCTCTGACCGCCAATCAGCAACCCCTCCCCCAGACCGGTCTCGGCCCGCAGCAGGAAGCGGCCCGTGCGCTGATTCCCCTTCAGGAAGACGGGCCCCTCCACAGGCTCCTCACTCTCGCCCTGCAGCGGGCTCCAGTCCTGGGCGGCCTCGCAGGCCCGCAGCGCGGTCAGGGCCGCCTGGGCCGATGGGGCCATCACGCCGATCGTGAACCAGTCACAGGCCGCCAGGCGCTGCTTCAGCTCCTGGTCCAGAGCCTGACGCTGGGCGGCATCGAGGCTGGGGGCGCTGCGCAGGCCCATCAGGCTGGTGAGATCAATGGCGGCTGCGCTGTTGCTGGCGTTCATGACGGCCTGTTCTGGCTCAGCCACTCTGACGGCCCGCGCAGAAGCGCAGGCTGGTCAGGCAGATGCTCAGCCAGATGAAGCCCACGGCTGCCCCCGCGATGATGTCGGTGAGCCAGTGCACCCGGCAATAGAGCGTGCTGACCCAGATCAGGCCCACCCAGAGGGAGGAGCCCAGCACCAGTGGGCGGCGCAGCTGCGGGTAACGCTCCGCCAGAATCGTGCACATCAGGAAATAGAACACCACGGCTCCGGCGGCATGGCCACTGGGAAAACTGCGGCCGATCACCTCCACCAGACGGTCCAGGGGCCGGGCACGATCAAACTGGGGTTTCAACCAGCGATCCACGATCAGGAGGATGCCGCTGGTGCCGATGGCGACCCAGATCAGTTGGTTCCACGATCGCTTGATCAACAGAAAGATCAAGGCCGCCAGCACCAGCATCGCCGTGAAGCGTGTGCCGCTCACCTGATACACGATCACCAGAAAGCGACCGATGCTCTCGGGGATGCGATCTCCCAGCCAGGCCAGCACGGACTCATCGAACGCCGGCTCCTGCTGAGTCAGCACCACCTGCTCGATCCAGATCACCACCAGGGCCGCCAGGCCGCAGAGCAGCAGTCGCACCGGACCGAACAATCGAAACCAGCGGCGGATTGCGGTGGGAGTCGGCGCGGAGAATATCGGGGATTGGGTTTGACTCAAGTGATCAGCCGATCGGTTCGTTGGTGTTGTGGGTCACTCATGCTGCATGGTCATCGCGTCAGCTCGTGCGCGGAACACGCCAGAGCTGGTGCCCGGCACGGCTCTCCAGCAGCTCGGCCCCAGGCAAGGTCTTTGGCAGGTCCTTGAGGCGGAATTCCTCTCCGAAGATCAGCACGCTGCGGGCGGCTGAACCAGGCGCCGGGGGTTCCCTCAGGGCCTCCAGGGCACCTTCCGGGCTGTCAAGGAAGACAGCCTCGCGGCCGCTGTAGAACACCACGCTGTAGCGCTTGTAGCCCACCACCCAGAGCGGTTCGCCGGGGGCTGCAAGCTGCCCGGCCCGCTCTGCCAGCTCCCGCACCGGCCGCTGCCGCTGGGTTTCCATCAGCGGTGCCAGGGGGGGCACCACCACCGCCATCAGCAGCAGCATGGCGGCCAGATCCGGCAGCCAGAGGGCCCTGGGTCGGCCCGGACGCAGCAGCAGGACGAGCAGGCCGATGGCACTTCCCGCCAGAATCAGGGCCAGCAGCAGCGGCAGGCCTGAGCTGCTGAGGGCACTGGCAAAGCCGGGGTAGGCCGGATCCGTGGCCGCCCAGCGTGGAGCCAGGGCGGCGGCTGGGGCCAGGGCGGCGAACACCAGGGCATTGACCCAGCCGCTCCAACGCTGGGGCCGGTCGCTTTGGTGGGCAGCCAGCAGCTCACTGCCGCCACTGGCCTCAGGCGGGACACTCTCGAGAGGAAACCAGTAGAGGGCGAGCAGCAGGGCTGTGGCCGGCACCATGGGCAGGATGTAGCCGGCCAGCTTGGTGGCGGCAGCGGAGAAGAACAGCAGCACCACCAGAAACCAGACCAGGCAGAAGAGGGCCAACTGGGCCTGTGGTGGCTGGCGGCGCCAGGTCTTCAGCTGCCAGAACCGCAGACGCATCAGCGCCACGGGCAGGTGAAACGACCAGGGCAGCAGCAGCAGCAGCACCCAGGGCAGATAGAAGTGCCAGGGCCCGGCGTGGCGGTACAGCACCGAGGTGAACCGCTGGATGTTGCTGAACCCGAAGAATCCCCCCAGAAAGGCCATGCCATGGGCCTGGGCCGCCAGGACATACCAGGGCAGCACCACCAACAGAAAGATCCCGACGATCGGCAGCAACGGCAGTCGCCGCACATAGGCGATCAGCTGGCCCTGGGCGATCAGGAACACCAGAGCCACCAGCCCGGGCAGCACCAGACCCACCGGCCCCTTGGCCAGCACAGCGATGGCACTGAACAGGGGCATGGCCACGAAACCCAGCCGCCGGGCCGTGCTGCCTTTGGGCTGGCTGTAGCTGAGGAAGAAACCGAACAGGCTCAGGGCGATGGCACTGGCCAGGAACATGTCGGTGACGGAGCTGCGGCCCCAGCCGATCCAGCCGGGGTTCAAGGCCAGCAGGGCCGAACCGAAGGCGGCCCTCTGCCAGCGCTGGCGCAGGCCCCCATCAGCAGAGGCGCTGACCCACAGCAGGCCGAAACCCGCCAGCACCACGGCACTGGCCGCCAGGGCCACAGGCAGGCGGGCGGCCCACTCGTTCACACCGAAGAGGCGGAAGCTGAGGCCCACCATCCAGTACCCCCAGACGGGGTAATCGAAGAAGAGTTCGCCATTCCAGATCGGGGTGATCCAGTCCCCCCGCTCAACCATCTGGTGGCCCACCTCCACGAACAGGGCCTCGGTCTTGTCCATCAGGCTGAGGCTGCCCAGGTTCTGAAAGAACGCCAGCCAGCACAACAGCAGATAGCCGAGGCCGCTCACCAGCCAGAGCCGGCGCTGATCGCGCTCCAGCCAGGCCATCCATCCCTGAGTGATCAACACGCCATCCGGCAAGGAACAGAACACCAGCCACCAGCCTCGCTCAGGGCCGACAAGGGACCGAGCGAGGCCTCAGGAAATCTGGCCTACTTGATGTACTCCTTGAGCACGCCGTTGCGGTTGGGATGCCGCAGTTTGCGCAGGGCCTTGGCCTCGATCTGGCGAATTCTTTCGCGGGTCACGTCAAAGATCTGCCCGATCTCCTCGAGGGTCTTCATGCGGCCGTCGTCGAGGCCGTAGCGCAGACGCAGCACATCCCGCTCGCGGGGGCTGAGGGTGGCGAGCACGCCTTCGAGATCTTCGCGCAGCAGATTCTTGGCCACGTCCTGCTCAGGATTCTCGATGTCGGCTTCGATGAAGTCGCCCAGGCGGGAATCTTCCTCCTTGCCGATCGGGGTTTCCAGCGAAATGGGCAACTGCGCTGACTTGGCGATGAAGCGCAGCTTCTCGATCGTCATCTCCATGCTCTCGGCGATCTCTTCCTCGGTGGGTTTGCGGCCGAACTCCTGGGAGAGCACCTTGGTGGTTTTCTTGATGCGGGAGATCGTTTCGTAGAGGTGCACCGGCAGGCGGATCGTGCGGCTCTGGTCGGCGATGGCGCGGGTGATCGCCTGACGGATCCACCAGGTGGCGTAGGTGGAGAATTTATAGCCTTTCTCGTGGTCGAATTTCTCCGCGGCGCGGATCAGGCCGAGGCTGCCTTCCTGAATCAGGTCCTGGAAGGAGAGCCCACGGTTCATGTACTTCTTGGCGATCGACACCACCAGGCGCAGGTTCGACTGCACCATCTTTTCCTTGGCACGGCGGCCCAGCATCAGGCGCCGACGGAATTTGAGCGGTGGCATGTCCACCAGCACGGCCCATTCCTTGCTGTCTGGATAGTGGCCGTTGTCCTGCTCGAACTGGGTGGCCAGCTCCTCCAGCAGTAGCAGATCAGCGATCTTGCGCGCCAGCTCGATTTCCTCATCGGGGCGGAGCAGACGGATCCGGCCGATCTCCTGCAGGTAGACCCGGATCGAATCCTCGGTGTAAACCCCCTTGGGGCCCACCTTGATGCTGGCCAGGGCCTTTTCCTTCGCCGAGCCCTTCTTGTCCTTGGCCCCGTCGGCCGCCTCGAGCAGCTCGTCGGCTGCGGCGCTGAGGTCGGTGCTGACCGGTTCAGCCTTGGGTTTGGCCGCTGCCGCTGCTTTGGCGGTGGTTGCCTTCGCCTTGGTGGTGCCGGCCTTGGCGGCGGCTGGGCTGGCTTTGACGGTGGTGCTCTTGGAAGCCGCCTTCGCAGTTGGCTTGCGAGTCCTGGTGACGGAGTTCGCTGCTGTCAGGGTTTCGCCCTTGTCGGTGTCGTCAGCAGCAGCAAGGTCGACCTTTGACTTGGCGGAAGACTTTGCGGATGACTTGGGGGAGGCTTTGGCCTTAGTGGCGCTGGCCTTCGGTTTGAGCTTCACCGCCACTTCCTCTCCCGATGGAGCGGCCACCATCAGGATCTGAGGAACGCCTGGCTTGGGGCTGGCGGCGGACACTGGGCTCATAGCGGGACTGCGACGGAGTGACGGAATAGTCAGGTGAAAACAATTGGGCCGACAAGTTCAGGCCGGAAATTCAGCCAAGTCAATTGGGCGCGATGACAACATCACGACACAAAACGTTTCTTCAGCATCCAAGTGCAGCCGATGGCCGACCAGGAACAAAAACAGGCCCCATCAGGCGCCGGGTTGAAGCGGAGGAAACAAAGACCTGACGACGTGGAACGACCCGGAGGCCAGGCAGTGCTGTCAGGGGTGTTCGCAGACCGGGAGGCGCGCTGGAGGGGTTCTCCAAGCAGCCTGCACTTCAGGTCTTCCCACTGGACGGAACTCTGCCTGGTTCCGACAGCAGCCAGTTGAGCTGCTCAACTCCTTTATCTTAAGAAACCCCTATGGGGTTTGCAAGGCGAATCTCGACCGTGTTGGAGATGTCCTTGCCCCCGCACTGGGTTCAGGTCTGGGTGGAGGCCGGTAGGGAGGGGAGAATCTTTACCTACGCCGCACCACCGGTCCTTGGCCTGGCGGTCGGGGATCTGGTGAGCGTGCGACTGAGGGGACGCCCCCAGATCGGCCTGGTGGTCGACACCCTGGCTGAGGTTCCGGCTGATCTCGATCCAGCGGTGATCCAGTCGGTGGAAGGTCTTCACCAGGCCGCCGCCGTGGATCCCCACTGGCAGGCGCTGCTGCAGGAGGTGGCCCGTCAGTGCCACACCAGCCTGTTTCGAACCCTCAAGACAGCCTTGCCTCCAGGCTGGCTGGGACAGCGGCCGGCACGGGCCCAGCCCCAGCTACTTACCCAGCTCCGGTTGGAGCTGGTGGAGAGCCCCCAGCCACTCACCAGCCGCCAGTGCCAGCTGATCGATCGCCTGCGGGAATGCCCCGGCTCGGCGGCTTCCCAGACCACGGTCATGGCATGGGGTTTCAGCCGCTCCTTGGTGCAGGCCCTGGTGGCCAAAGGCTGGTTACGCAGCAGCCGACAGGTGCTCTCTGGCGGCGGTGCGCCTCAGCCAGGCGCCGTCCAGCAGGCTCATGATCTGGCCGGCGGGCCGCTCGAGTCGCCCCGCCCCCTGAATCCGGACCAAGAGGCCGCCCTCGAGCAGATCCTCGCCGGGTCCAGCGGCCAGGAGTTCCTGCTCTGGGGAGTGACCGGCTCAGGCAAGACGGAGGTGTATCTGCAGGCGGCGGCCGCCTGCCTGGCTTCCGGCCGCAGCGCGCTGATCCTCACTCCTGAGATCGGACTGATCCCCCAGCTGCTCGACCGCTGCCGTGCCCGCTTCGGCGGCCGCATCCTCGAGTTCCACAGCGGCCTTTCGGAACGGGCGCGCATCGCCGCCTGGCGCCGTTGTCTGCAGGCCGGCCCCACGGAGCCTCTGATCGCCGTGGGCACTCGCTCGGCGGTGTTCCTGCCCCTGGCGCCCCTGGGCCTGATCGTGCTGGATGAGGAGCACGACAGTTCCTACAAACAGGACAGTCCGATGCCCTGCTACCACGCCAGGGAGGTGGCCCGGCTGCGCTGCACTGCCGCGGGCGCCCGGCTGCTGCTGGGGAGCGCCACCCCCTCCCTGGAGTCGTGGCTGGCATGCCGGGGTCCCCGGTACATGGCCACCCTGCTGCGCCTCAGCCGCCGCATCAGCGGGCAGGCGGCAGCGCCGGTGCGGGTGGTGGACCTTCGTCAGGAGCTGGCGGAAGGCCACCGCCGCCTGATCAGCCGGGCCCTGATGGAGCGGATGGAGCGGCTCCAGGAGCGTGGGGAGCAGGCCGTGGTGCTGGTGCCCCGCCGCGGCTACAGCAGTTTCCTGAGCTGTCGCAGTTGCGGTGAGGTGGTTCAGTGCCCTCATTGCGATGTGTCCCTCACGGTCCACCGGCTGCGCGATGGCAGTCAGACCCTGCGCTGCCACTGGTGCGGCCACCGCCAGCCCCTGACCTCCCACTGCGGATCCTGCGGTTCCACCGCCTTCAAGCCCTTCGGCGCCGGCACCCAGCGGGTGATGGAGCAGCTGGAGCAGGAACTCTCGGGTCTGCGCCTGTTGCGCTTCGACCGGGACAGCACCCGGGGCCGGGATGGGCACCGCGGCCTGCTGGAACGTTTCGCGGCCGGGGAGGCCGATGTGCTCGTGGGCACCCAGATGCTGGCCAAGGGCATGGATCTGCCCCGTGTCACCCTGGCGGCGGTGCTGGCAGCCGATGGTCTCCTGCACCGGCCTGATCTGCGCGCCTCGGAGCACTGCCTGCAGCTGCTGCTGCAGCTGGCGGGCAGGGCCGGCAGGGGTGAGCGTCCCGGGGAGGTGATCGTGCAGACCTACCTGCCGGATCACCCCGTGATCCAGCATCTGATCGACGGCCGCTACGACATCTTTCTCGAGGCGGAACTGCAGCTGCGCCGTCAGGCCCAGCTGGTGCCCTTCAGCCGGGCGTGTCTGCTGCGCCTGGCTGGCCCCTCCGGAGCGGCCACCGCCACGGCCGCCGCCGCCCTGGCCGAGCAGCTGCGGCCCCAGGTGGAGCAGGCCGGCTGGCAGATGATCGGCCCCGCGCCTGCCGCGGTGGCACGGGTGGCGGGCCGCTACCGCTGGCAGCTGCTGCTGCACGGCCCCGCCGGCGCCGACCTGCCCCTGCCTCCGGAAGCCGAGCTGCGCGCCGGCCTGGCCCGCAGCGTGAGCCTCTCGATTGATCCCGATCCGATCGAGCTCTGAGGGGATTCCTACGGGGAGGGCAACTCAGGCCAGCCGAAACCCGCCTGCCGCCGCAACCGCTGCAACACCAGGCTGAGCACCAGCAACAGGGCGACCAGCAGGCTGCCCAGGCCGAGGCGGCTCCAGCGCCAGCCGCTCAGCTCAAGCCGGTTGACGACCCCCAGCTGCAGGGGCCAGTTCAGCCCTTCGGGCCGGGGCTCCACGGCCAGCGGCTGGGCTGTTTGCACAGCTCCGACGCCCAGTGAGCGGAGTCTCACCGTGAAGCTCAGGCCCGGCAGGGGCTGCACCTGGCGCAGGTCGAGCTCGAAGCCGAGCTGCTGACGAACACCGAGCAGCCAGTTGCGTTCCTGAAGGCTGAGCACCGGCGCAGGCAGTGGCTGTCCCGTGAGCGCACCGGCATCGAGAGCCAGGCGCCGCAACAGACCTGAGGCTTCTGCAGGCGTCACCACGCCGCTGCTGAGGCTGAGGCGGCCCTGATCCGGATCCAGGGAGAGCTTGTAGCGAGTGAGCTCAGCGTCGGTTGAGAGGGTGCTGGCGAACTGCCGCTGCCAGGGCATCCAGTTGCCGCTGACGCTGGTGAGGCTCTGGCTCAGCTCGAGCCGACCCGGTGCCGGCAGGCTGAGCTCGGTGTCGACGCGAAGGCAGCCCCCCAGCAGCCCCGTGAGCAGCAGCAGCACCGCCAGCACGACGATCGCAAAGCCCAATGGCGAGCGGGTGGGACCCACCGGCGGCGGCGGCGCTGACTCCGCTCTGGTGCGGCCTGGGCGGGCCTGGCCCAGGGGCATCACCCGTTGCTGCAGCGACTCCACCCCGCCGATCGGCGGCAAGGTGATCGACCAGTTCTCCGGCCGCTTGAGGCTGGGGGCCTCGAGAATCAAGCTCAGGTCTCGGGCCTGCCGGCGCAGGTCGGGATCAACGCAGGCCTGGAGACCGCGCACACAGCTGGCCGCGCTCTCAGACTCCCCCTGGCCGATCAGCGCCGTGGCCATCAGCATCCGGGCCCGTCCGCCCAGCGATGCCGTGATGGCATGGGCTTCCACGATCGGCTCCAGCAAGCGCAGGCAGCGGCCGTACTCACCGCAATCGAGCGCGGCCCGAGCCGGAGCCAGTGGATCCTCAGCCACGCCGCTGGGCACTCGCTCGGGCGGCGGCACGGCTGCTGCCGACCACCATCGTGCCGACGCCGGCATCGGTGAACACCTCCAGCAGCAGGGCATGGGGGACACGGCCATCGAGGATGTGGGCCGCGCCGACCCCCTGGGCCAGGGCCCGGATGCAGCATTCCGTCTTGGGTGTCATCCCCGCGTTGACGACGCCGGTACGGATCAGCTCCCGGGCCTCGGGCAAGGTGATCTGGCGCAAGAGGCTGGAGGGATCTTCCCGGTCCTGCAGGATGCCCGGGGTGTCGGTGAGCAGGATCAGCTTCTCGGCCTGAAGGGCAGCGGCCAGCTCCCCGGCCACCGTGTCGGCATTGATGTTGTGAGCCTGGCCACTGGGATCGGCAGCCACACTCGAGATCACCGGGATGTAGCCGCTCTGCAGCAGAGGTGCGAGCACATCGGGGTTGACCGCCGCCACCTCACCCACCAGTCCGTGGGAACCCTCGCCCCAGGTGCGAGCCTCCACCAGGGCCCCATCGCTGCCGGAGAGCCCCACGGCACGGCCCCCCACCCGGTTGAGACCGTTGACGATCTGCTTGTTGACCCGACCCACCAGCACCATTTCCACCACATCCATGGTGTCGGGGTCGGTGACACGCAGCCCATCACGGAACTGGGCGGGGATTTCCAGCTTCTTGAGCCACTGGTTGATCTCCGGTCCGCCGCCGTGCACCACCACCGGCTGCACCCCCACGCAGGCCAGCAGGGCCAGGTCGCGGAAGACTGCGTCGCGCAGATCTTCCCGCACCATCGCCGCGCCGCCGTACTTCACCACCACGCGGCGCCCGGCGAAGCGCTGGATATAAGGCAGCGCCTCACTGAGCACGGACACACGCAGGGTGTCCTCAGCACTGATGACGGGGTCCTGGCTCAAGAGGAAAAGGGGAGAAGGGTGGGCGTGGGGACCGGCAGGCGCCGGGGCCAGGGCTCAGGCCGCTGGAGCGGGCTCGACGACATCAGCGCCGGGCAGCAGGCTCAGTTCCAGCTCGGAAGCGGAGATCAGCCGCAGCTCAGCGCGCAGTCCAGGGCCGAAGAAGCGACCCAGCCGGTCCTGCTTGGCCTGCCATCGTTCCGGCGGAACTCCATGGCAGCGGAAGTGGAGCACCAGGCCATAGCCGCCATCCAGATCGTGCTCGGCCACGCTCAGCAGCTCCGGCGGAGCGTCGTCGTTCCAGAGCTTGAGCGCTTCGAGAGAGCTCTCGAGGTGGGCCTTCTGGCCATAACGCCAGCGTGTCACGTCTTTGAGAAGCTTGCGCAAGGGCTCGTTCTCGGGCAGCTCACGCAGCTGCCGCAGCTCCGCTGCCGGCGTGAGCCGCTGGGCTGGGGGCAGCTCCGACGACTTCAGGGCCAGGCCTCCCAGCAGCACCGGAACGCCGTAGAACACTCCCGCCAGGCTGATGTTGGGGCTGTCGGTGACGTAGGCGATCGAGCCGATCACGGTGAGCGCCGCACCGAGGATGGTCAGCAGGCTGCCGGGGGATGTGAGTGCTTCCATAGCGCCATCTTCCTGCAGCGCGGTCCAGGATGGCGATCGTTGACAAGCAGACCCTCCGGCCATGGATCACCCCAGCCCCAGTGCCGATCCCGCTTCGCCTTCGTCTCCCCCCGAGATCCCGCTCGACGACCCCAGCACCCTGAAGCTGCTGGATCAGCTCACTGAAGATCGCCTCTGGCTGCTGCAGCAGATCGACGGCGGCCGCTGGCCCGATCTGAGGCTGGATCTTGCTGCACTGGAGCGGGAGCTCGGTCAGCTGCTCGACCAGGCCCGCCAGCGGCTTGAACCGGGCTGATCCGGGCCTCAGAAGGGGATTTCGTCGTCGTCGTCGGCCAGATCAGGCACCAGCGGCGAGGTGTTCCAGGTGGGGGGCGGTGGCTCCGCAGCAGCAGGGCGCGGCGCCGGAGTGACCGGCCGGGGAGCGGCAGGCGCCGGCCGAGGAATCGTGCGCACCGGAGCGCCCTGAGCCATGGCTGCAGCCATCTGTGGAGCCACAGATGGCGCCGCAGATGGAGCCGGAGCGGAACCCTGGGCCGTGAGGGGGTGAAGGCGGGCGAGGGTGAATTCGGCGCGCTTTTCCTTGGTGCCATCGGCGCGCGAGACGGTGCTCATACGCAGCCGCCCCTCGATCATCAGCCGCTGACCCACCTGCACCCGGTTCTGAAGATCCTGGGCGAGATTACCCCAACCCACCACCTTCAGTTGTCCCGGGGGATCATCGGGGCGGAGACCATCGAGTTCGACGGCCATCTCCGCCACCGGTGTCTGGTTGTCCTGGGTGTAGCGCACCTGGGGTGCCTCCAGCACCACCACCTCCAGCAAACAGTGGTTCACGACCCCCTCGACGACAGTGGGCCCCATCCTGATGCACGGACCCAACCCTTGATCGCCGGATCTGACGCGGCGGACGCCGCTGCAGTACCAGGGCGGCGGCCATCGATCTGGCTGCTGGGCGGCACCGGCGAAGGGCCGCTGATCGTCAGCCGGCTGCTGGACGCTGGTTGGAGTGTGCAGGTCTCACTGGTGAGCGAGGACGCCCTGCGGGCCTATCCCGCCCACCCCCGGCTGCAGAGTCGCCTGGGAGCGCTGGCAGGCCCTGGGGCGATCGAAGCTGAACTGCTTGCTGCTCCCCTCGCCCCCTTCCGTTGGGTGATCGATGCCAGCCATCCCTTCGCCGCCCGCATCAGCGCCGATCTGGCGGCGGTCTGCAGCCGCGGCGGCCAACCCCTGCTTCGCCTCCTGCGCCCGCCCGTGCGCCAGCTGCCTGGGACCAGGCTGATCCTGCTCGATCAGCTTGAGGATCTGGCCGGAATCGACCTGGCCGGCGAGAGTCTGCTGCTGGCGATCGGCGCCCGCCATCTGGCGAGGGCCGTGGCGCTGGCCAAGACCAGTGCCTGCTTTGCCCGCATCCTGCCCAACCCGACAAGCCTGCGGCAGGCCCTGGCGGCGGGGCTGGGTGAGGGTGCCCTTGCCTGCCACCGTCCCGGCACGGGGCCACCGGCGACGACTGCCGGTTCGATCGAGAGGGCGCTGATGGAGCACTGGGGCATCTCGGCGGTGCTCTGCCGCCAGTCGGGCGGCCCGACCGAGGAGCTCTGGCAGCAGCTCTGCGCCGAGCTGGGGCTGAAGCTGCTGCTGCTCAGGCGACCGGCGGAACCGCTGCCCGAATCAGAACTGTGGCCGCTGGAGGAGTTGCTGGCACAGGTGGGACAGCCAGAGCCCACTGGAGCGCAATCAGCCCAGGTGCTCGGCCACCAACTGCGGCAGTGAGGCCCGCGGGCGGGGCCCCAGCTGGGTGATCACCTGGCCCGCGCAGAGAGATCCCAGCTGGCCGCAGCGCTCCAGAGTCTCCCCGCGGGTGAGTCCGTAGAGGAAACCGGAGGCATAGAGATCACCGGCTCCTGTGGTGTCAACCAGGGGGCCTAGCACCCAGGGATCGATTCGATGGACCTGCCCGTTTCCGAGCACCACCGAACCCAGGGCACCGCGTGTGAGCACGGCGATCGCGCAGCGGCCGCGCACCTGTTCCATCGCCGCCTCGAAACCATCGCACTGGTACAGCGCGGTGATCTCGGCTTCGTTGGCGAAGAGCACATCCACATGGCCATCGACCAGCTCCTGGAAGCTCTGCCGGTGGCGCTCGACGCAAAAGGCATCGGAGAGGGAGAGGGCCACCTGGCCACCAGTGGCGCGCATCACCTCCGCGGCGGCGAGGAAGGCCCGCTTGGCGGCCTCTCCATCCCAGAGGTATCCCTCCAGGTAGAGCATCCCCGCCTGACGCACCAGATCCAGGTCCAGGTCGGCTGGTTCAAGGTCCACCGAGGCGCCCAGATAGGTGCACATCGTGCGCTGGGCATCGGGTGTGACCAGGATCAGGCAACGGGCGGTGGCTGCACCCGTGCTGGCGGCCGGGGTCTCGAAGCGAGCCCCAACCGAGCGGATGTCGTGGCTGAAGATCGCCCCCAGCTGGTCGTCACGCACCCGGCCGATGAACCCGGCCCGGACACCGAGCTGGGCCAGGCCCGCCAGGGTGTTGGCGGCCGAGCCTCCGGAGGTTTCCAGTCCAGGGCCAGCCGCTTCGTAGAGCGCCCTGGCCTGCTCGGCATCCACCAGGGCCATGCCGCCCTTGTTCAGTCCATGCTTCTCGAGGAAAGCGTCGTCTGAGCTGACCAGCACATCGACGATCGCGTTGCCGATGCCCACCACATCGAGAGATCGGCCGTCGGCGTGGATCGTCATACGTTCAGAAGGGCGCGCTTAGGTCCGTGGATCGGATCCTCCACCACGATCGTCTGATCACGCTGGGCGCCGAGCGAAACGATCGCGATCGGAACTTCCATCAGCTCAGCCAGGAACCGGAGGTAGGCCATGGCGGCGTCGGGCAGATCCTCAAGGGCGCGGCACTCTGCGGTGGAGCACTGCCAGCCGGGCAGGGTCTGAAAGATCGGACGGCAGCGGGCAAATGTCTCGGCGCTGCTGGGGAAGTGATCGATGCGTTCGCCATCGAGCTCATAGGCCACGCCGACCTGGATCTCATCGAGTTCATCGAGCACATCAAGCTTGGTGATGGCCAGGCAATCCAGTCCGTTCACCTCCACGGCGTAGCGACCGATCACCCCATCGAACCAGCCGCAGCGGCGACGGCGCCCCGTGGTGGTGCCGTACTCCCCGCCCCGGTCGCAGAGATGGTCGTTGATACTGCCCTGCAGTTCCGTGGGGAAGGGACCCTCTCCCACCCGGGTGGTGTAGGCCTTGGCGACCCCGATGACCCGGTCGATCAGGGTGGGGCCCACGCCGGCGCCGATACAGGCGCCGCCGGAGACGGGATTCGATGAGGTGACGTAGGGGTAGGTGCCGTGATCGAGATCGAGCAGGGTTCCCTGGGCGCCCTCGAAGAGAATGTTCTGCCGGGCCCGGGCCGCCTGGTGGATCGTGCGGGTGCAGTCGACCACATGCGGGGCAAGACGCTCGCCATAGGCGAGGTATTCCGTCAGCACCACCTCGGGATCAAGGGGCTCGAGGCCGTAGATCCGCTCCAGGATCAGATTCTTTTCGGTCAGTGGCCCCATCAGGCGCTCGCGCAAGCGGTCGGGATCCAGCAGGTCGATCACCCGGATGCCGTTGCGATCTGACTTATCCGCATAGGTGGGACCGATGCCCCGGCCGGTGGTGCCGATGCGGCGATCACCTCGGCGCTGTTCCATCGCCAGATCGAGCAGGCGGTGGTACGGCATCGTGACGTGAGCCGTGGAGGCCAGCTTCAGTCCGGAGATGTCAATGCCGTAGCCGCCGAGCATGTCGAGTTCTTCGAGCATGATGCGCGGGTCGACCACCGTGCCCGAACCGATCAGACAGATGGTGTCGGGGTAGAGAATCCCAGAGGGAATGAGGTGAAGCTTCAGCACCTTGTCGTCGACCACGATCGTGTGGCCGGCATTGACTCCACCCTGATAACGAACCACCACATCGGCGGATCGGCTCAGCAGATCGGTGATCTTGCCTTTCCCCTCGTCGCCCCACTGTGCACCGATGACGACAACATTGGCCAAGGACACAGCGGCCCGTAGCCGCTTCTAAGCACAAGGGTCAAGAGTCTCAGATGACCAGCCCTTTCGTCAAAGCCCTGGGGCCTGAAAACAAGCTGGCTGGCCGCTGGATTGGTCCGGCCGCTTGACCCCAAGGGAAATCAGGTGCCCCGGACGACGGCGGTTTCGGCTTTCTTCAATTCTTTTTCCAGGCGGGTCTTGAGAGCGTCAGGCAGGGGACGGTTGGCGTAATTGGTGTAGTGCCCGGCCAGTGAGTTCAGGGCGGTCTGCATGGTGGTGAAGGAGGGCAGTCCGTTTATCCGTGCCTTCGGCCTGTAGAGGGCCATGTAGTCGTTGATCAGGACGCGGGCTTCGCTTTCGGCCTCGGGGCGGGCCGGATCGTCCTGGCTGATGGCAATGGTTCCAAGCAATGATTCAGCCACCGTCATGGTGTCCTCGACATAGGAACCGCTCAGGCTGTTGCCGGCACTGCCGCAGCTGGTGAGAGTGAGGCTGAGCGCGAGCCCGATGGCCAGCAGGGGCGTCAGCGTGCTGCTCCACCAACTCGGTGAGAACAGCCCGGCCCAGCAGGACTGGAGAACTGCGCTGATGGCTGGCCCAGTCGAACGGAAGAAGGACCTCCAGACAACAGTCATCAGCGTCTCTGCGTGTCGATGGCCGATCTTACGGGCTCCCCGTAGCCAGTCCCAGACGTGCGGCGCCGATGTGCTCCTGCAGCAGGGTCACCACCTCCTCGGCTGCCACGTCTCGCTTGGCTCCGCCAGCGCGCTCCACCAGTTCAACCTGGCCAGAGGCGGCACCGCGCCCCACCACCACCCGCCAGGGAATTCCGATCAGATCGGCATCCTTGAATTTCACCCCGGCCCGCTCGCTGCGGTCATCGAGCAGCACGTCGAGTCCAGCCCGCTCGAGCTCGTCGTGAAGCCTCTCCCCGAGAGCCAGCTGCACGGGGTCCTGGGCGCTGGCCACCACCACGATCACCTCGAAGGGGGCGATCGCCACGGGCCAGCGAATGCCCAGCTGATCGTGGTGCTGCTCAACGGCCGCCTGGGCCAGCCGGGATACCCCGATGCCGTAGCAGCCCATCCACAGGGGCTCATCCAGACCCTGTTCATTGGTGAAGGTGGCCTCCAGGGCCTGGGAATATTTGCGACCCAGCTGGAAGATGTGACCCACCTCGATGCCGCGGCTGGCCTCAAGCCGCTGGCTGGGGTCCTGCAGGCAGCGCTCCCCCGGCTGGGCTGAGCGCAGGTCGGCCACGCTCGGCCGCCCGCCCGTCAGCTCCGACCAGCGGGCTCCCACCTGATGGGTGTCCTGGCGATTGGCCCCACAGACGAAGGTTTCGAGCTCCGCTGCGGTGGCATCCGCCAGGCGCAGAAACGAGGGTTGCCAGCTGCGCGCTCCCGCCAGCAGTTCATCGCCCAGATGCGGACCCAGGCAGCCCAGAGGCCAGGCAGACAGGCCCTCGGAGCGGATCTGCTCCGGCGTGATCGTCTCCAGGTCCAACAGGGCCCCGGACCCTTCCCCCAGCGACGCGCTGACGGCGTTGGCGAGCTTGGTGGGGTTGAGCTGCTGATCGCCGCGCAGGCTGACCAGCACGGGCTGTGGTTTGGCTTCGGCCCAGCGGGCCAGCAGGAGCAGCACCTTCACCGTCTGGCTGGGATCGAAGCCATGGGCGGCGCAGAGGTCCTCGATGCTGTGCTGCCCTGGGGTGTGAAGTTCCACCGCGCCGGAGCCGGCGGTGGGCAGGGGCACTGCCGGCTCCGGCAACGAGCAGGCCCGCTCCTGATTGGCGGCATAACGCCCATCCGCACTGCTGAGGATCAGATCCTCCCCGGCATCGGCGGTGACCATGAACTCCTGACTGGCAGAGCCTCCGATGGCGCCGCTGTCGGCTTCAACTGCCACTGTGCGCAGGCCACAGCGGCTGAAGATGCGGCGGTAGGCCTCGTCCATGCGCTGATAGGTGAGCCTGAGATCGGCCTCGTCGGCATGGAAGGAATAGGCATCCTTCATGATGAATTCACGCCCGCGCATCAGGCCGAAGCGAGGCCGGATCTCATCCCTGAATTTGGTCTGGATCTGGTAGAGGCTGACCGGAAGTTGCCGGTAGGAGCGGAGCAGATCGGCGGCCAGGGCCGTGATCACTTCTTCATGGGTCGGACCGAGCCCCATGGAGCGCTCCTGGCGGTCGACCAGGTGAAACATGATTCCTTCCCCGGCGGTGTAGCCCTGCCAGCGGCCGCTGCGTTCCCAGAGGCTGGCCGGCTGCAGGGCGGGGAGGAGGGTCTCCAGGGCGCCGGTGGCGTCCATCTCCTGACGCACGATCGCCGAGATCTTGGTGAGCACCCTCCAGAGCAGGGGCAGATAGGCGTACACACCGGAGGCCACCCGACGCATGTAGCCGCCGCGAAGCAGCAGTTTGTGGGACGGGATTTCGGCTTCCGCCGGGTCATCCCGCAGCGTCACCAGCATCAGGCGGGAGACGCGCATGGAAACCACAGCTTGAGCAGCCCGGGAACCTATCACCGCACGGGCCATGTTTTCAGGGCGGATGGGAGCCGGGGCTGGTCTTGCCGAGCGGGGCCTGAGCCGTTTTAATCACCCCACCAGGCAGGTTGCTGAAGCGACCTGGATCTCCAGGCTTCCTCTGCTAGCGTCGGCATGAATTCCCAGCCGTCCAAGATAAGTCTTATGGTTGCACCAACGGCCGGCTCCAATGGAGAGCTTCCACCGACCGTGCCACCGTCCTGGCCTGCTGGCCTGCCCGATCCCAGCCCCGAATCGGCTGAAGGCCTGATCGGCATCGACGAGGTGCAGAAAGCGCTGAACCGTTCGAGGGCTTCGGTCTACCGCTACACCAATACGGATCCACGCAACCTCAATCCACCCTTCAACTCGCGCAAGCTCAACCCGGAATACCGCACCGATCAGAAGGAGGCACTGCTCTTTCACCCCAACGAGGTGGCCCGTTTCGCCCGCGATGTGCTGCG
This sequence comes from Synechococcus sp. 1G10, assembly GCF_002252625.1. Lineage (GTDB taxonomy): Bacteria > Cyanobacteriota > Cyanobacteriia > PCC-6307 > Cyanobiaceae > Regnicoccus_A. The sequence goes on along the minus strand of NZ_NQKW01000003.1, from coordinate 167,224 downwards.
TATCAAGGAGGTGACCGTCGAGGTGCTCAATTCACCCTCAACGGCTACCCAGCAGCTACTGAGCTCAATCCTCGAGGAACTCCAGGCCATTCGTCTCAGCCTGCAGGGACTGGATCAGGCACCGGCGGTGCTCAGCACCAAGAGGGATCAGTTGGAGCAGTCGCGCCCCGCTGCCTGAGCGGTTCGTCAGCGGCTTGGGCAGAAGCATGCAGAAGGTGTCATATTGAATTCGGTAACAGACTTTCTGCGGGGTGGTTCTCTCCCCATCAGACAGCTGCTGCTGCTTCCGGGACCAGCGTTCTGAACGGCCTGAGTGCCGAGCCGACGTTGCTCCCTGAAGCTGGTCCCTCATCCCTATCCATGGATTCCGAACCTCCACGAACCGGCCCGGCTACCGCAACTGCCACCTCCGCAGGCACCTCCTCAGTTGCTGCGCCGGGTGGTCTTTCCAGCCTCCAGACCCCTGCCACTGAGGTGCCAGGGCTTGGTTCATCCGCAGCCAGCGGAAGCTCCAAGGATGAGTCCTACAGCCCAGACGGACTCCTGGACCCCGGATCACCGCTGCTGGGGGCCACGATTGCTCTGCTTTCTCTGATCGTTCCAGTGGCTGCCGTTCTGCTGGAGCGAGGCTCTTTCCGGACTGATCCCCGCTTCTCCATTCCCATCAGCCGTGGACATCAGCAGCCTGTCCCCCTCGCCATCCCTGGGATTGGTGAACCTGGTGGTGGAGATTCCCGCCGGTAGCCGTAACAAATACCAGTACAACAGCGCGGCCGGTCTGATGGCCCTCGATCGGATACTCCATTCCTCGGTCCGCTAACCCTTCGACGACGGCTTCGTTCCCAACACCCTTGCGGAGGACGGCGCTCCCCTCGACGCGATTGGGATCATGGAAGAGCCCGCCTACGCCGGCTACCTGATCACTGCCCGACCGATCGGCTACCTCGACATGATCGACTGCGACGCCCATGACGGGAAGCTCTCGTGTGTCCCCGAGGCCAACGGCCGAGAGAGCGGCCTAGGCAGCATTCGCGAGATCGGTGCCAATCAGCTCGAAGAAGTGGCCGAGTTTTTTCGGACTTACAAGAATCTGGAGGGGCGGGCGCTCCAAATCATCGGCTGGGAGGACGCCGCTGCCGTGCCTGCCTTGGTGGAGCGCTGCGTTCAGGCCCTGCTTGCCGATCAGGAGGAGCGCTGCAGCAGGAAGCCCTCGTAATCGAGGGCCTGGAACACCCGCGCCGGATCCCCGAAGCCAGCGGCGTTCACGAGGGCCGTGAGACGCGCCACACCCACAGGATGGACGCCGTGCGTGAGAGGTTCGAGCAGCTCGAGGGGCGCATCCAGCTGGGAGGCCCGCTGGAACCCGCGCCAGGCCTCCGCCATCTGGTCTTCGAGCAGGGGAAGAGCCGGGCGCATCAGATCAACCAGCACCAGCTGGCCCCCAGGCCTGAGGCAGCGGGCCAGGGCTGAGAGAAACGCCAGCTTGCTTCCGTCATCAGGGAGTGACTGCAGCACCAGAACTGAGAGTGCCCCATCGAAGCCGGCCTCAAGATCCAGGTCCTCGACCGTGCTCTGCCGCCAGTTGAGGCCGGCCGCAGCGCTGCCCAGCCGCTGCTGGGCGGCGCTGAGCATCGCCTGGGAGGGATCGATCGCGCTCAGGCGCCAGTCCGGGCGTTGGGCAATGGCCTCCACCAGCTCAGCGCCGGTGCCGCACCCGGCCACCAGCACCTCAGCTCCATCCCGGCGGGCCAGGGGGGAGGCCGCCAGCAGGGCCACCCCGAGCCGGGCGAGGCTGGCATAGCCAGGGATCAGGCCCTGGACCACCAGGTCGTACCCGGAGAGTTCGCCGCTGTTCGCTGCAGCCATGGCCCTGTGCGCGCTCCACTGGATCGTAGGCAGCGACGCCCCACCGCCCGGGCCAACATCCATTTCAAGGCTGGTCGTCCAAGACCCGCCGGACGGTAAGTTGGTTCGCGTCAGTAGCCCCTGCGACCTGTGCCCACCATTCGCTTCGATAATGAAGACCAGAAGGTTGGTTGCATTGAGGGGGCCAACCTGCGCCAGGTGGCACTTGATGCCGGCATCAACCCCTACAAGGGTCTGAACAACCTCAACAACTGCGGTGGCCTTGGTCAGTGCGGCACCTGCGTCGTCGAAGTGCTTGAGGGCGCCCAGAATCTTTCGCCCCGCAGCGATGTTGAGCAGGTCTACCTGTCGGATCGCCCCGCCAACTTCCGCCTCAGCTGCCGCACCAGCGTCAACGGCGACGTGACCATCCGAACCCGCCCGGACGCCGCAGTGGGCAAGGGCTCCAACAGCCTGGTGGGTGCTCTCAAATCACTCGTCGGCCTGAAGTGAGCCTGGACGGTTCCTTCAGCGAAGGACGCCCAAAGCTCTACAGCTACCCGAAGTGCTCCACCTGTCGCCGGGCCCTGAAATGGCTCGCACAGGAGGGTGTCGAGGTGGATCTTGTGGACATCACGCTTTCACCTCCAACTCGGGAGCAACTTGAGAAAGTCTGGGCCAGCCTTCCTGATCCCCGCCGGCTGTTCAACACCAGCGGGGCCAGCTACCGCGCCCTCGGCGCCGCCAAGGTCAAGGCGATGTCTCGCTCCGAAGCCATCACTGCCCTGGCCGCCGATGGCAAGTTGATCCGCAGACCCCTTCTGCTGGCAGAAGGGGTTGCCGTGCTCACGGGCTTTGATCCTGAGCTGTGGAAGCAGGCCCTGAAGCCTTTGCTCCCATCGGCTGGTTCTCAGCTGCCGTCACCGGCGGCACCGTGAGCTGATCCAGCTCACGGATCAGGGCATCGATTCCCGTACGGTTGATCTGGGCCAGGTAGGTGAGCTTGAGTTCCTCCAGCAGGGCACACATCAGCTGCTGGCTGCGCTCCAGCACCGGGCCACGCTCCAGGGCTTCGGCCAGCTCGTCCCAGAAGCGATCGACACAGTCGCGCAGCAGATCAATCTGGCGGTTGTCGCGCCGCTGCAGCCTTGCGCCGGCTCCCCGCGAGAGCTCCATCACGCTGTCCACCATGCCGGAGGCGAGCTGCTGGGTCAGTTGCTGCTCCACCTGCATCAGCAGTTGCAGCTGGCGCAGCCCCGGTGGCACCACCATCGTCTGAAGCGTCTGCTGCAGGGCATGGGCCAGCACGGCCTGCAGCTGGGGTGCCAGCCGCGGACCCACCTCGCTGAGGAGCAGGGGCCCCCAGATGCGCAACAGTTCAACCAGCTCGCGCTCGTCGTTGATCGACACGCTCTGATGGCTGCGCAGGCGGCGGATCCGATGGGGCCACTGAGAAGAGCGGATCAACCCCTGGGCCCCATCCATGAGCTGCAGGGCCAACACCTCGAACAGTTCCACGGCCAGGAGGGCCACCACCCCCCGGCTGATCACGGCTCGCAGGGGCTCCATGTTCACCAGACCACTGGTCTGCAGCCGTTCCACCACCGGCATGAGGCGCAGCCAGCGCCAGAACGGCAACAGCAGCGGCAGATCGATCCAGCGCCGCAGCAGGGCATCCCCCCAGCTCAGGCCAGGCAGGCGGCGGCGCATCCGTGCTGCCCTCAGCAGGATGTCCGCCAGGAAGACGCTCTGGAAAAGGAGCAGATCAATCCGCCAGAACTGGTCGGTGGGACGGCCGTTCTCATCGATCGATCGCCAGTAGTTGGTGGCCACCAGCGGCAGCACCTGCTGCTGCCAGAAGAGGCGCTCCTCGCTCCAGGGCTGGCGCCCCAGCCAGTCGTCTCCCAGCAGCAGCCCAGCCGATTGCTTGGCCGAGTCCTGGTCGGCGCGCTCACGCAGGCGGTTCTTGATCTTCTCAAGCGTGCCGGAGCCACCCGAAGCCAGGAAGGGATTGTCATCGATCATCTGATCGGTGAGCGCGACCTGTCGCTTGCGCAGGTCGCTGGCTGTGGAACCCGCCAGCAGGGCGCGGTCCATCTGATCGAACGCGTTCAGATAGGCCTGGGTCTCCCGGTGGGGTTCGACCCCCTTCACCGGGTCGTAGAGGGGCGTGATGTCGGGCAGGAATCCAAGACGCAGCACCAGTGGCGCCGAGGGCAGGGGATAGAGGTTGCGCTGCAGCCAGAACGTGCGCAGGGGCACGTAAGTGATGTCGAAGCAGACCCAGAGCAGATTCAGGGCCGCCCAGAGGGCCACGAACTGATCCCAGTGATGCCCAAGGCGGTTGCTGCCTGTCGAGGACCTCAGATGCCAGCGCGGCCGCACCATGGAGAACAGCGTCGATCGACCAAGGGTAGAGAGGGGGATCGCCCCGCTCCAAAGCCCTATGGTGACCGGCTCCAGCAGGAGAGCATTGAGCGCCGAGGACTCCCCATCACCGACCACACCTGCGGGGACACCTGAACCCGAGCCGCAAAAGGGGCCTCAGCCAGAGCAGCAATCGGTCCACGGCTCGGAAAGCGCCTGGGCGTTCTGGCGCAGCGTGCTGCTCACCCTGGCGGTGGCCCTGGGAATCCGCCAGTTTCTGTTGGAGGCCCGCTTCATCCCGTCGGGCTCCATGCTGCCCGGGCTGCAGATCCAGGACCGTCTTCTGGTGGAGAAGATCTCGTTTCGCAGCCGTGCCCCCCAGCGGGGCGAAATTGTGGTGTTCCACTCCCCCTTCCACTTCGACCCCGCCCTCCAGGCCAATCGACGCCCCAGCCCCCTGGGCTGCCTGCTGGTGAATCTGCCCCTGATCGGCTCGATCCCCGGCCTGCAGGAGCCGGCATGCGATGCCTACATCAAACGGGTGGTGGCGATCCCCGGTGACCGGGTAGTGGTCAACCCCCGCGGGCAGCTGAGCATCAACGGCCAGAGCATCCGCGAGCCCTACGTCCAGAACTTCTGCCCGATCGACAGCCAGGGCACCGGCCCCTGCCGCACCCTCGACACCGTGGTGCCCCCTGGAGCCGTGCTGGCCCTCGGTGACAACCGCGCCAACAGCTGGGATGGACGCTTCTGGCCGGGTGGTCCCTTCCTGCCCCGCAAGGAGATCATCGGCCGGGCCTTCTACCGCTTCTGGCCGCTTGATCGCACTGGCCCGCTGGGGGATCCGGATCCCCTCAGCGGGGACCCAGCCAAAGCCGGGGCAGCAGCCCCGTCGCCAAAACCCGCCCCCTGAGCACCTCGCCCCCCAGGGGCTGATTGGCCGCCCTGGAGGCATAGCCATCGCTTCCTGGGGTCCACTCCAGCTCCGGGTCGAAGAGGATCCAGCGCCTGGAGCCGCACTGAAGCCCTGGTTCCTCCAGATCGAGCAGCCGGGCCGGTCCCCAGCACAGGGCGCGCCAGAGCGCTTCGGGGCTCCAGCCCTGCTCCCGCACCAGTTGATGCCATAGCAGCGGCAGAACGTAGCGGTGACCCGCCAGGCCAGGCCGGCGCTGATCCAGAGGCAGCAGTTGCTCTTCTGGATCAAGCGGTTGATGGTGGACCGCCACCGCGCTGATGACCCCATCAGCCAGGGCCGCCACCAGGGCACGGCGGTCTTCGGGGGTGCCCAGGGAGGGCACCAGCCGCCAGCCTTCGGCCACCGGATCAAGGCTGCCGCTGTCGGCCACCAGATGCCACCAGCAGACCGTGGCCATCGGCGCCGGATCGGCCGCCCGCAGCAGCTTCACGCCAGCGGCGGTTGAGAGATTCGCCAGGCGCAGGCGCACCTGGGGCAGGAGGGCCCAAAGGGTCAGCAGGTTCTGCAGGGGGATGGTCTCACTCAGGGGCGGATCCACGGGCCAGCCCGCCCGCAGGGCTTCCACCCCCTCTCGCACGAAGCCCCCGTGATCCAGACTGGCGTTGCGCGGGGCCAGCAGCACAGGGCGATCAGCGCATTCGCCGATGCTCAGTCCACGTTCCAGCAGGGGCAGAGGCGGCAGCTCCCCTTCCTCCGCCAGTCCAAGGGCACCGGCGGCCAGCAGATCGGCGTGGGCGGAGAGCCCTTCGCCGCGGCCACCGAGGCTGAACCCCCCCCACAGGCGCAGGTCGAACGGGGGCTCAGCCGCCAGGTGCAGGCATTCGGGGCGATCACGCCAGTTGCGGGCCCGCGGCAGCAGGGCCACGGTGCCGTAGCCAGCCGCCGCGGCTGAGCGGACCAGGCTTTCGAGGGTTTCGGCGCGGCCGTCTTCAGGTTCCTCCAGAAAGCTGTGGGGATCCACCAAGGCCGGCGCCAACAGCCAGGAGCCAGCGGGCAGGGGGCTGAGGCCCAGGCGTGCCGCCCCGTCCCACGAGCTGGCACCAATCGCCGTGATCACCCCCTGCTCGAGCAGCACATCGCTGCGCTGGAGTGGCTGGTCGGGCCCCTGCAGCAGCTGGACATCCCGCAGCAGGTGGGCCGTCATCAGAGGGCGCCGGCGGCGGTGCGGTCGATCACGCCACCGAGGTGAGTGGTGAGGTTCAAGCAGGTCACCACCGGCAGGGTTCCGCCAGGACTCTGCGGCGGCGGCCAGTCGATCACGCTCACCCCGCCGTTCCCCTGCTTGACCATCCAGATGTCTGCTGGGGTCAGGCCCAGCAGGGCACAGAGGATGGTTTTGTTGACGGCGTCATGGGCCACCACCAGGGCAGTCTCGTCCGCCTCCAAGCCAGCGGCGAGAGCATTCCAGCAAGCCAGAGAGCGGTCCCAGACCTGCTGCAGATTCTCACCTTCGGGCATCTGTACGGTGTGGGGCGCATCTTTCCACTGCTGCAGCAACTCCCCCCATTCCTGGGAGATCTCCTGCTCCAGGCGCCCCTCCCATCGGCCGTGACCGATTTCCACCAGGCCCTCCTGGCTGTGGAGCGTCACTTCGGGATGGGCCGTGAGGATGGCTTCGGCGGTCTGGCGAGGCCGGGCCATCGAACTGGTGAAGGCCTTCTGGATCGGCACGGTGCTCAGGAAGTCGGCCGCGGAGTGTGCCTGGGCCAGACCGGTGGTGTTGAGGGGAATGTCGATCTGTCCCTGGAAGCGACCCTGGCGGTTCCAGTCGGTTTCGCCGTGGCGCACCAGCAACAGGCGTGCCCCTGGTCCCTTGGGCGGCAGTCGGGTGCCCAGGTGAGCGGTGACATTGAGCGATTCGATCTGCACCTGCACGCCGCTGACCTGACGCTGCAGGTTGAACACCGAGAGGGAGGCATTCTCGAGACGCAGCCCCTGGAAGCGGCTTGCGGGTAGCCCCAGCAACTGCATCACCAGGCAGCGCAGGATGGCGCTGTGGGCCACCACCAGCACCGTGGTCAGATCGTCTCCCGGCTGATCAACCTGAGCCAGATGCTCGCGCTCCAGGCGATTCAGCCAGCGGCGGGCCTGGTCCATCAGCTCTGGAATCGGCTGGAATCTGCTGCCATCGGAGCGTTCCAGCTCCAGCTGATCGGGAGCCTCTCTCCAGAGGCGGTAGGACTCGGGAAAGCGCTCTTTCACCTCGCTTCCCAGCAGGCCGCACCAGGGGTCCAGATCCACCTCCAGCAGGTCGTCGTCACACTCGGCGCTGAGCCCACCCCCCTGGGCTTCCAGCAGCTGGGCGGCCGTGTTGGCGGCCCGGCTCAGGGGGGAGCTGTAGACGGCATCGAGGCGAAGGTCAGCCAGCGCTGCGCCAGTGAGGCGGGCCTGGCGTTGGCCCTCGTCGGTGAGGGAGGAGAGATCATCCCGGCCCTGGATGCGGCGCTCGGTGTTGAAGCTGCTGAGTCCATGGCGGACGAGCAGGAGCCGAAGGGGCACGGGGTCTGGAGCTGGAAGCGCCGTCATCGTATGGGAGGGATTCCTGAGCGGCTGATCGTTGCCTGCGCTTACGGCCGCCTGTCGGGCTCAAGGGAGAATCGGGCCAGTGCGAGGAGTCGGGGTGGCAACAGCGGGGCGAGGACGGGCCGGGTCCCTGAAAGTGGGGCTGGCCATGGTCAGCCTGGTGCTGAGCCTGCTGCTCTGGCTCAACGGTCTGCTGGAAAGCCTGGAGCGCCCATCGGTGGGTAACGACCTGTCCAGGCGGCAACTGGAGCTGAGTGCGCTGGCCGCACCGGCCATTTCGCCCTCGCTGCAGCCGCTCCTGGTGGGCGTGGACCCGGGGGGACTGTTACTGGCTGAACTGGAGCAGCAGGCGCAGGAGGGTGGCGACAGCACCACGGGCTCAGCCTCCGCTCAGGCGTCGGGTGAACGGGAGGCCAGGATCAGCCTGCTGGAGCGGGCACTGCTGCAGTTGCGCCAGGGACAACCGGCCGCCGCCCGGCCCCTGCTGCTGCAATTGCAGCGGCTTGCCAGCGCCGAAGATCAGGCCCTGATCGAGCAGCTGCTGATGGTGCCCCAAGGCGGCAACATGCCTGCCGAGGCGCTGGGCATGCTCGAGGACCCTCTGGTGAGGCGGCTGAGCTGCCAGGTGCTGTCGGACACCAGCGACTGCGCCGAGCCTGCCGCCGAGCGGCGAGCCCTGCTCCAGCTCCTGGGCATCAACCTGCTGCCTGCCCTGGCCCTGCTGGTTGGGCTGGTGCTGCTGCTGCGGGAAGGCTGGCTGCGCTGGCGCGGCAAGCAAGAGCCGCTGCCTGGCCTGGTCGGCCCCGATCTGGGGGTGATCGATGTGGTGCTGCTGATCGCCGGAGGGTTCGTGCTGCTGGGGGAAGTCCTCACGCCCGTGCTGCTGAGCCCCCTGCTGCAGTCCACTCTCTCGGCACTGGCCATCAAGCCTCCCCTCGCTGATGGCATCACGGTGCTCGCCATGTACCTCGGCCTGATGGCCGCGCCGCTGCTGATGCTCTTCTGGCTGCTGCGCTCGAGGGGCGAGGCCCCGCAGGGGCGCTGGCTGCAGTTCCGCTGGCGACCTCTGGGTTCAGCCCTGCGCAAGTCGGTGAAGTATCTGCTGATCGTGCTGCCCCTGGTGGCGCTGGTCGGCTGGCTCCAGCAGCTCGTCTGGAGCGACATAGGCGGAAGCAATCCTCTGCTGGAGCTGGTGCTGCGCAGCGGTAACGGTCTGACGCTGGCCTGTTTCGCCTTCACGGCGATCGTGCTGGCCCCGCTGTTCGAGGAAACCATCTTCCGGGGAGTGTTGCTGCCGGTGCTGGGACGGGAGCTCGGTCCCCTGTCCGCGGTGTTGCTCAGCAGCGCGGTTTTCGGCATCGCCCATCTCAGCCTCGGAGAGTTCCCTCCCCTGTTCACCCTGGGCCTGGGTCTGGGCTGGCTGCGTCTGAGCAGCGGACGCCTGAGCACCTGTGTGGGGCTGCATGCTCTCTGGAACGGACTCACTTTCTCAAACCTGCTCTTGCTGGCTCGCTGATCGTTGCCTTGCTGCCCCTTGCGCCCCATGGTTCACTTGCGAAGATTCGTCAGCTTCCGGTGGTCGCCGTTCCGTCGCCCCAGCCCTTCTTCAGGCGCCGCTCTCTGGAGCTGATCCAGGGCTCCTTCTCCGCCAGGCGTGTTGTGCGCCAGGCCCCCTGGCTGGCAGGTCTGCACAGAGCGTCAGATGGCCTGCTCGTGGCCCTGGGCCTCTCGATGGTGGGCCTCACCGCCCTCACCCTGCACTGGCAGGGGCAATGGACCAGAAGTTTTGAGCAACTGGAATTAACCCAGGTGCTGGAACACCGTCTGCAGGAATCCACGGCCGTCCTGGAGCAACACCACCTGGAGATGGCCCGCCGCCCGGGCCTGCTGGTGCCTACCAGCCTTCAGCGCCTGATCCATCTGCCCTCTCCAAGCGCCAGGTCGTCCCAGAGCCATCCAAGCTCCCCTGTGGGCCAGCCTCAGATCAGTTCTCAGTCCCAGCCCTTCAACCTCCAATCTCTTGATCCCCGCTCGCTCGGCGTGGAATTCAGCCGGATCAGCCTCGACCCCCAAATCGTTCGGGCTGGGTATTGAGGGTGGCGCGTCGCTCCGCCACTGGGTCCGCCCCCATACCCCTGCATGGAGGAGCACGCAGCGCCACTGAGGCGGAAAATTCGCGTGGCAGCCGGCGTCGGGTGATCCAGCTGCAACCGGTGCCGGCTGGCCGCTTGCTCATTGTGTATCTCACCCTCTGCCTGGCCATGGTCGGCTTGGCAGGACGACTGGCCTGGCTTCAGGTGAAAGAGGGTGACCGGCTGCAACAGCTGGCCCGGTCGATCCAGACCCAGAAGACCAAGCCGATCGGCAAGCGCCGGCCGATCGTCGACCGCAACGGCCGGTTGGTGGCCATCGACGAGGAGCGCTTCACCCTCTGGGCCCATCCCCGCTATTTCAACTTTCCGGGTGACGATCCCAACCTGATCCGCAACAGCTCCGAGACGGCCCAGAAGCTTGCCAAGGTGCTGCTGGTGCCTGCCTCCGATCTGATGCGCACGATCGGCGGTCGCAAAACCGGGGTCAAGCTCGCCACTGATCTTGATCCAGAAACTGCGCGACGTCTGCGCCAGCTGGGTATCAGTGGCCTTGACCTCGAGCCCTATCCCCAGCGGATCTATCCCCAGGGTCAGCTGTTCGCCAATGTCGTCGGCTTCCTCAACCTGGAGCGAGTCGCCCAGGCCGGCCTGGAGCAGAGCCGCGACAAAGACCTGCGCCGCCAGGAAAGCATCCGTCAGTTGCGCCGCGGCGCCGACGGCACACCCCTGCCCGATGGTCTCCAGTCAGGTGTTCTCTACACCGATGATCTGCGGCTGCAGCTGACCCTCGACGCCCGTCTGCAGCAGGTGGCCCAGCAGGCCCTCTCCAAACAGCTGAAGCAGTGGAAGGCCAAGCGCGGGTCCGCCATGGTGATGGATGTGCGGAACGGCGAAATGCTGGCGCTCACCTCCAGTCCCAGCTACGAGCCCAACCAGTTCTGGAAGTTCTCCCCCGGGCTGTTCCGTGAGTGGGCGGTTCAGGATCTCTACGAGCCCGGCTCCACCTTCAAGCCGATCAATCTGGCGATCGCCCTGCAGGAGAAGGCCATCCAACCCAACGGCACCGTCAACGACGTGGGCCAGCTCACGATCGGAGGCTGGCCGATCTTCAACCACGACCGACGGGCGAACGGCACCCTGGATTTCGCCACTGTTCTGCAGGTCTCGAGCAATGTGGGCATGGTGCAGGCCATGCGCCACCTCAAGCCCTCCATCTACTGGGAGTGGATGCGCCGCATCGGCATCGACACTGTCCCTGATACCGACCTTCCGGGAGCCGTGGCTGGCGAGCTCAAGACCCGAGAGCAGTTCACCACCCAGCCGATCGAGCCGGCCACGGCCGCCTTCGGCCAGGGCTTCTCGCTCACGCCTCTGAAGCTGCTTCAGCTGCACGCCATGATTGCCAATGGAGGGCGACTGGTGAGCCCCCACATCACCCGTGGCCTCCGCTCAGGCGACAGCCTGGCCCAAGCTCCTGCCTCCAATGGACTTCAGGTGATGCAACCCTCCGTCACCAAGCAGGTGATGGCCTGGTTGGAAACAGTGGTGGACAAGGGCAGTGGCAAGGGCGTTCAGGTGCCCGGCTACCGCATCGGCGGTAAGACCGGCACCGCCCAGAAAGCCCTCAACGGGGTCTACATCCCGGGGGCACGTATCACCAGCTTCGTGGCCCATCTGCCGATCGACGATCCTCGCTATGTGGTGCTGGTGGTGGTGGATGAGCCCCAGGGGGACAGTGCCTACGGCTCCACCGTGGCGGTTCCGGTAGCCAAGGAGATCATCGAAGCTCTGCTCGTGCTCGAGAAAGTGCCTCCCAGTTCCGGCAAGAAGCCAGCCAGCCCGCCAACGGTGCGGGGTTGAGGACGCTCTGGGTGGGCTCGGCTGAGCCTGGCTAGCCTGATGGCAGATGCTGATGCATGGGGACATGCCCAACCTGCTCGATCAACTCGCTGCCATGACGGTGGTCGTCGCTGACACCGGTGAACTGGAAGCGATCAAGCAGTTCACCCCCCGCGACGCCACCACCAACCCTTCCCTGATCCTGGCCGCCGCCCAGATACCGCTGTATCAGGGGCTGATCGATGAATCCCTCAAGGCCTCCAGGAAGGTGATAGGGCCCGCCGCACCCGCCGAAGAGGTGGTGCTGGAAGCACTTGATGAAATCTGCGTCACCTTCGGCAAGGAAATCCTGCAGATCGTTCCAGGGCGGGTGTCCACTGAGGTGGATGCCAGGCTCAGTTACGACACCGAGGCCACGATCGAGAAGGCCCGCAAATTGATTGGCCTCTATCACGAGGCCGGTATCGGCAAAGAGCGCGTGCTGATCAAGATCGCTTCCACCTGGGAGGGCATCAAGGCCGCTGAAGCGCTGGAGAAGGAGGGCATCCACTGCAACCTCACCCTGCTGTTCAGCTTCACCCAGGCCGTGGCCTGCGCCGAGGCGGGTGTCACCCTGATCTCCCCCTTCGTTGGTCGCATCCTCGATTGGTACAAACAGGACACCGGCCGCGATCACTATCCGGGGCCGGAGGATCCCGGTGTGATCTCCGTCACCAAGATTTTCAATTACTACAAAACCTACGGCTACCGCACGGAAGTGATGGGGGCAAGTTTCCGCAACATCGAGGAGATCATCGAGCTGGCCGGCTGCGATCTGCTCACGATCTCCCCCAAGCTGCTCGATCAGCTTCGCCAGACCGAATCTCCATTGCCGCGCAAGCTCGATCCCCTCAACCCTGCACCCACCGAAGCTCGCTTCAGCCTGGACAGTTCCGGTTACGCCGCCGCCATGGCGGCCGATCGGATGGCCAGCGAAAAGCTCGATGAGGGCATCCGCGGCTTCAGCAAGGCGATTGAGACCCTCGAGGCCCAGCTGGCCCATCGCCTTGGCGAGCTGGAAGGGGAGGCCGCCTTCGCTCACGCGGCCCAGGAGATCTTCCTGCTCAACGACATGGATGGCGACGGCTGCATCACCCGGGAAGAGTGGCTGGGCAGCGATGCGGTCTTCGATGCTCTCGACACCGACCATGACGGCAAGCTGGTGCCAGAAGACGTCCGTGGTGGCCTGGGAGCCCCCCTGGCCCTTACGGCCGCCGGTGCCTGATCCATGAATGCTCTTGACACCCTGCGCGCCCTGGCCACCCAGGGCGAGGTGCGTGACTACGAACCAGGCGATCTGATCTTCAAGGCCGGAGAATCCGGTGATTGCATGTTCGGATTGCTGCAGGGCAGCGTGCAACTCAGCTGGAATGGTGATGCCGGCCATGAGGAGATCAAGGAAGGCGATGTCTTCGGTGCAGGAGCGCTGGTCACCCCTGATCACCGCCGTTTCGGCAATGCCAAGGCCATCAGTCCCTGCAGGATCCTGGTGATGAACCGGGAAAAGTTCCTCTTCGCCGTTCAGGAATCGCCGATGTTCGCCATCGAGTTACTGAGCTCGATCGACCAGCGTCTGCGCCAGCTCAAGGATTGCCTGCGCTAACTCTGACTGCGGCTGAACATCAGTCGGCGGATCACCCGCTGGGCGATGTCGCCGTAGCCCATCTCCCCGGAGAGAATCTGGGCGATGCGCCGCGGAGCGGTGGGCCGCTTCACCCCCAGTTGATATCCCACACGGGGCAGCCGGTAGAACACCTGGGCGATGCGTCGTCCCCAGGCCATCGACTGGCCCCATTCAGTGCGCATGCGCTCGCTGTAGCCCGCAAGGGCGCCGGCTTCACCGCCCAGCCAGCGGTCGAGGGCCTCGGCGGCGCGGGTGCCGCTGAGTAGAGCCGGACGCAGTCCTTCCGCGAGAAAGGGATCCACCAGTGAGGCCGCATCTCCGACCACCAGGGCGCCGCCATCGTGGTGGAGCCGGTGATGTCCGTCCCAGACCCGCAGGGGAGACAGCCGCCGTTCGCCACTGTCGGGTGGCAGCCCGAAACTGGGCAGCAAGCGGGCCAGCACGGCCTCGCTCTCGAGGGGCTCACGGCCGATGAAGCTGCCCACCCCGATGCTGAGGCCCCCCTGGCGCGGGAAAATCCAGCTGAAGCCATGGCGCACCAGGCCGAATTCGAAATGTGCCGTGTTGGGCTCAAGCACTTCAGCGTCCACCTCCACCGACACTGCGGAGGCGAAGCGGGGCTGGGGCGACCCCAGGCCCAGTGGCTGGCCGAAGGCCGAGCGAGCCCCATCGGCGATCACCACCGCCCGGCAGCTGATCCAGCCGCCCGCCGAGGTGTGTACGCGCCAGTGATCCCCTTCCCGTGTGATTCTCTCCACGGCCGTGGCCTCGAGCAGATCGGCCCCACAGCCCACCGCCTGCTCGGCCAGAAGATGATCTAGACGGGAGCGGCGCACGATCCAGAAGGGTGCCTCCCCAGGCAGCTCGGCGATCACGGGATCCTCCAGGCACCAGGTGAATCGCACCTTGGTGATCACCCGATCGACGGCAGGACCGAGATCAAAGGGGAACAGGCGCTGCACGGAGGCAGCCATGCCGCCGCCACAGGGCTTCGGCCGGGGCAGGCTGCCAGCGTCGAGGAGCCTGACGCGCCAGCCCCGCAGAGCGAGGTGGTAGGCGGTTGCCGCCCCGGCCGCTCCGGCACCCACCACGACCACGTCGGCATCACAGGCTGGCCGGGGGGCAGCGCTGGCCACGCTCACACCTTGAGGATGTCGGCTTCCTTGTCTGCGAGGCTTTTCTCCAGTTCGACGATGTAGCGGTCGGTGAGCTTCTGCACCTTCTCCTGTTCATCGCGGCTCTGATCTTCGGAGAGCTCCCCGTCTTTTTCCTGCTTCTTGATCTTGTCGATCGCGTCGCGGCGGATGTTCCGCAGGGCCACTTTGCCGTCTTCGGCGTAGCGGGCGGCGAGTTTGCAGAATTCCTTGCGCCGCTCGGCAGTCAGCGGAGGAATGTTGATGCGGATCAGACGGCCGTCGTTGTTGGGAGTGAGGCCAAGATCACTCATGGAAATGGCTTTTTCGATGGCCGCCATCGCAGCGGTGTCGAAAGGCTGGATCTGGATGGTCTGGGAATCGGGGGTGGAGAGACTGGCCACCGAGCGCAGGGGCGTTTCGGTGCCGTAGTACTCGATGGTGATCTTGTCGAGCAGGGAAGGATTGGCCCGGCCGGTGCGGATGGTGTTGAAGGTGCGCTGGGTGGCTTCCAGCGACTTGCGCATGCTGGCGTCGAGATCCATGGGCGGTGCGGGGATAGTGCGGCGTCAGCCGGCAGGAACGATGCGGGTGCCGATCGGCTCGCCGGCGATGGCCCGGCCGATGTTGCCAGGCCCGAACAGGTCGAAGACCACGATCGGAATGGCGTTGTCCTTGCAGAGCGCGATGGCTGTGCTGTCCATCACGGCCAGCTCACCGCTGAGAACGTCCTGGAAGGTGAGCTGGTCGTAGCGGATGGCGTCGCTGTGGCGGGCCGGGTCCTTGTCATACACCCCGTCAACCTTTGTCGCCTTGAGCACCACGTCGG
The DNA here is from genome assembly GCF_002252625.1 of Synechococcus sp. 1G10. Taxonomy (GTDB): domain Bacteria; phylum Cyanobacteriota; class Cyanobacteriia; order PCC-6307; family Cyanobiaceae; genus Regnicoccus_A. The sequence continues at coordinate 151,956 of NZ_NQKW01000003.1, read as the reverse complement.
CGTTGATCTCGGCGGCCCGCAGGGCGGCGGTGGTGTCGGTGGTGAAGAAGGGGTTGCCGCAGCCAGCGCCGAACACCACCACCCGGCCCTTCTCCAGATGACGGATGGCCCGGCGCCGGATGTAGGGCTCGGCGATCTCCTGCATGGCGATGGCGGTCTGAACCCGGGTGGGCACGCCCACCCGCTCCAGGGCGTCCTGGAGTGTGATGGCGTTCATCACAGTGGCCAACATGCCGACGTAATCGGCGGTGGCCCGGTCCATGCCGGCCGAAGAACCCTTGAGGCCTCGGAAGATGTTGCCTCCCCCCACCACGATGGCGAGTTCCTTGCCGGCCTTCACCACAGCCAATACATCCGCAGCGATGGCCTGGACGATGGCGGGATCGATGCCGTAGCCCTGCTCCCCCATCAGCGCCTCGCCACTGAGTTTGAGCAGAACGCGCTGGTAAGCCATCGAAATTGAGCGCACGGCGAACACAGTCGGCGGCACAGTAGCAACCGCGCTCGCAAGCGCAGAAGCGCCAGCCATCCGGTTCAGAACTCGATGCCGGCCTGGGCTTTCACCCCCTGCTCACGGAAGGGATGGCGCACCAGCTTCATCTCGGTGACCAGATCAGCACGGTCGACCAGGCCCTGGGGCGCCCCCCGACCCGTGAGGGCCACGTGGGAGAGCTCCGGGCGGCGATCGAGGCCCTCCAGCACCTGATCCAGCTCGAGATAGCCCAGCTTGAGGGCCACGTTGACCTCATCGAGCACCACCAGCTTGCGGGCGGGATCCGCCAGGTACACCAGAGAGCGTTGCCAGGCCTGCTGGACCAGTTGCCGGTCCCGCTCCCGGTCCTGGGTCTCCCAGGTGAAGCCTTCCCCGAGAGCATGCCAGGCCAGGTCATCGCCGAAGAGCTGCAGTGCCCGGGCCTCCCCTGGCTGCCAGCCACCCTTGATGAACTGCACCACTGCCACCCCCTCGCCATGGCCCAGGGTGCGCAGCACCAGCCCCAGGGCGGCCGTGGTCTTGCCCTTGCCATCGCCTGTGAACACCAGGACAAGTCCCTTTTCGAGGCTGCGTTCCCCCACCCGCTGCTGCTGCACCTCCCGGCGCCGTTGCATGCGGCGGCGGTAGGCCTCGGCGTCACGCTCAGGGGCGAGATCCCCACCGGGACCGAGCTCAGCGGCCACCTGATCGAGCGGGTCGGCAGCAGCAGAGTTGGACATGGCGCTGTAGGCGATAACCGCTGCTCACTCTGGCGCGCAGGCCGGCTCAGAGGGTCAGCCGCTGGCGGGCCAGGGCCGCATCCACCGCCTGCTGCTGGTCCCGGCGGGTGATCCAGTGGTGGTACGTACGGGTGTGGATTGCCACCGAGTGGCCCATCATCCGCGCCGCCACCGTGTCAGGAAGACCGATGTGGATGGTCCGCACGGCCCAGGCATGGCGCAGGTCGTAGGGAGTGCACGGCAGCTCGTAACGGCGGAACTGCTCAGCCACCCGGCGGCCCACCTGCTGCAGGGTGGTGCGCCTCAGATCAGTGCAGACCGCAGGCAGCCGGTCGTTGTGCTCCCCGAGGATGGCCAGCTCGAAGCGGTCCACCCATTCGGGCTGGAAGGGCCAGACTTGGTGCTCCCCGGTCTTGGTGGTGGGCAGCACCCGGATCACCCGGTCGCCACCCGGGGCCAGAGCGGAGAGATCGGCGAAGAACACCTCGTGGTTGCGCAGGCCATAGGCCGCCATCAGGCCGTAGACCAAGCGCCAGCGGGGGTTGGGAATGCGCTCCACCCATTCCAGCAGCTGGGCATCACTGGGCAGGCGCCGGTACTGGGCCTGGTGCAGGCCATAGCCGGCAGCCCGCTCGCGCCAGTCATCGGGAAGGGGGAGCTCCAAATGCCGGGCCAGGGCCGCCAGGGCGGTGCCGCACTGCCCGCGGCTGCGGCTGGCGGGCGGGTAAGCCTCCAGCACCTGCACCAGCTGCGCGCTGCCGAGAGGCTCCCCCTGCTCCAGCCGGTCGCGCAGTCTGCGCAGGTAAGGCTGATAGGCGGCGCTCCAGGTGGTGCGGCTGCCGGCGGGATTGCGCCGACGGCGGGGGTCAGCGAAAAAGGCCTGCTCGAAGGCCTTCAGCCGCTCCAGCGCCGATGTCGCTGCGCAGGGACGGCCCCAGTCGCCCCAGTCGAAGCGTTGCTGGCGCAGGGCCTGGTTCACCCGTTTCAGTTCCCGCCTGGCCTGGATCAGGCCACTGGGACTGGCCTCCAGGCCCAGGCTCAGGCGCTGCACCCGCAGGGGACCGCCCCGCGGGCATGGCAGGGGACCGCGCAGGGCCAGCCGTCCCCCCCGCCGCTCCAGCCGCAGGGCCAGTCCGCTGGCCGCCAGTCGGGCGTTCTCCTGGCTCAGCTCCGCATCGATCGCGGCAAGGGATGGGGTCAGAGGAGTTGGAGTCGGCGATGGGCGCGCCGACGATATCGATCAGCTTGGGCTGCCGCCAGCGGGCAGCAGCAGGGTTACGCTCTGATCTACTCAGAGGATCAGTTCAGGTATGGCCAGGGTCGGCGTCTTGCTGCTGAACCTCGGCGGGCCTGAGCGGATCGAAGACGTTGGCCCCTTTCTCTACAACCTCTTCGCTGATCCGGAGATCATCCGGCTGCCGACGCCCCTGCTGCAGAAACCCCTGGCCTGGCTGATCAGCACCCTGCGCAGCAACAAGTCGAAGGAGGCCTATCGCGCCATCGGCGGCGGCTCCCCCCTGCGCCGCATCACCGAGCAGCAGGCACGCGAGCTCCAGAGTGAACTGCGCCATCGGGGCGTCCAGGCCACCACCTATGTGGCGATGCGTTACTGGCATCCATTCACCGAATCGGCTGTAGGCGACATCAAGGCAGACGCCGTGGATGAGGTGGTTGTGCTGCCGCTCTATCCCCACTTCTCGATCAGCACCAGTGGTTCGAGCTTCCGTGAACTGCAGCGCCTGCGCCAGGCCGATCCCGCCTTCAGCAAGTTGCCGATCCGCTGCATCCGCAGCTGGTACGACCATCCCGGTTATGTGCTGGCGATGGCGGAGCTGATCGCCGCTGGTGTGCGCAGCTGCGAGGACCCAGCCTCAGCCCACGTGTTCTTCAGCGCTCATGGCGTGCCCAAGAGCTATGTGGAGGATGCCGGTGACCCCTATCAGCAGGAGATTGAGGCCTGCTCCAGGCTGGTGATGGCCAAACTGGAACAACTGCTCGGCCATGGCAATCCCTACACCCTGGCCTACCAGAGCCGGGTGGGCCCTGTGGAATGGCTCAAGCCCTACACCGATGAAGCCTTGGTGCGGCTGGGTGAGGAGGGGGTCCAGGAGTTGGTGGTGGTGCCCATCAGCTTCGTGAGCGAGCACATCGAGACTCTCGAGGAAATCGATATCGAATACCGGGAAATCGCCACCGAAGCCGGCATCAGAAATTTCGTGCGCGTGCCCGCCCTCGATACCTACCCCACTTTCATCAAGGGCCTGGCCGATCTGGTGCAGCAGGCCCAGGCCGGCCCCGAAGTGAATCTGGATCAGGCTGCCGCCCTGGCGACCCAGGTGAAGCTCTACCCCCAGGACAAGTGGGCCTGGGGCTGGAACAACAGTTCAGAGGTCTGGAACGGCCGTCTGGCGATGCTCGGGTTCTCGGCTTTCCTGCTGGAGCTCCTGAGTGGACGTGGTCCGCTCCATGCCCTCGGCCTTCTCTAAACGCCGATGCATCGCGACCGGGCTGCTTGGTCTGCAGCTGGCGCTGGTGCTGATCCCGCCTGCCCGCTCGGATCTGCGCTGGGCGCGCGGGGTGTTTCCAATCGTCCACTTCGCTGGCTACACGAGTCATTTCGGCCGTCGCAACGGGCCTGGTGGTGGCCGGGAGATGCATTCCGGCCTCGACATCGCCGCTCCCCTGGGCTCCCCCATCCGCAACTGGTGGGGCGGCAGGGTGGCGGATGTCTTCCATGCCGGCGGCTGCGGCGTGGGGGTGGTGATCCGTTCTGGCGACTATGAGCACATGTATTGCCACCTGGCCGGTGAGGTGCGAGGCGGCGTCTACGCCAGTGGCCCGGTGCTGCTGCGCCCTGGCCAGACGGTGCGGGCCGGTCAGCTGATCGCTCATGTGGGCCTGAGCGGGCGCACCACGGGCCCCCACCTGCACTGGGGAATCCGCTACCGGGGCACCTGGCTCGATCCGGGCCTGATCCTGCGCGCCATGGTGCGCGGCCGGCGGTTGAAGCCACAGTCCCCGCAACAGTTCTCCCAAGGTCGGAGGTGAGCTCCTACGCTGACCTTCTTCGTTACGTGTGTTGCCCGCCACCGTGACCGTGACCACCGTGACCTCGACAACTGTCAGCACCTCGGCCAACACAGCAGCGCCCGTCCCGGCGGATCAGATTCTGATTCCTGCTGAGGCTGTTGCACCAGCTGTGCCCGGGAGGCTCAGCGGCGCCGACGCCCTGATGGATGCGCTTCACCGCCACGGCGTCACCGACGTGTTCGGCTATCCCGGCGGAGCGATTCTGCCCATCTACGACGCCCTGCACAAGGCCGAGAGTCGGGGCTGGCTCAAGCATGTGCTGGTCCGACACGAACAGGGGGGCGCCCACGCCGCTGACGCTTACGCCCGGGCCACCGGCCGGGTAGGTGTCTGTTTCGGCACATCTGGACCCGGGGCCACCAATCTGGTCACCGGCATCGCCACAGCCCAGATGGATTCGGTGCCCATGGTGGTGATCACCGGTCAGGTGCCCCGCGCCTCGATCGGCACCGACGCCTTCCAGGAAACCGACATCTTCGGCATCACCCTGCCGATCGTGAAGCATTCCTGGGTGGTGCGCGACCCTGTGGACATCGGCCGGATCGTGGCCGAGGCCTTCCTGATCGCCTCCACGGGCAGGCCTGGCCCGGTGCTGATCGATGTACCCAAGGATGTGGGCCTTGAGGAGTTTGACTACACCCCCGTGGAGCCGGGCGCGGCCATTCCGGCGGGATACCTGCTGCCCAATGGTCCCGCGCCTGAGGCGATCGCCAGGGCGATCGAGCTGATCCGCCAGGCGCGCCGCCCGCTTCTGTATGTGGGTGGCGGCGCCATCAGCTCCGGAGCCCACTCCTCATTGATCGCCCTGGCCCAGCGCTTCCAGCTACCGGTCACCACCACCTTGATGGGCAAGGGGGCTTTCGATGAGCGCCATCCCCTCTCGGTGGGCATGCTGGGGATGCACGGCACCGCCTATGCGAATTTCGCCGTCACCGAATGCGATCTGCTGATCGCAGCGGGGGCCCGCTTCGACGACAGGGTCACCGGACGGCTCGACAGCTTCGCCCCCCGTGCCCAGGTGATCCACATCGATATCGATGCGGCCGAGGTGGGTAAGAACCGCCTGCCTGACGTACCGATCGTCTCTGATGTGCGTCTGGCCCTGGAGGCTCTGCTGGAGGCCTCGGCAGGTGAGACCGATCACGGTCGCACTGGCCCCTGGTTGGAGCGCATCAACCGCTGGAAACGCCACTACCCGTTGGTGATCCCCACCCCGGAAGGGGCCATCGCCCCCCAGGAGGTTGTGCTTGCTCTGCGTGATCTCGCTCCGGATGCCTTCGTCACCACCGATGTGGGCCAGCACCAGATGTGGGCCGCCCAGTACCTGAACAATCCACCACGCCACTGGATCAGCAGCAGCGGCCTCGGCACCATGGGCTTCGGGCTGCCGGCAGCCATGGGCGTGCAGGTTGCCTTCCCGGACGACCAGGTGATCTGTGTGGCCGGAGACGCCAGCATCCTGATGAACATCCAGGAACTGGGCACCCTCTCCCAGTACGAACTGCCCGTGAAGGTGGTGATCCTCAACAACGGCTGGCAGGGGATGGTGAGGCAGTGGCAGGAGAGCTTTTACGGCGAGCGTTACTCCGCCTCGGAGATGACCCGCGGCATGCCTGATTTCCCCCGTCTGGCCGAGGCCTTCGGCGTGAGAGGGGTGGGAATCAGCGAGCGAGACGGCTTCCGCGAGCAGCTGGCTGAGGCCCTGGTCCATCCAGGCCCTGCCCTGATCGACGTGCGCGTACGCCGCAACGAAAACTGCTATCCGATGGTGCCACCCGGCGCCAGTAATGCTCAGATGGTGGGCCTTCCCACCCATCCGGAGCTGGCGATCGACACCACGCGCCAGTGCGGCTCCTGTGGTTTCAGCACCGAAAGTGCCCATCTCTTCTGTCCCAGCTGCGGCGCCAAGCTCTGAGTCCCCTTCCCCTGCTTCTTGCCTTGATCCTGGTGTTGGGCCTGCTGCTCAACCCCCTGACCGCCCTGCCTGCCGCTGCCGCTGAGGTACTGCAGGTGCGCAGTGGCGTGTTGCTCCAGGTAGGCGATCAGAACCGCAGCTACCCGGTTCAGCTGGGCTGCATCAGCGTCACCCCCGAGCACTCAAGGGCCGCTGAAGACTGGCTGCGCCAGGAGCTGCCACGCCGCACCCGGGTGAACCTTCGTCCCCTGGGCTCCGCAGATGGTGTGTTGCTCGCCCGTGTTCAGGTGCTGCGGGGAGGGGATGACCTGGGCTCAGGCCTGATCAGCGCAGGCCTGGCCCAGCCCTTGCCGTCGCTGATTCGCCCACAAGGCTGCCCGTCCAGCGAGGACGACCCCAAGCAACCATGAGCCTGAATCGCACTGCCAAAGGCATCGTGCTGGTCCCAACCCTTTTGCTTGGAGGTGCTTTTCTCAGCGCGGCCCTCTGGAACGGCGAAGGGTCGGAAGCGAACCGGCCCCTGGCTCTGGCCATCGCTGCGGTCCTCCTGGCCGGAGGTCTGCTCACCCAGCTGTTGCCTGAGGCCCAACCGGAGACCGAACAGGAGGACAGCTCGGATTAGGTGGTCAGACTCCTTTGCTGATGATGGGTTTCATCGGCGTGGGGCCACTGCCGGGGGAGCCCCAGCTGGGCCAGCCCCCTGGGTTCTGGACTGTTGCTGCACCAAGCGGAAGTACTCCGGTGTTGGGTAGAAGGCATAGGTGTCCTTGCTCTGTTTCACGATCTGATCCATCACGGCACTGAGATCTGCGGCTTGAATCGTGAGCTTGTTGCGATCGGGAATGGTTGCCATCGCCTTCTGCAACGAGGCGTAGTCGAAGAAGAAGAGTCCGCGTTCCCCCTGGGGAGTTTTGACGGTGATCAGCGGCTTGGTGAAGAACACCGGCACGGAGAGCCCTTCCTGGATCGCCTTCTGATCAAGGCCCTGCTTGCCCAGCAGCGTGCGGGCCTGGCTCAGATCTGATGGTGCTGGAACCACCGGTGAGAGCAGTTTGCGGTCCTTCAGCGACTTGTTGAGCTCCTGCACCCGCTCCAGCGCCACGTTCATGGGCATGGGCAGCACCCCAGCCTTGATGGTGGGGTTGGTCTTGAGAAAGGCGGCCAGTTCCTGCTCGGCTTTGCCCCGATCAAGGAACAGAGGCAGTACCAGGGCCTTGTCCCGTTGCAGGGGCAGGGGGATTCCCTTGGAATCGGTGAGCACGAACACCGGGATCACAGCCAGCTTTTTCATGGCCTCCTGCTGGGGAATGGCCAGCGCCGGCAGGGGCTGAAACAGGCCCACCAGCCCCGCGCAGCCCAGACCGCAGCTGCTCAGCAGAGCAATCAGGCGACGACGACGAGACGATCGCTCTGGGGAGGTGAGACGTGAATCCTGCAATGGAACGGTTGGGCCCGGCATGCGTCCCTCATCGAGATAGCGAAGCCTAGGAACGGAGCGGCACGTAATCTCGCTGGGCTGGACGGTATGGGCCATGACCACTGGCGGACTGGGAAGCGGGCCACCACCCTCCCCAGAGCACGGGTTGCGTCCTCCCCTCTGGAGTGTCGGTGTCGGTCTGGCGGCCGTGCTCGTCGGGGTTCAGAGCCTGGCGGCCAGCACCCCCTTCCCCCAGGAGGTGCTGATGCTGCTGCCCAGTGAGGGGTTGCTGGCGGGGGTGGGAGATAGCCTCCGCCGCGGCTACGGACTGGCCATGGAGGAAACCAGGACCTGTGGCCTGCGCTCCCCCACCCTGGGACTGGGCTGGCTTCCGCCGGAGCAGGATCCCGAAGCTTTGTTGCTCGGTGTCCCGATGCCTGAGCTGTTGATCGCTCCCCCTGCGGTCAATCTGCTGTCCTTCGGACGGCTCGCCCAGAGCCGGGGGGTGAACGTGTTGCTGCCATTGCAACGGGGCTACTCCCTGCAGCGGCTCCCCAGCCAGGTGGGCGCCGACAGAATCTGGCCGGTGCTGCCGTCCCGCAGCCTTGAGGCCGACCGCCTGGCGAGGGGCCTGCTGGAGGACAACAAGGGCAAGGTGATGGTCATTCATGACGGTGGAGCGGAGCAGGCGGCCCTGGCGGATCGCTTCGTCGAGACGATTCAGGGCAGCGGAGGCTGGACCGTCGGTCCCACCAACGAACCCGAGGCAATCGTGGATCCCGACGTCAAGGTGCTGGCCCAGTTGCGCGATGACGTGGGCTGGTACACCCCTTCCTCCCTGGTGGTGATGACAACCCCCGGCAGCCCCCTGGCCCGGGCCGTCGCCAAACTCGACCTCCCAGAGAACCTGACTCTGGTCTGGCCGTTCCCTGTGCGTGAGCCCTTGCCCCTGTCCCAACTGGGGGTCGACTCGCTCAGCCGCGGGCCGGGCTGGGACCGCTTCGAGCTGGCCTTCAAGAAGCGCCATGGTTACACCCCTGGACTGGTGGAGGCCGCCGGCTTCGACACAGGCCAGCTGGTGGCGGTCTCTTCGCTCGCAGGGCAGAAGTCGAGGAGCTGGACGCTGGATTGGCTGGATTCCAAGGCCAGACCCCTCGATCTCTGCGACGCTCTCAAGGCCCGCCGTGCCGGCAAGCCGGTGGCCCTGCGCGGGGCCGCCAGCCGCCTTGATCTCGCACCCGGCACTCCTCCGGCCGGTGAGTTGCGGCTGACGCCGCTGAAAGCCGACCCGGGGGCCAGCCGTTCCTAACGTGAGTTTCTGTGCGAGTCGATCGCCATGGACCCCAATCAGGCCACCCTCACGTCTCCCCTGAGCGAAGCACCCCTGCTGCGGCCCTTTGAGGAGGTGGGCATCGACGCCATTGCTGAAGTGGGCGGCAAGAACGCTTCTCTGGGGGAAATGATCCGGGAGCTGGCCAGCGAGGGAGTGAAGGTGCCTGGTGGCTTCGCCACCACTGCAGCCGCCTACCGCCTGTTCCTGAGGCGCAATGACCTTGAGGCTCCCCTGAGAGACATTCTGGCGAACCTCGACAGCGGCAATCTCACAGCTCTGCAGCAGGCCGGCCAGCGCGCACGGGAGCTGATTCTTGGGGCGGCCCTGCCACCGGAGCTCAGCGATGCAGTTGCGGCGGCCTACGCCGGACTGGGGGCCGGGCCGGTGGCGGTGCGCTCGAGTGCCACTGCGGAGGATCTGCCCGATGCCAGCTTCGCCGGCCAGCAGGAGACCTACCTGAACGTGCGAGGAGATAAGGATCTGCTGGCCGCCTGCCTGCGTTGCTACAGCTCCCTGTTCACCGATCGCGCCATCTCTTACCGCCAGATCAATGGCTTCGATCACCTGGAGGTGGCCCTCTCGATCGGTGTCCAACGGATGGTGCGCTCAGATCTGGGCGCCGCTGGAGTGATGTTCACCATTGACACCGAAACCGGCTTCCGCAACGCCGTGCTGCTCAATGCGGCCTATGGCCTGGGCGAGAACGTGGTTCAGGGAGCCGTGAATCCCGATGAAATCCTGCTGTTCAAGCCCACCCTGCGTGAGGGCTATGCCGCAATCGTGAGCAAGCGCCTGGGCAGCAAGGCGATCCGCATGGTGTATGGCGAAGGCGGCACGGTACGCAACGAACCTGTGCCGCCCCCGGAGCGCGGCCGTTATGCCATCAGCGATGAAGAGGCCCTCACCCTGGGCCGCTGGGCCTGCCTGATCGAGGACCACTACAGCGCTCACCATGGGACGGCCACACCGATGGACATCGAGTGGGCCCGCGATGGGGAAAGCGGTGAGCTTTTCATTCTTCAGGCACGTCCTGAAACGGTCGAATCCAGACGCTCGGGATCGGTGCTCTGCCGCTGGCATCTCAAGCCCCATCAGGCGGAGCTGATCACCCAGGGACGCGCCATCGGCGCCTCGATCAGCAGTGGCCGCGCCCGGGTGATCCTCAACCCCAGTGGCATCGACCGCTTCGAAGTGGGTGATCTGCTGGTGACCGAGCGCACCGATCCCGACTGGGAACCAATCCTGAAGAAGGCCAGGGGGGTGATCACCAACCAGGGGGGGCGCACCTGCCACGCCGCAATCATTGCCCGGGAGATGGGCATCACCGCCGTGGTGGGCTGTGGTGACGCTACGGAGCGCATCAAGGATGGTGAAGCGATCACGATCAGCTGCGCCGAAGGGGAGGACGGCATGGTCTACCGGGGACTTCTGCGCTACGAGATGGAGGAGCAGAAGCTCGAGCAGCTGCCCCCCACGCGCACCCGCATCCTGATGAACGTGGGCAACCCGGAGAAGGCCTTCCGCTTCGCGGCCATCCCCTGTGATGGCGTCGGCTTGGCCCGGTTGGAGTTCATCATCGCCAACCACATCCGGGTTCACCCGATGGCCTTGCTGCAGCCCGAGCGGGTGAGCGATCCAGCGGAGCGCGAGGCCATTGCCAACCTGACTGCCGGCTACGACGATCCCACTGAGTACTACGTGGACCGGCTCGCCCAGGGCATGGCGCGGATCGCGGCGGCTTTCCATCCCAGGCCGGTGGTGTTGCGCTTTTCCGACTTCAAGAGCAACGAGTACGCCCGCCTGCTCGGTGGCCAGGCCTTCGAGCCCAGCGAAGCCAATCCGATGATCGGCTGGCGGGGAGCTGCTCGCTACACCTCCCCGGGATTCCGGGCCGCCTTCGGTCTGGAATGCCGCGCCCTGCTGAGGGTTCGACGCCAGATGGGACTGCGCAACACCATCCCGATGGTGCCCTTCTGCCGTACCCCGGAGGAGGGTGAGCGGGTGCTCAAGGAGATGGCCCGCCACGGCCTGGTACGCGGCAAGGACGATCTCAAGGTGTATGTGATGTGCGAGCTGCCCAGCAACGTGATCGGCGCCGAAGCCTTTTCGAAGCATTTCGATGGGTTTTCGATCGGCACCAACGACCTCACCCAGCTCACCCTGGGCATCGACCGCGACTCCTCTCTGGTGGCGGACCTCTTCGATGAACGTCATCCGATCGTGGAGGAGATGATCCGTCTCGCCATCCACGCTGCCCACCGCTGCGGTCGTCCGATCGGCCTCTGCGGCCAGGCCCCCAGCGACTACCCCGAGTTTGCCCGCTTTCTCGTGAAGGAAGGCATCGATTCGATCAGCCTCAATCCCGATGCGGTGATCGCTACTCGTCTGGCGATCGCGGCGATCGAGGCCGAACTGGCGGCGGCAAGCTGAAGCAGCTGGTTGGAATTTGCCGGGACAGGTCCTGAGTCGGGAGCTCTGATCGGGGATGTAGCCGATCAACAACGCTTAACGGAGCCATAGGCAATGCAACTTCATTGGCTCTCAGCAGCGCACCGGAAGCCCTAAGGTTCTGCGAATCTCCCGCGCACCGCACAACGCGATGACCGTCCCCTTCTTCGAGACGGCCTGGCTTATTCCTCTATACCCGTTGCTCGGCGGTTTGCTTTCCTTCCTCTGGTCTCCTGGCCTGATCAGCCAGAGCGGTCCGAGGCCTGCTGGGTATCTCAACCTGCTGATGAATGGTCTGGCCTTCGGCCATGGCCTCCTTGCCTGGATTGGGTGTTCAGGCCGCTCGCTGAGCTTCAGCTGGACCTGGCTGTCCACCGCCGGGCTCACGATCAATTTTGACGCGACGATCGATCGCAGCGTATTGATCGCCATGACGATGATCTGCGGCGTTCATCTCTTCGCACAGGTCTATGCTATTGGCTACCTGGAAATGGATTGGGGTTGGCCTCGCTTCTTTGGTTCGCTGAATCTTTTCGAAGCAGGCCTTTGCGCCCTGGTGCTCACCGATTCGCTCTTCTTCTCCTATGTCGTCCTGGAGCTGCTCACCCTGGGGACTTACCTGATCGTCGGCACCTGGTACAACCAGTCGCTGGTGATCAAGGGGGCCCGGGATGCCTTCCTCACCAAACGGGTGGGCGACCTCGTGTTGCTCGCGGGTGTGATCGCCCTGCTGCCGCTGGCGGGCAGCTGGAACTTCAATGACCTGGCTGTGTGGGCCGCTCAGGCTGAGCCTTCGCCGGTCCTCACCCTGATCCTGATTGCCCTGGTGGCTGGCCCGATGGGCAAATGCGCCCAGATTCCCCTCCACCTCTGGCTGGATGAGGCCATGGAGGGTCCTCTGCCCTCCACGATCCTGCGCAGTTCGGTGGTGGTGGCCGGTGGCGCCTGGGTCCTGCTTCGTCTTCAACCCCTGCTGGCCATCAGCCCCATAGCCCAGGCTTTTCTCGTGGTGGTGGGCGGCACCACGGCTCTGGTGGGTGCCCTGATCGCCCTGGCCCAGGTCGACATCAAACGCGCCCTCTCGTTTCTGGTGAGCAGCTGGTTCGGCCTGTTGTTCATGGCCGTGGGTTGCGGGGCCGTGGATGCGGCCTGGCACATGCTGCTGATCTATCCCCTGCCGATGGCTCTGCTGCTGATGGCGGTGGGCACGGTGATCACCAGCAATGTCACCCAGGACCTCACCCAGCTGGGGGGGCTCTGGTCGAGGCGGCCGCTCACGGGCCTGGCCTTTCTCGTGGGTGCGGCCGGCCTTGTGGCCCTGCCTCCCCTGGCCGGCTTTGGAGCCTTGAACCAACTGGCCGGTTCCCTCTTCGATGGGCCTGCTCCGGCTGCCCTGCTGGCGGTCCTGCTGCTCACCAACGCCCTGATCAGCGCCGGACTGGTGCGAATTTTCCGGCGGATCTGGGGAGGAACCCCCTCGGTGTTCACGATCCGCTCGGCCGAAGTGCTCTGGCTGATGGTGCTCCCCACCATGGTTGGAGCGGGAATGGTGCTGCATCTGCCTGTGCTGCTGGCACCCACCGAGTTCGGCGCCATCAACTGGAGCCCCATGGCCGTGCCTCTGCTTGCCTCGACCCTGCTGGGAGGAGCCCTTACCTGGCAGCAGCTACCCCATCCTCTCGACGGCCTGCAGCACTGGCTGGCGGCCGATCTGCACACTGAAACCTTTTACCGCCGCACCGTGGTGGGTCTGGTGGTTGTGCTGGCAGCGGCCAGCCGCTGGGTTGATCGCCGTCTGGTCGATGGCTTCAGCGACCGCAGTGGCGGTCTGACCATGGAAGGGGCTCGCCGGCTCAGCTACAGCACCTCAGGCCGGGTGCAGGGCTACGCCCTCACCGTGCTCGTGGGCGTGCTGCTGATGGGGGTCTGGTTCCTCGTCCGTCAGCTGGCCCTGGCACCCTCCCCACTTCATTTCTGAAGCCCGACTCCCCAGCCGTCAACTCCGATGTTGCTTCTGCTCCTGTTGCTTCCGCTGGCGGCCGCGCTTGCGATGGTCGTCGCTCCAGCTGGGCCCTCGCCCCGACGTCTGGCCCTTCTGATCCCCTGTCTGCAGCTGCTGCTTCTGGTCAGGATGGTGACGGAGCCCGCAAGCGATCTGAGGCTGGCGTGGCTGCCCCAGCTCGGCCTCGACTTTCATCTCGGCCAGGATGGCCTTTCGCTTCCCCTGGTGGGCCTCACCTCTCTGCTGACCCTGATGGCCGTTGCTGCCACCAGCCTGGGGATGCCGCGGCAGCGGCTGTTCTTCTCCCTGGTGATGGCCACCAACCTCGGGCTTCAGGGGGCACTGCTCGCCCGCAACGGGCTGCTCTTCGTGCTGGCCTTCGAGTTGATCCTGATTCCCACCACCTTGCTGATCGCGATCTGGGGCCATGAGCGCAGCCGCGAGGCCGCGATTCGCTACCTGCTTTACGGCGCCGCCTCGGGAGTGGCCCTGTTGGCGGCGGTGCTGGCCCTTGGCTTGCTCAATCGCAATGGGTTCAGCTTCGCCTACGCAGACCTGGCGACAGCGGTGCTGCCCCAGGGCTCCAAGGTCTGGATCCTGGGGCTGCTGATCCTGGCTTTTGGCTTGAAGCTACCGGCGGTCCCCCTGCATGGTTGGCAGCCCCTGGCTTACAGCGAATCCTCCTCACCGGTGGCGATGCTGCTGGCCGGAGCGGTCTCCAAGCTCGGGGCCTACGGCCTGCTGCGCTTCGGGGTGGGCTTCATGGGTGACACCTGGGAGGCCTGGTCGCCTCTGATCGCTGTGGCGGGCACCGCCGGTGCTGTGTATGGAGCTCTGAACGCCATCGCCCAGACCGACATGCGCCGGCTGGTGGCCTACAGCTCCCTCGGCCACATGGGTCTGCTGCTGCTCGCCATGGCGGCCGCCACCCCCTTGAGCCTTCAGGGAGCCGTCGCCCAGCTGCTGGCCCACGGCCTGATCTCCTCACTGCTGTTCTGCGTGGTTGGTCTGATCGAAGCCAAGACCGGCACCACCGAGATCGCCGAACTGTCCGGCCTGCTCAACCCCCTGCGGGGCCTGCCCTTCACCCTGGGGATTTTCCTGCTGGCCCTGATGGCCGCCGCAGGTCTGCCCGGCATGGTGGGCTTTGTGGCGGAACTGGTTGTCTTCCAGGGCAGCTGGACCATGTTCCCCTTGCCCACCCTCGGCTGCCTGTTCGCCTCCGGTCTAACTGCGGTGTACGCGGTTCGCCTGTTCAACAGGGTGGGCTTCGGCAAGCTTGACAACGCCAAGGCCTTCTATCCAGCCACCACCTGGTCCGAGCGACTACCTGCCCTGGCCCTCTCCACTCTGGTGTTGGTGGGTGGCCTCTGGCCGCCGCTCACCCTGGGCTGGAGTGAATCCGTCACCACATCCCTGGCTCTGCACCACCCACTGATCGCGTCCCTCCCTGCCACCTCACTCCTTCAGGAGCTCCCCTCATGACGGTGCTGACCTCAAGGCCCACGCTGCTCCCCCCCTCCACCCACCCCTTCTCCGAAGTGGTGGAGAGGCTTGAAGCCGGTGGTTCGATGCTGCCGGACACCCCAGAAAACCTTACCCAGATCATCGGCATCTACAAGGCCTACGCCGTGCCGATGGACTTCTACTGGCGGGATCTCCTTTACATCGCCGAGCGTGTATTCCTCAATCCCCTGCCGGCGTTCAAATACTTTCCCAGCCAGGAGTACCTCGATCTCCCCAATTCCTATGCCGGCGAGAGCGCCGACCTGCGCATCTGGCGGGGCGAGGCCGGAGCTCACCCCGAGCTGCTGGAGTTCATGGCGAAAGGTGAAACGCGGCGGATGCCCAAACTGCTCCATCACCTCTGGCATGACCGCATCAACATGGAGTTCGCCGAGGCCTGCATGGATGCCATGTTCTGGCACCAGGGCATGGGCGGGCGCTTCTACGACTACCTGGAGAGCGACACCTACAAGGCCAATGCCGATCGGGCAATTAAGGCCTACTTCAAGGGCAATCCCCTGATGCTGGGTCTGCACAAGCTGTTTCCGGAGATGTTTCTGGAGCAGGTGCGCAAGCTCAGTTATTACGCCAACCTCGGCCTGTTCTGGGAGGTGATGGCACCCGTCTTCTTCGAGATGAGTGATATCTATGACGAAGGGGGCTTTGCCGGGGTACCTGACGCCATGAACTTCCTGGTGAATGGCATCTTTGCCGTGGCGGGACGTCCGATTTACCATCATGTCTACATCGATGGAGAGTGTCTGGAGATCATCCCCAAATCAGAAGGATTCACCTGGCTCTACGAAGCTGCCCTGCCCTATGTAGAGGCTGTCTTCTATCGCACCGCGCCGTTTCGTGGCACCAAATCTTATAATGCCCAAGCTGGTCAAGTGCCAGACGTACAGGCCGACTTTCACTACGGCATCCTTTATGCCGATGTGTTTCCAGTGGGGTCTGCCGGCATTCCCCCTACCCTGCTGATGCAGGATATGGTGCATTTCCTGCCCCCCTATCTCAAGGAAATTTACCTCAAGCATCGTCGCGGCGAGGAAGATCAGCTGATTCAGCTGGGCATCACTTTTCAGCGCTCGATGTACAACGTGACCTCAGCGGTGATCCAGGCCCTGAGGGCGGCACTGTTCTATCCCCTGGATGATCCCGATCCAGAGCATCTTCTCGCCAACCGACGTTTCTTCGAAAGCCAGATGGATCGCTTCCTGAGGCCTGAAGCCCGGCTGCGCGATGTGCAGACCCAGGACTACCGCTGAGTTGATCCACCGTCCCTCTGACAACCACCACCGTGCCTGACATTCTCGACACCGCCCGTGCGGCGGGCTGTTTTCAGACCCTGCTGGCGGCCGTTGAGGCTGGAGGGTTGCTTGAGGCCCTGGCCAGCCCGGGACCGTTCACCGTGTTTGCTCCGGTGGATGATGCCTTTGCCGCCTTGCCGCCCGGCACCGTTCAGACCTTGGTGCAGAACCCACCCCAACTGGCGCGGATCCTCAAGTATCACGTGCTCTCGGGTCAGTATACCCGCGAGCAGCTGCTCAGCCAACCGGAATGGACCACCCTGGAGGGAGCACCGCTGCCGATCCGGCGCGCCGATCCATTCGAGGTGAAAAATGCCACTGTGAATGCCGCAGATGTGGTCTGCGACAACGGCATCGTGCATGTGATCAACCGGGTGATGTTGCCGGGCTGACCACTCCTTTTCAAAGGGGTGCGGCTCCCTGCATCAACCAGAGTCCATGCAGGCCCTCCCAGATCAGATAGGCACTGATCATCAGGGCCAGAACACCAACCAGCCACTCGCCGTGGTGCTCCATCCAACCCTCAAGTCGGCTGAGGGGGACACGGATACTGCCGCCTGTGGCGATCCAGGCCAGGGGCGGCAGCAGCAGTAATGAGCTGGCCACCGCCACGAACACACCGGTGAGTTCCAGGTCGGTGCTGACCCCCGGCTGATTGATCAACAACAAGCCGGCTTCCTTGAGGTAGAAGACCAGATTTTCTGGGGTCAGCAGGGCGCTTGCCGCTCCAATCAGGACGAGCATCGGTGCACTGAAGTCAGGCAGCCGACTCATCAGACGCATCGCCATGCCCTGCTCGCCGATGGCAGCGGCCGGAGTGAGTTGATAGAGGCCAAGTGCCATCAACACTGCAGCACCGACCAGATCGATGATCACCTGACCCCGTTCTCCGTGATTGAGAGCGAGGGCCAGGTTGTCGCCCACCACCATCAGGGCCACGATCGCCAGTCCATTGGCGCTGGCCCAACCACTCACGAAGGCCAAGGCACGCCTCAGCGGGGATTCTCCCAGCAGAAGAAGCACCACCACAGCAATGTGCAACGGGCTGAAGGCAATGCCGAACCCGAAGAGTGATGACTGACCAAACAGCGCAGCAGCGCTCAGGTGGGGGGCAGGGCCGAACAGATCAAGGCTGGGCACAGGGGGCGCCAACGCCGAAGTGACGTCATTGACCGTACTGGTCTGGCGCCCCGGAGCGCGAGGGGCAGGTGGCAGCTCAGAGGGCGATGGTGCCCGTTTCCGACGTGCGGATGCGCACGGCTTTCTCCACATTCGTCACGAAGATCTTGCCATCACCGATTTCGCCGGTGCGGGAAGGGCCCGCAATCGCTTCGATGGCTGTATCTACCTTGTCGTCGTCGACCACGACCTCAACTTTCACCTTGTTGATGAACTCCACGGTGAATTCGGTGCCGCGATAACTCTCCACCTGACCCTTCTGGCGGCCGAAGCCACGGCAGTCCGTGATGGTCATGCCGATAATGCCCGCATCGACGAGAGCCGTTTTGACAGCGTCGAGCTTGATTGGGCGAATGATGGCTTCAACCTTTTTCATGATGGAAGACAGTGAGATGACAACGTGAAGGGATGGAAGCACGGTGGGGAACACCCAGCCGCAGGGGCATTCAAGCGAACAATGCGTGTCAAGGCGGCTCCTCTCTGTAGCTGTCGAGACAGAATTCGGCCCTGCGGCCGCTTGGAGCCGATTCGGATGACGGCTTTCCCCAGGGACTGGATTCTGGTCGGTGGGGCTCTTACCAAACCCCTGCGAAGCTGAAGAATCGTCCGCGGCGTTCTCACCCATGGCCGCCCCCAGCAGGGATCTGATCGCGGAGATCCTGCAACGCACCGGCGAACACCTGCTGCTGGTGGGCCTGGCCATGGCTGTGGCCCTGGCCATCAGCCTGCCTGCCGGCCTCTGGATTCAGTCGCGCCCTCGCTGGTCAGGCCCGGCGCTGGCCCTGGCGGGAATGATCCAGACGATCCCCAGCCTGGCGATCTTCGGCCTGCTGATCACGGTGCCCGTTCTGGGGGGCATCGGGCCCGTGCCGGCTGTGGTGGCGCTGGTGCTCTACGCGCTCCTGCCCCTGCTGCGCTCCATCGTGACGGGCCTGGCCGGAGTACCCCCGGGCCTGCGCGAAGCCGGCCAGGCCCTGGGTCTCAGCAAGGGAGAGGTGCTGCGCCACGTGGAGCTGCCCCTGGCCCTCCCGGTGATCGTGGCCGGGATCCGGGTGGCCACAGTGATCAGCGTTGGGGTCGCCACGATCGCCGCCGCGATCGGTGGAGGCGGGCTCGGCGTGTTCATCTTCCGCGGGCTGGCCACGGTGAACAATGGCCTGATCCTGGCGGGGGCAATTCCAGCTGCGCTGCTGGCCCTCGCCGCGGATACCGCCATCGGCCTGTTGCAGGGACGCACGCCACGGCGCTGGCCGCTGAAGCCATGGGGATGGGGACGTCGCCGCTCCTGGCTGGCTGCCGGCCTGGGGGCATTTTGGTTGCTCTGGTGGCAGCTACCTGGCTGGGGTTTGCACCCTTCTCCGTTGGCCCCGAAGCGGCCGGGCGGATCACGATCGGATCCAAGAGTTTCACCGAGCAGATCCTGCTGGGGGAGTTGCTCGCTCAGCAGATTGAGCGCCACAGCAGCCTGCAGGTGGACAGGCAGTTCAGCCTGGGGGGAACGGCGATCTGCCAGGAGGCTGTCCGCAGCGGTCGCATCGCCGCTTACGTGGAATACACCGGCACCGCCTGGATGACGATCCTGCAGCAACCGCCCGTACATGAGGCGAGGACGGTGTGGGAGCGGACCCGACGGCTCTACCGGGACCGCTTCGATCTGGAGGTGTTCCCATCACTGGGTTTCGAAAATACGTTTGCAGTGCTGGTGCGTCAGGAGACCGCTCGGCATCTCAAGCTGACCACGATCTCTCAGGCGGCCGTCCACACCCCAGGCTGGAGAGCTGGATTCGGCTATGAATTTCTGAACAGGCCCGATGGCTACAAGGGCCTGGCCAGCAGCTATGGCCTGCGTTTTGCAAAGCGCCCGGTCTCGATGGACCTGGGTCTGACTTATCGCGCTCTGGCCGATGCTCAGGTTGATCTGATCGCCGGCGATTCCACCAATGGCCTGATCCCCAGTCTCAGGCTCACGGCCCTGGTGGACGACCGCCACTACTTTCCGCCCTACGA
Organism: Synechococcus sp. 1G10; assembly: GCF_002252625.1. Taxonomy (GTDB): domain Bacteria; phylum Cyanobacteriota; class Cyanobacteriia; order PCC-6307; family Cyanobiaceae; genus Regnicoccus_A. Next base: position 132,537 of record NZ_NQKW01000003.1, on the reverse strand, counting down.
GGCTGTGCCCGTGGTCAATGGCGCCAGCCTTCGGCGTCACCCGGAGATCGGCCGCGCCATTGGCAGTCTTGAGGGAAAACTCAACGCCCAGACAATGCAGCAGCTGAATGCCCGTGTGGACCAGAACGGAGAAGCTGTGGGGCAGGTGGTGCGCAGCTTCCTTAACGACCTCAAGACATCCGGCGTTCATTGAGAGACCAGCCCGGGATCACGGCCAGGTACCTCTGCGAAGTCCGGCACTATCTCCAGGCCTCTGGACCCTCAGAGAATCTGGGCCAGGAACTGACGGCTGCGCTCGTGCTGGGGGTTGGTGAAAAACGTTTCAGGAGCGGCCTCCTCCACAATCTGGCCTTCCGACATCAGCACCACCCGGTGGGCCACCTCGCGGGCGAAGCCCATTTCATGAGTCACCACCACCATTGTCATGCCGTCGGCGGCCAGGCCGCGCATCACCTCCAGCACCTCGCCCACCATCTCCGGATCCAGGGCACTGGTGGGTTCATCGAAGAGCAGGATCCTCGGTTCCATGCAGAGTGAGCGGGCAATCGCGACACGCTGCTGCTGGCCGCCCGAGAGCTGCCCTGGGTATTTGCTGGCCTGCTCAGCAATGCCGACACGCTCCAGCAGGGCCATGGCCTGGGTTTCCACCTCACTTCGCCGCCGCTTGCGCACCACCACCGGGGCCAGGCTGAGGTTCTCCAGCACCGTGAGGTGGGGGAAGAGGTTGAACTGCTGAAACACCATGCCGGTGTCGCAGCGGATCGCATCGATGTTGCGCAGGTCGTTGGAGAGGGCGATCCCATCCACGCTGATGGAACCTTCCTGGAACTCCTCAAGGGCGTTGAAGGTGCGGATGAAGGTGCTCTTGCCGGAGCCCGAGGGGCCCATGATCACCACCACTTCTCCCTTCGACACGCTCAGATCGACGCCGCGCAGGGCGTGGAAGCCATTGGGGTACCACTTCTGCACCCCACGGGCCTCGATCATCGGCTGGGTGGATGGCATGGCTCAGACGGGGGAATGGGTGGGATCGAGGCGGCGCTCCAGGGCCCGGCTGCCCAGCCCGAGGGCGGCGCAGCAGCACCAGAACAGCACAGCCAGGGTGAGATACACCTCGGCGTTCTTGCCCAGGAACTCGGGATTGGCCATCACGGTTCGGGCGGTGCCGAGCAGATCGAGCAGGCCGATCAGGGACAGCAGGGTGGTGTCCTGCAGCAGGGAGATGAACTGCCCCACGGCGGCCGGCAAGGCAATGCGCAGGGCCTGGGGCAGCACCACGCGCTGCAGGGCCAGGGGCATCGAGAGGCCCAGGGAACGGGCTGCCTCCAGCTGGCCGGGGGGCACGGCAGAGAGGCCGGCGCGCACCGCCTCGGCCAGGTAGGCGCCACAGAAAAAGGTGAGTACCCAGGCGGCCCGCCAGACCCGATCCGGTGCCCAGCCGCCGGGGAGCATGTAACCCAGGATGTTCTGGCCCAGGAATAGCAGGGTGATCAGCGGGGCGCCGCGGATGAACTCGATGTAGAGCACCGAGCTCCAGCGCAGCAACGGCAGGCTGCTGCGGCGCCCCAGGGCCACCACAACGCCGATCGGAAAGCTGAGCAGGATCGCGAAGCTGGCCATCAGCAAGGTGAGCAGCAGCCCGCCCCACTCCGACGGCGGCACCCGGGGAAAGCCCAGTCCGCCGGCGATCAGTATCATGCCGAGGAGGTAGAGCAGAGGCCAGCTCAGGGGCACCAGTTTCACCAGCCGCGAAGGCAAGCTCCGCCCCCAGTGGCCCGCCAGCCAGCGCATGGTCACCAGCAGGGCGGTGATTAACCACCAGCGCAGTTGCAGGGGAAGACCAAGGGCCAGAGCCGCCGGCAGCCAGGCCGCCAGGAAACCAAGCAGAGCCACCGCCAGCCGGTCGTTGAACGGCCAGATCTCGCCGCTGCGATCTGCCCGCGGAAAAGCTCGCAGCAAGCCCCAGCTCACGCCGCTGAGGGCTGCCACCAGCACCACCAGCAGCCAGAGGCGCCACTGCTGCTGGACGGGGTAGCGACCGATGGCGAACAGGCTGGTGTTGGTCTGGATCACGGCCCACTGGGCCTGAGCGAGTGCCCAGCGCATCAGCCCCGCTACCGCCGCCAGGATCACCATGATCAGCAGCACCGAAACCAGGCCATCGGTGCGGCTGGCGAACAGTTCCTGGCGCAGGGCACCGGCCCAGCTGGGCTGAACCGACTCCGGTGCCGGCCTGGCTGGTCGCAGGGGTGGGTTGGTTCCGGACTCCGGCCCGGGTTGGATGGAGGTCATCAGCTCAGCGCTCCCGGATCTGCACCAGCTGATTCACGCCGTTCATCACGGCAGAGATCAGCAGATCGATGATCAGGTACGAGCCCAGGAGCAGCAGAAACACCTCGAGGGCCCGTCCGGTCTGGTTGAGGGTGGTTTCCGACACGGAGTACAGATCCACGTACCCCACGGCAACCGCCAGGGAGGAGTTCTTGGCCAGGGAGATGTACTGGCTGTTCAGGCCCGGCACTATCACCCGCAGGGCCTGGGGCAACACCACCGAGCGCATGCTGGCGCTCCAGTGCAGGCCCAGTGAGGTGGCTGCCTCCCACTGGCCCTTCGACACCGAGGCGATGCCGCCCCGCACCACCTCGGCCACAAACGCGCCGGTGTAGGTGATCAGGCCGGTGAGCAGGGCTGTGAACTCCACCGAAAGGCGCAGTGGTGCCTGCCATACCCCATTGACCAGCTCCGGCCCCTGCCAGCTGAAGCCCTGGGCGAACCAGGCCAGATACAGCCCGGACTTCGAGAGCACGATGCCAGGCAGCTGAAAGGCGGCGGTGCCGTTGGGGAGGGCGAGGAACACCACGAAGTACCAGAACAACAGCTGCAGCAGCAGCGGGATGTTGCGGATCACCTCCACGTACACCCGGGCCAGGCGCCGCAGCAAGCCATTGCCGCTGAAGGAGGCCATGCCCATGGCCGTACCAAGCAGGGTGGCCCCCACCAGTCCCACCAGAATCACCCTGAGGCTGTTCACAAGTCCCACCAGCAGGGCCCGCCAATAGGGCATCGAGGCGTCAAAGGGGATCAGGCTCTCGGCCACATCGAAGCTGGCCGGCTGGCCCAGCCAGCGCCAGCTCAGCAACATCCCGGCGGCGGTGAGGTTGCGCACCAGGTTGCCCACCAGCAGGGTGATCACCAGGAGCAACACCAGGCCCACCGCCGCCTGAACGATCCAGGGCACGACCCGGCGGTCACGCCACCAGGGGATTCGCTTGAGGGTGGCGCTCAACGGAAGGGCGGCGAATAGATCAGACCACCCTTGCTCCAGAGGCGGTTTTCGGACCGCTCGAGCTTGAGCGGGGAGCCGCTGCCCACGTTGCGCTCAAAGATTTCGCCGTAGTTGCCAACCGCTGCGATCGTCTTGGGAACGAAGTCAGCCGGCAGACCCAGTTGCTTGCCGAAATCACCTTCCACCCCAAGGAAGCGGCGCAGGTCGGCCAGGTTCTTGTTGGCCTTGGCCTCGGCCACCTTGGCGGCCACATTGGCCTTGGTGATGCCCAGCTCCTCAGCCTGGAAAAGGGCGAACACGGTCCAACGCATGGCATCGGCCCAGGCGGGGTCGCCATTGACGCTGGCGGGGGTGAGCGGCTCCTTGCTCATCACCTCCGGCAGAAGGATGTGCTCATCGGGTTTGGGGAAGCTGCTGCGCTTGGCTGCAAGCTGGGAGCGATCGCTGGTGACGGCGACGCAACGGCCGCCCAGGTAAGCCGCGTAAGTCTGGTCGCCGGTCTGGAACTTGAGCGGGGTGTAGGCGATGCCCTGCTCCCGCATGCGATCGGCCAGGTTGAGTTCGGTGGTGGTGCCGCTCTCCACGCAGATCGGTTTGCCAGCCAGATCCTTGAGGGTCCTGATGCCGCTTGCCACCGGGGCCATCAGGCCCTGGCCGTCAAAGAAGGTGGTGGGCCCGAACGAAATGCCGTTGCCGCCGGCCGAATCACGACTCAGGGTCATGGTGGTGTTACGGGCCAGCATGTCCACCTCACCGCTGGCCAGTGCCGCGAAGCGCTCACTTGAGTTGAGATCGCGGTACTCCACCTTGGCTGGGTCGCCCAGCACAGCCGCCGCCACAGCGCGGCAGGTGTCTGCATCGAGCCCGCTGTAGGTGCCATCGGGGCCCAGGAAGCTGAAGCCTGGCAGCTTCCCGTCCACGCCGCAGACAAGCTTGTCGCGACCTCGGATGGCGGAGAGCTTCATGCTCTGAACACCGCCTCCGCTGCCACTGTCGTCGGCGCAACCAGTGAGGGTGAATGCCAACAGTAAGGGGAGGGCGAGGAGCCAGCGGGGCGAGGGTTGCATCAACCGGAAGCAAAGCAGTGGGCGCAGTTTGCCAGCTCTGCCACGGACCTGCCGCTAACCGGGGCTGATAGATGGCTCTATGCGGAATCGATGGCTGCCAGGCAGCGCCAGTTCCCCCTTCAGGCCATCCACCAGCACGAGCCCCAATCCCATCCGCGAGCTGCTGGAACGCGCTTCCAGCAACGACGCTCACGCCTGACTGTGCCCCAGTTCACTGTGCTCACCGGCCTGCTGGGCCCTGGTGCTGGTTCTTGATCGTGCCGCCGGCAGCGACGGGCAGTCGTTCTCCTGTCTGGAGAAGTTGTTCACCTGCATCTCCGCCTTCGCCACCGTGGGTCTGGATGTGGGGGTCTCCGCAGAGCTGAACCGCTGGGGCCAGCTGGTGCTGATGGTGAGAATGTTCGTGGGCCGGATCGGCATCCTGTTGCTGCTCTCAGCGATCTTCGGCAGCCACCCCACGTCGGGCATCGCCTACCAGCACGAAGACCTGTACCTCTGAGCAAGTCGACAGCCGGGGCGGAGAATGACTTGTCTCCGCGCGGCACCGGCTCCATGGCGGCCCTTCCCGACCGACTGCTGATCCGCCGACCAGACGACTGGCATGTGCACCTGCGCGATGGGGCGATGTTGAGGGCCGTGGCCCCCAGCACGGCCCGCGTGTTCCGTCGGGCGATCGTGATGCCCAACCTGCTGCCACCGATCACCACGGCAGCGGCCGCAGCGGCCTACCGCGAGCGCATCCTCTCGGCGGTGGCTCAAAGCGATGAGTTCGAGCCCCTGATGACGGCTTACCTAACCGACACAATCGATCCAGGTGAGCTGGAGCGCGGCTTCACAGACGGTGTCTTCACCGCTGCCAAGCTCTATCCGGCCCGGGCCACCACCAATGCCGAGGCCGGGGTGAGCGATCCGTCCCGCATTGCGCCTGTGCTGGAGACCATGGAGCGGATCGGCATGCCTCTGCTCATCCACGGGGAGGTGACTGACCCCGAAGTGGATGTATTCGATCGAGAAGCGGTGTTCATCGAACGCCACCTCGAGCCCCTGCTGGAACGTCACCCGGGGCTGAAGGTGGTGTTCGAGCACATCACCACCGCCGAGGCCGTGGCCTTCGTCGAGGCAGGGCCAGCGACCCTGGCCGCCACGATTACCCCTCACCACCTGCAGATCAACCGCAACGCCATGTTTCTGGGCGGACTGCGTCCCGACGCCTACTGCCTGCCGGTGGCCAAGCGAGAACTGCACCGGATCGCGCTGCGGGGGGCCGCCACCTCCGGCAACCCGAAGTTTTTCCTGGGCACCGATTCAGCCCCACACTCCCGCAGCGCCAAGGAATCCGCCTGCGTTTGCGCCGGCATCTTCAATGCGCCCCACGCGCTCGAGAGTTACGCCCAGGTGTTTGAGCAGGAGGGTGTCCTGGAGCGGCTGGAAGATTTCGCTTCGGTGTTCGGGCCCCGCTTCTACGGCCTGCCGCTCAACGGGGGCACGATCGAACTGGTGCGCCAGCCCCTGGAGGTTCCCCTGATGCTGGAGCTGGGGGGGGAGGGAGATTCGCCCCAGCCGCTGGTGCCCTTTCAGGCCGGCCAAACCTTGCCCTGGCAGATCAGGGCAGGGTTTCGCTAGGAGATCAACTCGGGCTTGGCCGGGGAGGCAGGCACCAGCCCGAGCACACGGGCCAGATAGGGAAGGCTCATGCCCTGGACGAAAAGATTGATCACCACAACGATGAAGATGATGCTCTGAGCGTTCTGGCTGAGCTCCGCAACGATGGATGGATTGATGCCCCGGATCCTGGGGATCGCCAGGCTCAGATCATGGGCAAGGGCGAGGGGAACAGCGCCGCGCAGGCCGCACCACGACACCAATAACGATTCCTTGATGCTGAAGGGTGAGAACGGCTGAAAGATCAGCACACTGATGGGCCGTGCCACGAGCATCAGGCCCAATGCCGCAAGAATACCGATCGGCAGTGCATCGATCAGATCGGGGGGATAGACCAGAAGACCGAAGATCAGGAAGATTGCGATCTCCGTCATTGTGTTGAAGGGAAGAAGGACCTCCTGGATGGTGACGTGATTGATCTCGGGTGAGCGATAGACAGTGTTGGTGAGAAACAGTCCGTTCACATAGATGGCGATATATCCCGAGCCCCCCAGCAGTGTTGTCACCCCATAGACCACGAAGGCGATCGACACAGCCACGACAAGCAGCTGGGCGCGATCCTCCACCAGATAATTGATCACGAAACGGGCCATGTAACCGAACACAAAGCCCACAATCAGGCCGATGCCGATCTGCTGAAGAAAGATCTTGACCTGGGTGAGCACCGTGCTCTCCAGGCTGGAAGCCCCGGCAGCAGCACCTGCGCTGACAAAGATGCCAACCACCAGCCCATAGAAGAGCAGAGCAGAGGGATCATTCACAGAGGATTCAAATTCCAGCAGGTGCTGAAGTCGCATGGGAACCTTGCGCCGCACCGATCGCAACACGCTCAAGGTGGCTCCCGCGTCGGTGGAGCCAAGGCAGGCGGCGATCAGCATCGCCGCACCGAGCGGAATGGCTTCCACGCGCCCCATGCTGATAGAGCTGGCAGAGGGAAAACCGAGAAGCCAGATCAAGCCACCCAGCAGTAATGAAGAAATCACCACACCACCAACGGCGAGCATGATTCCGTATTCGAAGAATCCCCGGATGGCCGCCAGATCAGTCTTAAGCCCGGCATAGAACAACAGCAGCGCCAGTCCGAGCATCTGCAAGTTTGCCGCCTGGGCATGGGTGATGTCGAGACTGCTTACGTTGATCGACAGGCCCAGCAACAGAACTCCGAGGATGGCGGGAATACCGATTTTCGGGGAGAGGCGGCTGATGGCCAGGGTTCCAATAAACAGGATCCCGATGAACAACAGCTGAGCATGGATAGGGAGATCCAGGGCATTCGCCTGACCCGAGGGAATGGCCGCCAGATGCTGGATCAACTTTGGTGGGTGGAGCATCAGCTGATCAGTGGCAAGTCATCGTGGTGATGCTCTCAGACCTTGGCCGGTCTGGCTGGGGCAGAGGCTGGCGTTGTGTGCTCCGCCAGCAGGTCGGCCTGGTCCTGGCTGAGACGCCCAGCGGCGCGCAGCGCAGCGGTGATCCGCTCGATACCCACTACCGCATGGCAGGTGTAGCCCTCAGCGGCCAGACGGGAGACAGCCTGACCCCCGTGGTCGATGAACACCACCACATCGCGCACCTTCAGCCCTGACGACTCCAGCTTGGCGATGCCCTCCAGCACGCTGCCGCCTGTGATCAGGATGTCATCGACGACGACGACGGTTTCGCCCTCTTCGAAATCCCCTTCAATCAGGCGCCGGGCCCCATGAGCTTTCACTTCCTTGCGTGGATAGATCAAAGGCACATGCAGCTGCAGCGACAGCCCCGTGGCCGTCGGCAGGGATCCATAGGGAATGCCGGCGATTCGATCGAACTGAAGGTGGGACAGTGGCTGCGCATAGGCATGCAGCACGCGGTGAAACAGATTCGGATCGGAGATGATCCGGCGCAGATCGATGTAGTAATTGAAGACGGCACCTGAAGCCTGCACGTACTCACCGAAGAGCAGGCAGCCGATGTCGAACAGATCCACCAGCAGCTCATCGAGCCGTTGCTCATCGAGGTCCTGATCCTCCAGCCGTTGCAGCTCAAGGCTCTTGGCATCGAGCAGGCTGCTTGACGCCGCCGCTGCCCTGGGGGCGGGCAACCAGAGCTCACAGCGATCGGCCGATCCTCCATCCCAGTTGGCTCGCATTGTCTCGATCTGCTCGCGCAGGGCCTGGGTACCCGCAGCCATGCCCTCCTCCACCAGCAGGTGCTGGGGCAGGGGCAGCAGCAATCCATCGGCGGAAGCATTGAGACCGGCTTGAAGCAACGCCTCCAGCCGCTCTTCCTCGCCCCAGAGGCTGCGCAGGATCAGAAAACGCTCTGGTGCTTCCCGCCGCACTCGCGCCAGAACGGCCGGATCGCTCGTTCCCACCTCCAGCAACAGGTGCTCCGGGGTGCCCCAGAGCTGGGTTTCGCGCACGATCGTGATGAAGAGCGGGTCGTCCTCGTTGGGATGGTGCTGCACCACCCGGGCGCCGGGGTTCGAGCTGTGACAGGTGAGCACCACCGCCCGGTCCGGGTAGAGCAGGAAGGGGGCGGCGATGTCCTGCCCCGCCAGAGGGGAGAGGGTGACCGCATCCACGCCGAGGTCGCGGAAGATGTAGTGGGCCAGGGCCGAGGAGCTGTTGAGATCGCCGTGCTTGGCATCGAGGATCAAGGGCAGCTCCAGCGGCACCAGTTCGCGCACCTCCCGCAGCAACTCCAGGCCGATCGGCCCCAGGGCCTGGTAGAAACCCAGACTCGGTTTGTAGGCGCAGACGTTGTCGGAGGTGGCCTCGATCACCGCCTTGATCCAGCGGCGGGCCTGGGCCAGAAAGGAACCGCTGCCGGCGTTGTGGCGCGTCCAGGTCTGCAGCATCTCCGGATTGGGATCCAAGCCGGTGATGAGCAGCGACTGGCGGCTGGCCATCGCTTCGGTGAGTTTGACGAAAAAGCTCATGACGCCTGCCCCTGGGCCAGCATGGCAGTGCAGGCCACCCCCCGGCCGCTCAACCGTTGGCCCGGTGCGTGGACGGCGTTCGGGGATCAATTGCTGATGTGGGTTCCTGACTGGTGCTCGGCGGTGTGAGGCCAGAAGCGGTGCACTGTTTGGGGTGCAGCTCCATCTGGCGGTGGTGGTCGCATGCCTTGGCGATGGATGAGCAGAACGCGCCACTTAACGGACGTTCAGCACCAGGGGCAGAGTGAGACTTTGCCTTACCCGTTTAATGCCAGCGGCTTGAGGAGTTCAGTTCAATCGCTCAGGCTGCTGCCTGAGGTCTCAGTCCTTTTCTGAGAATTTACAGGCAGTCTGCAAGGGGCCTTGATGGGCAAGGCTGCCGCAAGATCCCCAGAAGTTCCCATCGGACCTCTCGATCGGCCCCGATCCGGAAAGTCTGGGGCCGCATCTCCTGACATCGGCTCGCGCAACCGTGGGGCCATCGCCAGACTCCTTGCAGATTCAAGACCGGGTCGTATCCCCCCAGCGCAATGAGGATCACGGTCGGCTGCGATCTGACGGTGGCCTGTCAGCAGCCCACACCCCTGCTGCTGATGGTGCAGCCCCACACCAGCCGCCTGGTTGATCTGGTTAGCGACGATCCGCTGGTCTCGAACCCTGCCGTATCGGTGACGGAGTTCGTGGATGGGTTCGGTAATAGGTGCTGTCGCCTGGTGGCCCCAGCAGGGGATACCCAGCTGAGCCAGCGGGCGCTGGTGGCGTGCAGCGGCATGCCCGATCCGGTGCTCCCCCATCTCAGTGTGGTGCCAGTGGAGGCCCTGCCACCTGAGACTTATCAGTTCCTGCGCCCCAGTCGCTACTGCGAGACCGACCGGCTGGATCAGACGGCCTGGGACCTGTTCGGCGAGATTCCCGCGGGCTGGCCCCAGGTGCAGGCGATCTGCGACTGGGTGCACAGCCATATCCACTTCGACATGGGCCAGGCCCGCCCCACCAAGACCGCGCTCGAGGTGCTGGAGGAGGAGCAGGGCGTCTGCCGCGACTTCGCCCATCTGGCGATCGCCTTCTGCCGCAGCCTGAATGTCCCGGCGCGTTACTGCACCGGCTACGTGGGATACACGGGGGTGCCGCCCGGGCCGGAACCGATCGATTTCTCCGCCTGGTTCGAGGTCTATCTGGAGGAGGGCTGGCACGTCTTCGATGCCCGTTACAACACCCCGCGAATCGGCCGGGTGCTGATCGGCCGCGGCCGCGACGCCGGCGACGTGCCGTTTCTGCATTCCTTCGGCCCCCACGACCTGACCAGGTTCGAGGTGATCACCCAAGCCCTGGCGGCAGTCTGAGCGGGGCGATCAGGCCCACCTGAACGTACCCACATACCCGGCCGGAGAGTGCAGTCACCCCCCTGGTTTCTCAATCGCTGGCCTGGCGGTTCATGCGGCTGATCAGGCTGGAGGGAATCTCCTTCGGGCAGACCGCCGAGCACTCCAGCTGGTTGCCGCAGGCTCCGAAGCCCTCCGTCTCCATGCGTTGGCGCATCTGTCTGGAGCGCCGGGGAGCTTCCGGCTGGCCCTGGGGCAGGAGCTCGAGATGGGCCAGCTTGGCCGCCACGAACAGGCTGGCCGACGCATTGGGGCAGGCTGCCACGCAGGCCCCACAGCCGATGCAGCTGGCTGCCTCGAAGGCCTGGGCGGCCACATCCAGGCCGACCGGCAGGGCATTGGCCTCAGGGGCGCTGCCGATGTTCACCGACACATAGCCCCCGGCCATCAGCAGCCGATCGAGGGAGGAGCGATCGACCGCCAGATCCTGGATCAGGGGGAAGGCCCGGGCACGCCACGGCTCGAGAGTGAGAACCTGGCCATCGCTGAAGTCGCGCAGGTAGAGCTGGCAAACGGTCGTGCCGCTCCGGGGCCCGTGGGCCTGGCCGTTGATCATGAATCCGCAGGACCCGCAGATGCCCTCACGGCAGTCGTGATCGAAGTGCACCGGCCGCTCGCCCTCCAGCAGCAGCTGCTGGTTGAGGCGATCAAGGGCCTCCAGCAGGGAGAGATCCGGACTCAGGTCCGTGAGGTGATGGTCGAGGAAGCGCCCCGTCGGCTCGTCCTGGCGCTGACGCCAGATGCGAAGGGTGAGGCTGAGGCTGGAAGGGCCGCTCATCGGTAACTGCGAGCCGTGGGGCTGATCAGGCTGAAGTGCAGCGGTTCCTGATGGCGGATCGGTGGTCCATCAGCCCGCCATTCCCAGGCCGCGATGTGGCTGAACTCCGCATCGCGACGCAAGGCCTCGCCGCTCTCGCTCTGGTGCTCCTCACGGAAATGGGCCCCGCACGACTCCTCTCGCGCCAGGGCATCACGCAGCATCAGGTCAGCCAGCTCGAGGTAATCCTCCAGCTGCAGGGCCTTCTCCAGTTCTGGATCCAGGGGTGTGCCGGGATCGGGGAGCAGCAGGTCCTGATCGAAGCTTGCCTGCAGAGCTGCCACCTCCGCCAGCCCCGAGCGCAGACCAGCGGCCGAGCGGCTGATGCCGCAGCTCTCGATCAGCAGGGCCCCCAGTCGACGCCGCAGCCCCTCCGCCGGTTGGCTGCCACCGGTTGATCGCAGTCGGATGATGCGCTGCCGCACGCTCTCCAAGGCCGCGCGGCAGGCGGGGTGTTCGGGGTCGATCACGGGGTGCTGATGCTCGGCCAGCCAGGCCGGCACGGTGGCTGGGGCAATGAACAAGCCATCGGCCAGACCCTGCATCAGGGCGCTGGCACCGAGCCGGTTGGCGCCGTGCTCGGAGAAGTTCGCCTCCCCCAGCACGAACAGGCCCGGGATCGTGCTCATCAGGTGGTAGTCCACCCACAGGCCGCCCATCGTGTAGTGAGGAGCTGGATAAATGCGCATCGGCTCCCGGTAGGGGTCGGCTCCGGTGATGCGCTCGTACATAGAGAAAAGGTTGCCGTAGCGGGCTTCAATCACGGCGCGTCCCTGGCGCTCGATCGCCTCGTTGAAATCCAGATAGATCGAGCGGCCGGCCGGCCCCACCCCATGGCCGGCCCCGCAGAGCTCGCGGGCGCGCCTGGAGGCCACATCCCGGGGAACCATGTTCCCGTAGCTGGGGTAAAGCCGCTCGAGGAAGTAATCCCGCTCAGCCTCCGGTACCTGATCAGGCCGTCGCTGATCCCCCGGCTGCCGCGGCAGCCAGACCCTCCCGTCGTTGCGCAGGCTTTCGCTCATCAAGGTGAGCTTGCTCTGGTCGGGATCGCCGCTGGGAATGCAGGTGGGGTGAATCTGGGTGAAACAGGGGTTCGCCATCAGGGCGCCGCGGCGATGGGAGCGCCAGAGGGCGCTGGCGTTGGAGCGCACTGCGTTGGTGGAGCGGTGAAACACGTTGCTGTAGCCGCCGCTGGCCAGCAGCACCGCATGGGCCGTGTGGGTCTCGAGGGCACCGCTGAGCCGGTGGCGGCAGATGGCGCCGCGGGCCACGCCCTCGAGGGTGATCAGATCGAGCAGATCCCGCTGGGGGCAGAGCTCCACCCGGCCAGCCTCCACCTGCCGCAGCAGGGCCTGGACCACGGCGTAGAGCAGCTGCTGGCCCGTCTGACCGCGGGCGTAGAAGGTGCGGCTCACCTGGGAGCCACCGAAGCTGCGGTTGGAGAGGGTTCCGCCGTATTCACGGGCGAAGGGCACCCCCAGGGCCACGCACTGATCAATGATCGAACCGCTGATCTCAGCCAGTCGGTGACAGCCGGCCTCGCGCGCCCTGAAATCACCGCCCGTTACGGTGTCGCGGAACAGCCGCTCGACGCTGTCGCCGTCGTTCTGATAGTTGCGGGCAGCGTTGATGCCCCCCTGGGCCGCCACCGAATGGGCCCTTCTGGGGCTGTCGTGGTAGGTGATCAGCCTCACCTGATAGCCCTGCTCAGCCAGGCTGGCGGCGGCGGATGCGCCCGCCAGGCCACTGCCCACCACCAGCACCCTGAAATGGCGCCGATTCGCCGGCGCAATCAGCGACAAATCCTGACGGCACCGGCTCCAGGCATCAGCCACCGGGCCCTGCGGCAGCTGGGGATCGAGACGCATCAGAACCCACCCCCTGCCAGAGCGCCTGTGACCCGCAGTGCCAGCGGCAGCAGGGCGAAGCCAGCGCCGATCAGGGCCGCCAGGGCACGGCTGGCCAGGCGCAGCCCTGTGGCGTTGGTCTCATCTACCCAGCCCAGAGAGCGGAACAGGCTTTCGGCGCCGTGAAGCAGATGAATGCCAAGGGCCACTCCCGCCAGGACGTAGAGCCCCAGGGCCCAGGGAGAGGCCAGCGCCAGCAGAACGGCTTGCAGCTCCAGGCCATCGCCTGGCCTGTGCCAGCGCAGCTGACCCAGGTGCACTGCCAGGAACAGCAGCAGCAGTGCACCGCTGAACGGGGCGCTCCGGCCAGCCAGGGCCATCAGAGGTTGAAGACGCCGGCTACGCCACTGGCCGTAAGGCACCACCCCCCGGGCTCGGCGGTTGGTGATCACCCGCTGGAGGGTGAGGGCCAGGTGGACCAGGCCCGCCAGGGCCAGGGTGAGCTCCAGGGGCAGCAGCCAGGCGGCGTGATGCAGGGCCGTTGCATAGCGCTCGAAGCCAGCTGGATCCAGGAGAGCCAGGGATGTGCCCAGCCCATGGGCCAGGACGAACAGAATCAGAATCGCTGCCGTGATCGGAATCGCCTGGGCCATGCCAGTGACTGACCTCAAGCCCACGCAATGGCCTGAAGCGATCTTAACGAAGCTGCTGCTGCTGGCCGTGTTGGTCCTGGGTGTCGCCCCGGGCTGCCCACTGGCGACCTGCTGATCACCGAACGGCCTGGGCGGCTGCGCCTGGTGCGCCAGGGAGTGCTCGATCCAAAGCCAATCGCCGAACTTCCGCCTGTACTGGCTCTGGGTAAGGGAGGCCTGCTGGATGTGGCAATGCATCCTCGCTTTGCCAGCAACCAACTCAGCCCGTCCGAGGAGGTGCTGAGCCAGAGCAGCCTGCCGGTGGGGGATCGGGTGAGGGATGTGCGTGAAGGTCCCGACGGCCAACTGCACGTGCTCACCGACGGGCCCGGCGATGGAGCCCTGATCCGGCTTGAGCAAGCCGGATCCAGCAGCTCACCCTGGAGCCGTACCCCTGGTGGCCCCTGTGCAACCCTGCGGATCGGCTCTGCCTACATTGAAACCAGGGCTGCGGCAGACGACGTGAACCAGACAACAAGCGATGGGTTGGCCCGCTCCTACCCGGTTCCAGCCGATGAGGGCCTGCGCCTGCGGGAACTGCAACGCCATCAATTGCTTGATCATGACGGCGATCACCACTTCGATCGGATCGTCAAACTGGCGAGCGCCATCTTCGACATGCCCATCGCTCTGATCTCCCTGGTGGATCACGACCGGCAGTGGTTCCTCTCCCGCGAAGGGCTTGAGGTGAGCGAGACCCCGCGGGAAGTGGCTTTCTGCGCGCACACCATTGCCGGCAATGAGGTGATGGTTGTGCCCGATGCCCTCCAGGACGACCGCTTCAGCAGTAACCCCCTTGTGCTCTCCCCGCCTGGCATCCGCTTCTACGCCGGGGCCCCCCTGCGTACCAAAGAAGGCCACAACCTGGGCACGCTCTGCGTGATCGATCAGAAACCAAGGGAGTTCAGCACCGAGCAGCAGCAGCAGTTGCGAATGCTGGCCGACGTGGTGATGCGCGAAATCGAATGGCGCCACGATTCCAGCCTCTGTCCCGTGACGGGGCTCTCCAATCGCGGCGCCCTGTTCAGCGTTGGGAAGCGGGAGATGGAGCAGGCCCGCAGCGCCGCTGATCCCATGGCCCTGATCTGCCTCGACATTGATAACTTTCGCCAGATCAACAACCGCTGGGGACATCCTGCCGGCGACCAGGTGTTGCTCGATTTCAGTCACCTTTGCAAGGGTTTTCTGCGTGAGCAGGATTTCATCGCCCGCCTTGGTGATGAGGAATTCGTGATCCTGCTGATCGGCCAGGACAGCGAGGCGGCCCTGCAGCTTGCCGAGCGGATTCGCGACGCTGTCAGCAGGATGGGCGGTGTGTTCTCCCGCTCCGGCTACCACCTGAGCATCAGCGGCGGAGTGTCAGCCCTCGCCCACGACGACACAAGCTTCGGCGACCTGGTGCAGCGGGCCGAGCGAGCCCTGGAGCTGGCCAAGACCAACGGCCGAGACCAGATCGTCTCCTTGCTGAATTAACGACCGCGTGCAGGCGCTCAACCGGTTGACCGCTTCATGGGGTTATGATGTCTGAGTCAGGCTGAAGCCGGCGAGCCGCGCAGTTCGCACAGAGTCTGACCCAGCAACGCGCCAGCCCTTTTGCTTCCCGGGGCAGCCATCAGGTTCCAAGAGCCATCCGCAACGACGGTCCGATCAGGACCTGCGGGTAGCGACCGGTGCCGAAACCATGACCAGATCACACTTGTTTCTCCATGACCATCAACCTTTTCCCAGCGGGACTGTCTTCCGCCGGATGCTCCATCAGGCATGCCTCCAGCCATGGCCTGAACCAGGCCAGCGCCAAACGTAAGAACCTCAAGTCAGCAGGCACCCAGCACCAATCTCCTCCCAGCTGGGAGGACTTATTCGGCCGGCGCTGATCCGGTCAGCACTCCCCCGCCTCCGACTGACACCGGTCACCGAGGCGAGGAATCCTTCAGCCCAAGCAACCATCGGCATGCTGTTCGAGATACGACATTCCATCCGGTTCAGCTATGAGCGGCCGGTTTTTCTCGAGCCGATGATCGTGCGGCTCAGTCCACGCCAGGACGTGACCCAGCGATTGATCTCCCATGAACTGACCGTGACGGAGGCTCCTGCAGGTCACAGCCTGATCCTGGAACCCGATGGCACCGACGCGCGGGTGCTCTGGTTCAGCGACAAGCGAGAGCATCTGCAGCTTCAGGTGCTCTCGGTGGTGGAGACCCTGCGTTGCAATCCCTTCGACTGGATCCTTACCCACCCCCCGGCCCAACGACTGCCGGCCTCCTACCCCGCCGCTGAAGCGGCCTCCCTGGCTCCCAGCCTCTCCACCACGTCAGGGGTCAGCGAACCTGACTCCACTCCCGTAGGTGCCTGGGCGGCGGGGATCGCCGCTGAGGTGGAGCATTCCACCCCGGACTTTCTGATGCGGCTGGCTGACGAAATTCACCACGGCTTTCACCACATCGGCCGCCTGGATGGTGAGCCATTCAGCCCGGAGGACACGCTTTCAAGCCGCTGCGGAGCCTGCCGCGACACCGCCATGCTCTACGTGATGGCCTGCCGCAGCCAGGGTCTGGCAGCACGGTTTGTGAGCGGCTACTCCATGCATCACCCGCCGGAGGTGAGCGAGCATGAACTCCACGCCTGGGCCGAGGTGTACCTGCCAGGCGGTGGCTGGCGCGGCTACGACCCCAGCCTTGGGCTGGCGGTGGCCGATGGCCACGTGGCTCTGGCGGCTTCACACGACCACCTGATGGCCGCTCCCACCACCGGCACCTACCGGGGCACCGACGTTGGCTCCCAGCTCAGCTACATCATTGAGCTCAAGGTTTCCGACCCAGAGCCCGAACCCGGCGAGGAGGCGGCATAGCCCCCGTAGGGGTTGGGCTGCTTTTTGCCAATGGTATCGAGCTTGGCGGCCAGATCCGCATCCGCTCGCGTGATGCCATCCACATCGTGAGTGCGGATCGCAGCCTCAACGCGGCCCCAGCCCAGGCAGAAATCGGCGTGGTGCCCTGCCGCCTCACAGACCGCCCCGGCCCGGTTGAGCCAGTCGAGTGCCGATTGAAAATCGGGAAACGACCAGACCTTGTGGAGATGGTGGTGGTCAACCACCCGCCAACCGCTCAGGCTGGGCAGGAGGTTCTCCAGCTCCTCGCTGGTGAGAGTGGGGGCGCCATCGCGGCAAGGCACGAAGCGCTCATCGCCAATTTGCATGCTGTGCTGACCGGGCTTTCAAGTCTGGCGAAGGAGCTGGAACACCGCATCTCTAGGTATTTCCCCTCATGAATGGAGTGGATTGTGGCTAAATCCGGTGACGATATCTTTCAACCATTGGTTGCTTGTGCCGCCAACGCCTAGTTACAGAACTGTCGCTGTAAGGCTTCCTATGGGGGCATGACGGGCGAAGTGTGAGATGCCGGTGAACGAAAAGCCCCAGCCGAGGTTTAGAGTGGTCTGCATCCGTGAGCTCCTGAATGCCGGATCGATCTCGGCCCACGGATGCTCTGATCGACCCAGTGTCCCGTCCAGGATCCAGGCGATCCAATCCCCCTGAAAAACCGGTTCTCAATGGCCATGACTGAAGCAGCCTCCCTGACGGTCGGCGAGCTTGAGGCGAACTACCACCTCTATTGCAAAGCCATGAAAATGTTGATCATGGAGGAGAGAACTTCTCAGGAAATTCAACGGACAGTTTGCTGGAGTCGCCTGGAGACGCTCCACAATTGCCTGCCGAGCATGTACAAGGCTCCTGATTATCTCTTTACATTGCTGCGGCGTGAGCATATGCAGAAGAAAGCCCCTAAATAGGCCGCGTCAAACAGCCTGCTTGTCAGTTTGCCCGACCTGCTACAGGCTGACGGATGCGACCTCAGCCCTCGACGGATGAAACTCTCAGCATCCAGCAGGTTTTCGTTGTCGCTGCACCCTCTCAGGGCGGCCTCCTGGATCGGTGCCGTGCTTTTGGTGCTGCTGACTCTCCCTGACCTGGCCAGTGGTCATGCCCTGGCTCAGCAAGAGGCTCCACCAGAAGCAGAGTCAGGGGAGACACCAGCTCCAGCTGTGGCCACGCCGGCGGTGGAGGCCGCTCCTGAGCCAGCTGATGCACCGACCGCGAGGGAAAGGGAGCTGCTGGAGAAGATCCGCAGGCTGAAGGCCCCCCGTTGGCGCAGCTTCGGGGCCTGCCAGTACGACTGGACCGCCTGGCGCTTGAGCGCAAAAGGGGTTCGCACCACCAACTTTCGCTGCGGAGACCCACCGATCACGGGGAATGTGGCGGTCTTCTGCCCCAGCCTGCGCATCAGCCGACAGGTCGCCGATGCCCAGTGGGAGTCGTGGCGGCTGCCGTTGAGCCTGAGCGAATCAGCTGCCATAGGAGGCGAGGACCAGATGGTGGCCAACCTCTGCGCCAATGCCCGGCCGCTGGCCAACCCCGCCAGCGAAGCCCCGTCCCAGCCCGGCGCTGCGAAACCAGCTGCCAAGCCAGCAGCCCTGCCTGCTGCACCCTGAGCAAGGGGGCTCAGAGCACCCTCAGATTGCCGCTGTGGGGCAGATCCCAATCGGCTCATTACACATGCAGCCGCCGGCATGGGCCCAGTCCAGAAGGCGCTGTGGCGATGGGGGCAGGGGGACTTGAACCCCCACAACGTCGCCGTCTGCGGATTTTAAATCCGCTGCGTCTACCAATTTCGCCATGCCCCCGACGTTTGGATCCTAGATTTGCGCCACCTTGACTTCACGGTCGTGCCGCTGCCCGGGTTGCTCAGTTCGATGACGATGACTCTTGGGATGCTCTCCCCCGACACTCTGTTGGTGCTGGGCGCCTATGCGGTTATTGCTGGCGCCTATCTGGTGGTGGTGCCCCTGGCGCTCTACGCCTGGATGCACAAGCGCTGGACCGTGATGGGCAAAATCGAGCGGACGGCCGTCTACGGCCTGGTGTTTCTGTTCTTTCCCGGCCTGATCCTGTTCGCACCCTTTCTGAATCTGCGCATGGCGGGTCAGGGAGAATGAACCGTGGTCAGGCACTTCTGATCGGGCTGGGAGTGTTCCTGGCAGGAGGGCTCGGCTATTGGGGCTTCAAAGCGGCGGGATTCGAGGGCTTTTCAGCCGGCATCGCCGCCGAGGCCCTGCTGATCCTGCTGGTTTTGGGCTGGACGGGCTCCTACCTGCTGCGGGTAGTCACCGGAAAGATGAGTTTCATGGAGCAGCGGCGCCAATACCGCGCGGCCTTTGATGCTCTCACCACTGAGGAATTGCAGAAAGAATTCGATGCCCTCAGCCCTGGGGAGCAGGAAAAGCTGCTGCGCGAGATCGGTCAGTGGCAGGACGACGCCGCGGCCTGACCCCATAGGCTCGGAGCCTGACCGCCCCCGCATCACGGCCCCGATGAGTGCTGCTTCCGCCACCCTTGCAGGCACACCGATCCAGCGGCGATTCGCCGGTCTCAGGCAGCAGGGGAGATGTGCCCTGATGCCTTTTCTGATGGCAGGGGACCCTGACCTGGCCACCACCCGCAACACTCTGCTGGCCCTTGAGGCTGAGGGAAGCGATCTGATCGAGCTGGGCATCCCCTACAGCGATCCCCTGGCAGATGGGCCGGTGATTCAGGCTGCCGCAAGCCGGGCCCTTGCCGCCGGCACCACCCCCACGGCTGTCCTGGAGATGCTCTCCAGCTTGAAGGGTGAACTGACGCTTCCTGTGGTGCTCTTCACTTACACCAATCCTTTGCTGAACCGCGGGCTCGAGAATTTTTGCCGTGAAGCTGCCGCTGCCGGGGCCGCCGGGCTGGTGGTGCCCGACCTACCCCTGGAGGAGGCGGAGCGTCTCTCGCCCATTGCCGCTGGCCATGGCCTCGATCTGGTGCTTCTGGTGGCTCCCACCACCCCGGCCGAGCGGATGGCGAGGATCACTGAGGCCAGTCGCGGCTTCACCTATCTGGTGAGCGTGACGGGGGTGACCGGGGTGCGCACGAGTCTTGAGAGCCGGGTGGGCGACCTGGTGCGACAGCTCAAGGGCCTGGGCCCCAGACCCGTGGCGGTGGGTTTCGGAATTTCGGGCCCCGAGCAAGCCAGGCAGGTGCGTGACTGGGGCGCCGATGGCGCGATCGTGGGCAGTGCTCTGGTGAAGGTGATGGCCGCGGCTCATCAGGAGGGCACCGATCCGGCTCGCGCTGCCGCGGCATTCATCGCCGGCCTGCGCCGGGCCCTCGACACCTGAGGCCTGCCATGGCACCTGAGGAATCACGCGTTGCGCTGCCCTTTTCGGAGGCCTGCGAACGCAACAAGGAGCCAATCCTGGCAGCCCTTAGCCAGTGGTTGGCTGAAGGAAACCGGGTGCTCGAGGTGGGCTCCGGCACGGGCCAGCACGCAGTCCATGTCTGCCGCCATCTGCGGGTGGTTTGGCAACCCAGCGACAGGACCATCAACCTGAGCGATCTGCGCCGCCGCTGCCAACTCGAGGGACAGACCGACGCTCAGCTGGGCTGGCTGCTCCCTCCCGTCGAACTCGACGTGCTGCAGCCGCACTGGCCTGATGGACCGTTCGATGCGGTCTTCAGCGCCAACATAGCTCACATCATGCCCTGGAGTGCCGTTCCGAGATTGCTGGAGGGCAGTGCCCGGGTCTTGCGGTGCTCGGGCCTGCTGCTGCTCTACGGCCCCTTCCACGAGGGCGGCCGTCACACCAGCCCCAGCAACGCCGCTTTTGATCAGCACTTGCGCAGCCTTGATCCCGCCATGGGCGTCCGCGATGCCCTGGAGCTCACCGCCCTGGCCGCTGACTGCGGTCTGCAGGCCATCGATGATCTGCCGATGCCCGCCAACAACCGGCTGCTGGTGTTCCGCCGAGTGGCGGCTGCGGAGTCCGAGCCCCAGCCGTGACCACCGACGCCGCGGTCCAGGTGGCCCTGCTGGGTCTTCCCAACACCGGCAAGTCGACGCTGTACAACAGGCTCACGGGCGGCCATGCCCACGTGGCCAACTGGCCTGGGCTCACGGTGGAGCTTCTGCGCGGTTCCCTGCCTGCCGACGCCACCGGCCGCCCCTACGACCTGATCGATCTGCCTGGTATCCACGACCTGCGCGGCAGCAGTGAGGATGAGGCGATCGTGCGCCGCTTTCTCAGCGCCACCCGTCCGGATCTGGCTGTGGCGGTGCTCAACGCCAGCCATGCCGACACCCAGTTGAGGCTGGCTCTGGAGCTCCAGGCCACTGGGCTGCCCCTGATCCTGGCGCTGAATATGGGCGATGAGGCCCAGCGCTTCGGGGTCCGCATCGACGAGAAGCGTCTAGCGGCGGACCTGGGGTTGCCGGTGCTGGTGATCAGCGCCCGCCACGACCGGGGACTCGAGTCGTTGCTGGAGTGCATCCACGGCTATGCCCAGCTCCAGCCAGGACCTTCCCGGCTGCTGTCTGAGACGGAGCTGGAGGCGCAGCGGGCCCGGCTGGTGGCGAGCTGCATCGAAGGGCACGACCAACCGAACCCGGATCCCCAGCGGGATCGCCTGGATCAGCTGCTGTTGCACCCGCTGCTGGGGGTGCTCTGTTTTTTTATGGTGATGCTGGCGATCTTCCAGCTGATTTATGCCGTGGGAGGACCGATCCAGACCCAACTGGGCACGCTCTTCGATGGCCTGGAGGCCAATTTGTTGCAACCGGCCCTGCAGAGCCTGGCGCTCCCGGATTTTTTCAGACGGTTGGTCAGCGAAGGGCTGTGGATGGGAGCCACCACGGTGATCAGCTTCATGCCGATCATCTTTCTTTTTTACATGATGATCGCCCTGATTGAAGACTCGGGCTATCTGGCCCGCTCGGCCTTCCTGATGGATGGGGTGATGCATTGGCTGGGCCTTGATGGCCGCAGCTTCGTGCTGCAGATCATGGGATTCGGATGCAACGTGCCTGCGATCATGGGCACCCGCGTGATTCGTGACAGGCCCCAGCGCTGGCTGGCGATGCTGATGATTCCGTTTTCCCTCTGCCAGGCTCGGCTGACGGTGTTTGTGTTCATGGCAGGCGCCTTTTTCCCTAGGCCCAGGTGGGCAGCTGGAGCGGTGATCTTCGG
This sequence comes from Synechococcus sp. 1G10, assembly GCF_002252625.1. Lineage (GTDB taxonomy): Bacteria > Cyanobacteriota > Cyanobacteriia > PCC-6307 > Cyanobiaceae > Regnicoccus_A. The sequence goes on along the minus strand of NZ_NQKW01000003.1, from coordinate 110,821 downwards.
TTTCTATGTGGTCAGCTTCGCTGCTGCGGTGCTTACCGCCCTTCTGTTCAAGCAGGTGTTCCCCAGTGAGGGGGGGTTCGTCCTGGAGTTGCCACCGTATCGGGCTCCCAGCCTGGGCACGGTGCTCAGCCGCGCCTGGCGCGAAATGGTGACCTTCTTCTTCACCACCCGCCGTTTTATCATCCTGGGAGTGATCGCCATCTGGTTGCTCAACAATCTCCCCCTCGGGGTCGATCACCTCTCCGGTCAATCGTTTGCAGGCCAGATCGGACGGGCGGTACAACCACTGCTGGGTCCAATCGGCATGAACCCGGAGCTGACGATCTCACTGATCTTCGGCTTTATTGCCAAGGAAATTCTGCTGGGGGCGATGGCGGTGATCTATGCCACCCGTGAGAGCGGGTTGGCCACCGCGGTGGTGGGGGCGATCCGGCCGCTGCAGGCCCTGAGTTTCATGATGTTCACCCTTCTCTATACCCCATGCCTATCCACGGTGGCGGTACAGCTGAAGGAAAGCCGCAGCGGTCGCTTCGTGGGGCTGTCGCTGCTGTGGTCGTTCAGCCTGGCCTGGGTGATGTCTTTTCTCCTCTACCAGGGGGGGGTGCGCCTCGGCTTCAGCTGAGTGGCTGCACTCCCATCTGAGCGGCATCGGCTCGACGCAGCATGAAATCGAGCAGTCCCATGCGCAGATGCAGGATTCCTCCGGGGCGTCCCCGGCGCATCACCATCAGCTGGCAGCCTGGCTTGACCCCCATGGCGCGCAGGCGGCTCTCGAGGCTGGGACGACTGGGCAGGCTGAGCAGCTCCAGAGGTTGATCCAGCGGCGCGTCAGCCAGGTTCATGTCCTCGCTCAGGGCTGTCTGGATTGAAGCAGCGCGGCGATCAGAGGCCGGAGAGCAGGAGGAGTTCGCCGAGGGCGGCCGTGAGCGCTCCAAGCAGAAGCAGGCGGGTGGTGCCGCCCAGGAGGCGGGAGCAGATCAGGAAGCGGATGGGAATCACTACGGGTCTCCTTGGAATGGAGCTCAGGCACGGAGGTATGGAGCTCAAGCGCGGAACATTGTTCAGCTGCTGGCTGTGTCCAGCTGCTGGAGCTGATCCAGGGGCAGGGCAAAGGGACGTGATCCATGGCGCAGCAGCGGCCAGCGGCGCACCCAGCAGGTGCTGGCGTCGGCGTCGATGTTGAGCACCTGATAGGTGTGATCGGGGCTGTTGGTGAGCCTGACCATCTGGCCTTGGTGAAGGGTCATGGGAAGCGAAGCATTCTCTGGACTGTCTGGGCCCCAGCGCCGCGAGGCAGCAGGCTGTCAATCGGAAGTGTGACGGCGGCCATGGGTAAAGCCGGAACCTTGCCTAACGTAACGGTGTATTTCACAAGCTTGACAGTCAGTCATCTTTCAGTCGTCTCTTTGTGGAGATGAACACTCGGGTTCCTGTTGTCAGCCAGCGCCACTTGGCCAGCGGTTGGTGATGGAGCAGGCTGGAGCCACGATTGGTGACGGTGATGCCCCAGACCCTGCGCGAGCCTGTCTCACCCCTGGCCCGCACCCGGCCCACTGAGCAGGAGCCGAGCCCATTCGAGGCCGAGGACAACCGCTCGAGCAGCCGCGTTCGCCAGGGGTTCGGAGCAAACAAGGGAGCAGGAGCCAGCACCGGCAAGGCCAAAGGCCAGGGCAAGGGCGGCAAGAAACGGAACCCCAGCCTGAGCAAGGCCGACTGGGGCCCCTTGGGCAAGCATCCCGACCTCGATGCCATCGTGGCTCGCCAGCGCCTGCACCTCCCCCGTTGCGGCCGGATCACCGCCGCCGATGTGACCCGCGCCTGGAAGCTTGCCGCTGCCGAGCACCACCCCGACCGCGGCGGCGAGCACGACACCATGCAGCTGGTCAACGGCGCCCGTGACCTGCTCCTGGGACGAGGCGTGAAGAGCTGAGAGGCCCAGAGCTGACCCACAGTGTCTGTTCTGGATCAGCTCTCCAGCAGGGCATTCCTAAGCCACCTCACCAGATAAACCCCTACAGGAGCAACCGATGGCCAGATTCGTCCTCTGGGGCACCTACAGCTCCGATGTGCTTGAGCGGCGAGGACCCTGTCGGGAGGAACATCTGGCCGGACTGCGGCTGCAGAAGCAGGAGGGGGTGCTGATCACCCTCGGGCCCACCGCCTGCACCACCCGGGTGTTCGGCATCTATGAAGCCGAAAGTCAGGAGCAAGTGGAAGCCCTGGTGAAGGGGGATATCTACTGGCGCCAGGGGATCTGGACCAGCGTGGAGATCTACCCCTGGATTCAGGCGTTTTAGGAGGCTCCAGGGACTTCGGGCGGGATCCTCGGGGCTGGCGTGGTGGCTGAGCTCCAGCTCCGCTGCGCCTGTTGCCACACCCAGTCAGCCACCGCCTCAGACCCCCCTGGACCCAGCACCTCCCCATACCCCGACATCTGACCCAGGCCAGCAGAGGCGATCGCGGCGATGGCTTCCGGGCCTGTGATGCCGTTGCGCTCCAGGGCCTTGAGCTTCAGGGTCTTGCCACGGCGCAGGATGTTGCCACCGTTGATGTGGCATCCGGCGCAATGGTTCGCGAACAGGCTTTCGCCTGAGAGCACGACAGGAGTGGCAAGGGAGTCACCCCACACCGGCCGGGGCCACCAGACCAGCAGCAGCAAAACGAGCAGCGCCAGAATTCCCAGCCAGCGGCGCCAGGTCGAATGGCTGGGCGATGAGGGTTGGATCACAGACACCCGCTCTCGCTCCTTGCCAAGACGGTCACTCTGGCGTGCTTTCAGCCGCGAGGGCCCGCAGGTAGCGACGGTAGAGATCCTCCGGTGCGCGGTAGCGCTGGGGCAGTGAGCTGTGCAGGGCACTGAGGTTGTGCCAGCAGAGAGTGCGCTCGATGCGCTCGATGCTGCGTCCGTCGGCCACAAGCCGCCTGAGGGCCTGGCAGTAGGCCGAAAAGCCCGCCTCCAGTTCACCGATGCTGAGTGGACGTGAGTCGGCCATGGGGATCTCTGGCGCTCGCCGTGAGTGCACGACCAAACGCTGAACCTGGATCCACGCTATGCAGCAGGTTGGACGACACTGAGCCACACCCAAGGGGCCGCAACAAAGTTGTCTCAAAGGGTGGGGCGCCCCGATACCGTCCGAGCAACCAACCAGGGGCGAGCCGATGCACAGCCTGCGACCCCTCGTCCCCCAGGACCTCGAAGCGGTGCGTGAGGTGTATCTAGACGCGGTGCTCAGCCAGGCCCCGCAGCTCTACACCCCTGAGCAGGTCAGAGCCTGGGCGGATGTGGTGCAGGAGAGCTCACCGTTCGAAGAGATCCTGGCGAAGGGTGTGGGCCTGGCCAGCTGCTCTCGCGCAGGTGAGGTGATCGAGGCCTTCGCGGTGCTGGAGCCCGTCGATCGCATTTCCCTGCTTTACTGCCGCGGACGGGCCAGTCGCCAGGGCCATGCCACCGGCTTGCTGCGAGCCCTGGAGGCCCTCTCCCGTGGCTACGGCAGCCAGCGGCTGCGCACCGAAGCCAGCTTCCTCTCGCGCCCCCTGTTCGAGCGGGAAGGCTGGAGCGTCGACTGGATCGAGGAGCTCACGATCGCCTCGGTGCCCTTTCGCCGCTTCCGTATGGTCAAGGACCTTCTCCAGGACTGAGCAATCCGTCATGGCCGAGGAGCAGCTGCAGGCCTTTCTCGAGAAAGTGCGCCAGCTCAACGCCTTCGTGGCCTTGAGCGAAGCCCGGCCCAGGCTGCGGGATGCTCTTGCAGCCTGCTCCAGCCATCACGAAGTGGTGGCCCTGGCCAGAGAGCAGGGCTTTGAGATCGGTAAGCGCTGGGGAGAACCGGACCCCGCTCCGGAGGGGGGAGCCGGAGCGGACAACCTGCTCCAGAGCCCCTGTCCGCCGGCGGGGCAGGAGCGGCTGGATCTGCTGCTGGAAAGCCCCGACCTGCGCCTGGAGCGGATTCACTCCTGTGCCCACTGCACAGCTCCAGGCCAGTGGTACGACCAGCAGGAGGTCGAATGGGTGCTTCTGCTTCGCGGCAGCGCCAGGCTCCGTTTCGAGGATGAGGCCGAAGCGCGGGATCTGGCCGTGGGTGACAGCCTCCTGATCACGCCCCGGCGCCGTCACCGGGTGGTGGCTACTGATCCGGATCCCGGAACAATTTGGCTCGCCTTCTTCTGGTCGCCTCCTCCATCAGGGTGGAGGAGCGCACCAGCCAATAGCCCGCTGACAGGCTCACCACCGTGATCCCCAAGCCCAGCAGCAGAAGGGGTTTGTCCTCCGAGCCGGGGGGGAGCACAATCACCTTCCGCGCCACAGCGGTGAGGGCGGTGAGCAGCACCAGCTCGATCTGGACCACATGGTGGCGCAGGTAGGCCGTGACGTTCTGCAGCACTTCCAGGGCGATCAGCACGGTGAGCACATCACCGAGGATCCGGATCAGATCGTCGCCAAGCCAGCCGGTATCGGGGTTGAAAAACTCGCGCCACACCTCAATGATCAGCTGGGTGGTGGCAGCAATCAGCACCACGCAGAGCAGAACTGAGAGCACCTTGGCAAGTTGACGCTCAAGACGATCGACAAGCGCCAGGAACGCCTTGTCATCGAACAAGCCGGAGAATCTGGCCATCAATTGTTAAAGGGCTCGAACTGGGGTCGGGCTGGGCTGTCCCCTGAAGGGTTTTTGAGCTTGGTTTTACAGGTGACCGATCCATCCTTGGGATCGGTGACGCAATCGGTGGACTCCACCCGGGTCGGTTCGCCCACGTTGCTGCCGGGGCCGAGGTTGTACCGCAGACTCTGAGCCCGCAGATCCGAGGGTGCGAGCGAGAACAGGGTCACAACCGCCGTAGCCAGTGGGGCAGCAAAGGGTGGCAGTGGCCCTGGGCTCGCCAGAGTCTTGGCTGGGATGGGTGCCATGGAGAGCAGTGTGGCTGCAGACACTCTGCCTTCCAGGCGCTAGATCCGCCTGTCCTGTCGGATCTCCTCAAGCAGGAGATCCAACTGACCGAGAGGGTCATCACCGTCCGCAATCCCACGGCCAGGTTCTCCCTCCTCCTGCTGCCAGAGCTCCTCGATGCCACAGAGGCGATCCGCCAAGGCACTGAGTCCGCCTTGGGCGTGGAGCTGCTGGAGGTTCTCCAGCAGAACTGGCATCCGGATCGACTCAGCCCGCAGAGCCCGGCGGAGATCGGCCTGGGTGCGTCCCTGATGACGAAGCCAGTCTTTGAGGAAGGCCTGGAGATCTTCCAACTGGTCGCCGCTCAGGTATGCATCACTGGCCGATGCCGTGCTGGCTGGTGAGCTGCTGTGGTCTGGCATCAACGGCCGGGGGGAAACCAGCGATCCAGCTTGCGCCGTGCCCTGGTGCGAATGTCTGGGGTGAGATGGCGCCCTGTCATGCCCAGGAGTGCCGTGAGCGCCACCAGATCATCGCTGAAGCCTGCCGCGGGGATGAAATCGGGGATGAGATCGAAGGGCAGCAGCAGATAGGTGAGGGCCGCCAGCATCGTCAGCCGCACCTGGTTCGGGGTACTGCCATCGAGCAGCAGTTCCAGACATTCCAAAGCGGGCAAGGCGATGGCACGGCCAGCTTTGCGCAACAGCCGCTGCAGAAGCCCTTCATCGACGACAGTGCTCTCAAGCACTTCCGCTTCAACGGTGGTCTGGTCAGCCCCGCCTGAGTCCCCCTGGAAAGAGGATCCACCGGAGAGATCTGAGGCGCTGGCGTCGAGTGGAGCCATGGCTCGCTCTGGGAGCAATTGACGCAGTCATCATCATCTGTTGCTTCTGACCAGACAAGGACGGTTTCAGGACGATTTCGGACGGTGATCCGGCCCTAGCCCACTTCCACGAGGCCGCTCTGGACGCCTGCCTTACGCAGTTTGCGCAAGGCACGCTGCACCACCTGGCGGCAATACTCCCGGCTGCAGCCCAACTGGCGGGCCACCTCGGCCAGGGTGCGCCATTCATGGCTGCCATCAAGTCCGAAGCGCAGAATCACCACTGAGCGTTCGCGTGGGGTGAGATTCGAACGGTCGAGCAATCGCCACACCGACGCGCTGCGCTCGGCCAGCTCGGCCCGCTCCATAGGTGGCATTTCATCGCTGGCCAGCACATCCACGAGCTCGGTGGGATCCGACTTTGATTTGACCACTCCCTGCAGGCTGACCGTGACACTGCGCAATTCGCAGCCCAACAGGTCTTCCACCTCCGTGAGAGAAAGATTCATGCTGGTGGCCAGCTCCCTTGGCGAAGCAGAGAGGCCATTGGCCTGCAGCAGCCGTGCCTTGGCGGCGCGCAATTTGGTGAGCTTTTCGTTGACATTCACCGGAATGCGGATCGTGCGGCTCTGGGTGGAGAGCGCACGGTTCAGCCCCTGGCGGATCCACCAGTAGGCGTAGGTGCTGAAACGATGTCCACGGGTGGGGTCGTATTTCTCGACGGCCCGAACCAGCCCCAGACTTCCTTCCTGGATCAGGTCGAGCAGATCCAGGCCTTTGCCCTGATAGCGCTTGGCCAGGTTCACCACCAGGCGCAGATTCGCAGTGATCATCAGATCCTTGGCCCGCTCACCCGAGCGGATGGTGCGACGCTCCACATCGCTGTAATCAAAGGCTTTGCCGCCGCCGCTGGCTTCAGCACAACGCTCGTTGAGTGCGATCATCGCCTGTACCTTGCGCCCGAGCGTGAGCTCCTCGGACGGGGTAAGCAGTTGATGGCGGCCGATCTCTCCGAGGAAGGCGCTCAACGAACTGGCCATGACCTTGCTCGTAACTTTATTTAATTTAGAGCAAAAACTCAATTCGTTCAAAATCATCACAAAGGCTTCCGACTTCCAACTTGCTTCGGTATTCGGAATTCATTCAGATTCTGGCTCCGGGACATTCCGTTGAAATCATCAGCTCGGCTGGTGGCTCAGTGCTTCCCCTGTCTCGCTACCGTCATGGCGTCAACCGAGCACAGCCCTGGCCATGTCAGCACTGGTTCATCTGCCCGCCGCTCTGGTCCTGCCCACCGGTGTGCTGCCCAGTGCGGCCGTGGCCTATGTCCATTACCTCAGTTTCATGGTCTGCTTCGGGGCCCTGGTCCTGGAGCGCCGCCTGATCCGACCGGATCCGGATCGTTCGGTGGCCATCACGATGGTGATCACCGACATCGTCTATGGGATCGCTGCCCTGCTGGTACTGCTGAGCGGCATTCTGCGGGTGCTGCATTACGGCCAGGGCAGCAGCTTCTACACCGAAAATCCCCTGTTCTGGTGGAAGGTTGGGGTATATCTCTCGGTCGGGGCCCTTTCGCTCTACCCCACGGTCACCTACATCCTCTGGGCCCTGCCTCTGCGCAAGGGGGAGCTGCCGAAGGTCAGCCAGGCCCTGGCCAGCCGCCTGGGCTGGATTCTCAACATCGAGCTGGTGGGCTTCGCCACCATTCCTCTGCTTGCCACCCTGATGGCCCGCGGCGTCGGCTTGCCGGGCTGAGGCTGCTGCGTGCCAGCCATCTTTTCCTTCAGGCGTAATCCACAAAGGCTTGTTCTGAGGGTGATCGGGATCCTCCTGGCAGTTCCGTTTGCTGGAGCAGCCCCTTCCGCTGCGGGGCCCGAGAGTCAGCAGATCTGCCCGGTGGCCAGCGCCAGCCGTCCTCCCGTCAGACCGTCTTCCCCAGCGAAGCCTGCGGCGGCCTCAGCTCCAGCTCCCAGCGGCCTCGACTACCGCCACCTGCTGGAGGCCACGCCCTGGGGCTGGCCTCGGCTTGATCGCTGGTGCGTGTGGGTTGAGCCTCTGGGGGAGTCCAGCCCCGGCTCCCGTTTCGAGGAACGCTGGCAGCAGGCAGTCACTGGCGCCCTGACCAGCTGGGGCTCCGAGCTGTCCCTGGTGATGGTGAGCAACCCCGACCAGGCTCACATCCTGATCCAGCGGCGCCGTCCGCCGCTCCTGGATGCCCAGGGCCGCCGCCGTGCCAGCCATGGCCGGGCCATGCTGGAGGTGGTAGAGGTGCAGCGCCAGGCTGCCTGGCGGCTGGAGCCCCGCGTGGTCGTGCTGCTGAGCCCCGATCAGCGCCTTGAAGCCCTGCAAGCCACCGCCCTGCATGAGCTCGGCCACGCCATCGGGCTCTGGGGCCACAGCGATCAGCCTGCCGATGCCATGGCGGCAGTGCCCGGTGCCCGGCCAGTGCTCAGCCTCACTGCGCGCGACCGCGCCACCGTGCGCTGGCTGTACCAGCAGCCCAGCCGCTTCGGGCAACCGCCTTAGGGCGAGTGCTGGTGATGTTGCTGGACAGGATCCCTGGCAGGGTCAACCGGCAAGGAGATTGGCGGCGACGCCGGCTTGTTCAGCTGCACCAGCCCATGGCCCGCAAGGCCGGCCCACCACACACCCATGGTGGTCACTCCTGCGGTGAGCACCCCCATGTTCACCACCGCTGCCGACACGAGACCCATCGAGACCGCTCCGACGCTGATCACTCCCATCGGCACCACGCCAATGGCCACCACGCCCATGGGAACGATGCCGATCGAGATGATCCCCAGGGGGGCTACACCTGTGGCGATCAGCGGTGGGCGGCCTCCACAGGTGACGGAGGGGTCCTCGGGCGAAGCAGGCAAGGGGTACTGGCTCGGGTTCTGTGACCCTATTCGTGCCCTTGGCTCCGGCGCGGAGCGCCGCGTCGGGCGGCGAGCACCTCCAGCACCCGGCGCCAGTCGACCCCGTGGTGTGCCAGGGCAACCTGTAGATGAAAGATCAGATCGGCCGCTTCCCCCGCGATGCCATCGGCCTCGTTGTCCTTGCAGGCCATCACGAACTCGACGCTCTCCTCCCCGATCTTCTTGAGGATCAAGTTGTCACCCCCTTCCAGCAGGCGATTGGTGTAGCTCCCCTCCACCGGCTGATCGCGGCGGTCCTGGATCTGGCGCGCCAGTTCGCTGCAGGCGTCGGCCGGTGGATCAGCAGGACTTGGATCGGTTCTCCCCTGGCCGGAAGCCGCGGTGAAGAAGCAACTGCGCGTACCCGTGTGGCAGGCCACATTCCCCACCTGCTCCACCGTCAGCAGCAGTACATCGCTGTCGCAGTCGTAGCGGAGCCCCTTCAGGCGCTGCAGATGGCCGCTGGTGGCGCCCTTATGCCACAGCTCGGCCCGGGAGCGGCTCCAGTAGTGCACTTCTCCCGTGGCCAGGGTCTGCTGGATCGACTCCCGGTTCATCCAGGCCAGCATCAGCACCGCCCCATCGAGCCAGTCCTGGGCGATGGCGGGGATCAGGCCGGCCCCATCGAAGCGCAGCTGATCCAGCCAGGGGGCGGAATCGGCAGCGATCGGTCTGGGGGGCTGAAATGATGCCTCCAAGGAAGGGGAGTCCGGCTGATGCGATCCTCTCCCATCCCGGCCATGGCCCTGTTCACCTGCTCGAAACAATTCAGCGGTTACCCCTGCTGCCACCGCCAGTGGCGGCACCGGGGCCACTGCCGCTTCGTGCACGGCTACAGCCGCAGCTTCACCTGCTGGTTCCGCGCCCGCCAGCTCGATGCCAACGGCTTCGTGGTGGATTTCTCGGGCCTCAAGGAGTTGGAGGCCCGGCTGGCCGGGCAGTTCGACCACACCTTCCTGGTGAATGCCGATGACCCGCTGCTGGAGCAGTGGCGCTTGCTGCACGATCAAGGAGCTTTAGACCTGCGCGTGATGGCCAACGTGGGGATGGAGAGCAGCGCCGAGCTGGTCTGGGGCTGGGCTAACGAGCTCCTCCTCGCCCAGGGCGAGGGCCGCAGCTGCTGCTGGAAAGTGGAGGCGCGCGAGAACGAGCGCAACGCCGCCTGCTACGAGGCCTCCCCCGAGTGGTTCGAACTGGAGCGGCCGTGACGGGTGTGGAGCGGCCAGATGGGCCAACTGGGGTTCCACCACAACAACGAGTAGACAACCTGATCAGAGCACTAGATTGGAGGCTCTGACTGGGTCTTCATCTCTGCTTGGCGTTCGAGATCTTATTCATCCTGTTGTTGATCATCGCCAACGGGATCTTCTCAGGCTCTGAAATCGCCGTTGTTTCTGCCCGGAAGCTGCGGCTGCAGCAGTTGGCCGAGAAAGGGAATCGACCTGCTCGAGCGGCCCTTCGCCTGGCGGAATCGCCTAACGACTTTCTCTCGACGGTGCAGATTGGCATCACCCTGATCGGCATCCTCAGCGGTGCCGTTGCCGGGGCCACCGTGGCGCAGCATCTCAGACCTGTCTTTGATGGCATCAAGCCGCTGCAGCCCTACAGCGAAGGATTGAGTGTCACTTTGGTGGTGGCCCTGATCACCTACCTCTCCCTGGTGATTGGCGAGTTGGTGCCCAAGCGCATTGCCCTGGCCAATCCGGAGCGGATCGCCTGCCGCATCGCCCCCGCCATGCGCTCGCTCTCTCGAATCAGTGCTCCGGCGGTTCACCTGCTCGGCATCTCCACCGATGCTCTGCTGAGACTCGTGAACGTGGATCCCTCCGCTGAACCTGACATCACCGAGGAGGAAATTAAGGCCCTGATCCGCCAGGGAGCCGATTCCGGTGTCTTCGAGGAAAGTGAGCACGACATGGTGCAACGGGTGTTGCGGCTGGGAGATCGCACGATCAAGACAATGATGACGCCCCGAACTGAGATCAGTTGGCTGGATCTGGAGTCGTCCCTGGATGAGAATCTCACGGAGGTTAAGGATTCAAACCACTCCCGTTTTCCGGTTGGCCGAGGCAGCCTCGATGACTGCATCGGTATCGTGAGAGTGCGCAGCCTGCTCACCGCCCAACTGAGCAGCGACCCTATTGATCTGGAAGCGCTTTGCCAGCCTCCGCTCTATGTGGCGGAATCGATCCGGTCCCTCACGGTATTGGAGCAGTTCAAACGCACCGGCATCCACATCGCCCTGGTCACCGATGAGTTTGGTGGGGTGGAGGGTCTCGTGACGCTCAACGATCTGATGGAGGGCATCGTCGGCGACCTTCCAGCGCTGGAAGACGAGGAGGAGCCTACATTCGTGATCCGCGAGGATGGCAGTTGGCTGGTGGACGGCAGCCTCGACATCAATGAATTTGATGATCGGATCGGCAGCAAGCTGCTCGGCTCAGATGAACAGCGGCAATACCACACCATGGCTGGATTCGTGATTCATGCACTGGAGCGCATCCCCAAGGCATCCGACCACTTCAACTGGGAAGGATATCGCTTCGAAGTGATGGACATGGATGGCAAGCGCGTCGACAAGATCCTTGTCATGCCTCCTGTTGTGAAGTGATCAAGCTAGGCATGTGACATCACAACGAAGTCTGCAACTATCCACCTAGCCAGTGATAAGTCGTCGATAGCTGAAGACAGGCCATCAAGCTTCCATTTTATTGGCAGCGTTGATTGAAGCCTTCAGGACTTAGTCCTTTGCTGGAGGGCACGGACCCCGAGCCAGATCGTTGCCACTGCGAAGAGCACGAGCAGCAGGCGGAGCATGAGGGTGGTCAAGGGCGCAATCCAGACCAGGATCTGGCGGTAGTTGTCCCCAAGCAGGAGGCCAGCATTAACGAGTGCCAGGATCCAGAGCAGGCTTCCGGCACTGGTCCAGAGCAGAAACGACCGCTGCGGCATCAGTTCAATGCCGGCCGGTATCGAAACGAAGGGCCTGATGCCTGGAACCAGCCGGCCCCAGAACACCACCGCCGCGCCATGGCGGGCAAACCAGCGCCGGCTGAGAGCCAGATCAGCAGCCTTTAGGCCGACGAAACGGCCATGGCGACCGATCAGATGCTCCAGCCTTTGCTCATTCACAAGACGACCGATCCCGTACCAGAACCAGGCGCCGAGCACGGTGCCGATCAAGGCTGAAGCCACCACGGGAGCGAACTGGAGCTTGCCCTGCTGAACCAGAAAGCCGCTCAGGGGCATCACCAGTTCCGACGGAATCGGTGGGATCACGTTCTCGAGAAGCAGCGCCAGGCCGATCAGCACATAGCCCTGCAGCGGGTTTGTCTCGACCGTGTCACCGATCAGGGTGAGAATGGCTTCGGCCCACTGCTGCAACCTTTCCGCCGGGACCAGGGTGCCGACAAGCAGCTCAGGCATCGGCATGGGCGCGGCGGCGCCAAAGCCGCCAGACCTTCTCCGACTCCAGGTAGAGGAAGAACAGGACGCTGAACCCCACGCAGATCCCCAGATCCTGAAGGCTCAGTGGTGTCGTCTCGAAGAAGTTGGAAAGAACAGGCACGTAGAGCAGGGCCATCTGCAGGGCGGAGGTGAGCACAACGGCTCCGATCAGCCAGGGGTTGGAGAACGGGTTCACCTGCACCAGGGGCAGATCGCTGCGAGCGGCCAGGGCATGGCCCATCTGGGCCAGGCAGAGCGTCGTGAACACCATCGTCTGCCAAGGGGCCCCAGACCTGAAGGCATAAACCATCAGCACGATCGTGATCGCAGCAAAGACCACACCGATGCGCAGGATGTAACTACCGATCCCGCGCGCGAAGATCGACTCGCCCGGTTCAGCCGGAGGCCGCTGCATCAGACCCTCCTCCCCAGGCTCCAGGGCCAGCGCCAGAGCAGGAACACCGTCGGTCACCAGGTTCATCCAGAGGATCTGGAGGGGGGAGAGAGGTGAGCCCACCAGGCCGAGAAGGGGGGCCGAGGCGATCGTGATTAGCTCACCGACGTTGCTGCCGAGGATGTACTTCACGAAGCGGCGAATGTTCGCGTAAACAAGCCGCCCTTCCTCAACGGCATTGACGATCGTGGCGAAGTTGTCATCGAGCAGCACCATGTCGGAGGCTTCCTTGCTCACCTCCGTGCCGGTGATGCCCATCGCAACGCCGATGTGGGCCTGCTTCAGCGCCGGGGCGTCGTTGACGCCATCACCGGTCATCGCCACCACCTGGCCATTGGCCTGCAGAGCCTTGACGATCCGAAGCTTCTGCTCGGGCGGCACCCGGGCATAGACGCTGCAGCGGCTGACGGTCTGCTGCAGCTGGGTGTCGTTGAACTGTTCGAGCTCCCGTCCCAGCACCACCTCGGCGTCTCCGTCGACGAGGCCGATGCCCTGGCCGATCGCGCGGGCGGTAAGGGGATGGTCGCCGGTGATCATCACCGGCCGGATGCCGGCCTCCCTGCAGCGGGCCACGGCCTGGGCCACTTCCGGGCGGGCCGGATCGAGCTGGGCCATCAAGCCCAGCAGCACCAGATTGTCGAGCTCAAGCTCGGGGCTGTGATGGTGTGGGGCGCAGGCGAAGGCCAGCACCCGCAGTCCGGAAGCGGCCAGATCACGCGCCTGGTCGACCCACCACTGCTTCTGCGGATCAGACAGAGCGGCCACACCGGAGCCGGAGATCCAGCGGTCGCAGCTGCCGATGATCACCTCAGGAGCACCTTTGCTGATCGCCAGCATGCTGGAGCCTGTCGCCACATCTCCGAGAGGTGCCTGGAGCGTGCCGTCTCTGTCTTGTACCCATACCGCCATCAGCTGGCGCTCTGAGCTGAAGGGAATCTCAGCCGTGCGCTCGTAGCGGCTGCGCAGGGCGAAGCCATCCAGCTTGGCCTTGCCGGCGGCCACCACCAGAGCTCCTTCAGTGGGATCGCCCAGCACATCCCAGCTGCCGTCTTCTTCCTTCTTGAGCTCGGCATCGCTGCAGAGCACACCGGCCGAGAGCAGCAGATCCCTGGCTCCAGGGGTGATGCCCGCTGGGGCACCTTCGGGGGCTGGGATCTCGATGGCGGTGAAGCTGCCATGGGGGTCGTAGCCCTGGCCGCTGACGGCGATCGATTGACTGCCGCAGCGCAGCTCCTCCACCACCTGACGGTTCAAGGTGAGAGTGCCGGTCTTGTCGGTGCAGATCACCGTGACGGAGCCGAGGGCCTCCACCGCCGGCAGGCGGCGGATCAGAGCAGCGCGCTGCACCATCCGCTGGGTGCCGATCGCCAGGGTCACGGTGATCACCGCGGGCAAGCCCTCCGGCACGATCGCCACGGCCATGCTGAGCGCCACCTCCAGCAGGCCCAGCAACGGCTGACCCAGCAGCCAACCCCCCAGCACCACAAGCCCCACCAGCGCAAGTGCCGAGACCACCAGCACGTTGGCGAGGCCATCGAGCCGTTCCTGCAGCGGCGTGGTTTCGCCCCCGGCGGTGTTGATCAGCTCGGCGATCTGGCCCAGCTCGGTGCCCATGCCAGTGGCGGTCACCACCGCCGTGCCCCGCCCCCGCACCACCTCGGTGCCCTGGAAGACACAGTTCTGACGCTCCAGCACCGGGGTGGTGGCCTCCAGAACCAGATCGGCCTTCTTGAAGACGGCTTCTGCTTCGCCAGTGAGAGCTGCCTCGCGCAGTCCCAGCTCGGCGACGTCCACCAAGCGGGCGTCCGCGGGGATCCGATCGCCCGCCTCCAGGCGGATCAGATCGCCCGGCACGAGTTGTTCGCTCGAAATCCGATCCCAGTGGCCGTCACGCCGCGCCGTGACCAGTGGCTGGGCCATCTCGCGCAGGGCCAGCAGGGCACTCTGGGCACGGCTTTCCTGGATGTAGCCCAGCAGGGCGTTGAGGCCAACGATCAGCACGATGGCGATCGCATCCTTGGGGAACTTCTGCGCCTGGAAGGCGATGGCGGCCGACACAGCCGCCACGGCCAGCAGCATGATCAGCATCACGTTGCTGAGCTGATCCCAGAGGATGCGCAGGTTGCTGCGGCCCGGTGCCAGCTCCAGCCGGTTGAGGCCAACTCTGGCCAGTCGTTCGGCGCTCTGTGCCGTGCTCAGCCCCTCGGCGCTGGCATCAAGCTCACGCAGGCAGGCCTGTGGATCGAGGCTGTGCCAGGCAGGGGCGACAGGGCTGATCAAAACGGAAAAGCTTCTGAAATTGAAAGGCTACGCTCAGCCGTCAGATTCCGGCGGCGCATTTGCCGAAACCACCTTCTCCACTAATCTCCCCACTCACTGTTCGAATTGGGCAATCGGTTGGCAGACAACGGCCGTGGAGCGCTGATGTCCAGATCTCCTGATCAACTGTTGACCCGTCTGCTGCTGTGGCGCCACCGACTCACGGTGCCCCAGTTCACTTTGATCACCGGTGCGCTGGTGATTGCTGTTGGAACCGTGCTGCTGGCTTCGCCCCTCTGCTCCAGCGATGATGTCGGCCTTTGGCAAGCCCTGTTCACGGTGACCTCGGCGATCACGGTGACGGGCCTCTCGATCATTGACGTTGGCAAGGACCTCACCTTCTTTGGGCAAGTGACCCTGGCCGGGCTGATCATCACCGGCGGACTCGGCCTGATGGCGATCACCACCTTTCTTCAGGGTTTCGTTCAAGGTCGATCCGGTCTGCGTCTGCGCCTCGACAAGGGCCGGGCGCTTGATGAATTCGGTGTGGGGGGCATCGGTCCGACCTTCAATCGGATCCTGATCACTGCCGGCTGTGTCATGGCTGCTGGGACCGTCATCCTGTATGCGTTCGGATTCACCGACATCAGCAACCACGGCGAGAGGCTTTGGGCCGCGATGTTTCACTGCATCAGCGCCTACAACAACGCTGGCTTTGGACTCTGGAGCGACAACCTGGTTGGTTACAAGGCCAATCCCGTCGTCAATGCGGTGATCGGTAGCCTGATCGTCACCGGGGGCATCGGCTGGCGCGTTACCAATGACCTTTGGGAAAAACGTTTCCGGCTCCAACGGATCCGCCGCCTGAGCCTGCATACGCGGCTGGTGCTGCGCAGCACCCTGCTGCTGATCGTGGTGGGGGCCCTGGGGCTGCTGTTCACCGAACAGTTCGCGCCCGATGGGGTCATCAATACCCTCACGCTCTGGGAAAAACTGCAGGTCACCATTTTTCAGTCGATCACCACCCGCACGGCAGGCTTCAACACGGTGCCGCTCTCGATCGAGACGCTCTCCGATGCGGGCCTGCTGCTGATGATCGTTCTGATGTTCATCGGTGCCAGCCCCGGCGGCACCGGCGGCGGCATCAAAACCACCACCTTCGCGGTACTGATGGGTGCCACCCGCTCCACCCTCGAAGGACGCAAGGAAGTGATCATCCGCAGACACCAGATTCCCGGGGACATCGTGCTCAAGGCCGTGGGAGTGGCCCTGGCATCAGGCCTGTTCGTGATCCTGATGACCCTGCTGCTCGGTCTTGGACCAACCGCGGGTGGAGAACCCACTGCCCAGGCCTACAGCTTCCTTGAGAAGCTGTTCACCTGCATGTCGGCCTTCGGCACCGTCGGGCTTGATGTTGGCGTCACCGCTAACCTCAATCGCTGGGGGCAGTTGGTGCTGATGGTTGGGATGTTTGTTGGACGGCTGGGCATCATGCTGTTGCTCTCAGCCCTCTATGGCAGCAGACCCCAGTCCAGGGTCGGCTATCCCCGCGAAGAAGTCTTCATCTGAGGTCTGAATTGATGGCAACAAGCAACGGTTGGTGGCAATGGGCTCTTGAGGAACCTTCGTCATGCGGAAGCTTCGCGGTGATCGGAGTCGGCCGCTTCGGGTCGGCAGTCTGCGCCGAACTGATTCAGAACGGTGCATCAGTTCTGGCAATTGATGCCAGCCAGCGTGCAATTGATGCCGTGCGTCTGATTGATCCCTCGATCGAGGCCAGAGTTGTGGACTGCACGGATGAGGAAGCTCTTCGTGAAGCAGGGGCTCTGGAAGTCGACACTGTCGTGGTGGCGATCAGCGAACCCATCGAGGCCAGCATCACGGCCACCCTGGTCGTAAAGCACAGCGATGGGACGAAAGTGAAACAGGTGATTTCCCGTGCCACCAGTGATCTGCACATGAAAATGCTCCAGCGAGTTGGAGCCGATCGGGTGGTCTATCCCTCAAAGATGCAGGGGCACCGACTTGGACTTGAACTGGTTCGCCCGAACATGCTGGAACGTCTGCGACTCGATGATCGCAACTGCATCGAGGAGATTCGTGTGCCAAAATCCTTCGTGGATCAGTCTCTGCGTGAACTGAATCTGCGCAAGAATCACAACGTCACGGTCCTGGCTGTCGGCCCGGAGAATCAGCTGACCGTGAACCCCCCAGCCTCTCATATCATGAAAGAAGGTGAATTGCTTGTTGTGATGGGATCTGGAGAAGACCTCAAGGCACTACCGTCCCGCTGAGCAGGGCCATGATGCAATTTATCTCTGCATTCTCGAGTGGGGCCCTAGATTCTTAGGTTGCGAGTAAGCCGCAGCCTTAGTTTCACCTGCTCGTTCCAGGGTGGGCAGTTCGAACTTTCTTGGTGAATGCTGATGACCTGCTGCTGGAGCAGTGGCGCTCGCTCCTTGATCACAGAATCCTTGATCTGCGCGTGATGGGTATGGAGCGGTTGGCCACCACCTGGGCTCTGTTCCAGGCGTTGCTGGTGGAAGCGATGCCCTTTTTACTGATCGGAGTGGCTCTCTCCAGCCTGGCCCGCTGGATCAGCCCGGGAGGGCAGTGGGTGCGTGACCTGCCTGCCCACCCGCTGCTGGGCCCCCTGAGCGGGGCGGCCCTGGGGTTTGCTCTGCCCGCCTGCGAGTGCGGCAACGTGCCCATGGCCCGTCATCTGCTGGTGAAAGGTGCGCCGATCGCCACCGCCCTGGGGTTTCTGTTCGCGGCTCCGGTGCTCAATCCGATCGTCTTGGCCAGCACCTGGGCCGCCTTTCCTGATCAGCCCTGGCTGCTGGCGGCACGGCCCCTGGGGGCTGTGCTGATCGCCGTGGCTCTGGCAACGCTGCTGCGGCTCCTGCCCGACAGCCAGCTGTTGCAGCCGGCCCTGCTGGAGGAGCGGCGTCTGAGTCAGCCCCTGGGGGAGCTGACCCTGCTGGAGCGGCGCAGTGGCCTGATCGGTGCGCCGGTCAGCGCCGCCGCATCAGCCGTGGTGAGGTCGGGCCGCCGCCCCCCCCTCGGCCAGGTGCTCTCCCACGGCGGCACCGAGTTTCTGGAGCTGGCCCTGCTGTTGGTGATGGGTTGTGCCATCGCCGCCCTGGTTCAGACCCTGGTGCCCCGCCAGTGGCTGATCGCGGTGGGCGGTGCTCCCACCCTCTCGATTCTGAGCCTGATGCTGCTCAGCCTGGTGGTGTCGGTGTGCTCCAGCGTGGATGCCTTTCTGGCCCTGGGTTTTGCCGCCCAGGTCACCCCAGGGGCCGTGCTGGCTTTCCTGCTGCTGGGGCCGGTGATGGATCTCAAGCTGGTAGGGCTGTTCAGCATCCTGTTGCGGCCCCGCGCCATCCTGCTCACGGCGGGGGCGGCGTCCCTGGTGGTGTTGTTGATCGGTCAATGGGTCAACCTGATCCTGCTTTGAGCTCCAGGCCCCAGCGCTCCCAGACGCTCCGGCGCCTGGCCCCGGGCCCCCTGAAGGCCCTTGCCCTGGGCCTCTGGGGCATTGCGCTGCTGCAGAGCTACCTGAGCGAAAGGCTCGATCTGCTGCTTCGGGCCGTGTTCCATCCGCTCGTCTGGGCCAGTGGACTCCTGCTGCTGGTGTTGGCCGCCGTGGAGCTGAGCGGCCGCTGGCGGGATGGCAGCCGCACGAGCGGGCGCTGGACCTCCCTACTGAGCATCGGCGCGGCCCTGGCCGTGTTGGCCCTGCCCCCCCGACCCTCCTTTGCCTATCTGGCCGCCAATCGCCAGGCCAACCTGCTGGAGGAACCGGGCCTGAGCTTCGTGCTCCCGCCGGCCCAGCGCAGCCTCACCGACTGGGTCCGGTTGCTGCGCAGCGAACCGGATCCGCGTCTCTACGCAGGTGATCCCGTACGCATCAGCGGTTTCGTCCTTCCCATCGAAGGTGAGGAGCCGCACCTGGCGCGCCTGCTGGTGCGCTGCTGCCTGGTGGATGCCGTCCCCGTGGGGCTGCCGGTGCGCTGGCCCCCCGATCAGCCCCGGCCCCGTACTGACCAGTGGCTGCGGCTGGAGGGGGTGATGGTGACCGAAACCATCGGCGGCCGCCAGCGCAGTGCGGTCAAAGCCAGCCGTGTGGTGCCGATCCCCCGGCCCCGCCAGCCGCTTGAGCCATGAGTGCGACCCCCTTGCGCTGGTGGCGTCGGCAGAAGCGCCTGAGGTTGCTGTTGATCGCCGCCGCCGCCGTGGCGGTGTTGCAGCAGCAGCTTCTCTGGCACCGTCCGCCGCGCCTTCTGGAACTGCGCCAGGCCAGCGCCAGCTCCGGGCCGGCGGCGTTGAGCCTGCGCTTCAGCCGGCCGATGCAGGCTGCAAGCGTCAACACAAACAGCAAGCTGCAGCCGCCGCTGCCCTTCACGATCCAGGGGGAGGGCAACCCCCTGCTCCTGTTGCCGGCCGTCGGGGCTCGCATCGAACAACCTCTGGAGCTTCGGCTGGCCGGGCGTGACAAGCGAGGCCTGTCCCTTCCTACCCAGCGTTGGTTCTGGGATCCCCGCCCCGACCTTCTGGCCGTGGTTCCGGTGGATGGGGGCGAGCAGGTGCGTCTGCTCACAGCCACTGGGGCCTGGACACCGCTGACGCCTGTGTGGCCGGCAATCACTCAGTCCGTGGCCCTTGGAGATGGTTCGGGTCTTGGCCTGGTCAGCCGGAACCAGCAGGGGGAACACCAGGTCTGGAAACTCGAGCTGAAGCGAAACCACCTGGCCAGGCGCTCCAGCGATCTGGGCTCTGCCCGTGCGGGTCGGTTGCAGCCATTCAGTACCGACACCTATGTGTTCGCCAGCCTGAGCAGCAATGCGAGTGGCGATCTGCTGGTGCAGGCCGCAGCCCAGGCCCTGGGGCCTGAGCCCCCCCAGGAGGAGGTGGTGCTGTGGGAGCGCGGCGGCAGCCGCCGGACTCTGGAGCTCGACCTCCGTGGACCGATCGCCCTGGTGCCCCAGGGAGGAGCCATGATCGTGCCCGAGGCCGATGGTCTGGCCCTGAGAACCCTGCCGCCGCGACCGGCCCGCCGCCAGCTCCTGCCTGGCAGCCGCGACCTCAGCAGCTTCTGCCCCATGGCGGGCCGGGCCCTGCTCACCCGCCACTGGCCCGACTTCCGCCGCTCCCTGGAGCTGGTGGAGCCGGCCCAGGCCCCGAAAACCCTCTGGCTGGGCCAGGAGGCACTGCTGGCCAGCGCCTGCTCAAGGGGTGGCGATCGGGTCTGGGCCCTGCTGCTGGATGGAATCGAGCGGCCCGTGCTGACCGTGCTGGCCCTCAACCGCGATGGGGGCCAACGGCGGCAGCGGCTGGTGGGCTGGGAACTGGAGCCAGGCACGGGGCTGAGCTACGACCCCACCACCGATCGCCTGTTGCTGGCCCTGCGCCCACTGCAACTCCCAGCACCTGCGCTGGGCAGCTCCAGAGCTGAACCCCAGGCTGCCCTGATCGATGCCACCAGCCTTGAGCTGACCATGCTCAAGGGTCCGGTGCGGCAGGTGAGCTGGTTGCCGCCAGGCTGAGTGGCCATGCAGTTGCTCAGCGCCGCAGTTTCAGCACCAGGGGAAGCAGCAGCAGGCTCAGCACCCCGATCAGGGGCCCAGGCGGCAGGTTGATCGCTGGCTGGATCGAGAGCAGAAAGCCGCAGCCAGCCAGCAGAGCGCCGATCAACGCCGCCCGCATCAGGGCCTGGCGCAGGCTGACCGCCCCCTGCAGGGCCAGCAGTGCCGGCGCCCCCATCAGGGCGATCACCAGCACCACCCCCACGGCCGTCATGGCACTGACCACAGTCAGAGCGGTCACAAGGGTCAGCAGCAGGCGCAGGCGACCCACCGCCAGCCCGGCACTGGCCGCCCCCAGGGGATCCACACCGAGAAACACCAGCTGGCGGTAGCGAAAGCTGAGCAATGCCAGAACCGCCAGCAGCGACAGGCCGGTGCGCAGCAGATCCGGCAGTCCGGCCGCGAGCAGATCTCCGAAGAGCACGGCTTCAAGGTTCACCCGGATACGTAGCAAGGGGATCAGCAGGACCCCGAGTCCCAGGAATCCGGCCAGCACCGTGTTCAGCACCGCCTCATCGCCACGACCTCCGGAGCTGCCGGGCCGGCTGAACCGCTCTGCCAGCAGGGCGCCGGCCACCCCGCTCACCACACCACCCAGCCCAGGGTCGATGCCCAGCGCCATGGCCACCGCCAGGCCGGGCAGCACCGCATGGGAGATCAGATTGGCCTGGAACAGGCGCCCCTGCACCAGCAGCAGGGTGCCAGCCAGGGGGCAGAGCAGGCCACTGAGCAGGGCCAGGGCCAGGGGAAGCATCCACCAGGTCGGGCTCATCGGGCGGCTGCGGGGCAAAGGGAATGGAGCGGTCTGCATAGGATCCCGACCAGGGGCCCGAGCAGACACCGATGGATTCCGAGGCAGCCGCTCAGCAGCTGAACGCCAAGCAGGTGAGTGTGCTGGCGATGTTGCGAGAGAGCTCCGAAGAGCTCTCCGGCCAGGACCTGCATCAGCGCCTGCGCCTCAACGGCCAGCCGATCGGGCTCGCCACGGTCTATCGGCACCTGCGCCAGCTCCAGCGCCTGGGCCTGGCCCGCTGCCGCCACCTCCCCAGCGGTGAGGCCCTCTATGCCCCCAGGGAGCGGGACACCCACCACCTCACCTGCGTCTCCTGCGGCCTGACGCTGCCGCTTGATCACTGTCCGATGCATGGCGTCCAGCCGCAACCAGAGGCAGCCCATGGCTTTGAGCTGCTGTTCCACACCCTGGAGTATTTCGGTCGCTGCTCCCGTTGTCGCCAATCCGCCCCTGAGGACACCTGAAGAAGCGACCATTCAGCCGCAGCGATGGTTGCCCAGGCGCAAATCACCAAGGGAATGGCGCACCGAGGCCGGGGGGCCATCGGCCAGAAGCCGGCGGTCGATCACCAGCACGCGGTCATAGGCGTCGAGATCATGGCCCCAGTCGTGACTGCTCACCAGCAGGATGAAGCCGGCATCCCTCAATTGGCCCATCACCTGCAGCAGCTGGGTGCGTGAGGGGGGATCTATTGCAGCGCAGGGTTCGTCCAGCAGCAACACCGAGGCGGGCTGCACGAGCAGGCGGGCCAGCAGGGCGCGTTGCTGCTGGCCGCCGGAGAGCTGATCGAGGCGGCGTGAGGCCAGGCCATCGATCCCCACCCGCTGCAGGGCGGCCTCCACGGCACAGCAGCCGGGCCGGGCGGCCACCAGCCGGCCAAGACCCACCAGTTCACGCACGCTGATCGGGAACTGCCAGGCAATCTCACCACGCTGGGGCATCAGGGCCAGCTGGCGCCGAGCCAGGCGGGGGGTGAGCGGTTCGCCGTCAAGCAGCAGTTCACCGGAGAGCAGGGGGATCTGGCCCTCGATCGCCTGCAGCAGGGTGCTCTTGCCAGCGCCGTTGGGTCCCACCAGAGCCGTGAGAGTGCCGGGCTCCAAACGAAAACTGATGTCCTCCAGGGCCAGCCCTTCGCCGCGGCGCACGCTGAGATGGCGGACCTCGAGGGCCATCGGCACTGGCACTGGGGATGGGTTGGCGCAACCTACCGAGGACCGGGGCGCGCAGGAGCCGTCAGGCCGGCGCCAGGCAAACGCTGATCTCATCAGAAATGAGAACTGTTATCGTCGAATATTGACATCGATGAGACTTGGCCCCGTTCCCTGGTTCCCGGCTCGCCGATCAGCGCCACCCGCTCAACCCGGCGTTGTTCCTGGTCTGTGCCGGCCTTGGACTCTCCCTGCTGGCTTGCAGCCGGGGCCCGGACACATCAACCTCAGCCAGCAAGACCCCGCCCACAGGCCAGCCCCGGGTGGTGGCCGCCGATGGGGTGCTCTGCGATCTCACCCAGCGGCTGGCCGGCGGCGAACTGGCCGTGAGCTGTCTGCTGCAACCGGCAGATGATCCCCACGACTTCCGGCTCAGACCCGATCAGAAGGCCCAGATCACCGACGCAAGTCTGCTTTTGATCAGTGGCTTCGACCTCACCCCAGCCCTCTCGGGTCTGCCGGGGGCTGTAGCGGTTTCCGAGCAGGCCGTCACCCAGCCCCTCAGGCTCACGCCAGTCAGCGGCAGCGAATCCACAGACCACCATGACCACAGCGCTGAAGACCACCATGGCGCTGGTCACGACCACGGCGACTACGACCCCCATGTGTGGCACAACCCACGCCAGGCAGCGGCCATGGCGGCAGTGATCGCCGACCAGCTCGGCCGCCTCGAACCCACTGCCTCCGGGGACATTCAGCGGCGTTCAAAGGCCATGGCCGAGCAGCTCGAAAGCCTCGATGCCTGGAACCGGGCGCAGTTCGATGCAATCCCCAGGCCCTGGCCCGCTCTGGCCAGCAGCCACCGAGCCTTTGCCAGCCTGGCTCAGGCCTACGGCTTGAAGGAGCTGCCCCTGGTGGATGCCACCAGCACCAGCGATGCCCTGCGGCCGGAAGGCTTCCGCAAGGTGATCGAGGCTCTGAATGCCGATTCCACGCCTCGGTTGTTCGCAGAGCAGATCCCCCCTGCCAAGGCGTTGCAGCGCATCAGCGAGCTCAGCGGGGTGCCGATCGCCCCGGTGCCACTGGCCGCCGATGGTCTGGCGATGGGGCCTGATACCCCGCTCAGCCTGATGGCCACCCTGGTGCGCAACACCTGCACGATCGTGGAGGGCTGGGGGGGTAGCTGTGACCGCAAAGGCGGTGAAGCCCTGGTGCAGGCCTGGTCGCGGATCAGCTGAGACCCAGCGGGGTGCCATTTGTCACATCACCCTGGGGATACGCCGGGCTGAGGATGACGGAGCACGCTCTACGCCATGGCACGACCACCAGATCCAGCCCAGCCGCGCCTGTGGAGGCGGCGTCAGGTGGTGCCGCTTGTAGCCGCTGCCTTTGGTCTGGGTCTGGGGGGGCTGCTGGTGCAACGAAGGGGTGCCTCGGGGTGGATGGAAAACGAGGAGCACCCTGAGCTGCCTGATCGCCCCGGCGACGATCCCTCTGAGGGAGGAGGGGGGCTGGCAGGGTTGCGGGAGTTTGACTCCGGCACTGTTCGCTGGGAGAACGGCCGCCGGGTGCGGGAATTCGATCTCACGGCCAATACCACCCTGTTACAGCTCAACCGGGCCGTGACCTTCAAAGCCTGGGCCGTTAACGGACGGGTGCCAGGCCCCACCCTGCGCGCCCAGGCCGGAGACCGGCTGCGCATCCGCTTCCGCAATGACGACAGCACCTCCCACAGCCTTCATTTTCACGGCGTCCACCCAGCGGCCATGGATGGCATCCGGCCGGTGCGCCACGGGGGCAGCACGATCTATGAATTCGACGCGGAACCCTTCGGTCTCTTCCCGTACCACTGCCATGTGGCACCGGTGACGCGCCATGTGAGCAAGGGGCTCTACGGCCTGTTGATCGTGGATCCCCCAGTGCCACGCCGGGCGGCCGACGAGATGGTTCTGGTGATGGGGGGGTACGACCTAAAGGGAGCAGGTCGCAACGATCTCTACGCCTTCAATGGCCTTCCGAATGTGTATAGGGATCAACCCATCACCATTGCTCAAGGACAACGGATTCGCCTCTATCTTCTCAACATGGTGGAGTGGGACGGTCCTTTGACCTTCCACCTGCACGCCAACCTTTTCGAGGTGTTCCGCAGCGGCCTTTCCACCCGCCCGGATGAGATCACCGATGTGATCACGATGGGCATGGCCGAGCGCCACATCCTGGAGTTCAGTTACCGCGATCCGGGCCTGTACATGTTTCATCCCCATCAGGACCAGATCGCCGAGCGTGGTTGTATGGGCCACTTCCGTGTTCTGCCAGGGAGCCGGTAACTTTGATCACCGGGGCATGTCGCTTCTGATCAGCTGAAGCATCGGCTTGCCATCACCATGCACTTGAGCTCAGACGAACATGCTTTGATGATCAATCGCCGCGCCATTTCGCTCTTTCTTGCGGTGGCCACAACGGCTTCCCTGACCGTGGCCTGCGGGAACTCCCCCTTCCCTTCAGGCGGCGGAGGCGATGGAGCAGCCAAGGACGACAGAGCCCACCACGGGCTTGGGGAGGGCGGCGAAGGAGGGGAAGGTGGTCGAAGCAGTCACGAGGATCCCGTCAGTTATGCCGCTGTGCTCGGGTTGATGAAGGGTCATCTGCTGGCAGCCGATGAACTCATGGAACTCAAGGACTATCCGGCAGCCGAGCAGCACATCGGCCATCCAGTGGAAGAGCTCTATGGAGATCTCGAGCCTGCGTTGATCGAGAAAAATGTGCCTCCTTTCAAGCAGCAGCTCAACACACTTGTGGATCTGATTCAGTCGGCACCGACTTCTCCCCAGACCAGGGTGGCCTTTGTCGATGCTCAACAGGGTATCGACAGAGCATTCGAGGCGATTCCGGAGCTGAAACGCCATGACCCTGTATTTGTCGTCGCCGTGATTCGCGAGCTTCTCGACACAGCCGGTAGTGAATATGCGGCTGCGATCACCAATGGACGCTTCACCGAAACCGTTGAATACCAGGATTCTCGCGGTTTTGTTCGCTATGCCAAACAGCTCTACCAGCAGATCGCGTCGGAACTGCAGACCAGGGATCCCGAACTGAACGCCAAGGTCAAGAACGCCCTGGAGGCCTTACTGCCGGTATGGCCCGCTCCGATCCCACCGGCTCATCCGCTCAAGACACCTGCCCAGGTTCAGGCCCTGATCCAGTCGATCTGACCGGCAATCTCAGGCTCTGCTCCTGGCCAGCACTGATGAGAATGGCCCTTCAGGGAAGCCAGCACCTGGAAGTCATGACAAGTGCGAATGGTTATCATTATGATTCATGACCGCTAACCAGTCTTCCCCGCCAAGCATCATGTCCAGCCCCCACCTGTCTACGAGTCCGTGCAAGTGGGTCGCCGTCCCCGCAGCCGCTACGTTCTGGACCCTGCTGCTGCTGAATCCGGCAGCGGCCTCCGCCGCGGAGCTCAATCTCGAAGGCGTCATGCGGTATGCCAGCGGTTCCGATCAGAACAGCCAGGACCAGATCAGCAGCATCACCCAGTTCTCCGACCTGCAGCCCACCGAGTGGGCCTACCAGGCGCTCTCGAACCTGATCGAGCGCTACGGCTGCGTCGCTGGTTATTCCGACGGCACCTTCCGAGGCAAGAAGCCGCTGAGCCGCTGGGAAGCCGCCATTGGGCTCAATTCCTGCCTCGATCGGATCACCGAGGCGACCGACGAGCTGCGCCGCCTGCTCATGGAGTTCGAAAAGGAACTCGCCATCCTGCGCGGCCGCGTCGACAACCTCGAAGCCAAGGTCGGTGAGCTGGAGGCCAACCAGTTCTCCACCACCACCAAGCTCAGTGGACTGGCCACGTTCGTGGTGGGTACCAATGCCTTCAGCGGCAGTGCCAGCAATCTGCGGGATGCGGCCAACCGGGACGTGGGCGCCACCAGCTTCAACTACGACCTGCAGCTGGTCCTCGACACAAGCTTCACTGGCAAAGATCTGCTGCGGACAGTTCTGCGGGCCGGTAACTTCGGCACCAGTGCCTTCGGCGGTGCGGGGCCAACCGGCAATCTCTCCACACTGGAGATTGCCTTCGAGGAAGCATCGGGCCCCGACTCCCTCGGCATAGACAAACTCTATTATCAGTTCCCGATCGGTACTAATTTCACAGCCACCATCGGCGGACGGCTCGGCCAGGAAGACATGCTGGCAGTCTGGCCGAGCGCCTATGTCACTGAACCAATCCTGAATCTCTTTTTCCTTAACGGCAGTACGCTCAACTACAGCAAGAACGCCGGACCCGGCGCGGGCCTGTGGTGGCAAAGCAACGGCTGGAGTCTCAGCGCCGCCTATGTGGCCGCCACCGGATTTCTGGGTGACTCAAGCCGTGGCGGACTCGGCAACGGCAACAGTCAGAGCACCGGCACCGCCCAGCTGGCCTACGCCGGCGATCGCTGGGCCGTGGCGGCTATCTACAACTACATTCAGAACGGCGTGGCAATCCCAGGGGCCACACCATTCGCCACAGCTGCATTCGAAGTTCCCTCCTCCAGCCGCACCAATGGATTCGGGCTCAGCGGCTACTGGCAACCTGAACAGTCGGGCTGGATCCCCTCGATCAGCGCCGGTTGGGGATATGGCACCACCTCCTATGACTCAGATCCCGGAAGCGGGGCACTGAGTGTCAGTCAGTCGTGGATGGTGGGTCTGGAGTGGGCCGATGTGCTGATCAAAGGAAACACCTTGGGTATGGCGGTGGGTCAGCCGGTATTCGCCACGGCACTGAGCGGAGGTGACAGCCCCGATGACGGCAATTTCGTCTGGGAGTGGTGGTACAAGTTCCAGGTCACCGACAACATCTCGATCACCCCGGCGTTGTTCTATCTGAGCCGTCCCCTCGGCCAGGACACCCCCAGCGACAGCTCCTTCCGACAACTGGGCGGCTTGGTCAAGACCAGCTTCTCGTTCTGAGCCCAACCTCTGGGCCACGTCTGACGAGCAACGCTGCAGGGTGATGGTGTTCTCAGCGGCTGGGACAGCTGCCCTGGTTCACCCGGCAGGGCACTGACGCAGACCGGGTTTCCGGGGGTGGGGGTGGCGGTAACAGCGGGGGCAGCGGTTTTCGGAACCAAGCCGACAACGGCCCCCCGAACTGCGCTGAGGCAAGTCCTCCCAGGCCTGGTGCCCACTCTTCTGCCCCTGCGACGGCCTTGGCGCCAGACTGCCAACACCAGGCGACTGTCGCCCCCGCTTGCCCGTGATGACCCGCACTGCCCCTGCTCGGCCCGCGCCCACTCCCGCCAAGGAGGGGATCCAGGATCCAAGCCCCACCAGTTTGCCGGTGACGATCCTGACGGGCTTCCTCGGTGCCGGCAAAACCACCCTGCTCAACCACATCCTCAGCAACCAGAGCGGCCTCAAGACTGCCGTTCTGGTCAATGAGTTCGGTGAGATCGGCATCGACAACGACCTGATCATCGCCACCGGTGAAGACATGGTGGAGCTCAGCAACGGCTGCATTTGCTGCTCGATCAACGGAGAGCTGCTGGAAGCAGTGGAGAGGATTCTCGAGCGCCCTGAGCCCGTGGATTATCTGGTGGTTGAAACCACCGGCCTGGCCGACCCTCTGCCAGTGGCGATGACCTTCCTGGGCAGCGAGCTGCGTGACAGCACCCGTCTCGATTCGATCATCACTTTGATCGATGCCGAGAATTTCGAAGCGAGCAGCTTTGAGAGCGAAGTGGGTCGTGCCCAGGTGATCTACGGCGACATCCTGATGCTCAACAAGTGTGATCTGGTACCGGAGACGAAGCTGCAGCAGCTGGAAGCCCTGCTGCGCAATCTCAAACCAGATGCCCGCATCCTGCGCTCAGTCAAGGGAGACGTGGCCCTGCCACTACTGCTGAGTGTGGGACTGTTCGAATCAGACCGGGTGGTGGCCAGTGGCGACGTGGCCGCCTCTGCAGCAGCTGGGACCGAGGCAACCGATCATCATGACCATGGTGACTGTGACCACGATCATGGTCACTGCAACCACGACCATGGCCATGCTCATGGTCACAATAATGTCCATGATCACGGCCATGAGCACGAAGCGGGTTCCTCCGAGCATCCGGCAGACCATCTCGCCATTGAGGGGTTCACCTCGCTCTCATTTTCCAGCGACGGACCCTTCGCCCTGCGCAAATTCCAGAACTTCCTAGACAATCAGCTCCCCATGGAGGTGTTCAGGGCCAAGGGCATCCTCTGGTTCAACGAAAGCGAGCGCCGCCATGTGTTCCACCTGGCCGGCAAACGCTTCTCGATCGACGACTCTGACTGGAATGGTGAGCGCAAGAACCAGCTGGTCCTGATCGGTAAGAATCTCGATCACCAGCGCCTGCGCCGCCAGCTTCAGGCCTGCGTGGCCAAGGACCCTGGCCGCGGATTTGCCTAAATCACAACCGATCAGGTCCCAATTATCACCAAGCCTTGTGCCATTGAATCGAGGCCTTTGATCGGGTCATTTCTACGGTTGAGGCGTCGTCTAGGCGTTCAATTCCGCCGTCAATCTTGGCAAAGCTCCTCTGTCTCTGTCCAATCCAGCAGGTTGTCACCGGTCTGCTCGTTCTCACCGCCTCCATCACGGCCGCTGACTCCATTCCCCAGGTAGCTGCCAAGGAAATGGGCGGAGAATTGGCCCAGGCGTCCAAAGGTACCGAAATTGGTGTGTACTCGGGCCGCCACTACAACACTGATAAGCAACTCTACCAGCAGTTCACGGCAAAAACAGGAATCAAGGTGAGGCTTCTGGAGGGCAAAGATGATGCCCTGATTGAACGTCTTCGCACCGAAGGCAGCAAAAGCCAGGCCGACGTGCTGGTGCTTGTGGATGCCGCGCGGCTGGACCGAGCCACTGATCTTGGCCTGTTCAGGCCCACCAGATCGGCCGCTCTCAACCGGGATGTGCCCACCAACCTGCGAGATTCCAAGGGCCGCTGGTATGCACTGACCCGCCGGGTGAGGATCGTGGTGGTGAACCCAAAGCGGGTCAACCCGGCAACAATCCGCACCTATGCCGATCTGGCCAAACCTGCCTTGAAAGGACAACTCTGCTTGCGCGACCGTCAGAGTCCCTACAACCAGTCATTGGTGGCCGACCAGATCATCCAGCGTGGTGAAGCCTCCACCCGAGCCTGGATCAAAGGGATGACCAGCAATGTCACCCAGCCCTTCTTCAGCTCCGATACTCCCCTGGTGCGGGCAGTGGCCAACGGTCAGTGCGGCGTGGGAGTGGTGAACACCTACTACGTGGCTCGGATGCTTTCAGGCGAAAGTGGCGAGGCCGACAAGGCCCTTGCCCAGCGCGTCAGGGTGGTCTTTCCCAATCCAGCCCACGTGAACATCAGTGGAGGTGGCGTGACCACCGCCTCCAAGAATCCTGCGGCTGCCCTGAAACTGCTGGAGTTTCTCGCGTCCACCAGCGGTGGACGCAGCTACGCCGAAGCCAATCACGAATACCCACTCAAGGGTTATGGCGACAACGCCACCCTCAAGCGGATGGGCAGCTTCCGCCCTGACAACATCTCTGCAGAGCAACTGGGTCTCAAGAGCCGAGGGGCCGTGGCCCTGATGGAGCGAAACGGCTGGAAGTGACACGTCATCTGCGTGCGGGCATCGGGCTGGACCGACCCAACCGCAGCATCGGTCACAGCATGGACATGAATTCTGGCTAGGTTACGGGCACTCTGAGCCCGATCGATGGCCGAACTGCTGCTTGCCTCCAGCGTTCTCGCGTTGTTCGGCCTGGCCTTTTGGCTCACCACCAATTCCGACGACGACAACGGCGGAGGCGGCATGATGCAACCTGTGCTGGTCCCGGTTCGGGTCTCTCGAGGTCGCTGAGCGCCTAGATCAAACGGCCAAGTCCAGCGGCCCAATCATCTGTTCCCCACTCAGCCACCGGTGTCCAGTGCCACCGGTGGTTTTTTTGTGTCTGAGGTTGGAGCCGAACCTCGACTGATTAACGCGGCTGATCCCGGGAATTGTCGATCCTGTCTGAACCCGCCTCCCCAAGGGAATGTGGCGGTTCTAGGTTTGCCCAACCACGAACCACCAACCAGACGAGCAGCTGTTCCAGGCCGGTTCTCTTTCAACCAGGCCGTCTTTGTGTTCCTTGGATGAGTCCCTCGATAGTGCTGATGTCCAGTGATGCCACCACCCAACCCTGGACATTGTCCATTCCTTCAACTCAAGCCTAACTCGGTGATACCGACTGGAATGACCTGGTTGATCAGCGATGGCTATGTCCGGCAGGTCACCTGGAATGAAGATGCTGAACTGGTCACTTTGATGATATGGGGGCCCGGCGATCTCATCCTCGGTAGCCAGGCAACCTTTGAGTGCCGCAACGAAATCAGCACGATCTCCGCTGTCTCACTTGAGGGACGTACGGCCACGGATGCCGAAGTCCTTGAATCTCTCACCCGGCAGATCAGCCGCTCGATGGAAATCATGCGCATCAGCCGGATCCGCAAGGCCGATGATCGCCTGCTGACCATGTTGCGCTGGCTGGCTGCGCAGTTTGGTCGAGTTAATAGTTTAGGGCATAGTCTCTCACTGGAGGACATGAATCTGACCCACCAGATTCTCGCTGAACTGACTGGGCTGACCCGGGTAACCGTTACCAAGAGCCTGAATAAGTACAAGACACTTGGTCAGATCAACTTGATGGCCCACGGCGATCTTCTACTTCCCCATCTTCCTGGCGTAAAGGCCACCACCTGGGGCTTCGTGCTGCAGTCCTGATCTTCCAACTTCATTGTGAGTTGAGGATGGGCTTCAGGCCCTGCCCATCTTGGGCAGGGAGTTGACAGCATCGGTCAGGGCTTCCGCCCGGCTCAGCTCCACATGATCGGGAGGCAGCAGTCCATACACCTTCAGGCTCCTGAGGCGCTGCAGCGTGCTGCCTTCAGCACCCACCACGTAAACATTGCGCTGTTTCTCCAGGGCTTCCTTGACGGCATTCTCAAGGGCCAGAGAAGCTGTGACTCCCATATGCGAAACCTCACTGAGATCAAACACAATCGAATCACATTCCTGGATGGCATTGTGCTCACTCACGGGAGATTGTCTTGGCCAGACCAAAGATCATTGGACCGATCAATTGGAACAGCAGCACCTTGCCGCCTCCCTGATCCAGCAGGTCCTTCTCGTTATCAGGCAGGTTGAGGTCGTCGTCGGCGGTGCTGATCGCCTTCACTGATTTGGTCTCAAGGGTGCTCATCTTCTCGATCGTGAGGATATTGGCCACGAAGATGCCCACACCGACTGCGGCGATCAGATCCACCAGCACGGTGAGCAGGATCACGCCGTACATGATCAATGCCCCCTTCATCGAGACGTGGTGGGCCCGGCGCAGAAAGCTCCAATCGATGATGTCAAACCCCACCTTGAAGGCAATGCCGGCCAGTACAGCCATCGGGATCGAAGCGGCCAGACCTGAGGCCCCCAGAATCACCACCATCAGAACCAGGGCACGGGTGATGCCGGAGAGAGCGGATCTCGCTCCCGTCTGAATGTTCACCACGGTGCCCATCGTGGCGCCGGCACCAGCAATGCCACCGAACAGGCCAGACACGATATTGCCCAGTCCCTGGCCGATCAGCTCCTTGTCGGAATTATGTTCCGTGCGGGTGATGCTGTCGGCAACCACAGCGGTGAGCAAGGCATCGATGCAGCCCAGCAGACCCAGCACAAATGCATCGACCACCATCAACTGCAACAGGCCTGGCTCGAAGTGGGGCAACACCAGTTGGGGGAATCCGCTGGGGATGTCGCCGATGCGGCGGATCCCTTCCACCTCCGGGCTGACGTCGCCACGGAGCAGTGAGAGCGACAGCAGCGTTCCGACCACGAGCGCCAACAGCTGGGGTGGGACGAACCGCTTCACCTGGGCTGGCGTGAACCAGATGATCGCGACAGTGACCAACGCCAGGATCAGCTCCGGCAGATGCGTGGCTGGGATGAGCTGGGGCAGGGCCGTGAGCGTACCCATCACGCCCCCCTTGGGAATGGCCTGACCGAGGAAAGGACCGAGCTGAAGAATGATCAGGATGAAACCGATGCCGGACATGAAGCCCGAAATCACCGTGTAGGGCATCAGCGTGATGTAGCGGCCCAGCTTCAGGAAACCGAACAGAATCTGGAGCGCCCCGGCCATCATCACCACCGTGAAGGCCATGGCCAGTCCCTGTTCAGGACTGGCCGCCTTCGCCGTCAGACTGGCGATCACCGCTGTCATCACCACCGTCATCGGACCGGTGGGCTCCGAGATCAGGGTGGGAGTACCGCCGAAGAGTGCGGCGAACAGACCAACAAGCACTGCGCCCCAGAGTCCCGACACTGCACCGGCACCGGAGGCGACACCGAAGGCAAGGGCCATTGGCAAGGACACCACAGCTGCCGTGAGACCGCCGAACACATCCCCTTTGATGTGTTGTGAATTGATCTGGTTCAACCAGCTCATCGGGCGGGCTATGGCCACACTGTCCTTACTGATGATTGAATCGGACGTTAAGAGAGAGGAATGTCCCAGATCTCGGCGATTGGGATGATCGGCCCAGGATGTGACAATCTGTCAGCCTGGTGACAACGTATACAACCAGAGACCTTGAGCTGATGAGTGCAGGGCGGTCTCGAGCTGGAGGCCAAGGTTGCTGTTCCTTCCCTGCTATCACAAGGCATAATCGGGGTCCCCGTGGAGACCAGTTTGCTGAGTGTGATCGAGATCCTGGTGGGCATCCTCCTGCTCTTCGGTGGTGGAGAACTGTTCGTCCAGGGCTCGGTGGCCCTGGCCCTGCTTCTGGGGGTGCCTCAGCTGGTGATCGGCCTCACCGTGGTGGCGATGGGCACAAGCGCCCCGGAACTGTTCGTGAGCCTTCTCTCCACGCTGCAGGGCGCTGACGACATTGCGGTCGGCAACGTGGTGGGCAGCAACATCTTCAATGTGCTGGTGGTGCTCGGCATCAGTGCCGTGATCTTGCCGCTGAGGGTGCACAGCCGCCTGATCCGCCGCGACGTGCCGGTGCTGCTGGCAGTGTCGATGGCGGTCTGGGGCATGGCCTCCGCAGGCAGGGTCACCTGGCAGGCGGGCCTGGCCCTGCTTACAGGAGTTGTGATCAACACCATCTGGGAAACGCGCACGGCCCGGGAAGAAGGGCCCAGCGGCGGTGACGGTGACATCGATTCCTCGGAAGCGGAGGGCGGCTATCTGCCGGCGTCGGTGAAGCTGGCTGCCGGGCTCGGCCTGCTGGTGTGGGGTTCCCAGATCCTGGTGAAAGGTGCCACGGCCATTGCGCTCAGCCTTGGAGTCAGTGAAACCCTGATCGGTCTCACGATCGTGGCGGCAGGCACGTCGATGCCGGAACTGGTCACATCGATCATGGCGGCCCTCAAGGGCAAGTCCGATCTCGCTATCGGCAATGTGGTGGGCAGCAACCTGCTGAACCAGCTGGTGATCCTGGGGGGGTGCGCCTTTCTCTCAGGATCGAGAGGTCTGAGCGTGGATCCTGTGATGGTCCAGCGGGATCTTCCGATCATGGTGGCCACCACCTTGGCGCTGCTGCCCATCTTCTGGACCGGCGGGGTGATTTCCCGGAAGGAAGGAATCCTTCTGGTCGGCCTTTACGGTCTTTATCTGGTTGAGCAGATCCTCCCGCTCACCATCCCGGCCCTGGCCTCACCTCTGCGCAGCTTCACCATCTGGTTCGTGGTTCCGGCGCTGGTGCTGCTGCTGGCCTTCCATGTCTGGCAACATTCGCGCCAATTGAGCGTGCAAGCTGAGCCTGGCAATTGATCTTGGCGGCCCGAGGGTGCGAGGGTTCCTAGAGTTATGGTGTCCTTGATGGCGTCGATTTTCGCTGACAGCAGCTTGAGCATCGGCCGCACCCCTCTGGTGAAGCTGAACCGGGTTGTCGGTGACAGCCGGGCCACGGTGCTCGCCAAGATCGAGGGACGAAATCCCGCCTATTCGGTCAAATGCCGAATCGGTGCCGCGATGATCTGGCAGGCAGAAAAGGATGGACGACTCGGTGCTGGCAAGGAGCTGATCGAGCCCACCAGCGGCAACACGGGCATCGCTCTGGCCTTCGTGGCCGCCTCCCGGGGGATTCCGCTCACTTTGACGATGCCGGAATCAATGAGCCTGGAGCGCCGCAAGCTCCTCACCGCCTACGGCGCCAGGCTCGAGCTCACCGAGGGCAAGCTCGGCATGACCGGCGCGGTGGGACGGGCCCATGAGATCGCGTCTTCCGATCCCGATCGATACGTACTCCTTCAGCAGTTTTCCAACCCTGCCAATCCCCAGGTCCACCACGACACCACCGGACCGGAAATCTGGAACGACACCGACGGCAAGGTGGATGTGCTGGTGGCGGGGGTCGGTACGGGCGGCACCATCACCGGGGTCAGCCGTTACTTCAAGACCACACGTGGGCAGTCGCTGCTCTCTGTGGCGGTGGAGCCCGTGAACAGCCCGGTGATCGCGCAGGCGAAGGCCGGCGAACCAGCCCAGCCCGGGCCCCACAAGATTCAGGGGATCGGCGCCGGCTTCGTGCCCGACAATCTTGATCTTGACCTCGTGGATCGAGTCGAGGCTGTCAGCGACCAGGAGGCCGTGGCCATGGCCAGGCGGTTGATGCGCGAAGAAGGGATCCTGGCGGGCATCTCCTGCGGAGCCGCCACGGTGGCGGCCCTGCGCCTGGCCGCTGAAGAGGATTTCGCCGGCAAGACCATCGTGGTGGTGCTGCCTGACTCCGGGGAGCGCTACCTGAGTTCGGTGCTGTTCGAAGGAGTGTTTGATGCCGCCGGACTGGCTCCGGTGGAGCGGTAACCGCCGCATCAGCATCACGTCAGCACCAGGATCTCGGCCACCAGGCTGCGCAGGCGCGGAGAACGATCAATGGACGCTGTCATGGGGAACAACTCACGCGGTGGCCTCACCCAATCCCACAACTGAAGGACCAATCCCATGACTGAAGGCCCAACGCCGGGCCATGAACCTGGGGCCGAGCGCGATCCAGAGGTGATCCAGCGCCTGATGCCGCTCTGGGAATGGCTCTACCTCCACTACTTCCGGGTGAGCACCAGCGGCTGGGAGCACATACCTGGCGAAGGACCATTGCTGCTGGTGGGATCCCACAACGGCGGGCTGGCCAGCCCTGACCTGCCGATGCTGATGTTCGACTGGTTCCGGCGCATCGGTCTGGAGCGAAGGGTCTACGGTCTGGCCCATCCCAAGGTGTGGCAGGTGTTTCCCCAGGCGGCGCAACTGGCTGCCCGTACCGGGGCGATTCCCTACTTCCCGCGTGGGGCCATGGCCGTGCTGGAGCGAGGCGACAGCCTGCTGGTGTTCCCCGGCGGCGGCCAGGATGCCTTCCGGCCGCACCGCCTCCGCCAGACCATCCAGTTCAGGGAGCGGACGGGCTTCATCCGGCTGGCCCTCTGGCACGGTGTGCCGATCGTGCCGCTGATCTCCTGGGGCAGCCACGACACCCTGATCGTCCTGGAGGACTGCTACGAACCGATGCAGCGCTGGCATCAACGAGGCGTGCCCTGGCTATTCGGCATCGACCCAGAGGTGTTTCCCCTCTACCTCGGCCTGCCCTGGGGCCTGGCTGTGGGGCCACTGCCCAACCTGCCCCTGCCTGCCAAGATCCACACCCGGGTCTGCCGGCCGATCCGCTTCGAGCGCAGCGGTCATGCCGCCAGCCGCGACAGGACCTACGTGCAGGCCTGCTACCAGCGGGTGGTGTTGGAGATGCAGGACCAGCTCGATGAACTGGCCCGCACCAGCTGACTCAGCTGGCGGACGGTTCGCCCTTGTAGAAGAGTCCAAGGGCCTGCATCAGCGGTTTGAAGGGCTTGAGGAAGCGGCTCTCATGGGGTTGCCCCTTGAGCATTCTGTTCCAGTAAATCCAGGGCAGACCTTTGGTTTTCATCAGCCACATGCTCCAGCGCTCGCGGGTGGGGTCGATCAGGAAGGAGCTCACGGGCTGCAGGTCGTAGTCGAATTCGGCCATAACGACCTTGTCGTAGCCGGTGATCAGCGGGCAGACGCTGTAACCGTCGTAGCGGGCCTGAAGAGGCTTGCCGGCGAGCTGGGCCAGCAGATTGGCCACGAGCACCGGTGCCTCACCACGCACCGCCCCGGCGGTCTTGGAGGTGGGCAACGACGACACATCCCCCAGAGAGAAGACATTGGGATAACGGACGTGCTGGGTGCTGAACTTGTCGACCTCCACCCAGCCACCTGGGGCGCTGGTGGCCAACGGGCTCTGGGCAATGACATCGGGGGCCGACATCGGCGGCACGGCGTGGATCATCGTGAACGGAATCTCCTCTCTGGAGATTGACCCCTCAGCGTCGCTGACCTCGAAGACCGCTACCTGCTCATCGGCCCTGATCTCCTTGAGGTTGTGGCGCAGAAGCACCTGAATGCCCCGTTCCTCCACCACCTTCTTCAGCACCCGGGCATAGACCGGAACACCGAAGATGCCGGGCCCGGCGGTGGCGAACACCACCTTGGTGTTGACCCCAACGCCACTGGTGGCCTTGAAGATGTCATCGGCCATGTACATGATCTTCTGAGGCGCTCCGGCGCATTTGATCGGGGTGTCCGGAAAGGTGAAGATCGCGGTACCGCCAGGAAAATGGCGGATGGTCTCCCAGGTGTAGGGAAGGTGTTCCCGGGAGTAGTTGCTGGTGACACCCT
This sequence comes from Synechococcus sp. 1G10, assembly GCF_002252625.1. Classification (GTDB taxonomy): domain Bacteria; phylum Cyanobacteriota; class Cyanobacteriia; order PCC-6307; family Cyanobiaceae; genus Regnicoccus_A. The sequence goes on along the minus strand of NZ_NQKW01000003.1, from coordinate 73,762 downwards.
GGCGACCCAGCGCCTCCTCCAGCCCCTTGATCCGCTCCCAGCGCAGCTCCAGCCCTGTTGCCACCACCAGGGCGTCGTAGCTGATGGTGGCCCCGTCGGTGGTGGTCACCTGATTGGCCTCCGGCTCGAAGCTGGCGGCTGCTGCCCGGATCCAGCTGCAACCAGCGGGGATCAGGCCGGCCTCATCACGACGGGTCTGCTCCTGGGTCATCACCCCTCCGCCCACGAGGGTCCAGCCGGGCTGGTAGTAGTGATCGCTGCTGGGCTCAAGAATGGCCACGTCAAGACCTTTCCGGGCGAGAAGCAACTGGCTGGCCACCGTGATGCCCGCCGCTCCGCCGCCGACGATGAGGATCTGGTGGTGCTGCTGCGACGGGCTGGATGGGCTCATGACATCTGATCTCACCTCTCCTGTCTAGGGCCCGCCGGGACCACTCGACAACGGCTGTGGGGGCGCTCTCATGGCCTTTCGACACCGTCTCTTCAATCGTTGCGGGAACGAAGCGCAGGGGAGAGAAGGGGGTCAGCCGGTCGTGGAAAGCCCGAATTGACGCTGATTGCGGCGCACCACTTCACGGAGCAGCGCAACCTCCCAATGGAGCGAATCCAGCGACGCCGCCACCGTCTCGGCATGGTGAGCGATGGTGTTGCTCTGCAGACGGAAATGCAATAAATCGTGCTCCAACCTGGTGCGCAACTGCGGGTTGGAGCAACTCCTTGAGGCCTGGAGGGCCTGCCGACTCCTCACCCCAAGGGACCAGCACAAGCGGGTCAGTGAGACCAGATCTGTTGGCATGCTGCCATGGGCGAGCGAGTCCTCAGGCATGCACAGGAAAAGATCTAGCTGGAGAAGACTTCCACGTTAAAGGCTCGGGTGCAGGTCAGGGGTGCAGGCGAGCAGGCGCTGGCAGCGAGCCAGGGTGCCTTTGTAGACTGGGGCAACCGAAGTGGAACCATGTTGATCAGCAATCCGGCAAGCGTCACCGGCCTGAATGCAGTTCCCTTGCTGCCGCGACGGCCGGTGGCCCAGGAGATGGAGGCCGAATTGCACCAGGGACTGTGCAACCATCTGCAGATGGAATTGATGGCCAGCTATACCTACTTCTCAATCGCCGTTTGGTTCACCCAGAGAGAACTGAATGGGTTTGCCACCTATGCCAGGGTTGAATCCGATGGCGAACGGGCCCATGCTGGTCTGTTCGTTGATTACCTGGTGGCCCGATCCCAGCCGGTTGAGCTCTCAGCCCTTCCCCAACCGAGGCAGACGTGGACAAATGTCGAAGACGTACTGATATCCGCCTTTGAGATGGAAGCAGAAGTTACGACATCCTTGCAACAGCTTTATAGCTTGGCTGAGCGTTGCGGCGACTACCGCAGCTCCATCTTTCTTGACCCCATGATCAAGACTCAGGTGGATGCCGAGAGTGAAGTGGCCCATCTGCTCGCCCAGGTTCGTCACTGCGGCACCGACTTCGGCGCACTGATGATCCTGGACCAATCCCTCACCGGCGCTGCTGGACCTACCGCAGTCTGAGCCGTCTTCTGATTGAGCTGACTTCTGCTTCAGCAGTCTTCTGCCTGAGAAATCGTCTTGCTCCAGCGGATCAGATCCCCTGGAGCAGGACGGCTGGAGTTCAGTCGCGGCCACAGCGGCAGCGACCGCCTTTCCAGTTGGAGCACTTCTTGGCTTTGCAGCCTTTTCCGCTCGATTTGGCCGTGCTCATCACCGGGCAGGCCACACGCTCGAGGCAGGGATCAATCCAGGGGCAGGTGTCGTTCACAGGATTCAGGGAGAGGAGAAAAATCCTGCATCCATCCAAGCGCCATTGGCCATGGCTGGACGTTCAGGAACGACCGATCGATGTGATGAATGTTACTCAGGCCTCAAGACGGCATGTTCCTCGTTCCCAGCCCCGGGAGCTTGGCGCGCTGGTCAAACCGAGCTGATCGGGGGATTGCTCCACCAGTCCCAGGCGTCCTTTGCTGACGTAAGCCTCCGTGGCCGTATCCAGGGGCAGGTCCAGGCAGTAGCCAATCCCATAGATCGTTTTGATCAGGGTGGGCCTGTGGCTGTCGCGTTCCAGCTTCCCGCGCAGATGGCGGATGTGGGTGCGGATGCATTCCACGTCGTTCTCGGGTCCGTAGCCCCAGATCTCCCGCAGGAGCACTGCCCAGGGCACCACCTGACCATGGCGCTGCAGCAGGCAGTGCAGTAGTTCGAATTCCGTGCGTGTCAGGCGTACTGGCGTTTCAAGCCAGAGGGCTTCGTAGCGTTCCGGCACCAGGGTGAGTGGGCCGTAACTGAGCAGATCCGGTGCCCGCACCAGTTGGGGTGTGGTGGCTCGCCCTCGAAGCAGTGCCTTGACCCGGGCCAGCAGTTCCTCAGGGGCGTAGGGCTTGATCAGGTAGTCGTCAGCACCGGAGGTGAAGCCCCGCACCTTGTCATCAATGCTGCTCAGGACCGTGAGCACCATGATCGGGGTCCGACTGGTGACTGGTGCGTTGATCCCGCCGCAAGCGCTGCAGAATGGTGAGACCGTCGATTCCCGGCAGCAACAGATCCATCACGATCAGCTGCGGATTGGCCTGAAGAGCCATGGCCTGGCCTCGATGACCATCCTTGGCCTCCGCCACCAGGAAGCCTGCTTCCAGCAACTGAGTGGCCAGGGATTCACGCCCTGTCCGTTCATGGTCGATGAGCAGAACCAGATCGGCCATCGCAACGTATGACTCGAAATTCCATTAACCCACAGAAGGTGATCAATGTTGCCGCTGTCTCTATCCGCTGACAGCTTCGTGATCTTTCCCCCCAGGCCGCGCTCATCCAGCCTTGCTCACTGGGGCATTGTCACGAACTCCTCGGCCACGCTGGGATGGAGGGCCATGGTGCGATCGAAATCTGCCTTGGTGGCCCCCATGCCGATCGCGATCGCCGCCATCTGGATGATCTCAGCCGCGTGATCACCAACCATGTGGCAGCCCAGCACCCGGCCTGAAACCACTTCCACCACCAGCTTCAGCAGGCAGCGAGGGCCGCGCTGAGGCAGGGCCTGGGCCATGGAGCGAAAGCGGGCCCGATAGAGACGGATCCCTTCGGAGCCGTAGCGGGCCAAGGCCTCTTCCTCACTCAAGCCCACCGTGGCCAGCTCCGGTTGGCTGAACACGGCACTGGCCACCAGGTCGTGGTCCACCTGCCGGGCTCGTCCGCCGTAGACGCTGTCGGCAAAAGCACGGCCTTCATCCACCGCCACCGGAGTCAGGTTGATGCGGTCGGTTACATCCCCAACAGCGAAGATGTGAGGGACGTTGGTGCGTTGAGTCGCATCCACCGGGATACGGCCGCCGTCCACCTCCACTCCAGCCGCCGCCAGATTCAGGCCGGACAGAAAGGGTTGGCGGCCCGTTGCCAGCAGCACGCCGCCACAGGGCTCCTCTCGTCCCTGGCAGGTGGTTGCGACCAGCTCACCGGCCTTGCCGGTGATGGCGGTCAGGGTCTGGGAGAAGTGGATGGTGATCCCGTCGGCTTCCATGCCCTCGTGCACGGCGGCACTCAGTTCCCGGTCGAAACCCCGCAGCAGGTGATCACCGCGCACGAACTGATCCACCTCCACCCCAAGACCGCGCAGGATGCAGGCGAATTCGCAGGCGATGAAGCCGCCGCCCACGATCAGCACCCGCTGGGGCAGACCCTCGAGCAGAAACATGTCATCACTCACCCAGCCCAGCTCAGCCCCAGGAATCGATGGGCGGTGCGGACGCCCCCCTGTGGCGATCAGCAGGCGTTCACCGCGCAGGATGCGCCGGCTTGCATCAGCGTTGCGATCCGAGCTGCCATCCGAGCTGCCATCGCGGCCGACAACTTCAAGGTGATGGTCATCGAGAAAGCGCCCCCAGCCCGTCACCAGCTCCACCCCGGCGCGCTCGAGAAACCCGATGTGCAAACCATTGAGGCGATCCACCTCCGCGCGCACCGCCGCCAGCAGCTGGGAAGGATCGCAGTGGGTCGGTCCCACGCTCCAGCCATAGCTGGCCGCATCGGCCAACAGGTGCTGGTACGCAGATCCGTAGACCAGCAGCTTCTTGGGCACACAGCCACGGATCACGCAGGTCCCCCCGACCCGGTCCCCCTCGATCACGGCAACTCTCGCCCCATGGCTGGCGGCGCGTTTGGCGGCGGCCAGCCCCCCGGATCCGGCTCCGATCACCACCAGGTCGTAGCGGTCGTGAGCAGCGGTGGAGCTGGCTTCTGGGCTGGCTTGTGGGCTGGCCGGCGGATCTACGCTGGTGGTCACGGTGAGAGCTGGTGCACTGCTGCCAGGATGGTCGATCGGTTGCCGTGCAGTCTTCACAGCCGCTGAGAAGGTGGCAAGCTTGTAGCGAAGAATCAGGCGGGCAGTCCGTCACCATCCGCGATGTTCAACGCCACACGGTTGATGATTGCCGACGTACAGCAACGTCTGGTCGCCATCTATCGATCCTCCTACGGCACGCTCAAGCGTGAGTACGAGGAGATCATTTCCTGGGCGGCTTCGATGGCTCTGGAAAACATCGCCACCGGTGATGCTCTTTACCACGATGTCGAGCACACGATCCTGGTCACCCTGGTGGGCCAGCATATTCTTTATGGCAAGCATCTGAGAGAGGGAGGCGTCACGCCGGAAGACTGGCTGCATTTCACAATTTCACATCTCTGCCACGACATTGGTTACATCAAGGGTGTCTGTCGTGACGACAAAGATGGCCACTACGCCACAGGCGTCAATGGTGAATCGGTGAGGCTCAAGGAAGGTGCCACCTGCGCAGCACTCACGCCGTACCACATCGATCGCGGCAAGCTGTTCATCGACGAGCGATTCGGCGGCCACGGGCTGATCGATGCCGACACGATCAAAAGCAACATCGAGCTCACCCGCTTTCCGGTTCCCGCCTCCACCGATCACCAGTGCACCACCCACATGCCCGGCCTGGTGCGGGCTTCTGATTTGATTGGCCAGCTCAGCGATCCCCGTTACCTAAACAAGATTCCGGCCCTGTTCTGGGAGTTCGAGGAAACGGGAGTGAACAAGGCGCTGGGCTGCGATAATCCCGGGCAGCTGCTCAAGGCCTATCCAACCTTCTACTGGGGCCAGGTGTTCCCCTACATCAAGAATGCGATTCCATATCTAGAGCTTACTCAGGCGGGCAAAGATATCCTCGCCAATCTCTACGGCAACATTTTCATGGTGGAACATGAACTGCTGATCCTTCCCTGAGCGGTCTGCAGGTCGTAGATCACACCAGGCACTGGATCGATCAAGCGGGAGCCGGCCGCCACGACCCCAGCTGCTTCCTCCATGGTCCCCTTCTGCCAGAGGATCCGGGTCAGGAGGCCCTCGTAACTCACGTCACCACCACTGGTGCTGGCCAGGACGACCCTGGGCTGGAGGCGCTCCAGGAGCTGGGGCAGCACCTGCTTCCCCTTGATGAAAGCTCCCACCAGGGGCAGGCCCAGATCGAGCACCGGGGTGATCACCGCATCAATCGGCTGGGACGGGAGGTCAGCCGAGAGAAAGCCATGGGGTTCCACATAGAGGCTGCCGGCGGGATGCTGCAGACAGTATCCGTTCTCCACCTGGGGCACAGGGGCCCCGGAACTTGCGGTGATCGTCAGCTCGCCGTACTGAAACATTTCCCCAGGAACGAGGGCCTTGACCGCCTGGAAGCCCAGTTGGGAGGCTTTGGCGGCAGCTCCGGCCGAGCCCACCACCTGCAGACTGGGATCCAGCAGCGCCAGGGTCGCTGGATGGCAATGGTCGGGGAGCCCCTGGGTCAGCAACAGCAGATCCAGTCCATCGGGAACCGACCAGGCCTGGTTGAGCTCGGCCCGGAAGAACCACGGGCCGGGAGGAAACTCCAGGGGTCCCGTCAACCAGGGATCGAGCAGGATGCGGCAGCCGTCGAAATCAAGCAGCCAGCCGTTGACGCCGAAGTAGGTGGCCTGGAATGCCATGGAGCCAGAGCTCGAAAGCTGGTTTGACCTTCGAACTTAGGCAGCGCTGAGGCGCCAACGTGACTGGCTTTCAACGAAGCACAGCCGAAAGAGCAGCACCCCCAGGGCGCCGCCACGTACCAGGCTGATGACGGCCAGGGCAACGCAGAGCGGGCAGTGGGCGAGACCCATAAACAACAGCCGCAATGTCAACGGATTCGTGGCCCCAGCCTGACAGCCCTGATGCGCCCGTGGTGGCGGGCTGCTGGAATACATGCTCAAGCAACATTTCCCCAGGGACCAGGCAGGCACCGTGCTGCGGCTGAGCGAACTCAAGCTCCCCCTTGATCACACCGACGACGATCTGCGCCAGGCAGTGCTGAAGCGGCTTGGGCTTCCAGCCCAGAGCCTGCGGGCTCTGAAGCTGGTCAGGCGCAGCGTCGATGCCCGCAACAAGGACGCCATCCGCTTCAGCTACAGCCTCGATCTGGAGGTGGCCGATCCCAAGGCACTGCTGCAGCGCTGGCGGAAGGACCCCCATCTGCGCCCGTCTCCCGACACCACCTATCGGTTCCCGGCTCGCCTGGAACCAGGGTCCTCAGAGCGGCCCGAGCGTCCGATCGTGATCGGGGCAGGGCCCTGTGGCTATTTCGCCGCGCTCGTGCTTGCCCAGATGGGGCTGCGGCCCCTGCTGCTGGAGCGGGGCAAGCCGATCAAGGAACGCACAGCCGACACCTTCGGCTTCTGGAGGGGCCAGCGGCCTTTCGACCCTGATTCGAATGTGCAATTCGGCGAGGGTGGAGCCGGCACCTTCTCTGACGGCAAGCTCTACAGCCAGGTGCGGGACCCCCGTCACCTCGGGCGAAAAGTGCTGCTGGAGCTGGTGGCCTGCGGGGCCAATCCCGAGATTCTGACGCTGCACCACCCCCACATCGGCACCTTCAAGCTGGCCACGGTGGTGCGGGGACTGCGCAGCCGCATCGAGGCCCTTGGAGGCGAAATCCGCTTCCAGAGCGAGGTGGTGTGCCTTGAGACCGAAGCGGCCCCAGGGGGACAACGGGTCTGTGGAGTTGTGCTCGCCGATGGCTCCTGTCACGCGGCCCGTCATGTGGTGCTGGCGGTGGGCCACAGCGCCCGCGACACCTTTGCCAGCCTCCACAGAGGCGGGGTGCGAATGGAGCCCAAACCCTTCTCGATCGGAGTGCGCCTCGAGCATCCCCAGGCGCTGATCGATGCGGCCCGCTGGGGGCCCTGCGCGGGCCACCCGCGACTCGGCGCAGCAGAATACAAGCTTGTCCATCATCTCGGCGATGGCAGGAGCGTGTACAGCTTCTGCATGTGCCCCGGCGGGCTGGTGGTGGCAGCCGCCTCTGAGCCCGGCCACCTGGTCACCAACGGCATGAGCCAACACTCCCGCAACGAGCGCAATGCCAACAGCGGCATCGTGGTCGGACTGGAGCTGGAAGATCTGCTCCCCTACGGCCAGGGACCAGACGACCCCCTGGCCGGAGTTGCCTTCCAGCGTCACTGGGAAGCCAAGGCTTTTGCCCTCGGCGGCAGCAGCTATCGGGCGCCCGTCCAGCGGCTCGACGATTTTCTGGCGGGCCATGGGGTCAGCCGCCCGCCGGGATCGATCCAGCCCTCCTACGCCCCCGGCACCACCCCCGCTGATCTGAGCGCCTGCCTGCCGGAGTTCGCCGTCGTCGCTCTGCGGGAGGCGATCCCAGCCTTCGAGCGCACCATTCCCGGCTACGCCATGGCCGAAGCCCTGCTTACCGGGGTCGAAACGCGTACCTCCTCGCCGGTACGGATCCCGAGGGGCCCTGACCTGCAGAGCCTGAACACCCGCGGGCTCTACCCAGCCGGGGAGGGCGCCGGTTATGCCGGTGGCATCCTCTCCGCCGGCATCGATGGCATTCGGGTGGCAGAAGCGGTGGCCTGCAGCCTGCTGGGGGTGCCGGGCCCAAACCAGTTATGACTCGATCCAGGCGAGGTTCAGGCCTGGGCGACGATGCCGCTCCACTGCACAGCTTTGACCTGATCGCGGCGCCAGGAGTGAAACAGCTGCGGCTCCGCCACCGTGCACAGGGGGCAGAGCTGCAGCTGCTCAGGACCTAGTCCTGCTTTGAGCAACTGGGCCCTGGCAGCCAGGCGGATGTCGAGGCGGTAGCGATCACCAGGGGAGCCAGGCGAAGGATCGGGCCTGAGGGCCCCGGCCTCCGCCAGGACCTCGGCGGGATCCTCACCAGGGGCGCAGCAGGCGCTGCCCACCTGCAGGGCTACATCCAACTCCACCTGGTAGGCCTCGCCGCTCACGGCAGGCCCCAGGGCCACCAGCAGATCGCTGCGCTGGCTGCCCGAGCGCTCCAGGGTGTCGATCGCTGTCGGCAGGATGCCGGTGGCCACCCCGCGCCAGCCGGCATGACAGGCCGCCACCGAGCCCCTGGCCCGATCGGCGATCAGCACGGGGGTGCAGTCGGCGCCGCAGGCCCAGAGCGACTGGCCGCCAGCATCGCTGACCAGCCCATCGCCCTCCGGCCAGGGTTCAGCTGCAGCTTCACTGGCGGCCAGCACCCGGGAACTGTGGATCTGGCGGGTGCGGTGAACCGAAACACCGGCACTGATGGCGGCCGCCAGCTCCTGGGGGCCGCGACCACTCCACTGCCGTGTGAAAAAGCCGTGCTCAAACTCCTGCAGCAGGTCGCACTGGAGAAAGTAGCCGCCATAGGTGCCCACCCAGGTCCAGCCTTCCAGAGTGTTGAAGCCCCTGTCGGGGCGATCGAAGGGGGGGTCGACGGCTTCAGCCACGGGCGATGGGCATCAGAAGTCGGGCATGTCGCGCAGGAGCCAGAAGCCATCGAAGCGCCCGGAGTCCACATCGCTCTGCACGGCGATGAACTGCAGACCAGCGGCGGCCTCGCGAGCCGCCGTGAAAGCTTCAGTCACCTCGTTCGCCTCCTTCTCAGCCAGGACCGCCAGCCGCCAGCGGTCTTCCAGGCCCGCTTCGAGCACCAGATTGTTTCCTTCCATCTCCAGACGGGCAGGCTCAAGGCCTTCGAACCAGCCGGCGATGGCCAGGGAGCGGCTGCGGCTGAACAGGCGCAGGCCCGGGACCACCAGTTCGTCGGGAAGATCGGCGGGTATGGGAAACAACCCTCCGAAGCCGATCTCCCACTCTGAGGCTTCGCGCAGGGCACCGAGTGGCAGGGAAGCCCAGTCCCATGAATCACCCCTGGCCGCCTCCGGCAGGGGCAGGGGCGGCGAACGCATCGGCAGGGGAGGCGGTGCCAGGGGGCCTGCCATGTACCCCTCCTCAGCGGGATAAACGTCGCGTTCCCGTTCACTCAGCCATTCGGCCAGGGCGTAACAGCGCCGGCTTGGAATCACCTCAAGGCCAATCGACTCGGCGGCCCGCTGCACCATGGTGCGCATCGTGGCCCGCCAGCAGCGCAGCCGCCGCGGGGTCCCCATTCCCTGCTCACTTGCCGCCGCCAGCGCTTCGTTGAGCGCCCCCTGGAGCCACACCGAGTTGACCGTGTTGGCCGGGCAGTTCTTCGCCCAGCGAAAGCTGGGCTGGTTGCCCTCACTGGCGGGGGTGGCCGTGATCAGCAGATCCCATCGCTTCTTGCCGCCAGGATCAAGCACCGGACGGGAAAAGAAATCCACTTCCCAGTCGGGGGTGAGCTGGACGTCGGGCACTGCAGGAGCGGCCTGGCTCATCCCGCCTCCTGCTCCTGTTGACGCATCAACAGGCGCGCCCGGTTGGCCCGGTCCTCAGCCTCCGCCATGACAGTGTCCTTGGCCGTGAGCAGCTCGCCTGGCTGGGTCTCGAGCAGGGCAGTGTTGAGGGCGATCCGGCCACGGGAGGAATCGATCTGGGTGACCATTGCCTTGAGCCGCTCCCCCTGGCTGAAGACCTCCCGGATGTCGCGCAGATGAACGCCAGTGATGGACGACTGGTGCAGCAGACCACTGACCCCACCGAGATCCACGAAGAAGCCATAAGGCTTGACCGACACCACCTGACCATCCACCAGTTGACCCACCTCCAGATCAGCCAGCAATGAGGCACTGGCGGCCCGCTTCTCGGAGAGCACCAACTTGCGGGTCTCGGCATTCACCTCCAGGAAGGCCACGGCAAAAGAAGTGCCGACCAGCTGCTCGTGGTTCTCGCCGTTCTGCAGCTGGGAGCGGGGAATGAACCCCCTCAGGCCCTCCAGGTCGCAGGTGACGCCGCCCCGGTTGAAGCCGGTCACCTTCACCTGCACCACCTTGCCGGCGGCCTCCAGTTGCTTCAACTTCTCCCAGCTCTGGCGCAGGGCCAGGGCCCGGGCGCTGATCGTGACCATGCCATCGGCGTTCTGCTCGCGGGTGACCAGCACCTCAACGGGCTGACCCTTTGGAAAGCGTTCCTTGAGATTGCCGATCACCCCGAGACCGGCTTCGGCCTTGGGCATGAAGCCCGGCGCTTTGCCGCCGATGTCGATATAAACCCCATCGCTTTCAGCGCTGATCACCGTGCCGGTGACCACATCACCAGTGGCACCCACAGGCTCGTTCTCATCGAGGGCGGCGAGAAAGGCGTCCTCATCGAAGTCGAAATCATCGACGGTTCGGGTCGGCCGGGAGGTGGTGGTGCCTGAGCCGGCGCCAGCGGCAGAGCGGCTGGAGCGCGCCTGACGGGAGGGACCATCAGGCGCGCCCATCAGGTCGGCCATGGTCATGCCTTCAAGGCTCGCGATCTCGAAGCGGTCGTCATCGCTGGCCAGCTCTGCTCCTGCCTGGGGAGCTGAAGCCGGACGGGGTGGGGCCGCACTCGAGGCACCCTGCGGCGCATTCAATCCGGCCTGTTCTGCGCTGGGCGCCGGCGATGTCTTGTCCTCCTCCTCATCCTTGCGGCTGAGGTACATGAGCTGGGGAGGCTTGCGCAACGGCGGCTCCGCCTGGGAAGGAGGCACCGGCTTGGAGCGGGGGCCTGCGGGTGGAACGGGACGCTGCGATCCAGCCATGGCCCAGGGTGATCTGACAGCACCACACTGTAAGGATCGGCCCGTGGAGAGGATGGGAGCACCTGCCAAGCACGCCCTGGAAGGTCTCAGCTGGATGGCGGCCCGGGAGGCGGCCGCCCGAGCGGGCAGCACGGTGATCTGGCCGTTCGGAGCCGTGGAGCAACACGGCCCCCATCTGCCCCTGGGCACCGACGCGATCTTTGCCGAACGGGTGCTGCAGGCCGTACTCGAACAGCTGCCCGCTGATCTGCCAATCTGGCGGCTGCCTCTGTTCCAGCTGGGCTTTTCCCCCGAACACGGAGCCTTCCCAGGCACTCTCAGCCTGCCAGCGGAGGTGATGCTCCAGGTGGTGATGGCCGTCGGGGGCGACCTCGCCCGGGCCGGGTTTCAGCGCCTGGTGCTCTTCAACGCCCACGGCGGCCAGATCGCCCTGTTGCAGGTGGCGGCGCGGCAGCTGCGGGCTGCCCATCCCCGCCTGGCCGTGATGCCTTGCTTCCTCTGGAGCGGTCCGCCAGGGGTGGCGGCACTGCTGCCTGAGCCGGAACGCAGCGAGGGATTGCATGCAGCACTGGCCGAAACGAGCCTGATGCTGCATCTGGCCCCGGAACTGGTGGGGCATGAACGGCCCCGGGAGGGTCAACCCGATCCGGCCCCGCCAGCGGGCTGGAGTCTTGAGGGCGCTGTCCCCACCGCTTGGCTGACAGCCGATCTCTCCGCCAGCGGGGTAGTGGGAGATGCCCGTGGCGCCGACGGAGCCCTAGGCGAAGCGCTGTACAGAGCCCTTGTTGAGGGCTGGGTCACGCTGCTCAAGGATCTGCTCACCAGTGACTGGCCACCGCACCCCTGAACCGATTCCGGCAGGCCTGGTTACAGTCGCTGACACTGATCCCCTTGCCGGCGACGCCATGTCCAGCCTCGAGAGCACCATCGCTGCAACCGCTCCAGCCACAGCCACCGCCGCCACGGCTCTCGGCGCCAGCGCTGAGCAGGCTCTCGGATTGCCTGATTTCAGCAGCAGCATCTACAAGGACGCTTACAGCCGAATCAACGCAATTGTGATCGAAGGTGAGCAGGAAGCCCACGACAACTACATTTCGCTCGGCAGCCTGATCCCCGACCAGGCTGAAGAGCTTGCTCGGCTGGCCCGCATGGAGCTCAAGCACAAGAAGGGGTTCACGGCCTGCGCAAACAATCTGTCGGTCATTGCCGACATGGACTTCGCCAAGGAGTTCTTCTCACCCCTGCATGGCAATTTCCAGACGGCACTGGCCGAAGGCAAGGTGGTCACCTGTCTGCTGATCCAGGCCATCCTGATCGAAGCATTTGCCATCTCGGCCTACCACATCTACATCCCCGTTGCAGATCCCTTCGCCCGCAAGATCACCGAAGGTGTGGTCAAGGATGAATACACTCATCTCAACTACGGTCAGGAATGGCTGAAAGCCAACCTCGAGTCCTCCCGCGAAGAACTCGAGCAGGCCAACAGGGTCAACCTGCCACTGGTGCGCAAGATGCTGGAGCAGGTGGCCGGCGACGCCGCGGTGCTGCAGATGGACCAGGAGGATCTGATGGCCGACTTCATGACCTCTTACCAGGAAGCTCTAACCGACATCGGCTTCACCACAAGGGAGATCGCCCGCATGGCCACCGCCGCGCTGCTGGGCTGAAGCCTCTCGAGGCGCTCTTCCAGCCACTGGGTGAGCTCTTCCAGCTACTTCAGCCATGGCAGGATGTGTTGTCGGCCACAGCCGCATCCATCCGCCCCCCTCAACAGCTGCATGTTCGGTCTGATCGGCCACTCAACCAGCCTTGAGCAAGCTCGGAGCAAGGCCCTGGAGCTGGGTTTTCCCGAATACGCCGACGGTGACCTCGACCTGTGGTGTGTTGCTCCACCTCAGCTCGTGGAGACTTTCAGCGTCACCAGCCTCACTGGCAAAACCATTGAGGGTGCCTACATCGATTCGGTGTTCGTGCCTGAGATGCTCAGCCGGTTCAAGACAGCCCGGCGCAAAGTGCTCAGCGCGATGGAACTGGCCCAGAAGAGTGGGATTGACATCACTGCCCTGGGGGGATTCACCTCGATCATCTTCGAGAACTTCAACCTGCTCAAGAACCAGCAGATCCGAAGCACCGCTCTGGAGTGGGAGCGCTTCACCACCGGCAACACCCATACCGCCTGGGTTATTGCCCAACAGGTGGAAACGAACGCACCAGCTCTAGGCATCGACCTGAGCCTCGCCAAGGTGGCCGTGGTAGGGGCTACAGGCGACATTGGCAGTGCCGTCTGCCGCTGGCTCAGTCAGAAAACGGGTGTCGGTGAGCTGCTGCTGGTGGCACGCCAGCCCCAGCCTTTGCTTGATCTGCAGACCGAACTTGGCGGCGGCCGCATCCTCAGCCTTGAAGAGGCCCTGCCAGAAGCCGATGTGGTGGTGTGGGTGGCCAGCCTGCCGCAGAGCCTGAGCATCGATCCGGCCAGCCTCAAGTCACCCTGCCTGATGATTGATGGCGGCTATCCCAAGAATCTCGACAGCAAGGTGGCTGGCGCCAACGTGCACGTCATCAAGGGGGGCATCGTTGAGTTCTGGCAGGACATCGGCTGGCAGATGATGGAGATGGCAGAGATGGAAAATCCCAGGCGTCAGCTATTTGCCTGTTTCGCAGAAGCCATGCTGCTGGAGTTCGAGGGTATTCACACCAATTTCAGCTGGGGCCGCAACAACATCACCCTGGCGAACATGGAGCTGATCGGGGCCGCCTCTCTTCGTCATGGCTTCCGTTCGCTCGGCCTGAATCAGGCTCAGCTCCCACAGCTCGCGGCTGTCTGAACGGTCATCACACATCAGCTGGCGATACTCCCCATGAGCCAGCACTGATTCCCCCAGAGCCGTCCCCCTTCCCACGCCATGGCCCGCCGCCCACTGCTCGACTTCGAAAAACCATTGGTGGAACTGGAGAATCAGATTGATCAGATCCGCCAGCTGGCCAGGGATTCGGAAGTGGATGTCAGTCAGCAACTGCTGCAGCTGGAAACCCTGGCGGCCCGTCGCCGGGTGGAGATTTTTCAGTCCCTCACACCCGCTCAGAAGATCCAGGTGGCTCGCCACCCCCAGAGGCCGAGCACCCTGGATTACATCCAGGTGATCACCGATGAATGGTTTGAGCTCCACGGAGATCGCCGAGGCTCCGATGACCAGGCCCTGGTGGGCGGCATCGGCCGCATCGGTGAGCAGGGGGTTGTCCTGATCGGCCACCAAAAGGGCCGCGACACCAAGGAGAATGTGGCCAGAAACTTCGGCATGGCCTCCCCGGGTGGGTACCGCAAGGCTCTGCGCCTGATGGAGCATGCCGATCGCTTCTGCTTGCCGATCCTCTGCTTCATTGACACCCCTGGCGCCTACGCCGGCGTGCTCGCCGAAGAGCAGGGGCAGGGCGAGGCGATCGCTGTGAATCTGCGCGAGATGTTCCGCCTCCGGGTTCCGGTGATCGCCACAGTGATCGGTGAAGGTGGCTCCGGCGGCGCCCTTGGCATCGGTGTGGCCGACCGCCTGCTGATGTTTGAGCACAGCGTCTACACCGTGGCCAGTCCTGAAGCCTGCGCCTCGATCCTCTGGCGGGATGCGGCCCAGGCCCCGGCCGCCGCCGCCGCCCTGCGCATCACCGCTGACGATCTGCTGCAGTTGGGGGTTGTCGACACAGTGTTGAGTGAACCCTCCGGCGGTAACCACTGGGCACCGCTCCAGGCTGCCGAGACCCTGCGTGTTGCCCTGGTTCAGGGCCTGCAAGAATTGGGTCAGCTCAGCGAAGCCGACCTGCTGGAGCAGCGTTATGCCAAGTTCCGGCGCATGGGCCGGATCCTGGATCCAGAGGCCACGGAATCCGGCGCAACCCCTTAAGGTTCGATTCGACACACGACCAGCTTGGCTTCCGTTTTGATCACTGGTGCCTCCAGGGGCATCGGAGCAGCTGCTGCCAGCCGCTTCGCGGCTGCAGGCTGGGATCTTCTGCTCCTGGCACGCTCCGGCGGTGATCTCGAAAGCGTCGCAGCCCCGCTTCGTGCCATCGGCCGACGAGTGGAATGGGTGACGGCGGATCTCACCGATTCCCAGAACCTCCCAGGCTATCTAAGTGATCTGCTGGGCCGCGGACTGCTGCCCACGGTGGTGATCAACAATGCCGGAGCCGCTTACACCGGTGAACTGGCCACGATGGATCTGGGCGCATGGCAATGGTTGCTTCAACTCAACCTCACCAGTGTCTTTCAGGTCTGTCAGGCGGTCCTGCCTGGATTACGTCAGCAAGAATCCAGCCTGATCATCAACGTGAGCAGCCATGCCGCCAGGAATACGTTTCCCGAATGGGGGGCCTATTGCACTACCAAAGCGGCGCTGGAATCTTTCAGTCGCTGCCTCGCCGCCGAGGAACGCAGCCATGGCATTCGCGTCTCCACCCTCACTCTCGGCGCGGTCGACACCCCTCTCTGGGTGACGAAAACCGTCCACAGCACCTTCGATCGCCGTGCCATGCTTGATGTTGATCAAGCCGCGGAAGCCTTGCTGTTCCTTGCTCAGCAGCCTCCGTCCCAGGTGGTGGAGGACTTGACCCTCATGCCCGCCTCTGGCGCTTTCTGAGTCTTTCATGACATCCACCATCCCCTCCACCACTCGCTCCAAGTCGATCACCCCCGACGTGGCCCCAGGGCCTGTCAGTGCCCGCATTCGCGAGCGCCTGAACCAGGCTGGCGTGCCCTACTTCGCCAACGACAACATTGCTGATCATCTGCTCGAGGGCGAACTCGATCAGCTCGAGATCGAGGTGGCGGGCAAGGTCAGGCAGATGCTGCGAAGCCTCGTTATCGACATCGACAACGATCACAACACTGAGGAAACTGCCGAGCGCGTCGCCAGGATGTACCTCCATGAAGTCTTCAAGGGTCGTTATCACAAACAGCCGAAGATCGCAAGCTTTCCAAACGTCAAACATCTTGACGAAATCTATACCGTTGGGCCGATCAGTATCCGCTCGGCCTGCTCTCACCACTTGGTGCCGATCCTGGGTAACTGCTGGATCGGGATCAAGCCCGGTGATCGGGTCATCGGCCTCTCCAAGTTCACCAGGGTGGCGGATTGGGTATTCTCCCGTCCACACATCCAGGAGGAAGCTGTGATGATCCTCGCGGATGAAATCGAACGTCTGTGCAAGCCCCAGGGTCTGGCGATTCTTGTCAAAGCGCAGCATTACTGCATGAAGTGGCGCGGGGTCAAAGAACCTCAGACCAGCATGATCAATTCAGTGGTTCGGGGTGATTTCCGTCACGACCCAAGCCTCAAGCAGGAGTTCTTCGAACTGGTGAAGCAACAGCAAGGGTTGCTCAGCACCTGAGTTCCGATTTTCCCAGGGCTACTCCGCCTTTCACCACCTGCACCAAAGCGCGCACCAGATCGAGATCTTTATCGCCGGGTGCTCGCTCGACAGCACTGGATACATCCAGGCCGCAGGGGTGAAAGCTCGCTATCAGATCAGCAGCGTTGGCTGGCCCAACGCCACCGGCCAACCACCAGGGCAGGCCTGGCCGAAAGCCCTCCAGCCAGGCCGTGGGGATCTGTCGGCCGCTGCCTCCCAGCTGGTCCGGAACCCAGGCGTCCAACAGCACCGCTTCCACCGCGTCTCCATACTCCTGGACCCGATCAAGATCTTCTGGCCCGCGTATTCGCAGGGCTTTCCAGATCTTGCAACCTGTTCTTGCGGCCAGTTCCCGGCAGCGAGCGGGGGATTCCTGCCCATGCAGTTGCAGCACCTGGTGGCCATGGGCAGGATCCATCTGCCCGATCAGCTCGTCACCGGGATCCGCCAACACCAGCACACCTCGGCAGTCTGGGCGGCCGGCGGCCATCGCCTGGAACAGCACCAGACGCTGATCGGGCGCCAGCCAGCGCGGGGAAGAGGGCACCGCAATCACCCCCACGGCGTCAACACCCAGCCCGGCCACCGCCTGGGCCTGGGCCGGTTGGCGCAAGCCGCAGATCTTCAACAGGGGGGGAGACACCACAGGAGGGTCGGGGCCACTCTTTCTAGGATCGGATCAACACCGCCCAGGATCGGCCTGGGCATCAGCAGGACAGAACCAGGTGGGTGAAGGTTGGCAGCTCCTCAAGATCGGTGGCATCCCGCTCCGCATCCACCCCAGTTGGTTCGTGATCCTGCTGCTCGCCACCCTGGGTTTTGAGCAGCAATACGGCATTCAGCTGGCGGGACAGGCCTCCAGCACCAGCCTGTGGCTGCTGGCGCTGGGAACAGCGCTGCTGCTGTTTGTTTCGGTGCTGCTGCATGAGCTGGGCCACTCCCTGGTGGCCATCGCCCATGGGGTGAAAGTGCGCAGCATCACTCTGTTCCTGCTTGGCGGGGTGGCAAGTGTCGAGAAGGAATGCAGCACAGCGATGGCGGCCCTGCAGGTGGCTGCCGCCGGTCCCCTGGTAAGCCTGCTGCTGGCCGGGCTCTTACTTGGTGGCAGCCATGCCGTGGTCCATGTCTCACCGTTGCTGGGTGAAATGGTCAGCCAGCTCGGCACCCTCAACCTGGTGCTGGCCCTGTTCAACCTGCTCCCCGGCTTGCCGCTTGACGGCGGACTGATCGTCAAGGCGCTGGTGTGGCAGTGGACTGGCAGTCAACGGCGCGGCGTGCAGGTGGCTGCCGCCATGGGCCGATTCCTCTCGCTGATGGCCGTTGGCATGGGCACGTTGCTGCTGCTGCGAGGAGGCGGACTTGGAGCCTTCTGGCTGATCATGCTCGGCTGGTTCGGACTGGGCGCATCCAGAAACCAGATCCAGTTGCTGGCCCTACAGAAAGCCCTCAAGGACCTCAAGGTCAGCGAGGCCTCCCGCCGGCGGTTTCGGGTCCTGGAGGGCGATGCGCCCCTGCGCGAGCTCTCTCGGATGCGGCGGGATGATGGCGATGGCAGTCCCGACTGGGTGCTGGTCTGCGAGCGAGGGCGCTGGAAAGGGGTGATCGGCGATGACCCCCTGCAGAATCTGCCTGTTCAGCGCTGGGATCAGGAGCGGGTGCTGGACCACATTCAGCCCTTGGACACCCTGCCAAGCATCCAGCACGATGCGCCGCTCTGGCAGGCCGCCCTGCAGCTCGACGAGCCAGGTGTCGATCGACTGCTGGTGCTGGGTTCGGCTGGCCTGCCAACCGGCACCCTGGAGCGCCCGGAACTCTCTGAAGTGGTGCTGGCCCGCCTGGGGCTGCGGCTGCCCCAGCCATTGCTGGAGGCCGCCCGGCGCCAGGGCACTTACCCGCTTGGGTTGGCCCTGGCCCAGGTGGCACGGGGGATCGCCGAGAGCGGCGAGGCTTGACCCTCGCGCTCTGGCAGTTCCTCAGGAAATGCGAAACCTGTGTCGACGGCGATCGACCGCAGCCCATTCCTCTGGGCTCAGTGGTTCAACCAGCAGCGGTCCTCCCCCCAGACTCCTGATCGCCGCAAGCCGCAGCTGTTGCTCCAGAGCAGCCACAGAGAGCCCCGGAGCTGTGGCTGGAGCCTTGAGGGGTGAACCGAACAATTCCTGCCACAGGGCGGCCGGAGGGGCGACCAGCACGCTGCCGTGCTGCAGCAACTGGCGCCTGCGCCAGAGCTGGGCACTGCCCACCCGCTTCTGGCGATCGATGCCCACCAGATCAGCGGCGGTGCTGCTGGCGAAACAGTTGGAGGCCGGCGCCGTGATCTCATCCTGGCCTGGACTGAGGGGCAGCCCCAGGCAAGCCAGAGCCTGCGCCAGCCAGGCGGCAACCAGGCCGTAGGCCTGCTGGCGCTGGCGGGGAGGATTGGGCCAGAGCAGTGCATAGGTGAGGCAGCCGGCATGGAGCACGGCGCCACCGCCGCTGGGTCGGCGCGCCAGGGCCAGGCGGCCTTGTCGGCTCGCGCTTCTCCAGGACGGGTCGATGACCTTCTGGTGGTGGCCGAGCGACAGAGTCGGGGTGCTCCAGGTGTAAACGCGCAAGACTCCCTGCCCTGGCTTGAACGGCAGCTGATCCAGCAGCCAGTCGTCGATGGCCATCTGCCAGTCGCCGCGCAGGCAAAGGGGCGGGATCCAGCGCCAGCTTGGCGGGAAAGGGGTGTCAGCAGAAGATGCTGGTGCCACCGTACGGCCGCCACTCAATCCCGATCATGCTCAGCGATCTGCTGGTGTTGGTGCCCCTTGGTGTGGTGGCTGGGCTGCTCTCGGGTCTGCTGGGCATCGGTGGCGGTCTGGTGTTCTCGCCAATGCTGCTGATGGTGGGCCTCGCGCCCCATCAGGCCTTGGCCACCAGCACCCTGGCGATCGTGCCCACCACCCTGGGGGGGACCTGGGTGCACCTGCGTCAGGGTCGGGTGGTGCCGGCGATGGGCCTGACCATCGGCGTGAGTGCCGCCCTGAGCGGGCTGCTGTTCAGCCGCCTGGGGGGACTGCTCAGCGGCTGGCAGCTGCTGGGACTGCAGGCCCTGATGTACCTGACCCTGACTCTGACGATCTCCCCTCGCCAAGACAATGAGAGGGAGCCGTCTCCAGGACCGACGCTGCTGGCGGCTCTGGCCTTGGTGGGGAGCGTCGCAGGGTTTGCAGGTGGGCTGCTGGGGGTGGGTGGCGGCCTGCTGATGGTCCCCCTCATGATCAGGTGCCTGCGATTGCCCGTACGTGAGTCGATACGCCTGAGCACCCTGGCCGTGTTGTGCTCCGCGTCGGCAGCGTCGGTGATCTTCCTGATCGGTGCGAAGGCCCAGTGGGAAATGGCCCTGATCCTGGGGGGATCGGCCTCAGTGGCGGCCCGCTGGTCGGCGGCACGACTGGAGAGAGTTCCGGAGACCGTCCTGGTTCAGCTGCTGCGGGGGCTCACTGGCCTGTTGGCCCTCGACAGCGGCCGGCGGGCCTTCAGCCTGCTGATCGGCTGATCGGCTCCCAGAAGCTGGGATCGAGCTCGAAACCCAGCACCGCGGCCATCTGAGCGAGCCCCTGACGGCAATTCAGGCCTCGCTCATTGCTCCAGTGATCCAGCAGGAAGAAACGGTGGGTGATCCAGAGCTCGAGGCTCTCCGGCGCAAAACGGATCCCCTCATTGCGGCTGAAGCGATGGGGCAGAAGCATGGCCACATGGCGGCAAAGCTGGCCGCTGCTGCGGTCGAGCACCAGCGGTAGCCAGGGGTTAAGCGCATCGGCCCTCAGACTCCACAGGCGTAGTTCAGGCAGTTCTGAGAGCTCGCGTGGATCGCCTGGCTGAAGGGGCCAGTCAAAGTCGAGGCCCAAAGCTCCAGCACACGCGAGTAGATCAGCTGGAGCGCACGCGCCCCAGGGTTGAAGCGGCGAAAGATCAAGAGCGCGGACGCTCTCGGCGGAAACAGAAAGACTGGAAGGAGGTTGAGCCATCAAGAGCTGTGACAGCACGATGCCATCCTGTGACACCGGGCAGAAGGGAGCCGAACAATGGTGGCGACACCTGTACCCCTTCGTTGTCCATGGTCACAACACTCACCCAGGCAGAGGTTCTGATCGCCCTGGTGGTCGCCGCACATGCCGGCGTTCTGGCGATTCGTCTCTGCGTCAGCCTTTACCGGGCCTGAATCGAGGGCTCGCCCTTGGCATGTATGGCCTGAACTGCTAGAAGCGGGCAAGATCTTCTCCTTCCCCCCCTTGTCCGCCGCGCAGCAGCTCAGGCCCGTATCCGCCCCGAAGCGTCAGACGGCATCCGGGCGACGGCCAGCATCCCGGCCCGCCGCCGCAATACCAGTCAGTGCAGCGACTGTGGTTGCAATTCACCAGGGATCGACCGATCGGCAGGAATTGCTTTGCAGCGTGATTGGCCTCAGCGTCAAGCTGGGTGTAACTCTCTTGGCGGGCCTCAGCCTGGTCCATTTAGCTGCTGCCTACCAGCAGCGGTTAAACCAGCATGATGAACTGAGTGCAATCCTTCAGATCGAGAAAGCCAAATTACAGAAGGCTCAGAAGCGTTTCGATCAACTCTTCGTCACCACTGGTGAGCAACAGTTGATCCGCGAACAGGATCAGTGGATCGCTCCCAACCGACTGCGGGTTGTCTGGAATGAACCAGCCGAAGCCAGGCCTGGCACGGCCGCGTCCGGCAGACCCTTGATCAGCACCCAACCATTGCCGGCCCAGGTTCAGCGCTGAGCTCAGCTCTTCGTACCAAGTCTTTGACATCTGCGCTCATGGTGTTGACGCCCAATCCTCCGCTGAGACAGCCTCTCCAAGCTGCGCTTCCTGTGCGGTTTCGCTGAGAGAGAGCGACCAAACTCTGCCCATAGGCAAACTGCGGCACTTATAACCGCTCGCCTTTAGAAACTGCGCCTCTTGAAACTCCAAGCCTTGGGGCAACCAAGCTTCAAGCAACTTCAGGCTCGGCATCCAGCATCACGACGGGGGGACATCGTGGCTTCCTGGGTTGAACGTGACCTTGTGTTGAACTTCGCCCCGCACTCGGCGCTGGCAGCTGGCCTTGTCCGTAGGTTGAGGCCCCCCGACCCGACGCGCCCCGATGGCGTCTGCTTTCAGTTCACCCACCCCGTCTACCCCCTCCAGCCCTGGCACGGGCAGTGGTGGCCAAAGCGGAACTGTGATGATCACCGGAGCTTCCTCCGGGGTGGGCCTATACGCCGCCAAAGCCATGGCCCAGCGTGGCTGGCACGTGGTGATGGCCTGCCGGGATCTTGCCAAGGCCAGAGCGGCGGCCCATTCCCTGGAGATCCCCGAGAGCTCCCTCACCCACCTGCAGGTGGATCTGGGTGATCTTGAGAGTGTGCGTCGGCTCGTGGCTGCGTTCCACTCCACCGGTCGCAGCCTCGACGCGCTGGTCTGCAACGCCGCTGTGTACAAGCCACGGCTGAAGCAACCCGAGCGTTCGCCCCAGGGCTACGAGATCTCGATGGCCACCAACCATTTCGGGCATTTCCTACTGATCCATGCCCTGCTCGACGACCTGAAGAAGTCAAGCCATCCTTCGCGGCGGCTGGTGATTCTGGGAACCGTCACTGCCAACTCCAAGGAGCTGGGCGGCAAGATTCCGATCCCGGCCCCCGCCGATCTGGGCGACCTTTCGGGCTTCGAGGCGGGCTTCAAGGCGCCCATCAGCATGGCCAATGGCAAGGTCTTCAAACCTGGCAAGGCCTACAAAGACAGCAAGCTCTGCAACATGATCACGACCCAGGAGCTGCACCGCCGACTGCACGACTCCACCGGCATCATCTTCAGCTCGCTCTACCCCGGCTGCGTCGCCGATACACTCCTGTTTCGCAACACCCCGAAGGCCTTCCAGACCATCTTCCCCTGGTTCCAGAAGAACATCACCGGTGGTTATGTGAGTCAGGAACTGGCCGGTGAACGGGTGGCTCAGGTGGTGGCCGATCCGGCCTTCGCCGTGTCGGGTGCGCACTGGAGCTGGGGCAATCGTCAGAAGGCCAATGGTCAACAGTTCATCCAGGAACTGTCGGAGAAGGCGAGCGATCCCGAAACCGCTGCTAAGACGTGGGATCTCTCTATGAAGCTTGTTGGGCTGGGTTGAGTCCTGCGCTCCAGCCTTGCTAGTGATGGGCTGATTCAGAGGATTGAAGGAGATCGCATGTCGCGCCTTCTGCGCTGGGTGATCGGGATCACCATTGCTGTGACACTGATTGGTGGGGCGATCCTGCTCCTGCCATTCTCCACCTGGCTGCCAGGGGGCACCGTTGCCGAGATCTCCACCCGTGAGGTGGTCAACGGCACGGAGTTCAATGCGCTGTTCCCCAGTGCAGCGGCCGGAGAGTCGGTGGTCTTCACCCAGGAGAAGCGGGGATTCAGTGAGGCCAAGCTCAAGCACGACGGTCAGGTGACGGCATTGCTGGCCATCTCCGACACAGTCACGGCACCGGAGGCCCGCACCAAGTTCGCAGCCGTCCAGACCCGGCTAAAGGGGTGGCCTCTGGTGGATCAGGGGGCCCAGGCCAGCGCCCTTCTCGTGGCCGACCGCTTCCAGGTCAAAGTGATCGGGCAGGGATCAGGGCTAGAACCCGAGCGCCGGCATGAGTTGCTGGGCGCTTTTGATCTCCAGGCCCTGGCGGCACTTCAGCCCGCCGCCGCATCCCGCGGGCGGCTCGCCAAGGCCGCTGAGCCCCGCCGCCTGCCCCCCGCCAGCGGTGAGCAGCTGCCCCAGCTCGAACTCAAGTCCGCCGCTCCCCAGCCAGCCTCATGAGCCGCACCGTCCTCGAGCGCCTAGAGCGCCTTCCCCGCCGTGATCTCACTGTGCTGTCCCTCAAGGGCATCAGTACCCTTGTGCCCGGCGGCTGGAGCAACCTCACCAGCGCTGACAGGCTGATCCGCGAGGTGATCGGCAGCGATGATCCCGAACTGGTGCGCCAGGTGCGGGCACGCGCCGATCAGCTAAGCCTCGCCCGTCATGAGGGTTACGAGCGGGCCCTGAGCCTCTACGACGCCGTGAATCGCTCCCAGCACGCCACCGGCGGGCTGCGGGTGCTGGCCAACGTCACAGCAGGAGTGCCGCTGCTCAAGCGGATAGCCAGCGTCACCCCACCTGGTGACACCCTCCAGGCGGTGGATCTGAGCCTGAAGGTGGGGGCCGAGCTGCTGGCCTTCACCCAGGTGAACGGACTCCCTGGCGACAGCTTCGCCGACTTCGGCGCCGCCCTGGCGGACTACGCCGGCGAAGCCAGGGTGCGGATGGCGGCCCTGGTCTGCTTCGACGGGCTGCTACCGCTCGGGGATCAGGCCCTCTCCCGTCTCGATGGGCTGCTGGGTGCGGCCGGCAGCGGCGATCTGCGCAAGTTGCCGGCCTACGGACGGATGGCCGCGCTGATTCCAGGCCGCAGCGACTCGGAGCACATGAATTTTCTGCGCCGCGGTGTCGACCAGTGGCTCGGATGGGCCGGCGGATTCGTCAGTCAGCTGGGTCTCACCGGCCAGAGGGCCGTCCAGGCGCTTGAATCCACGCTCGGACCCTGGCAGGGGCGGATGGATCAGCTGGCCGCCTTTCTGGATGCCTTCACCGACACCTACGCCCACACCGGCGTGCAGGCCGTAGCACGACGGCTGGTGGAGCGAGCTGCCGCCGAAATTTGATGCCCAGGCCGCCATGGCTTCGTTTGATTGCCCCCACGATGAGAAGGTGTACATCAACCTCGCTTTCTAGCGCCGGTTGCGGCAGCAGTTCGGAGCACCCGGCGATTTCGCCCAGGCCTATGTGATCGCCCATGAGGTGGGCCACCACGTTCACAAGCAGCTTGGTATCGAACGCCAGCTGAGGAAGGCCCAGCACGGGCTTGCCACAGCCCAGTACAACCAGCTCTCGGTGCGCATGGAGGTCATGGCTGACTATCTTGCCGGCGTTTGGGCACATCAGATGGCTTCCGCAGCGGCAACATGAACAGCTGCGACACCTTCAGAGCTCGCCAACTCTGATCGCGGGCGGGAAGATGGAGCGAGGCGGCCGGCTTCAGTCGAACCCGAGCAGATCGAAGATCTCACGATCCTTGAGGGATTCGGCCTCAAGGGGCTCCACATCGCTGAGCATCTTCTGCGCCAGGCTGAGATACTCCTGCTGAACAGCTTCGACCTCGGGACTCGGCTCCATCTCGAAGATGGTGCACTTCTTCAGGCGGGAGCGGCGGATCGCATCCACGGTCTTGAAGTGGGCCATGGTGCGCAAGCCGGTGCGCTCATTGAACTTGTCGATCTGATCGGTGTCTTCCGAACGGTTGGCAATGACACCGCCCAGCCGCACTTTGTAGTTCTTGGCCTTGGCATTGATCGCCTGCATGATCCGATTCATCGCAAAGATTGAATCAAAATCATTGGCGGTAACGATCAGGCAGTAGTCGGCATGCTGCAGCGGCGCGGCAAAACCACCGCAGACCACATCGCCCAGCACATCGAAGATCACCACATCAGTGTCTTCAAGCAGATGGTGCTCCTTGAGCAGCTTCACTGTCTGGCCGGTTACATAGCCACCGCATCCAGTGCCCGCCGGCGGACCGCCGGATTCCACGCACATCACGCCATTGAAGCCCTCGAATACGAAGTCTTCGGGTCGGAGTTCCTCGGTGTGGAAGTCCACGGTCTCGAGAATGTCGATCACCGTGGGCACCATCTTCTTGGTGAGGGTGAAGGTGCTGTCGTGCTTGGGATCACAGCCGATCTGCAGCACACGCTTGCCCAGCTTGGAGAACGCCGCCGACAGGTTGGATGAGGTGGTGGACTTGCCAATTCCCCCCTTGCCATAGACAGCAATCACCAAGGCGCCTGCCTCAATGTTCATGGAGGCGTCCTGATGGAACTGGAGGCTGCCCTCGCCATCCTCATGGCCGTTGGCGGCACCTTTGGCCGTAGCTGCTGTCTGCTTGGGCGGCAGAGTGGTGGTCATAACGCTTCCTTGGCCGAGTCGACATCGGCATTGCCCTTATCAAAGTGCAGCCGGGCAGGCAGATGCCGGGTCTGGCTCAAACCGAAACATCAAGACGATCAGGATCTTGGAATGCTCACTCAAGCCGCGTGAACCCCCGCGGCTTGGCTCTGGACAACCACTTGGCCAGCCCAGGATTACGCCGGATGACATGGGTATGAAGACCTAGCTCGTCGGACGACGGCCAGGCTGCCTGATTCGTGGGGAGATTGGACTGGCTTCAGCGATCACCGGTTTGGCGTTTCATCGGCTGAAATGGGCCTTGGCTTCATAGAGCGTTTCCTCGGTGATCTCCGCCACGCCACGTTCGTTGGCATAGGCTTCGGTATTGCGCCGCACTTTGCCTCGCACGAAGAAGGGAATGCGGGAGAGTTCGGCTTCACCGGAGGCAGTCCAGCGCAGGCTACCCCCCTCAGGGGTGGCTGAAAGTGGTGTCACTTCAGTCTCCTCGTTGACAGGGGCGGCCATCGGCTGGGCCGCAGGCGCGGCAGCACCCCCGAGATGGCTGAGATGGCCATCAACAAACTCAAAATCATGGCGGAACATGCCGATCAGATGTTCCTCCAGGCCCATCATCAGGGGGTGCACCCAGGAATCAAAAATGACATTGGCCCCTTCCCATCCCATCTGGGGGGCATAACGGGCTGGCACATCCTGCACATGCAGCGGGGCACTGATCACGGCGCAGGGAATCCCCAGACGCTTGGCGCTGTGGCGCTCCATCTGGGTGCCGAGGACCAGCTCCGGAGCCGCCTGAGCCATGGCCTGCTCCACTTCCAGATAGTCGTCGGAGATCAGGGCCTCCAGGCCCAGCTCCTTGGCGGCGGCCCGCACCTCACGGGCCTGTTCGCGGCTGTAGCTGCCCAGCCCCACCACCGTGAAGCCCAGTTCCCGCGAGGCAATCCGGGCCGCTGCAATCGCATGGGTGGCGTCGGCGAAAATGAACACTCGCTTGCCGGTGAGATAGGTGGAATCCACCGATTTCGAATACCAGGGCAATCTGGAGCGCTGGTCAGCCTCCCGCAGTTCCGGTGGCTCCAGGCCCAGCAGAGCGCAGAGTTCGCGAAGGAACTGGGCTGTGGCACCGATCCCGATCGGAACAGTGCGCACCACCGGGGTGCCGAAGTTGCGCTCCAGCCAGCTGCACAGCGGACCGGCCACCTCGGGATAAAGGCAGAGGTTGGCGTCGGCCTGGGGCAGGCGGATCAGGTCGGCCGGCCTGGCTCCCAGGGGAGCCACCACATTCACGTCGATGCCGTGATCAGCCAGAAGGCCGCGCAGTTCGCGCACATCGTCGCGACAGCGGAAGCCCAGAAGGCTCGGGCCCAGCAGATTGACCCGAGGGCGGCGGTTCTCCTCCTTCCAGCGCTCGGGCCCGGGCCTGTCTGTCCCGGGAGCAGGAACCTGGCTTTTGAGCAGTCCGCGGCAGAGCTGGTAAAGGGTCTCAGCCGCCCCCCAGTTTTCTTTTTTGGAATAGGCCGGCAATTCCAGACTCACCACAGGCACCCCCAGATCCATGCCACAGGCGAGGGAGCCCGGCTGGTCCTGGATCAGCTCGGCCGTGCAGCTTTCCCCCACCAGAAGGGCCTCGGGCTTGAACCGGTCCACCGCCTGCTGGATCGAGCGCTTCACCAGCTCGGCCGTGTCACCGCCCAGATCCCTTGCCTGGAAGGTGGTGTAGGTGACAGGGGGTCGGCGATCACGCCGCTCGATCATCGTGAACAGCAGATCGGCGTAGGTGTCGCCCTGCGGGGCATGCAGCACGTAGTGAACACCCTCCATCGAAGCGGCGATGCGCATGGCTCCCACATGGGGGGGGCCTTCGTAGGTCCAGAGGGTCAGTTCCATTGCAGCAACTCCCGGCGATTGAGGGGACGGGCGAACAGTTCAGCCAGGTCAGCGGCTTGGTCACAGCCGTGAATCGGGCTGAAGACCAGCTCGATCGACCACTTGGTGGCGAAGCCTTCCGCTTCGAGTGGATTGGCCAGACCCATGCCGCAGACCACCAGATCGGGGCGGCTGGCACGAACACGTTCCAGCTGCTTCTCCACATCCTGGCCTTCACTGAGCTGGGTGCCCTCGGGCAGCAGGGGCAGTTCCTCGGCCATCAGCTGGCGGTCGAGGTAGGGGGTACCCACCTCCACCAGCTCCATACCGCACTCCCGATGCAGGAAACGGGCCAGGGGGATTTCCAGCTGGGAATCGGGCAAAAGGAAGAGGCGTTTGCCTTCGAGTTTGCGTCGCAGTGGCTCCAGGGCACGCCGGCCCCGCTCGGCCAGGGGGTCGAGCACCGCAGCCACCCGCTCGGGATCGATGCCGAAAGCCGCCGCCGCCGCCGCCATCCAGGCACAGCTCCCCTCTACCCCGAGCGGGTAGGGAGCAGCGATCCGCTGGGCACCGCGGCGCTCCAGTGCGCGCACCGTGTCGGCCACAAAGGGCTGGGCCAGCAGCAGACGGGTGCCAGGGCCCACCGGCGGCAGGTCAGTTGACTGGCGGGGCGGCAGGGTGCGAACCGTCTCGAGGCCCATGCGCGCAAACAGGGAGAGGAAACGTTCCTCCACCCCATCGGCCAGGGTGCCCACGATCAGCAACTGCGGCTCAGGATTGCTGGGCAGGAGCGGGACCAGGGAGGTCAGGGCACCGTCCTCCCCCTGGGTGAAGGTGGTTTCGATGCCGCTGCCGGAATAATTCACAACCCGCACCCGCCCCTGCATGCGGGTGTTGATGCGCTCGGCAGCCTTGGCCAGGTCAAGCTTGATCACCTCCGAGGGGCAGGAACCCACCAGGAAGAGGGTGCGGATCTCCGGCCGCCTGGCCAGCAGATCGCCCACCAGCCGGTCGAGTTCCTCGTTGGCGTCCGCCAGGCCGGCCAGGTCACGCTCTCCCAGGATCGCTGTGCCGAAGCGGGGTTCCGCAAAGATCATGACCCCGGCGGCCGACTGGATCAGGTGGGCACAGGTGCGCGAGCCCACCACCAGAAAGAAGGCATCGGGCATGCGCCTGTGCAGCCAGACAATCGAGGTCAGGCCGCAGAACACCTCCCGCTGTCCGCTTTCGCGCAGCACGGGTGGGAGGACGGACGTCTGGGCCATGGGCGAGAACCGTTGATCCATTACGGACTAGCCAACCTGGCCGCAGAAAACGTCAGCTGTTGACAAGTCTTCGGGATCAGGGGGCAAATCCAATACTTAACAGGCCGCAGGCGGCGCCTCGTAACACGTCTTAATGGCCAGTAGCCGAGTATGAGCAGGGCTTATCAACCGCCCCAGGCACCGTGATCGTTCAAAGCACCCGAATCGCTTGACGGGGGGGTATGCAGCGGAGCATGGTCCTAAGCGAACCTCCCCCCCTTTTCCGGAGTAGGCAATGGCGAATGAAACCATGGGCATCGCCCTCGGCATGATCGAAACGCGCGGCCTCGTGCCGGCAATCGAAGCGGCCGACGCCATGACCAAGGCCGCCGAAGTGCGTTTGATCGGCCGTGAGTTCGTGGGTGGCGGCTACGTGACCGTTCTGGTCCGCGGTGAAACCGGGGCCGTCAATGCGGCTGTGCGTGCCGGTGCCGATGCCTGTGAGCGCGTGGGCGACGGCCTGGTGGCTGCCCACATCATCGCCCGCCCCCACCGTGAAGTCGAGCCGGCCCTGAACAGCAACTTCGGTCTGGGTTCCAAGGACTGAGGTCTGACGCGCCCCTGACGGAGCGCAGCACTCTCATCTTTCCCACCCGACCAACAAGGAGATTTTCCCCATGAGCAAGAAGTACGACGCTGGGGTCAAGGAGTACAGGGACACTTACTGGACTCCCGACTACGTTCCCCTCGACACTGACCTGCTGGCCTGTTTCAAGGTCACTGGTCAGGAAGGCGTTCCCAAGGAAGAAGTGGCCGCTGCCGTGGCTGCCGAATCCTCGACCGGTACCTGGTCCACCGTGTGGTCCGAGCTCCTCACCGATCTCGACTTCTACAAGGGCCGTTGCTACCGGATTGAAGACGTTCCCGGTGACAAGGAGTCGTTCTACGCCTTCATCGCCTATCCGCTCGATCTGTTCGAGGAAGGCTCGATCACCAACGTGCTCACCTCCCTGGTGGGCAACGTGTTCGGCTTCAAGGCCCTGCGCCACCTCCGTCTGGAAGACATCCGCTTCCCGATGGCCTTCATCAAGACCTGCCCCGGCCCGCCGAACGGAATCTGCGTCGAGCGCGACCGGATGAACAAGTACGGCCGTCCCCTGCTGGGTTGCACGATCAAGCCGAAACTCGGCCTCTCCGGCAAGAACTACGGCCGGGTGGTGTACGAATGCCTCCGCGGTGGTCTCGATTTCACCAAGGACGACGAAAACATCAACTCCCAGCCCTTCCAGCGCTGGCAGAACCGCTTCGAGTTCGTGGCCGAAGCTGTACAGCTGGCTCAGGAAGAAACCGGCGAGAAGAAGGGGCACTACCTCAACTGCACCGCCGCCACTCCCGAGGAGATGTATGAGCGTGCCGAGTTCGCGAAAGAACTGGGCCAGCCCATCATCATGCACGACTACATCACCGGTGGCTTCACGGCCAACACCGGCTTGTCGAAGTGGTGCCGCAAGAACGGCATGTTGCTGCACATTCACCGTGCCATGCACGCGGTGATCGACCGTCACCCCAAGCACGGCATCCACTTCCGGGTGTTGGCCAAGTGCCTGCGCCTCTCCGGTGGTGACCAGCTCCACACCGGCACCGTGGTGGGCAAGCTGGAAGGTGATCGCCAGACCACCCTCGGCTTCATCGACCAACTGCGTGAATCCTTCGTTCCCGAAGACCGCAGCCGCGGCAACTTCTTCGACCAGGATTGGGGTTCGATGCCCGGCGTCTTCGCTGTGGCCTCCGGCGGTATCCACGTGTGGCACATGCCCGCGCTGGTGGCGATCTTCGGCGACGACTCCGTGCTGCAGTTCGGTGGTGGTACCCACGGTCACCCCTGGGGTTCCGCCGCTGGCGCCGCCGCCAACCGTGTGGCCCTGGAAGCCTGCGTCAAGGCCCGCAACGCCGGTCGTGAGATCGAGAAGGAGAGCCGCGACATCCTCATGGAAGCCGCGAAGCACAGCCCCGAGCTCGCCATCGCGCTCGAGACCTGGAAGGAAATCAAGTTCGAGTTCGACACCGTCGACAAACTTGACGTCAACTGATCGGGGCTGTTGACCTAAGGGAGGGAGAAACTCCTTCCCTTCGGTCACATCCGGTTTGCCTGCATTCACCTGATTCCCCACAAGGATCCCCATGCCCTTCAAGAGCACCGTGGGTGACTACCAAACAGTCGCCACCCTGGAGACATTCGGCTTCCTCCCGCCGATGTCACAGGACGAGATCTACGACCAGATCGCTTACATCATTGCCCAGGGATGGAGCCCGCTTGTCGAGCACGTCCACCCCAGCCGTTCGATGTCGACCTATTGGTCGTACTGGAAACTGCCCTTCTTCGGTGAGAAGGATTTGGGCGTGATCGTCAGTGAGCTCGAAGGCTGCCACCGCGCCTACCCCGACCATCACGTCCGTCTGGTCGGCTACGACGCCTACACCCAGAGTCAGGGTTCCTGCTTCGTGGTCTTCGAAGCACGCTGATCACTCCAGCAGGTTCCGGCCTCATACCCGGAACCTGCTGCCCTCACTATTCATTCTTCCGACAGCTCGTGAGGGGCTGGTGAACGGCAGGTCATGGGTCCTCCCTTCACCAGTTCTTTCCAGCTGTCTCCTTCCAGGTTGTTTCTTCACAGGGCGGACATGGCATCTCAATCCAGTCGCGAAGCGGCCCTTGCGCGCCGGATGGCGCTCTCCACAGCCGGGAAATCGGCGGAGAAGCGGTACGCCAACAGCGCCAACCGAACCCGCAGCGCCGCTGAGGCCCGCCCCACCCGCTCGATCACCCCGGTGGCACCGGCCGTCAGCCACGAGGTCAGTGCGCCCTCCAAGCCGTTGTTCAGCAGCGGCGGTCATGGTTCCACCAGCCCATCCCGCTCGGTCAACCGCGCCGCCATCAGCAACCCGAGCCGGGATCTGGTCCTGGCAAGGCGTGAGGCCCTCAGCAAACGCGGCAAGCGGGCTGACACAAGCAAGGATCGCAGTCGTGATGGCAGCTCGTTGCGCGCCGTTTCCACCCCAACCCCAGAGCCCGTGAGCCCGCAGCCGCCAGCGGTCAGCCGGCCCGCTTTCTCCTTGAGCTCCACTCCTTCCAGTTCTCTCGGCGATCGCCGCAGCAACGGCACCCGGCCGACCTCGAAGCGCTCCGCCCAGTTCAATCCCAGCCGCGCCATTGTGATGGCCCGCCGGGAAGCTCTCTCCAAGCGCGGCAAGTCGGCCTCAACCAACAGCTCCAGCGGCACCGCGGCCGTTGTGCGCCAGTCGAACCCCGACATCAGCAGCCGGGAACTGGCCCACCGCATCCGCGATCTCAAGAGCAAGAACGGCGCGGGTGCCGTCAGCCGCGGCACAGGAGTCACCCGGCCCACGGGTCCCCGCCGCGGGCCCAACAAGCCTGAAGGTGCCCAGGACGCAAGCTGGAAGGTGAGCGCCAGTGAAACCCTGCGCGGTCAGGTGGTCACCGGCACCCAGGCCAACCGTTCCGAGAAGACGACCGGTAACGAGGCCAGCACCTGCCGTCCCATCACCGGGACCGAATACATGGGAGCTGAGATTTTCCGCAGCTTCTGTCAGAACGAGCCCTCCCCCCTTCAACCCGCCAAGGTGCGCGTCACGGCCACCAGCCACGGCAACCGGGTCACCGGCAATGAGGTGGGTCGCTCCGAAAAGGTCACCGGAGATGAACCCGGCACCTGCAAATCCATCACCGGTACCGAGTACATCTCAGCGAATCAGGCGGCGGCCTACTGCGGCATCACCTCCGTCAGTCCCCGCAAGGTGGGACTCAGCCAGACCGTTGCCGGGCGGCCGGTCTCGGGTGTGATGGTGGGACGCTCTGAGCGGGTCACCGGCGATGAGCACGGTGCAGGCATCCAGCCCACCGGCACCCAGTACCTGGGCTCCGATTCGATCAGCACGCCTGGCCAGGCTCCGCCAAAGGTGGCCAGCGTCCAGACCCTCAGGGGCACCGGTATCACCGGCACTCTTGTCGGTCGCAGTGACAAGGTCACCGGTGATGAACCTGGCAGCTGCCGCCGTGTCACCGGCGATGAATACATCGGCAGCCAGCAGTACCAGAATTTCTGCGGTGCTCGCCCTGAGCCCGAAGCGGCAAAGGTCGGGTTCAGCCTCACCAACAAACAGCTGATCGTCTCAGGCACCAGCACCGGTCGCTCATCCAAGGTCACCGGTGATGAGCCCGGTACCTGCAAGGCCGTCACCGGCACGCCCTACGCCGGACTCGAGCAAGCCAGCGCCTGGTGCGATTCCTCCTCGGTTCGCGGCATCCGCCAGCGGACTCCAGCCCGCGCCGGCACCCCCGGACCGCGCATGAGCGGCCTGCAACCGGGTATCGGCGGGGTGATGACCGGGGCCTCCAAAGGTGCCTGTGAAACCATCTCCGGCACCCCGTACATCGGCGTCGATCAATACAACGAAGCCTGCAGCGCCGCCCAGGGTCACGAAGCCGATTTCCCCCAACCGTTGGACCCCCAGCCCTGGCAGGAGTTCAGCGTGCAATCCCCAGCAAGGGCTGCCCATCAGCAGCGGGAGCGCGGCTCCGCTGTCACCGGCACCCGCTACGAAACCAGCGCCAGGATCACCGGCCCTTTTGATCTGGCCGGTGGCAAGGTCACCGGCACCGAACAGGCACGTTTCGACCAGCGCAGCCCCGAGCCGCAGCCGCTTCCCCCGATGCGGCGTCAGACCTCGGTGCTGCCACCCCGCCCCCAGGCTGCGGCGCCTCTTCCCAGTGCGCCGGTCAGCCTTGATGAAGACGTGCGGCCCACCAGCCGAGTCACAGGGGAAGGCATTTCCGCCGGTCTGAACATCACCGGTGACGACTGGGATCGGGGCAAGCGCGTTACCGGCACCGAGGGTGTATCAGCCCGACGCCGCAATCCCACCCGCACCGGGCCAATGACGGCAATGGCCGCCATCCCCCTCAAGCGCAATGACGAAGTGGTGCAACCGGTCAGCCGCGTCACCGGCTCCAGTGGCAACACCGACAAAGGCTCACTGATCACCGTTTCAGGCGGTGCCCGAGGTTGAGTCTCTCTCCACGTTCCTCCCTGTCGCAGCACTGAACCTTGCCCCGCCCCCGCCGCTACGGCTCAGCCGAGAGGCCCCTGGCTCCCACGGCCCCAGCCCGCCGTCCCGCTACCAGCCCCTCTCTTTCCGGCTCAGCGCTGGGGAGAGCTAGCCGCATCACCGCGGTCCGGAACCGTCATCCGCTCAGCGATGCAGCGGCCAACGAACGCCTCCAGGCCTACGACAGCCAGGTGAAGCAGTCGTTCGACCGGATTGTGCCCGTGCTCAAGCGCCTCTCAGCCCTGCAACACGACGATGACTTTGTGGAGCAGGCCCAGCGCCATGCCCTCAGAGAGCTCGGCCATGCGTTGCCCGCCACGATTCTGGAGTCGGCCTGGGTCAACCAACTCGACATGCGCAGCCTGTTCGCGTGGTGCCTGTACGAGGCCTATGAGCAGGTCAGTGCCAGCTTCTTCCGCGACGATCCGCTCCAGGGTCAGGAAGGAAGCGAGAGCGCCGAAGCCTTCAATGCCTTTCTGCTCTCCTGCGGGTTTCATCTGCTGGATGTGAGCCCCTGCGCGGATGGTCGTCTGGCCCATGCCATCGCCTATGCCCTGCGTCTGCCCTTCGGATCAGTCCGCCGCCGTCCCCATGCCGGCGCGATGTTCGATGTGGAGAACACCGTCGACCGCTGGGTGCGCACCGAGCATCTGCGCTATCGGGAAGCTCGGCCCAATGGCGCCCATGAGCCAACCCGCTACCTGAAGGTGGTGGTGTATCACTTCAGCTCAAGGGACCCCAGGCACGAGGGGTGTGCGGCCCATGGCTCCAACGATTCCGCCGCCGCTGCCGGGGGACTGCTTCGCCTGCAGGAGTTCCAGCAGGCGGTGGAGAACAGCTTCTGCTGCGGGGCCTCCGTTGACCTGCTCCTGGTCGGGCTGGACACCGACACCGATGCCATCCGTGTCCATGTGCCCGATGTGAGCGGCCACACTGATCAGGAGCGCTGGCTCGATGCCCTTGACGTGTACAGCGCCACCCAGGATCTCCCTGCCGAGGCTGCCCGGGACAGGGTGCTGGCCCTGGTGCTGGGCGCCCGCTCAGGCAACGGGGACGGCGTTCCCGACGGGGCCGTTGATCCGGGGATGGGGCGGCTGATCGCCCGCCTGATTGAGCACAACATCTCCCAGATCGATTTCGTGCGTACCTATCACGATGGGGCCTACGCCGATGCGGGCCATGCCGAGCGCTTCATCGGAGTCGGCATCGGTTTCAAGGAGATTCATCTGCGCAATCTCACTTACTTCGCCCACATGGACACTGTCGAAGAAGGGGCTGCCGATCTCGACGTGGGAGTGAAGATCTTCAAGGGACTGAACGTGTCCCGCGGGCTGCCGATTCCGGTGGTGATTCGTTTCGATTACCACGGCAGTGTGCCGGGGGCCCGCGAACGGGCCGTGCTCTACTGCCAGCGGACGGATGACGCCATTCGCAACCGCTATCCCGATCTGATGGGCAGCGGTCTTCTGCACACGTTGCTGAGCGTGCGCGACCGCGATCGTCACGTTCCCGCCGAAACGGTCGGGTCGTCGATCAAGCTGGAACAAGCTGGAGGCCATTGAGATGCTGATCTGCAAAGTCCTCAAGCCCCTGGTGTCCACCAACCGAATCCCCGAATTCGAGCACAAACATCTCCAGGTGGTGCTGGATGGCAGTTCCCAGAAGGTGGCCGTCGACGCCGTTGGCTGCATCCCCGGCGACTGGGTGATCTGTGTGGGCAGTTCAGCCGCCCGTGAAGCCGCCGGGAGCAAGTCCTATCCCAGCGACCTCACGATCGTGGGGATCATCGACCACTGGGACCCGGATGCTGGCTTACCTGTTCCGCAGCCACGTTCTGGAGCAGCCTGATGGAAATCATGCAAGTCACCGGCTCCCTCGTCTGCAGCCAACGGGTGGAAGGCCTGCTCCACTGGCAACTCCGCATCCTGCGCTCCACCAAAGGCAAGTTGATGGTGGCCGTCGACCCGGTGGGCGCCGCACCAGGCAACTGGGTGTTCACCGCCAGTGGCTCCGCCGCTCGCTTTGCCACCGGCGTTCCTGATACCCAGACCGACCTCACGATTGCTGGGATCATTGATCTCTGGGATCCAGACGGTTGATCCTCCCTCCCTCCACCTCCTTCCTGCCGTCAGCC
The DNA here is from genome assembly GCF_002252625.1 of Synechococcus sp. 1G10. GTDB lineage: Bacteria > Cyanobacteriota > Cyanobacteriia > PCC-6307 > Cyanobiaceae > Regnicoccus_A. Next base: position 38,020 of record NZ_NQKW01000003.1, on the reverse strand, counting down.
CAGCTCGTTCCATGGCCACACCCTCCTCCCGCCAGCCCTCCTCCCGGCGCACCAGCGCCAGCAGCGGTGTGAGCCGAGCTGCCTCCGCCAAGGCACTTCCCGCCTCGACCACACCCTCATCCCCCTCCCCTGCGGACAAAGCCGTGGACCCGCCTCCAGCCCAAGGTTCATCCGCAACCAGTGGCAGCACCCCTGCCTCAGCCCCCGCAGCAGCGGCCCCCAGCCCACCGGCCAAGGCCAGCGGCAGCACCCCGGCAGCCGCCAGCCGCGGCCGCTCCGGTGGCACCACACCTCCCCCCAAGTCCCCCTCCTCCCCCTCCAAAGCCATGGCATCTACTCCGCACGGCATTGCTCTCGGCATGATCGAGACCCGCGGCCTCGTACCCGCGATCGAGGCGGCTGACGCCATGACCAAGGCCGCTGAAGTGACGATGATCTCCCGTGAATTCGTGGGTGGCGGTTACGTGACCGTGATGGTGCGCGGCGAAACCGGTGCAGTCAACGCCGCCGTGCGCGCCGGGGCCGATGCCTGCGAGCGTGTGGGAGATGGTCTTGTGGCCGCCCACATCATTGCCCGCCCCCACAGCGAACTGGAGCCGATCCTTGCCTTCAGCGGCGCTGAGCGCAGGAGCTGATCACCATGCAGACCGTTCACCCTCGGGTGCTGGGCTATCTGGGACGAACTCTGAGCCTGGAACTGTCCGCGGTTCAGCAGTACATGACCCAGGCCTCCCTGCTCGCCCTCTGGGGCGATGGCGGTTCCGCCGACCGGTTCCGCCAGGAAACGGTCGAGGAGATGCAGCATGCCGAGCGGCTGGTGCAACAGATGCTTCGGCTCGGCGTAGCGCCTGCCGCGTCCCAGCTGAAGCCGGTGAGCATCGCCCGCGACCTGTTCGGGCTGCTGCAACTGAATATCGTGCTGGAGGACGAACTGATTGAGCTGTATGCCGAGGCCAGTCGCTTCTGCCTGCTGATCGGTGATGAAGCCAACTCCACCTTCTTTCAGGATTTATGGAGTGAGGAACGACAACACGGCGAGGAACTCAACCAATGGCTTGCCGTTCTCAACGCCGGCCCGGCCCGCCTGCTTGAGCGCGCAACCTTCTAGGCAAGGCCCTCTGCGCCCCCCATTTGTCCGCCTCCTCCCTGTCCCTGCCGATCCAGCTGGTCTGGATCATTCCTCTCTACGGATTCAGCGGCATGCTGCTGTCGCTGCCGTGGGCGGCGGGCTGGTTCAAGCGCAACGGCCCACGCCCAGCTGCTTACCTGAATCTGCTGGTCACGCTGCTGGCGGTGATCCACGGCAGCCTGATCCTGCAGCAGGTGTGGCAGCTCGGCCCCCAGCACCTGGAGTTCCCCTGGTTCCAGGCCGCCGACCTCGACCTGCGCATCGGCTTCGACCTCTCGCTCACCAACCTGGCGGCGCTTGAGCTGGTGACGGGCTTGAGCCTGCTGGGCCAGGTGTACGCCCTCGGCTACCTCGACAAGGAATGGTCGCTGGCGCGGTTCTACGCGCTGGTTGGTTTCTTTGAAGGAGCTCTGGCCGGCGTGGTGCTGAGCAGCAGCCTGTTCATGAGCTATTTCCTGCTGGAGATGCTCACCCTCTCCACCTATCTGCTGGTGGGGTTCTGGTATGCCCAGCCCTTGGTGGTCACGGCCGCGCGCGACGCCTTCCTCACCAAGCGGGTGGGCGATGTGCTGCTGCTGATGGGGATGGTGGCACTCTCGGCCTGGGCGGGCTCAATGGAGTTCCAGGATCTCTACGTCTGGGCCGCTGAGGCCGACGCCAGCGGTGCGCTCACGCCCCTTGCCGGCACGCTGCTCGGGCTGGGGATGATTGCCGGACCGATGGGCAAGTGCGCCCAGTTCCCGATGCACCTCTGGCTCGATGAGGCGATGGAGGGGCCGAATCCGGCCTCGATCCTGCGCAACTCGGTGGTCGTCACCGCCGGCGCCCTGGTGCTGATGAAGGTGATGCCACTGCTGCGCTTCTCCCCCCTGGCCACCACCGTGCTGCTGGTGGTGGGCACGATCAGCGCCCTCGCCGGCGCCCTGGTGGCCATCGCCCAGGTGGACATCAAACGGGCCTTCTCGTATTCCACGACCTCCTACCTGGGGCTGGTGTTCATCGCGATTGCTCTGCAGCAACCGGCGATCGCGCTGCTGCTGCTGTTTGCCCACGGCCTCTCCAAGGCCTTGCTGTTCATGAGCGTGGGCAGCATCATCGCCACCACCAACTGCCAGGACCTCACCGAACTGGGAGGTCTCGGCTCACGCATGCCCGCCACCACCAGCGCCTACCTGGTGGGCTCGGCCGGCCTGGTAGGCCTGCTGCCCCTGGGCTGCTTCTGGTGCTTTGGGCTGCTGGTCGAGACCTTTGCCCACCAGCAGCCCTTCTTCGCGGCCGTGTGCCTGCTCACTAATGCCCTCACCGCCTTCAACCTCACCCGCGTCTACCGGCACGTGTTCCTTGGCCCGTCGATGCCCAAAACCAAGCGCGCCCCGGAGGTGAACTGGCTGATGGCGCTGCCGATGGTGAGCCTGACGGTGCTGGTGGCACTGATGCCGGCGCTGATGGGCCGCCTCGATCCTGTTCCGGGCATCGCCTCCTTCTCCCTGCCGGTGGCCATTGCGGTTGTCTCCAGCGGGCTGGTTGGGGTGGCCGGCGGCGCTGTGGCGCCGCTTCACAAGTTCTGGTCGCGCTCTTTGCTCCAGCCGCTGCGAGTGCTGCAGGATCTGCTCGCCTCCGACTTCTACACCGATCGCATCTACCGGGCCACGATCGTCGCGGCGGTGGCCGGCCTGGCCAGGCTGAGCGACTGGCTCGACAGCAGGGTGGTGAACGGCCTGGTGAACGGAATCGGACGGCTGTCTCTGGCCAGTGCCGATGGCCTCAAGCTCGGCGTCAGCGGCCAGCTGCAGAGCTACCTGCTCACGGTGGTGCTGGCGATCGTGCTGCTGCTTGCCTCGCTGCAGTGGCTGGAGTGGCTGCATGGATAGCCCGAGCTGCTGGTGGAGCCACCCATGCCCATGCTGAGCATCCTGCTGCTGATCCCCTTCGCCGGCGCTCTGGCCCTCGTGCTCTGGCCCGGCCAGCTGCCCCCAGGACGGCTACGGGCGGTTGCCTTGGTGGTGCTCGGCCTGCAACTGGCCTGGAGCCTGATCGTCCTCGCCCGCTTTGATCCCACCAGCAGCGCCATGCAGCTGCAGGAGGCGCTGCCCTGGGTGAGCGGCCTCGGGCTCGAGTACAGGCTCGGCGTCGACGGCCTGTCGATGCCGCTGGTGCTGATCAACGGCGCGCTGACGCTGGTGTCGGCGATCTGCACGCGAGACATCAGCCAGCGGCCGCGCATCTACTTCGCCCTGTTGTTGGTGATCAGTGGCGCTGTGAACGGCGCCTTCCTGGCTGAGAACCTGCTGCTCTTCTTTCTCTTTTATGAGCTTGAGCTGATCCCGCTCTGGGCCCTGATCAGCATCTGGGGCGGTGCCAACCGTGCTTATGCGGCCACCAAGTTCCTTATCTTCACGGCGGTGTCGGGAATACTGATCCTGGGTGCCTTCCTGGGGTTGGCCCTGGCCACCGGCACGGTCGATTTCAGCCTCACACCGGTCAGCAGCGAGCAGCTGGCGATGGGCAGCCAATTGTTGCTGCTTGGAGCGCTGTTGATCGGCTTCGGCATCAAGGTGCCGCTGTTCCCTTTCCACAACTGGCTGCCGGACGCCCACACCCAGGCATCCACGCCGGTGTCGGTTCTGCTGGCTGGGGTGCTGCTGAAGCTCGGCACCTATGGCCTGCTGCGCTTCTGCCTGGGACTGTTCCCGGAGGCCTGGGCGCAGCTGGCACCAGGGCTGGCGATCTGGGCGGCGGTTTCAGTGTTGTTCGGTTCGCTGGCGGCGATTGCCCAGAAGGACATGAAGCGGATGGTGGCCTACAGCTCGGTGGGCCACATGGGCTACATCCTGCTGGCGGCGGCGGCGGCCACACCGGTTGCGATTCTCGGGGCGGTGTTCCAGATGGTGAGCCACGGGCTGATCTCGGCTCTGCTATTCCTGCTGGTGGGGATCGTTTACCGCAAGACCGGCACCCGCGACCTGACGGTGCTGCACGGGCTGCTCAACCCGGAGCGGGGCCTGCCGTTCACCGGCACGCTGATGATCCTTGGGGTCATGGCCAGCGCCGGCATGCCGGGCATGGCGGGCTTCATCTCCGAGTTCATGGTGTTCCGCGGCAGCATCAGCGCCTACCCGCTGGCCACGCTGCTCTCGATGCTGGGCTCGGGTCTGACGGCGGTTTACTTCCTGCTGCTGGTGAACCGCGCCTTCTTCGGCCGGCTGGCGATCACCCCAGCGACTGACCCTGTGGCCCACGGTCGTCTTGATGTGCGGCTTGCGCCTGTGGCACCCCGGGAAACGATTCCGGCGACGGGACTGGCCATGGCTGTGGTGGCGATCGGCCTGCTGCCCGCGGGCCTGGGGCGCCTGAGTGAGAGCACGAGCACGGCGATCGCCCAGCTGCCTGCCCTGGTGTCGGCGCTTCAGCTCGCGGCAGCGCCGTTATGGGGACTTCAGCCTGGAGGACTGGGCTGATGCCGATCATCCCGGCCGAGCTGGTGCACAGCGGTGGCATGCCCACCGCCGCTGAGCTGGAGGCGAAACTGCTGGCGGGGCAGACGTTGCTGGCCGACACCCGCGAGCATCTAATCGAAGTGGTGGATGTGCTCAAAAGCTACGGGGAGGTGCTCGATGCCTACAGCACCAACCTGATCTTCCAGGCCGAACATCAGTTTCTGGTGCCAGTGCCGCTGTTCAAGTACCTCGATGGCGAGAAGAGCCCCGCGAAGATCTGGCGCCACCTCAACCACGATCGGATCAATTTCGAGTACGCCGAATACTGCATGAAGGCGATGCTCTGGCACGGCACCGGCGGCCTCGATGCATACCTTGATTCTGCGGCTTTCGCCGAGAACTGCGCCGTGATCATCCGCCGCAAGACCCGGCGCGATCCGTTGCTGGCCCTGCTGCATCCGCTGTTTTCGGGCTTCCTGATCGAGATGATCCGCACGGCGGCCACGACCCACGCCCTGGGCCAGTTCTGGCGGGTGATGAGCGATCTGTTCCTCGATCTTGCCCGCGCTGAAGCCGACGGCAGCGTGGCTTCGATCGAGGCGGTGGTGGAGTTCATCAAGGACGGCCTGGTGGCCGCCGCCGCCAACCCGATCACCTACGGGGTGGAGGTGGCGGGTGAGAACCTCTGGGTGCTGCCACCGGAGGCGGGGCTCACCTTCCTGGTGGATGTGGCGGTGCCCTACGTGGAGGCGGTTTTCTTGCGAGGTTTGCCGTTCCTGGGCACTGTGAGCTTCAATGCCCAGGCTCAGCAGATCTCCCCGGATCAGGCCAAGTTCGCCTACGGAGCCCTGTTCGCCGATCCACTTCCCACGATGGGAGCCGGCATACCCCCCAGCCTGTTGATGCAGGACATGTTCCGTCACCTGCCGCAACGGCTGGATGGGCTCTACCGCAAGCGCACCCGGGGTGAGGGCGACGTACGCGTGAAGATCTGCATGAGCTTCCAGAAGTCGATGTTCTGCGTCACCAACGCAGCCATCCGTGGCACTTTCCCCCATCCCCTGAACAGCCCCGAACCGGCGGCCCGTGAGGCCAACCGTGCCTATGCCGCCGCCTGGGCCGCCCGACTGGCGGCAGCCCGAACCGACTGCCTCGACCCCCTGCCGTAGCTTGGATCCCATGGAGCAGCCCTGGACCCCGCGCCCAAAACCCGAACAAGCCGAGCGGCTCGAGCGGCGTATCGAATTCGCCGATTACGCCAGCAACCGGTCCTTCCTTGACCGCCTCAACGACCTGTGCGTACAGCAGGGCCGCTACCCAGATATCAGCTTCGGACGCACCTACGTGAACATCACCCTGCGCTCCGACGGCGACGACAGCCCGATCGCCTCCGCCGACCACGCCTTCGCTGCGGCCATCGATGACCTCCTTGCCTGAGCCCGAAGCCGGCAACGCTCCCTCTGACCTCGATGCCCCGGTCAACCTGCAGGAGGCCTACGAGGCCGCCAATGTGCAGGAAGTGCTCGACCAACTCGATGCCGACCTGATCGGGCTCAAGCCGGTGAAAACGCGCATCCGCGAGATCGCGGCGCTGCTGGTGGTGGAGCGGGCGCGCAAGCAAGTGGGCCTGGCCACGGCAGCGCCGAGTCTGCACATGTCGTTCACGGGCCGCCCCGGTACCGGCAAGACCACTGTGGCTGAGCGAATTTCCGAGATCCTGCACCGGCTGGGATACGTGCGCAAGGGCCATCTCGTGACCGCAACCCGGGATGATCTGGTGGGCCAGTACATCGGGCACACCGCGCCCAAGACCCGTGACATGCTCAAGAAGGCAATGGGCGGTGTGCTTTTCATTGATGAGGCCTACTATCTCTACCGCCCTGAGAACGAACGGGACTATGGCGCCGAAGCTATAGAGATCCTGCTTCAGGTGATGGAGAACAATCGCGACGACCTGGTTGTGATCTTCGCAGGCTACAAAGATAAGATGGATATCTTCTACCAGTCGAATCCTGGCCTCTCCTCACGGGTGGCCAATCACATTGATTTCCCTGATTATACCGCCGCAGAATTGCTGGCTATCGCCCAGTTGATTCTGGCTGCCGAGAGTTACCGCTTCGGCGATGAGGCCCAAGCCGCCTTCTACGAATATATCAAGCGGCGTATGCAGCTGCCCTTCTTCGCCAATGGCCGCTCTATCCGCAATGCCATCGACCGGGCACGCATGCGTCAGGCCAACCGGCTCTTCAACCACATGGGGCGGGGTCTGACCAAGCTGGACCTGATCACGATCCAGGCCGAGGACATCACCGCCAGCCGCGTGTTTCAGGGGGAAGTGGAAGGGCTCGATCCCAGCCTGCCGCTCACCTGACCTGCCATCTCAGCGACGGCGACGGCTGTCGATCTGGAGCAGATCTCGTACCTGTTGCAACTGGCGGGCCAGGGAGGGGTCCATCGCCAGTTTCTTCTCCACCTGCTCCACCGCGTACATCACGGTGCTGTGGTCCTTGCCGCCGAAGACATCGCCGATGCGGGGCAGGCTCAGGTCGGTGCTCTGGCGCAGCAGATACATGCCCACCTGGCGTGCCTGGCTCACCGCCCGTTTGCGGCTGCTGCTGCGCATCTCCTCGGCGCTGACCCCGAACACCTCGGACACCTTGTCCACCACCTGCTGGGGGGTGACCGGCACCTCATTGCCCACGGGATCAAGCATCGGCGCCACCGATTCCACCGTCATCGGCAGGCCGGTGATCGAGGCGAAGGCCACCGCCCGGGTCAGGGCACCCTCCAGTTCGCGGATGTTGGAGGTGAATCGCCCCGCCAGGTACTGAATCAGGTCGCGGGGGAGAATCATGCGCTCCTGTTCCGCCTTCTTGTGAAGGATCGCCATGCGCGTTTCCAGGTCGGGCGTCTGGATGTCGGCGATCAGACCCATGGAGAAACGTGAAATCAGACGCTCCTGAAGGCGGGGGATCTGGCTGGGGGGGCGGTCGCTGGCGATCACGATCTGGCGACCGGCCTCGTGCAGGGCGTTGAAGGTGTGGAAGAACTCCTCCTGGGTGTACTCCTTGCCCTCGATGAACTGGATGTCGTCCACCAGGATCAGGTCAGCGGCGCGATAGCGATCGCGGAACTTCTGCATGCCGTCCTTGCGGATGGCCTGGATCAGGTCGTTAGTGAAGGTTTCGGTGGAGACGTAAAAGACCCGGGCCTCCGGATCGATCTCCAGGCGGTAGTGGCCGATCGCCTGCATCAGGTGGGTCTTGCCCAGCCCGACGCCGCCGCAGAGGAAAAGGGGATTGAATTCACGGCCTGGCGCTTCTGCCACCGCCAGAGCCGCCGCGTGGGCCATGCGGCTGTTCGGTCCCACCACGAAGCGGTTGAAGACATAGCGGGGGTTGAGCCCCGGAGCCGGACGGCGGGGTGTCTCGCCGCTGGCGGTGGGTCCGCTGGGGCCCTCTGTGGCCCGCAGCACAGCCCCCGGTGAGGCACCGGCCGCCGTCTGCTGGCCAGTACCCGGGCGCTCGGCCGGGGTGGAGCCATTCAGGGCCCCATCCAGCTCCTGCACGGCGGCGGTGCCGACTTCCACCTGAATGGCGTGGCCGGCGAGATCGGTGGCCACCGCGGCGATCATCACCAGGTAGTTCTTGCGCAACCAGCCGCTGGCAAAGCTGTTGGGAGCCTCCAGCAGGAGCTGGCCGTCGGCGTAGCCCGTGCAGCGGGCCGGCCGGATCCAGGTTTCAAAAGTGGGCTTGCTGAGGTTGGCCTGCAGTGCCTCCTGGACTTGGTGCCACAGCTCCTGACCCTGCTGCACCGTCCAACCCTCACTCAGCCAGTGGCCGAATATAGGCAGCTCCCCCGACCTGCACCGTCTTTAATGAAGCGCTTCGCGGACCCGCTCGGCTTCGCGGCCCCGCTCCGCTCCCCAGCCATGACTCCCCAACGCGCCTCTGGCCTCCTGACCCCCCGTCGCCGGGTCCTGGCCGCCACCGGCCTCTGTGGATTCCTCCTGGCCAGCTGCGCAATCCCGCTGCCGAACATCCCTGGGCTGCCCAGGGGTGGCCCCACCGCCCCGGGTCCGCGCGTGAGTGACGCCCCGCCAGCCGCACCGCTTCAGGTGGGCAGCAACTTCATCGTCAAGGCGGTCGAGAAGGTCGGTCCCGCTGTGGTCCGCATCGACACGGTCAAACGGGTGATCAATCCCCTCGGGGGCCTGTTCGGCGGGGGACCCTCGATCCAGCAGCAGCAGGGCCAGGGGTCGGGCTTCATCACCCGCTCCGACGGGGTGATCCTCACCAACGCCCACGTGGTGGAAGGTGCCAATGAAGTGTCGGTGACCCTGCCGGATGGGCGCAGCTTCAACGGCAAGGTGCTTGGGGCCGATCCCCTCACCGACATCGCTGTGGTCCGGGTGGTCGCCCAGAAGCTGCCGGTGGCGCCCCTGGGGGATTCCAGTCAGGTGCGTCCTGGTGAATGGGCAATCGCCATCGGCAACCCCCTTGGCCTCGACAACACCGTGACGGCGGGCATCATCAGCGCGATTCAGCGCACCAATGCCATCGGCGAAGGCCAGCGGGTGCCCTACATCCAGACCGATGCGGCGGTGAACCCCGGCAACAGCGGCGGCCCCCTGATCAACGACCGCGGTCAGGTGATCGGGGTGAACACCGCCATCCGCCAGGCGCCTGGGGCGGGTCTGAGCTTCGCGATCCCGATCAACCTGGGTAAGCAGATCGCCGCCCAGATCCTGGAGAAGGGACGCGCCTCACACCCTTATATCGGAGTGCGCCTGCAGGCGCTCACTCCTCGACTGGCACGGGAAATCAATGCCACCTCCAGCGAATGCCGCCTGCCGGAAACCGATGGGGTCGTGGTGGTGGAGGTGCTCAAGGACAGCCCGGCAGCCAAGGCGGGCCTGAAGCCCTGCGACCTGATCGAGACCGTTGGTGGCAAGGCGGTGAAGAATCCTTCCGAAGTGCAGGTGGCCGTTGATCAGGGCAAGGTGGGCCAGCCCCTGTCGATCAGCATCAGACGAGGGAACAGCAGCCGCAGCGTCACCCTCGAGCCGGCGGAGCTGCGCTCCGGCGAGTGAGCCCGCTGACGCTGATCCGTCCCAGGAGGCAGCTGGTGGTGATGGCCCGTTGGCCAGCAGCGGGGCGTTGCAAAAGCCGTCTGGCGGCCGGCATCGGCCCCGAGGCAGCCGCCCGTATCCAAAGCCGGCTGAGTGAGCACACCATGGCTGCAGCTCGCCAGCTGGGCGGCATCGACCTGGTGCTGGCGGTGAGCGGCCTGGGCCCGCGGGGCGCCCGGCGCTGGGGCCAAAGCCTCGGCGCCCACCGCGCCGTACCGCAGGGGATCGGTGGCCTGGGCAGCCGGATGGCCAGGCAGCTGGCGCGCGCTTTCGGCGAGGGTGCCCAGCAGGTGCTGCTGATCGGCACCGACCTGCCCCTGCTGAGCAGCGCGGATCTCGAAGCGGCCTTCGCCGCGTTCGCCCAAAGCCCCCTGGTGCTCGGACCGGCCAGCGATGGGGGCTACTGGCTGATCGGGCTCACTGCGCGCCGCTCCAGCCTGCTCAGCGGAATTCCATGGGGCAGCAACGACGTGCTCCGCCGCACCCTGGAGCGGGCCGCCTTTGAGGAGCTGGATCCAGCTCTGCTTGCGGTTCACAGCGACCTGGACCGCCCCGGGGACCTGGAGCCCTGGCTGGGGTGAGGGCAACAACGGCTGCACCATCTGCCGTCGGCGCCCCCCTTGCGGTGGTGATCCCTGCCCTGAACGAGGCGGGGCACTTGCCTGCCCTGCTGGCGGATCTGGCCATGGCTCCCGCCGGCCTGATCGAGAGCTGCCTGGTGGTGGATGGGGGCAGCAGTGATGGCAGCCCCAGCCTCTCGGGCCTGGCGGGAGCACGGGTGATGCAGGCGCCAGGCGGACGGGGCTGTCAGCTGGCGGCGGGAGTCGCCCGCAGCCGTGCCGCCTGGTTGCTGTTGCTGCATGGCGACCTGCGTCTGGCGCCAGGATGGTGCTCGGCGGTGCAGCGGGCCATGGCCGCCCCTGAGGCCGCCTGGTGTTTCCGCCTGCAGATCCAGGGGGCAGGTCCTGTCCTGCGCCTGGTGGAGTTGGGCGTGCGGATGCGCAGCGGCCTCGGCCAGCTGCCCTATGGCGACCAGGGGCTGCTGCTGCCGCGGCGCCTGCTGGAGCGCGCCGGCGGCCTGCGGGCCCTGCCCCTGATGGAAGATCTCGATCTGATCCTGCGGCTGCGCCAGCTGGGCCCGATCCACGACCTCGGGCTGCCTGTGCAGGTGGATGGACGGCGCTGGCGGCGCCTGGGGGTCTGGGGCACGGCCTGGCGCAATGCCCGGTTACGGCGCGACTGGCGCCGCGGTGTTGATCCCGCGGCCCTGGCAGCCCGGTACTACCAGCTGTGAGCAGGCCGGCTGGACCTCAGGAGGGTCAGGGTGAATACCAGAAGGCACAGCGCCGCTGGTGAGGTTCCAGCTCCCACCCCTGCGACTGATAGAACCCCACCACTTCGGGATCGGCGAACAGGCTGACCCGGTCTACCTCCATCAGCCTGAGCTGCTCGAGCACGTAGTCCATCAGCTGTCGCCCCAGGCCAGCGCCCTGATACAGGGGGTGGACGGCCACATCCCAGACCGTGGCCTCCATCACCCCATCGCCGGTGCAGCGGGCGAAGCCCACCAGGCGCGGCACCCGCGGGTCATGGCGCCAGAGCCCCACCCTCAGCAGGCTGTTCTGCAGGGCTTTGCGCACTCGCCTGATCGGACGGCGGCTCCAGCCGACGGCATCACAGAGCTGCTCGAGTTCCACCAGATCGATCTCCCGCTCCAGGCTGAGCACCAGCTCCAGCTGGGGGTTCGGACTGGGGCAGTGGCGCCAGCCGGGGCCGTAAATGCTCGAAAGGAGCGGGTCTGTGTCCAAACCAGACGGCCGAGGCAACGCATTGGCACGATCCTGGCCGATCGAGGGCGTTACAGGGCAGGCTGGTGGCAGACCCCCAGAAGTGATTGGTTGCTCGCTGCAAGGCCTTGGAACCCCACCAGCCTGGGCTGCTGCTGATCGCTCTGCACGGCTGGATGCTCTCCGGCCGGCTGTGGGACCCGCTGGCGGCTGAACTGCAGAACCGCTGGCGACTGTGGTGCCCTGATCTGCCGGGCTTCGGAGCGGAACCGCGTCCGGCTGGACTGCAGCCGAGCCTGGCCAGCTATGGGCGCTGGGTCAGCGAGGCCTGCAACCGGATCGATCCCGACTCACCCATCGTGTTGATGGGCCACTCCCTGGGGGGCAGCATCGCCCTGCATGCGGCCGGGTTCCTGGGGCCACGGCTGCGGGGGGTGATCCAGATCGCCGCCGGCGGCGGGGTCTATCAGCCCAGGGCCTTCGCCCGGGTGCGGCAAGGGGGTTCCCTGTTCCTGCGCTACCGCCCTGGATGGCTAGCGCGGCTGCCAGGCACCGAGGCAATCCGCAGTCCGCTGGTGGCTGAGGCGCGCGCGGCCCGGGGACTGCTGGCCTGCAGCACCAACCGCGGCGCCGTCAGCCAGCTGCCCTCACTCACCGCCGCCCTGCAGGTGCCGAGCCTCTGGATCGCGGGCAGCCAGGACCAGGTGATGGCTCCCCGCTACGTACGCCACCTGGCGGGCTATGCCCCAGGCCATGAACTGGCCGTCATCCCCGACTGCGGCCACTTGCCGATGCGGCAGTGTCCCCGCCAGCTGGCCGCCCTGATCGACGCCTGGCTGGAGCGGCTGCCCTGAGTCCTAAAGGCGGGCCAGACCCCGCTCCTGCAGGTCCGCCAGCTCGGCATAGAGGCCACCGGCCGCCCGCAGCTCCCGGTGGGTGCCCTGCTCGATCAGCCGCCCCCGACGCAGCACCAGGATGCGGTCGGCAGCCTCCACCGTAGCCAGGCGGTGGGCGATGACGATGGCGGTGCGGCCGGTGAGCAGCCGCTCCAGATCGCGCTGGAGCGTGGCCTCGGTTGAGGGATCCATGAAGGCGGTGGCCTCATCCATCACCAGCACGGAGGGATCCCGCATCGCCACCCGGGCCACCGACAGCAGCTGGCGCTCACCCGAGGAGAGGTTCCCGCCCCGCTCACGCAATTCAGTGGCCAGGCCGTCAGGCAGGCGACGCAGCAGGGGATCAAGACCCAGCTCGGCGCAGATCCGCTCCAGGTCGGCCTGGGGGATCGGCGCATCGAGGCGAAGGTTGTCTGCCACGTTGCCGCTGAACAGGAACGTGTCCTGCAGGACCACACCCAGCCGCTGGCGCAAGGTGGCACTGGGCAGCTCGCGGATGTCGATGCCATCGAGCAGGATCCGGCCGCTCTGGGGCTCATAGAGCCGGCAGAGCAGTCGGATGATGGTGGTCTTGCCGGAGCCGGTGGGACCCACCAGGGCCACCTTCTCCCCCGGGGCGATGCGGAAGCTCAGGTCGGTGAGGATCGGATCATCCGGGCGGTAGGCGAAGCTCACCGCCTCGAAGATCACCTCCCCGGCGCTGGCTCGCAGCAGTCCCGAGCGCTGGGCGGCACTGCTGCGCAGGCCCTGCTCCAGGTCGGCGATCTCGATCGGCTGCTCCATCAGCTCACCGATGCGCTCCACCGCCGTGAGTCCTCCCTGGATCTGAGTGAAGCGCTCCGCCAGCTGGCGCAGGGGGTCGAACAGGCGCTGGGAAAAGAGGATGAAGGTGGTGAGGGTGCCCAGGCCGATGGTGCCGGCGATCACCATCCAGCCCCCAATGGCCAGCACCACGGCCACGGCGGTGAGAGCCACCCATTCGATGAAGGCCGAGACGCCACTTTCATAAAAAATCGTGCCGGTGACGGCGCGGCGGTAGGCGTTGGTGGTGACGGCGAAGCGGGCACTGTTGGTGGCCTCACGCCGGAACATCTGCACCACCTCAAGCCCCTGCAGGTTCTCCTGCAGATCGGCGTTGAGCTGGCTCAGCTCTTCACGCACCCGGTAATTGGCCTTGCGGTAACGGCCCTGCAGCCAGAGGATCACCAGGGTGGCCGGCACCTGAGTGGCCAGCAGCAGGGAACCGAGGCGAGGTTCGATGCTGATCATCGTGACGCCGATCACCAGCAGGCTGACCAGATCGGCCAGCACACCCACGGCGCCGCTGCCGAACACCTCGGCCAGGGCATCGACATCGCTGGTGAGGCGGGTGAGCAGCTTGCCCACCGGCGTGCGGTCGTGGAAGCGCAGCGAGAGGGCCAGGGCGTGGCGGAAGAGGTCATCGCGAATGCGGGCCGTGAGCCGCTGGCCCACCGCCTGGACGCTGTAGGACTGGGCCCCCTGCAAAGCCAGTCGCAGCAGGACCGCCCCGAAGAGAATCAACACCAGGGTGCGGATCGCCTGCGACACGCTCTGCCCCGCCAGCCAGGCGGCCCTGGGCTCACCACGCAGGACGGCGATGGCCTGACCGATCAACAGGGGCTGGATCGCAGCGGCCAGGGCCACGGGGATCAGCAGCAGCACCACCAGGATCAGACGGCGCCGGTCGTAGCGCAGGTAGGGCAGCAGCCGGCCGAGTCGCTGGCGGTCGAGGGCGGCCATCAGCGCTGGGATGGGATGGAGGCGGACGTGGTGGTCGCGCAGCTGGAGGTGGCGACCCTGTCGACGATGTGCTGCAGCTCGCCGAGATCGAAGCGCAGTGCCAGGGGATTGCCGATCAGGCGGGCGGTGCTGTGGAACAACTCATCAAGAGCCACCAGGCCGTTGTCGCGCAAGGTGCGGCCGGTGGCCACCAGATCCACGATCGCCTCGGAAATGCCGGTGATCGGACCCAGCTCCACCGAGCCGGTGAGATGGATCAGTTCCACGGGCAGATCAAGCCCTGCAAAAAAGGTTTCGGCGCAGCGCACGAACTTGCTGGCCACCCGGCAGTGAGCCGGCAGCTCAGCCGCCCGGGTGTAGCCGCTGTTTTCCTTCACGGCCACGGCCATGCGGCAGCCGCCGAAGCCCAGATCCAGCAGTGGTGCCACCGGCAACTGGTGCTCGCGCAGCACGTCATCGCCCACCACACCCAGCTGTGCCTGGCCATAGGCCACGTAGACAGGCACATCGCCATTACGCACCAGCAGGGCCCTCGCCCGGCCGCAGGGACTGGGCACCATCAGCTGGCGATTGTCGGCATCGAGCAGGGCGCTGAAATCAAGCCCGGCGGCGGCGAAGCAGCGCACCGAATCCTTCAGCAGAGCCCCTTTGGCTAGCGCGACGGTGATCATGGACTTACACCGCAACCTGAACTTTACCGATGGACGCGAGTCAGAGCGAGGTGGAGCTGATCCCGGTTCTGCACGACAACTACGTCGTCGTGCTCCACGACGGTGCACGGGCGGTGGTGGTGGACCCGGGCGTGGCCGAGCCGGTGATCACCTGGCTGGAGCGGAAGGGTCTTGAGCTGGTGTCGGTGCTGCAGACCCACCACCACCGGGACCACATCGACGGCACCCCTGGACTGCTGCGCCGCTGGCCTGGTGCAGCTGTGATGGCTTCAGGCGCCGACCGGGCGCGCATTCCCTTTCAGACCGTGGCCCTGCAGGACGGTGACCAGCTGGAGCTGCTGGGGCGCTGCGTGAATGTCCTGGCGGTGCCCGGGCACACCCGCTGGCACCTGGCCTTCTATCTCCCGCCGCTTGCGGATGGCAAGGGAGAGCTGTTCTGCGGCGACACCCTCTTTGCCGCGGGTTGCGGGCGGCTGTTCGAAGGAAGCCCCACGGAGATGCACAAGTCGCTGCAGCGGCTGGGGGCCCTGCCCGGGGACACCCGCGTCTGGTGCGCCCACGAGTACACCCTTGACAACCTGCGCTGGGCAGCGGCGAACTGTCCGGAGCCGGGGGCGGAGCGTCAGGCGATCCAGGAGCGGCTCGCGGCCGTGGAGGAGAGGCGGCGGCGGAATCAACCCACCATCCCCAGCACGATCGCCCTGGAGCGGGCCACGAACCTGATGCTCAGGGCCAGCGATGTGGAAACGTTCGCAAGCCGTCGCCGCAGCAAGGACCACTGGCAGGGCTGATCAGGCCGCCCTGGGGCTGGGGGACTCCGACGGCCAGAGGCTCTGGCCTGTGGGGAAGAGACGGGCGGGCTCGCCGGGCCGCAACCACGGGCGGCAGCGCAGGCCGAGTGGGTAGTCGCGCTCGAGGGGCAGTCGAAAGCGGAGATCAACCGGGGCAGCGGAGCCCAGGGCATCGAGCCGCACCTGGTAGAGCCACTCACGCCCGAGAAACTCGCGTGCCACCACCTCGGCGGGGCCACTGGGATCGACGTTGAGATCAAAGGCCGATGGACTCAGCAGCACCTGCCAGGGGCCAGGGGCATCAGCGCTTGGGATGGATTCGCTCGGCTCCGGGTGCAAGGCACCGAGGGGCGTGAGCAGCTGGTCGCCGCTCCAATGGGCCTCGAGCAGGTTTCCCTGCAACACGAAGCGGCCCACGAAGGCTGAGGCGGGGGCTCGCACCATCTCCCGCGGACTGCTGCATTGATGCAGGTGCCCCCCCTGCAGCACCGCGACCCGGTCGCAGATGGCCAGGGCCTCCTCGGGATCGTGGGTCACGATCAGGCCGCTGGCCTGGCAGCGGCTGAGCACGCCGGGGAGCTCGGCCCGCAGCCTCAGCCGCACCTCCACATCCAGGTTCGAGAAGGGCTCATCCAGCAGCAGCAGAGTTGGCCCAGGGGCGAGGGCCCGAGCCAGGGCCAGGCGCTGGCGCTGACCGCCCGAGAGTTCGTGGGGGTAGCGGCGCTCCAGCCCCGTCAGCCCCAGCAGCTCCAGCAGCCAGGCGGCCCGGCTGCGATCCTGGCGGGGCTTGAGCCCGAAACAGACATTGCTCCAGGCATCGAGATGGGGGAAGAGGGCGTAGTCCTGGAAGACCATGCCCACCCCACGACGCTCAGGTGCCAGCCAGCCGTGGGGGCCTGCCACCTCGTGGCCGTGGATCAGCACCCGGCCGCGGGCCGGACGCTCGAAGCCGGCGATCAGGCGCAGCAGGGTGGTCTTTCCGCAACCGGAAGGGCCCAGCAAACCCACCAATTCCCCCTGATGCAGCTGCAGGTTCACCCCCTGCAGGGTCCAGTTCTGTGGATTGCCGGCGTCGGTGGCGCCACGGGAACTGGGGTAGCGGTGCCAGACGTTCTCCAGCCGCACCGGATCTGGTCGCTCATCCGCCTGGAATGCGGTGGAGACAACCAACGGGACTGGGGAGGGAGGGGCGATGGAGCCTGGTCCGTACACTCGATTTCCATTTTCACCTGCCAGGGGCATGGGTACTCCAGCCGAGGCGATCACCACGGCCGCTGCTCCAGCACCGGTGGGTCCCTACAACCAGGCGGTCAAGGCGGGGGGGCTGCTGTTCTGCTCCGGCCAGATCGCCCTGGATCCAGCCACGGGCGTGCTGGTGGGCGACGGGGATGTGGAGGCCGAAACCAGGCAGGTGCTCACCAATCTTCAGGCGGTGCTGAGCGCGGCGGGCTGCACGGCCCAACAGGTGGTGCGCACCACGGTGTTCCTCACCGACCTGGCCGACTTCTCCCGGGTCAATGCCCTCTACGCGCAGGTGTTCTCCGCTGGGGTCTCGCCGGCTCGGGCCTGCGTTCAGGTGGCGGCACTGCCGAAGGGGGCCCTGGTCGAAATCGACTGCATCGCCCTGCTGAGCTGAAGGCTGGTGGTCACCGGCTGAGCCGTCACCCATGTCGTTGCTACCACAGCGCGCATCCTTTGAGATCCGTGTCTTGTAATGAAGGTGACAGTCAACAGCTGTCACACCCACCACCATAGGGAGGTTGTCGATGTGGGGCCATGGCGTTTTCTTCCTTCCGTACCGTCTCCACCGGCAAGCAGGCCCAAGTTGCGCGGCTGTACCGGTTGGTCGACCAGCGCTGCTGCCCCCATCCCGTCCTCGACGACCATTTCGATTCAATGGATGCCGCCTGGGACGCAGCCCAGGAGTGGTGGCAGCAGAACAGCAACGGCCTTGAGGACGCGATCGGCATCGGCGTCGAAGTGAGCACCCCCGGCGGCGACTGGCGGACGCTGCGCTACCCCGGCAACCACTGAGGCTGGGCGCCCTGATTCGTTCCCACTCAGCGGGCCATTGACCTGAGCAGTCAGGCAGTTCTGCGATCGCCTTGATCACGGTTGCCCCCGCCGCCGGGTGTCGATGGCCACTTAGCGTCTAGCTGAAGAAGGCCCTGCGCAGACTGCCGCTGATGCGCCTGCTTCACACCTCCGACTGGCACCTTGGGCGAACTTTCCACGGCGCCTCTCTGCTTGATGAGCAGGCGGCAGCGCTGGCGCGGATCGTGGAGCTGACCAGGGAGGGGGCTGTTGATGCGGTCCTGATCGCCGGCGACCTCTACGACAGGGCGATCCCGCCGTCCGAGGCCGTGCAGCTGTTCAACGACACTTTGGCCCAGTTGCGGCAGTGCGGTGCCGCCGTGGTGGCGATCGCCGGCAACCACGATTCCCACGTACGGGTGTCGGTGTACGACCCCCTGCTGGCCTGCTTCGGGGTGACGATCCGCGGGGACGTGCGCCGGGCCCATCAGCCGGTGCTGGTGAGCCCACGGCTGGGGGGGCCTCCGGTGGCGATCTACCCGCTCCCCTACCTGGAGCCGGCGGTGGATGGGCCTGGCCTGATCAGTGCGCTGGAGGAGGAGGTGCTGCCGGTGCGCCTGCGCCATGACGAGGTGACGCGGCTGGCGCTGGGGCGGATCCGCCGGGATCTCCAGGGGCGGCCGAAGCACCGCTCTGTGCTCGTGGCCCACACCTTCGTCGCTGGTGGGGAGAGCTCGGAGTCGGAGCGGGAGCTCACGGTCGGCAACGTCGATCGGGTGAGCGTGGAGGCCTTCGCCGGCTTCGACTACGTGGCCCTGGGCCATCTGCACGGCTCCCAGCAGCTGGATGGCCCCCGGCTGGCTTATTCCGGCACCCCCCTGCCCTATTCCTTCTCCGAGCAGCACCACACCAAGTCGGTGCGGATTGTGGAGCTCGACGCGGCAGGCCAGCCAACGGTTGAGCTTGTGCCGCTGCGGGTGGGCCGATCGCTCTGCACCATTGAAGGAGGCATCGACCAGCTCTGCCGTGATCCGCAGTTTGAGTCGGCCGTCAAAGCATGGGTGCGGGTGATCCTCACCGACGAGGTGCTGCCCCTGCAGGCCATGGCCCGACTGCGCCGGCGCTTCCCCCATGTGGCCGAACTGCGCCACCGTCCGCCGGAGGTGCTGCGCTCCACGGCCAGCGAGCGCAACCAGCAGGTGCGGCAGGCCGCTTCACCGTTTGAGCTGACCTCGGCATTCTTCGCGGATCAGCAGGGGAGAGCCGCCAATCAGGCCGAGGGCGATCTGCTGCGGGAGGCGCTCGAGGCGGCCGCGAAGGGAGGGGAGCGCTGAAACCACACCAGCTCAGGATCGAGGCTTTCGGGCCCTATGCCGAGCCCGTGGAGATCGGCTTCGACGCGCTTAGCCAGGAGGGACTGTTCCTGATCCACGGCAGCACCGGTGCCGGCAAGACCTTCCTGCTCGATGCCCTCTGCTTCGCGCTCTACGGCGAGGTGTCGGGGGATCGCAGCGTCAAGGCGCTGAAATCGGATCACGCCGAGCCCTCAGCCGTGCCGCGGGTGAGCCTGGAGTTCTCCAGCGGCGGGGCCCGCTACCGCGTGGAGCGATCGCCCGCTTACACCGCCCCCAAGACCCGGGGTGAGGGAACCACCGAGAAGGCGCCGCAGGCGGTGCTGTTCCGGCTGGTCGGCGACGAGTGGCAGCCGATCGCCAGCCGCACCACGGAGGTCACCCGCGAGGTGCAGGGGCTGGTGGGTCTCGATGCCGCCCAGTTCCGTCAGGTGATCCTGCTGCCCCAGGGCAAGTTCGCCGAAGTGCTGCGGGCCAGGGCTGAGGAGCGGGAGGCGCTGCTGAAAACCCTCTTCGACACGGTGATCTACGAGCAGGCAGGCAGCTGGCTGGAGGAGCGCGCCAAGACCGCCCGCATCGAGGTGGCCGAGCAGAACCGGACCCTGGAGGTGCTGTGCCACCAGGCCGCCCATGAGTGGAGCCCCTATGCCCTTCAGCCCTTGGAGGTACCCAACGATCAGGAGGGCCTGGACCTGCTGGTGGAGCAGATCGCTGTGGTGGTGGGGGGCACCCAGGACAGCCTGAAGCAGGCGGGCGCAAGCCTTGAGGTCGCCCGCAATGCGATGGCGGCAATCGAGAAGACGGCCGACCGCTGGGATCGGCGCGCAGCGGCCCTCTCGCGACTCAGCGAACTGGAGGCCAAGCAGGAGGCGGTCATCGACTTCCGCCAGCGGCTGAGCAGGGCGGAGCAGGCCGAGGCGCTGCGCCCCAGCGTGGAAGCTGAACAGGCTGCCCGTGACGCCCTGAGCAGCCTTGAGGCCGGGATCAAGGCAGAGCTGCTGCGGGCTAACCGGGCCAGGGACGCCGCTCAGGCCCTGCCGGCTTCGCTGGTCCTGCTCGATCTGATCGCACCGCCAAGCCTCGAGGAGCTGAGCGAAGCGCGCAATGCCCTGGCGGCGCGACGGGTGGAGCTGACGGGCCTGGCCAGTCAAGCCATGGAGGCAGCCCAGGCAAGGGCCAGGGCCACCGCCGCCGCTGGACTGGCCAGCAGAGCGGAGGAGCGGCTTACCAGCAGCAAAGCCGCCATAGAGAGCCGCCAACAGGCGCGCCAGGCCGCCGCCGATGCCTTCACCAAAGCCTGCTCGGCCCGTGACCAGCTCAACGGGTTGCAGCGGGCGGCAGAGGAGGCCCGTGATCGCGCCCGAGCCGTGGAGGCCATCGCCCCTGCCCAGCAGCAGGAGAACGAGGCCACGGCCGCGAAAACCAGGGCCGATGGTCGGCTCAGCCAGGCCAAGGCGGCTTTGAACGATCACCGGCGACGTCATATTGCCGGCATGGCGGCCCGGCTCGCCGCCGGACTGGAATCTGGAGCCCCCTGCCCCGTCTGCGGTTCGGCGAACCATCCGACACCAGCTCAGCCATCCCTGGACGCCGTCAGTGATGAGGCGATCACTGCGGCGGAGAGCCAGCTGAACGCGGCAACCAAGGCGGCCGAGCAAGCCGCGGTTGGTGTGCAGAAGTCACAGGGAGAACTGGCGGCGGTCCTTGAGAAAGCCGGCGGCGCCAACCTTGATAAGTTGACGGCGCGCACTGCGGCTCTTCAGGCCAGGGAGAGCCTGGCCACGGCGCAGGCCCTGGCCGAAACAGTGGCCGGCCTGGAGCAGGCGATCAACGATCACGAGCAGGAGCTCCAGGCACTCCAAGCGAGCCTTCAGTCGGCCAGCACGGAGCTGGCCATGCAGTCCAGGGGCGCCGCGGACGAAAATCAACGGGCGCAGACCCTCACCGCCGACATCGCCAGCCAGCTTGGGGAGGGGGTCGATCCACTGCAGGCGTTGAAGACCTTCGAACCCCTGGAGGAAGCACTGAAAGCTCTGGCGGGATGCTGCCAAGCCATCACCACTGCCATGACCCGGCTTGAGCAGGCTTCGGGCCGCCTGGCGAGGGATATGGCCGGAACGGAGTTTGCCGATGGCCTGGCCGTCGTTGCCGCTCTAAGAGAGGAGAACGTGCGCCAGCTCTGGGCCCAGCGGATCAAGGCCTACGAGACGGAGTTGATCGGGCTGAGGGAACTGCTGGCCTCATCCGACCTGGCCGGTCTGCCAGTGGAGCGGCCAGACACCGCGGCTGCCCAGGAAGCGGTGATCACCGCTGATGCCGCCCGCACGGCGGCCGTCGAGCGCCACAGCGAAGCCCGAGGAGCGCAGGCGGAGATCGAGCGGGTCAGCTCTGAGCACAGGAGCGGGGCAGGCGAGCTGGCCGCCCGGCGGGAGCGGGCACAGTTGTTGAGTGCCGTGGCCGATCGCTGCTCTGGCAAGGCCGCTCCTTTCATATCCCTGCAGCGCTGGGTGCTCTCCGCCTATCTGGGCGATATCTGCCGCTACGCCAACCAGCGACTTGAGCTGATGACCTCAGGCCGCTATCAGCTGCGGCTCACCGATGAGGGGGGGCGCGGCGGCCGCCAGGCGGGCCTGGGCCTGCGTGTCCTCGATGCCTACACCGGCGAGGAGCGGGAAGTGAGCAGCCTCTCGGGCGGCGAAACCTTCCAGGCCTCCCTGGCCCTGGCCCTCGGCGTGGCCGACACCGTCGAGGCCCATTCAGGCGGGGTGCACCTCGAGGCCCTGTTCATCGACGAGGGCTTCGGCACCCTAGATCCCGACAACCTCCAGCTGGCGATGGACGAGCTCGACCGGCTGCGGGAAGGCGGCCGCATGATCGGCATCATCAGTCACGTGGGAGCCCTCAAGGAGCGGATCCGCGACGGCATCGAGGTGCTCTCCAGCGATCAGGGCTCGATGGTGCGTGTAGGGATGAACGCTCTCTCCTGACCAGAGCCGAGTGAGCTTCCAAGCATTGACGCATTCGCCTGGAGCTCGGTAGGTAAGGTCGATAACGGCGGGGCGTGGCGCAGCTTGGTAGCGCGGGTGCTTTGGGAGCACTAGGTCGCAGGTTCGAATCCTGTCGCCCCGATTGACTTCTCAGCCATAAGACAGAAGGGGCGCGGACAAAAGCGCGGACAACCCTTCCTGCTAGGCCGTCTCGCCACGCCGCTTGCAAGCCGAGTTGTCCGCGAGTTTGCCTGCAAGCTGCTGCGGCCCTCTGCAGGAAGCCATTAAGATCATCATCAAGAACCGAATGGCGTGGAAGCGTTAGCAACCGCGTCCGTAGCCGAGCCGTCTGGGGTGGCGCTCAGTCAGGAATTGGGTCGGGGTTGCCGCAAGCTGTACTGCTGAGCTTGTTGTGCCCAAACCCAACCGCTACTCACGAAGGTCCGGCGTCGGAATCATCCAGATGCCTAAGGACTCCACGCTCTCCGCACAGGAGATGATGGCGGCAGCGGACGAGTTCAACCCGCCACCAGGCAAACCACAGCGCCAGCACGACTGGAGCAAGGGGAATTTCGTCATCTACGAGATGGCCCTTGCAGCAGTTGATTACTGCCGACGCCGTGATCGGGCCTGGTTCAAGGCACGCAAAAACCAGTAATACACGTTTGTGGCACGAAGCCAGTCAATTCAGACTGGTATGTCATGTCTTCCCAAGAAGCGGGCGCCCCCTGGGTGCCAATCACACAGTTGTCGGAGGCCGTAGGGCCTTCTGAGCGTCAGCTTGCTGAATACAAAAAACAGGGCATCCTCAAGCCCGGCCATCACTTTTACACCGTCGGGCCAAAGCGCGGCAGGTTCTATTACAGCGTTCCCCGTGTTCGGGAAACGTTGCTGGAGCTTGCGGCAAAGCAGGCCCGTCGGCGCCGACCGGAGACGTATGACGCTGCCCATGCATCGCAGCTGAGTGCTACGAGGGCGGGCTGATGGCTGGCTGCAAAGAATGTTCCACCTCCATGGTGGGCAGGCTGGCTTTAGTCGAACGTTCCTGGCTCATCAGCGCCCTAGTCGTCGTGGGGAGCTGAGCGGCAGATGGGACTGTCTGAAGAGCACAGGGCCTTTCTGTTAGCGGCGGGAATCGACGACCTAAGGGCCACCGCCGTTCACTCGATCAGCTCCCTGTTGGATCTGCCGCGCGGGTTTGAGAAGTACAGCTGGCTGGTGGGGAGCGGGCTGGATCCCATGGTTTTCACCTGGCAGCCGTTCGACGGTCCAGCAATCCATCAGGTCAGGTGGAAGGGGGAGAAGGACGGCCAGCCCAAGGGTGAGTACCGCTGGCCCAACCAGGCGTCGATGGTGCTGGCGGTGCCGCCTGGTCACCAGGAGCTGGTGGCACGCTCGGACGTGCCATTGGTGATTGTGGAAGGTACGAAGCAGTACCTGGCCGCGGCATCGGCTCTGGCTGGGGCCCAGGTCGCCGTCGTGGGGGTGAGCGGCTGTGATGGGTGGCGATGCAACGGCAAGCCCATCCCCTGCTTGGAGCGGATCCCCCTCAAGGACCGCACCGTCTTCCTGGCCTTCGATGCCGACGTGGCCACCAAACTCAGGGTGTGGGAGGCAGCTAATCACCTGGCGGACGTTCTGGCCCAGGAGATTGGCGCCCTGCTGGTGCGCTTCGTGCTGCTCCGTGCTGGTGGCACCGCGGGCCTGGATGACGTGCTGGGGGTGGCCGAGGGCCACGAGCGCCAAGGGCTGATCATGAACCTGCTGCGCCATGCCCCCAGCAGGCTGCCAGCCCGCCCCAGCGCCACCGAGCTGCCCCACGCGGAGAAGATTGCCAAGCTGCGCCAGCAGGCCGCCACCCTGCTGGCCGAGAAGGTGCGCGTCACCGAGCGGGTTCCCCTGCTGCGGGCCTTTGCCCGTGATCTCGACATCCTGCTGAAGGATCAGGAGCTTCTCCAGTGCGTCTGGGATGCCAAGCGGGCTGCAAGGGGCAACACCGAAGCCGTGGCACCTGGGGAGGTGCTAACCCGCACCAAGGACCGCTGGCTGTGGGAGGGCGTGCTGTTGGCCGCCTGCCTGAACCTGATGGTGGCTCTCCCCAAGGCGGGGAAGACCAGCCTTCTGGTGGCAGTGATCGCCGCCTGGAGCCGTGGCGCCACCGAGTTCCTGGGTTTGCCGCTGATCGGCCCCTGCCCGCCCGTTCTGCTGGTGGGGGTGGATATGCCATCCAATGACTGGGTGGAGATGCTGAGCGGCTTCGGCCTGCTGAACGAGGACGACACCTTCGGCTGGCCGATCGTTGGCCTGTTCCACAAGGGCCGTCCGCTCACCCTGGATACCGTCGGCATCGAGAAGATCGAGGCCTACGCCGAGAAGCACCCAGGCCTGCTTGTTCTGTGTGACAGCTACGCCGAGCTGACACGCGGTCTGGGGTTGGAGGAGAAGGACGCCAGCTTTGCCGAGCCAGCGTCGGATCTGATGGAGGCCCTGGCCCCCCACGGAGCGGGTGCGGTGATCGTTCACCACAGCGGCAAGGTGCTTTCCCACTCGGCGGCCAGCACCGCATCCAGGGGGACCACCGCCCTTCCAGCTCTGAGCAGCCAGAACATCAACCTGGCGCCTGCGGCAAGGGGTGAGGACTGGTTCCTGGATGACCGCAGGGTTCTGGTCACCGAAGGCCGCGGCGGGGCCCCTGTGCGTCTCCTGGTGGAGCGGGAGAAGGCCACAGGTCAATGGGTCAGCCACGGCAGCCCCGACGCGGTGGAGGCCGCCAACCGCCGCCAGAAGGTGGAGGACGATCTGACCGATCGCCAGGGCGATGTTCTCTCCGTGGTGCGTCTGCGCTGGCGGGAGCAGGGGGAGAGAACCACTGTGAAGCAGGTGGTGGAGATTCTGGGCATCCAGGGATCGAGCGCACACAAGGCGGTCTGGCGGAACCTGGATCAGCTGGCGAGGAAGTCCCTGGTCCAGTCCCTGAAGGTGACGCTTGACGGGACACCCACGGATCAGTTCTGGCCCATGGGTGAGGGCAACCCGCCGCCCGCCGTGGTGGATGTGGTGGCCGTCTCCGTGGGGGGTGAAGCGGAAGCCACCGAGGCACCGATCGCAGGGGATGGGGCGGGGACGATTCCACCCCTCGCGCGGGGACAGACCCAGGGTGGAATCGATGGAATCGACGCAAGCGTTATATGCGGGGGGACCAGGGAGGGTGGGGTGTGGAATCGTTCAGAAGAACCCTTGCAAACACTGAACGATTCCATCGATTCCACCCCCCGCACGTCCCCGCGCGAGGGGTGGAATCGTTCAGGCCCCCAGGGTGGAATCGACTCGGCTCCACCCCTGGACGATTCCACCCCCCTACCCGCGGCAGCGGACCCCCTGGGCCAGGAGTTGGTGCCCACCCCCAAGCCCCCCAGGAAGAAGCGGGTCATCAAGGCCAAGCCAGCCCCCACCCCCGTGGAACCCCGCGTGGTGGCGGCCCCCATCCCCACCCCCTTCGAGGGCGAGCTGCCTGAGGACATCACCTACGTGGCCGCGTCCACCGATCTCCCCGACCCCGATGCCATGCCGCTCTGGCTCGGCTTCGACCTGGAGACCTTCAACCGCCGCACAGATCTCCACCGTCACGTGGCGGGCCTGTTCCCCTCCCTGGGTGGTGAGATCCGCCTGGCGCAGATCCACGACGGCAGCCACACCTGGGTGGTGGATGTGGCGGTGATCGGCGCCCCTGCGATCGAGTGGCTCCGCTCCCTGGTGCGCAACCCACAGCGGACCCTGTGCGGCCACAACCTGCTGTTCGAAGCCACCTTCCTGATTGCCGCGGGGATCCGCCCCCTGTGCGGCTGGTGGGACACGATGCTGGCGTCCCAGCTGATCGGTGACCTGGCGGGCAGCAGCCTGGCGTCGGTGGCGCGGCACTACCTGGGGGAGGAGCTGGACAAGGAAGCCCAGACCAGCGACTGGGGGAACGCCTTGACCGCTGAGCAGCTGCAGTACGCCGCCACCGATGCCAAGGTGGTCTGGCCCCTTGCGCACGCCCTGCAGGGGCACCTGAAGGCCACTGGGCAGGTGATGGCCCTGCACCTGGAGAACAAGATGATCGGCCCCTGCGCTGATGGACAGGTGCGTGGCCTGGCCGTGGACCTGGAGGAACTGGCACGTCTGGAGGTGCTAGCCCGAGAGGCCCGCACGGAGAAGGTGGCACGTCTGCACGTGCTACTGGGGATCGAGAACTACCGCTCGGTGGAGCAGCTGCACCCAGCCCTGGCCGCGGCGGTCGGTGCACCGCTGCTGAAGAAGGAGACGAACAAGGAGACGGGGGCGAGGGAGGACCGACCCACCACCGACGCCCAGGCCCTGGCCCCCTACCGCGGCATCCCCGCCGTGGATCTGCTGCTGGAGGTGCGCGACCTGGACGCCACCCTGAAGGAGGTCACCTGGCTGCGCCGCGACATCGCCCAGGGTGATGGCCGCATCCACCCCAGCTACCGCATCCTGGGGGCCAACACGGGCAGGACCACCACCAGCGCCCAGCTGGGTGAGGGCAGCAAGCTGCGCCGCGTTCCATCCGACACCGAGGTCTATGGCCCCACAGCCCAGAAGGCTGGCCAGTGGAAGACCGAGAAGCTCCCCCAGTACGGCTTCAACTTCCAGGGGCTCACGGGCCGCACGAAGGCCGCTCTGGTCACAGGCAACCCCGACACGGTGCTGCTGGATCTGGATTGGGACAGCATCGAGATCGCCCTGCAGGCCAGCCCCAGGCTCTACAACGACAGCGGCTGCCGCCAGGTGCTGCTGGATGGGGTGGACCCCCACGCCCTGATGGCGCTCACCCTGTTCGATCTGCCACGCCCCCAGGGCCTGGTGACGAAGGATGCCGTCACCACAGCCCAGCGCATCGCCGCCAAGCCAGCCAACTTCTCCCTGGCCTACGGCTGTTACCCCAAGAGCCTGCAGGGGCTGCTGAGCGCCGCCCAGGGCGTCCCCGTGGCCGAGCACAAGGCCAGGGAGGTCTACGACGCCTGGCATCGGTTCCACCCCCAGATCAGCCGCGAGATGGCCCAGTACGCGGACGGCACCATCTACCAGGTCCGCACCGTCAGCGGTCGCAGGATCCGCAACGTCGGCAACGGCGCCAACGCTGACGGCACCAGACCCACCTTCCCGATCTACCGCACGAACGGCGTGAACTTCCCCATCCAGGGCTCAGGGAAGGACCTGCTGGCCGATGCCGCTGGAGACCTGTGGCAGGAGCTGGATCAGTACCCTGGCGTGAGGGTGATCGGCCTGATCCATGACGAGTTCCTGCTCGAAGTGCCCAGCGATCAGCTGGAGCAGGTGAAGGCCGCGGCCCTGGCCGTGATGACATCCCCGCGGCTCCGGGAGACCTACCTGGGAGACATCCCACTGAAGGCCGCGGCCCAGGTCGGCGAGAGCTGGGGCGATGCCCACTGAGCGCTTCCGTATGACCATTACGGAACTTTAAGCAGGGGAGAGACATGAGAGCAGATCCTTAGCTATCCATGGACTAGGCAGGGAACAGCGACATGCCTTCCTTTCGCATTGGAGAAGCTGAATATGATGGAGAGCAGGACGTTCAGGATCTGCTTGACGCCCTACAGGAAGCGGATGAACATCTAATGTCGGATCCTACTTGGCAGTTGATACGTGCTACTTCTGAAACGTTCATCGGGAGCGTTGAGAATTGCATCCAGGGGATCTCAGCTGGTCAGCTCACAGCGCTTTTAGTGGCTATAATCTTTGATAATGAAGAAAGCGCGGACAATGCTGGATACACTTTAGACGAAGACTATGACGCGAGATACAAAGATAATCATAGCAGCAGGAGTCATGAGATGCTATTTAACCCTAAGGAATACTTCAAAAAGTTTGAGCACTTATTCAGGGAAGAAATTTGCATCGATCCCGAAGAGTATGACGGGTCTGTATTCATTGAATTACTAGAAAATATGTGCTCCACGGGCTTTGGGGATTAGAAATAAGTTAACCTCACTGGTTTAAGGGCGCCTCGAAGACTGACTAAGATCACCAGAGCCTAAAGCTGGTTTCACCCGTTGTGTACGGCAGCAGGCCATGCTTCAGCGCCAGCAGCAGGTCCGCACGCTTGGCCTTCGAGGTCCACACCCCACCCACCTGGGTGAGCCCTATGGCCTGGGCCATGCGGCGCAGATACACCACGGTGAACTGGTCCAGCGGTGGCCTGGTGATGACGGCCAGCGGCTCGGGAGCCAGCCGATGCTCCACCCCCCTCCTGAGCAGTTGGCACCTGCGGGGTGGTGCGATGCACCAGATGGCGAAGTCGACTCCGGCGGGCCCGGCCCTGTCGATTTGGGCCACGGCAACAAACCACCGCCCTCGCCAATCTCCTGCAAAGAAGTAGCAAATCGCCTGCAGTCTATGGCAAAGTATTGATAGCGACATGTTAGCATCAAGTGTCACAGTCACAATCCCTAGTCAAGCCTAATCGGAAGCCACCAAAAGAGCGCGATGAAGAAAAGATCGAGCGCGACATAGAGGCTTACAAGCTAACTCTGCGTGGAGTCTCTTGGAGATCAATACAGCGAAAGATGGACTATCCAAGCCCAATGGCGCTGAAGCGTGCCCTTGATCGCGGCGAGAAGTACGCCAAAGAGCGTGGCATTGATTGTGATGCAGTCAAGGTCAAGATCAACGAGCTGTTCGATGACACGCTCGGCGCCCTGGCCGCTGATATCCGCTATCAGTCCATCAATGGCCAGATCACCGAGGAGCTTGATGCCGATGGCAATGTCATCAGCAGACGGCGCACACGCGGCATCAGCCCCCGCACTGCAGGAGAGTTGTCACGCTCCCTTGTTCGCTGGGCTCAGTTCTGTGGCCTGATGGATGGCAGTGCTGATACGAGCAGCAATCAGACCAACTTCATTCAACTCAATTTGCCTTCTGATGGTGCCAGCTTCGAGAATCGCTGGGCTGGTGCGTCTGAGGTGAGGACTCTCGATGTTGAGCCCATTCAGACCAGCGAGCAGGCCCGCAAGATCGAGGCCACAGTTTCACCGACACCGGCCAAGAGCATGGTGGATCCTGCCACCGAGCAATTCAACGAGAATCGGCCTGCAGCAGGTGGCTGATGCGACAAGGAATTCAGGACGCTGGAGCTGGGAGTGCATTCATTGGTCCAGTTCAGACGCTCTCGCTTTGCCATTCAAGAGAGGCCTAGACGGGCGAGGACACGCTTGACGCCCATAGCGTTCCATTTGCCCTTGCCTCCGGTAGTGGGGACCCCGCTGCCTGTTAGAGCTTCGGCAATGGTCTGCATGGAGTCGCCGCGTTCACGCATGGGGCGAATGATGCCGGCCAGCTTCTCGGCCACCTGTTGAGCCTGGGCAGCACGTTCTGCATTGGCGGCAGCTTGCTTGGGAAGTCGAGCACCGAGCGCCTTGCCTTTCACCTTGGCCGCATTCAAGGCGTCCCTGGTGCGCTCGCTGATCCGGCGCGATTCGAATTCAGCCACGCTGGCCATCACTGACAGGATCAGCCGGCCAGCGCTGGTGGTGGCGTCAACGTCGGGGAGATCGCAGAACAAGAAGCCTGCCAGACCGTTGGCCTCCGCTTCACGGCTCAGCCGAAGCACCAGCTCAGCATCACGTGCTAACCGGTCAAGCTTTGCAACCGCAACGGCGGCTCGCTGCTTTCGGGCTTCCTCCAAAGCTGCAGCCAGCTGTGGTCTGTCGGGCTTCCGCCCTGACTCGACCTCTACGAATTCCGCCACAACCTTGGCATTTCTTTGAAGTGCCAGCTCTTCCACGCGAGCCTTTTGAGCTTCAAGCCCAAGCCCGCTCTGCCCTTGCCGCTGGGTGCTGACGCGGTAATAGGCAACAAGGTCCACAGCTCTTCATCAATTCTTCGCCTGTTATAGCACGTCTACGTTCGTCAGCCTGTTATGGTGGTGGGGATCAGGCGGAGACCTTCGAACTCCCCCGCCTGAGAGCCCCATCCATGACTACCACCTCCACGGCTCTTGCCGTCGGCAGCATTTCTGCTGGGACATTGCGCCCCGACCAGCTGGCTGACTCCTTCCTTGGCACCATCGATGATCTGCGAATCGCAGACCGTGCTCCAGATGGTCTGATCGATCGTGCTCAGCTGCTTGCTTGCAGTGCATCGAGCCCCGTTGCTCCCGAGCTGCCAGATGACGCAAGCGAAATCATCGAAGAACTGATTGAGCTGCTCGACGGTGCCGCCAATCCTGGCTGGTTCTTCGGCAGCCATCCGGGTGATGGCGCTGACTTCGGTTTCTGGCCCATCGACGATGACGACCAAGAACCGCCCACCTTGCGCCAGATGCTGGAAGATGCCGGCAGCCGCTGGGTCGATACAAACTGGAGCGCACCGAACAACGCAGCGATCGACGACATCATCGAGCGCTTCGATGATTGCCCAGAGTCGCTGCAAGACTTCGACCACAGCGACTGGGTGAACCTGGCGGAGTGCTACACGCGAGACCTGCTGGCACGCTGGGGCCGGCAGGAAGACAGCATTCGTGCACTGTTTGACGCCTACTGCGAGGCCATCGGATGCACGTCTACCCTGGAGGCATTGGAAGGTCAGACAATCGATGACCCAGACGATTTCACCGCTGCTTATGTGAACCTGGCGATGAGCTGGGGAGCGCAAGAGCTATGCCGCGAGATCTATCCAGACCGCTGATACTGTCTCTGGGCAAGGTAGGCTATGCTTACCTTGTCCACCAGTAAGCATAAGGAATGGGGGTATGGTTGCAATCTCCACCCTTCAGTCTCGTCTCCCACTCACTCCCCAGAGCGCCAACCACCCCAGATTCACCACCCCGGGTAGGGGGGGCAATCTGCGCCTCATCACCTTCACCCGCGCTGAATATTTTGACGCCCAATCTTCACCGTCCTGTGGCGCATTGAGCCGCGACTAGATTGGAGGAAGGATGCTCGCCGGCTATGACTCAGACCGCACCACGGCTGCCTGCACCAGCCCCGGAGATTGGTGAAGCAAACCTGACTCAGCGGATTCTGCTTGATTGCCCGCTGGCTGATGATGTTTGTGCCATAACCGCAAGGGGTACTGGCAAGTCCTATGCCATTCCGCTGATAACCGCCCGTGATGCCAGTATCTTCAAGGGCAGGTACAGTTGCCTGATCACACGTCAGACCTACCAGGGTCTTGTTGAACTGCAGGGCCTGCTTTGGCGCTATTACGCCAGGGCCTTCCCAGGCACCACTTGGAGCGGCGCCACGATGCTGTTCAAGCTCGGTGGGCCTGATGCTCCTTTCGGCTCAGTGGAACTGGGCTATGTGGGCAACGGGCCTGTTGAGATGCAGAAATCACTCTCCCGCTATCAGGGGCGTAGCTACGTTTGCCACATCCATGACGAAGTCGGTACCCATCCCACCAGTGACTTCATCGACACCGTACGGGCCACATTGCGTGCACCGGAAGGCATCCAGACCCGTGTGATCCTGCTGGGTAACCCTGGAGGCGCTGGCCATGCGTGGCTGCAGACAAGATTCGGCATACCTTCGGGCTATCCAGAAGCCGGCAAGCCCACACGGTTCTACAGCGAGGACCTGGAGAAGCACTGCGTCTATTTCAGTGCCACTGCGGCCAGCAACCAGTACATCGACCTTGATGCTTACATCCGCAGCCTGCGGGTGGCATGTGGTGATGACCCTGCGCTGCTAGATGCCTGGCTCAGAGGGCGGCTGGACGTGGAGATTGCCGGGGCGTTCTTCGGGACGAGCTTCTCGGTGCGCCGCTCCATGCGTGAAGTGAAGCCTGGGGAGATCAACCTGAGGCTCCACAAGCCCTTCGTGGTGGGCGACTGGGGCTGTGCTGCCCCATCGGTGTTCTATCTGGCCATTCCGGACCCACCAAGCGCCCCCAAGGGCAGCCTGTGGCTGATCGATGAGATGTACGTCTGCGCCAGCACCAGCGGTGGGCAACGGGATTGGACCCGTGGCTCCTACATGAGCAATGCCGAGCAAGCCATGGCGCTCAAGGAATGGCTGAGCAGATGGGGACTGGAGCCAAGGGATCTGCAGATCGTGATGGACGATGCCGTGTTCAACGCGACCGGCGGGCCGAGGGGTTCAGTGGCTGGTGACTTCCAAGATGCCGGTGTGCGGTTTCGCCGTGCCGGGAAGCTCTCGGTGAGAGAAGCGAACGGCCTAGCCTTGGTCCGCACGATGCTGCAGGCAGCAAGTCGTGACCCGGAGACACCGTGGCTCCTATGGAGCAAGGCATGTCAGGGCTGGATGGCCACGGTGCCGACGCTGCCCCGCCACCCGACAGATTGTGAGCGAGTAGCTGATGGAACGGCGCAGCACGCATTGGATGCAGTGCGGTATGGGGTGGTTTGGCAGCGCAGCAGGAGCATGGTGGGGTCGACGAACTTCAGGGTGTGGTGAAAGCTTTAGTGGTTGGGACCCTCTCAGGGATTCTGGTGACTCGCCTAAGGGGGTACCTCTGGGCCCTGATCCATTGGAAGGTGTGACACTCACTAGCCTGCCTCTACAACAACGCTCTCCCCGTTGAGGCTTCTGACATATCAGTTTAGCCTGATCTTTTTCGTAGCTCAAGCAGCAGGTTGGTTAGACGCCCACCTTCCATCCCAAAGTGAATTTCCCTGTGATGGGAGGGACACAGGCATGCAACATTATCAGGGATGTCTGTACCACCACTAGCCAGGGTCCGAATATGATGGACCTCGATGAATGCTTCTCCGTCTGACCTAAGAAATAGCTGGTACAGACAGCCAGGGACTTCGCATCGGAACTGTGCGCGAGTCTTGGCAAACACGATCACTGCAGGATCACGATCAAAGATAGTTGTTGTAATGGTTCCAGATCGAGGAATGTCTGAGGTGGCCCGCTTGGCGATTCGTTGCAATAATTCCTGCTGACTCAACGCGGCCAATGCTGATGTTTTTGATTTGAGCGATTCAGATTGAGTGTCAAGCGACTTCTGAATCCATGAGTTCGTCCATAGTGAATGAAACTCCTTCTCTATGGCACTTTGATTAAGTTCTCGGCTAGTCCTGTCGAAGAACTCTGCCCAGACTGCACGGTCTATATCGCTTCCTCCCTTGAGCCCAGCTCGCTGGTCCCTTGGATCAATTGCTCGAAAGTTCATGATCTTGTTATATACCCCACTCACGGAGCGACCGGTCAAGAGAGCAAGCTCTGCCACTGGGCTGCCTCTCTTCCTAGAGATCTCTTGGTTAAGCGTATATCCGTAAGTTCGAAGTGCAGCCAGCGACTCTGCTCTACTCCAGTCCACTCCTGTACGCAACCAAAGCTGGCCAAGTCGATCAGCTTGATCTTGGTTAACGGGATAGTTTGTCCCTGCTGGCTGCCGGATAACTAACAGGTCATGGCAAATAGGATCTTCAACCAACCAGTCTCTCTTAATTATCTCGCGTGAACTCGCAGACTTTTCTAGTCGTATTCGAACTCTACATTGTACTGATGTAGCATTTGAAGCATACTTCCAGTATGGCACCGAGACCTGATCATCGGGGCCCTCATATGGCTCAGATATCACCGTCGCCTTCGCTACGATACCGGCAGTGCCACGGGCATCTCCAGCGGATCTCCAAACATATACATCGTCTCCTGGCATGATCTTGTCACGATGCTGCTTTGCAAGCCAGGAAAAATCAACGGGATGGCTTTGCAGAAACCCATCAAGATCAAAAATAGAAGGGTTTCCTTGAAAAATCCAAGTCCTCATAATACTCTTGTCCAGGGAGAACGGCTATAGCACCTAAACTCAGCAAGATGCATCGCAGTCTAGGATCAACTGTCAGATATTGTAAGTTACGTCAACTGCTTGCATTACCCCTTTGCTAGCGAAGTTGTCTGCCCGGCCTGAGGGACTCAGATTCGCACAGAATTTGGCCGATCAGGCGCCAAGCCCTTTCTTCGCACAGCCGCAGACTTTTGTGACCGCGCCTCGCTGAGCACGTTAAACCGCACCTTCGGCGACTCCTTGAGCAGCTCAATCAGTGAGAGAGATAGGCGGCATGGCTCTCGATCTCGCTGCCGCCCTGCACCTGGCTGAGGCGTTCGTCGATCAGTCCCCGCTGGTGATCTGTCACAAGGCAGACCTCCTCGCGCAACACCATCAAGAGCGGCAGTACTACATCCGTCATCTTCAGGCGGAGGATTGCAGCCTGTACGGGACGAGTTAGCAGCAAAGTGCACCCCGCATTGCCTGCAGTTGATTTAGCGTTGCCTGCATGTAGGCCATGGCATACCCTGCGTCATTGATGGCACGGTCGAGCTCGAACGCAACATCATGGCTGGGTACGGGTAAGTCGTCGTCGTCGGCTGACCGGAACATCGTCTGGATGGTCAAAGCAAGGCTCCAGACCGTGCGGGCGCAGCCGGATGCCTCGCGTGCATCACGTGATGCTGCACGGGCTGCTTTGTAGAGATCAAATTTCATGGCGGGGTGGTGGTGAAGGATGCCCGATGCGCTCGGGGCGGGCGGTGGTGACTAAAGGCTTGGCCCTTTCACAGGGAAGGGCTTGTGGACACTCTCTGTGTGGAAGTAGATAGCCGCCCAATCATTGGTAAGCTTTGCTCTACCGCTAAATGTTGTTACGTTATCTTTGATGCATCTTGTAATTAAGACTTCAGGAGAGATTGCTCCTGAAGGGCATTCGGCGTTAAGGCGGAATTCTTTTCCTTGCTTATCAAACAAGGTATAGCGATACCTTGAGCACGAATCCCAGTCGCGTCTAAGGACATTGCTTATAAGCGCGTTAGTCGATGGGGAGATTCTTTGTATTGTCAAGCCTCCGCATCGGTAAGTGTCTTTATCAAGGCCTCCAATTTCTGCAAATGATCTAAGTGAATCTTTGATGCAGTGAATCGGTGGGCCTGAGTCAACGACAATATAGGCGCTACGTTTTATTTCTTTAGTTTCTGTCCGGGGAAGACTCGGGCAGTGTTTAGCCATTGCGGGTAATGCCGTAGCTGTCAAAATGGCAATGGTTAGAATGAGCTTTTTCATTTTTCTGTTGGTCTGGAGACGATGGGATGGATGGTGAATGCACCGATGCGATCGGGGCAGCGAGCGGACTATCAGCGAAGGGCGGTGCGGATAGCGGGGACCAGACCCTCGAACGAGGCCACGCTGATGAATGACAAGTAGTCACCATTTTCCAGCGACTCCGTAAAAGCTGAACACGCA
Organism: Synechococcus sp. 1G10; assembly: GCF_002252625.1. Lineage (GTDB taxonomy): Bacteria > Cyanobacteriota > Cyanobacteriia > PCC-6307 > Cyanobiaceae > Regnicoccus_A. The sequence goes on along the minus strand of NZ_NQKW01000003.1, from coordinate 2,814 downwards.
ACGGTCGAGTCTGGTCGAACTTCACATGATCCGCCTTGAACGGGGAGGATCGTCTGGTCTTGGGTTCCCAAGCCGATTACTACGGCTTGCACTGGATGCTTACCAACGAATGGACCCTCGACAAGGGCATAACTGATGAGCGGCTTGCTGAGTGACGGATGTACGGGGGAGAAGTGAACATTGATGTTCTCCTTCTGGGAGACAGAGATCCCCTGACAGCGCTCCCTGGTGGTGTCGATGTTGCGGATTGCCTTGGAGTTTGCGCTGTTGTTCTTGTCAAACCTCATCGTGCAGAATTGACTGAGCTGCCAGGTAGACGGGGCGGTGGTGTTCTGTGCGTGAACAGGTGCGGCAAAGAGCAGGACAGCAGCAGCGGCGATATCGAAGAAGCGCTTCATGGTGCGGGTGTGGTGGTGGGTGGGTGGTGGGATGATGTGAAAAGCTCGACTCACCGAAAGCCGGATGAGTAGTCGCTTACCGGCTGTGGGAAGATTTTTGTGGAGGAGGGTGCTCCTTTCTCCATTGACGTTGTGGGGGTAGCGCCAGAGTTTAAGACCTGCACTATCTCGCTTCGCATGTAGTAATCAGGCAGCTGATAGTCGGCGACAGTGCAGAGCTTGACACCAAACAGACGTCCCGCCCAAGTAGTGGAATAGTTGAAGTTGATGCTGGTTTCAAACTGCTGATCAAAAATGTCAGCAGTATCCTTGAGTGTCGGGCAGATGTACACGTTGGACTTGTTGAGCTTGTGGCTGACGTCGGCTTGAATGCGCAATCCCCATGCCGAGCGCATAACGCCAAACATGTTGGTCGCCTTGCGTGCTGCTACTACAGCTGGGTCTGAGCCGTGAGCGCTTTCTACCAATGCCAGTTGGTCAACGACAGGCTGGTAAACGCTGGTTGAGTCAGCCAAGCTAGTGCCTGTGGTCAGGCGCGCCGCAACTTGCTTCATGGCATCGCGGAGAGGCTGAACCTCGTCTTTAACGACAGCTGGAGTAGTGAAAGCTTTGACGCAACCAGCAAAATCAGCAGCTGTTTGGCATTGCTTGACGATCGCGGGAGTCGGCTGTGCGTAGGCCGGTGAGGCGGTGATCGCGATGGCAGCAGCAGCAGCGGAGGTGAGGAAGCGGTTCATGGCTATGAACGGTGGTCGTGGTGGGTGGTGGGGGTATGGGCATCTGCTTCCCCCTGACCTCTTCACCATCTCCTGGGCGCACGTCTCACCACATCCCCTGATCGGGGGATTTCCACACCCATCGCTCAATTCAGGCTAGTTAGAGAATGATTCTTGTCTATGCTCCAGCTTGTGTTCAAGTGTTCCCAGCAGCAGAATTGCCAAGAAGGGGGGTATGTTGCAAGAAAGTGCCTCTACTCAGGTGATTGTATCTGCGCAGTTTTAGGTGGATGGCGCCTACTGGACTAAAGAACCTGTACGACCTCCACTGCCAAGTACAACAGCACTTCCTTCATGTGTCAGCCATCCGGAGCGGAAGCCTTCCTCTGCGGTAATGGTGCGCACCTCCTTGTAGTATCCCGTCCCATCGGATGTGATTGCTGCTGAAAGATGCCGCAATCCTGGGTCGTACTGCCTCAGCCACAAACGCAACTCCCCCGCGCTCATCACACGTCCTGAGATTGGCTGCAGCTGCAGAGCAGATCCCAGGTCCGTAAGAGTAAAGAACCTGCCGGTCGTCTCCAGGTCATCCCCGGAAAATGGCCGGATGCCATCACCAGTGATCAGGAGATAGAGCGGACGCGTAGCGGCTTCTTCAACCTGTGGCAATGAGAGCCGAGCTGCTGGCCGCTCCGGCTGTGTAATGGGTGGCGGGGCTACTGGTGGTTGTGGAGTGGGTGCCTGTGGGTTGCTGACCCGCCCTGGAGCCGCGAGTGCCAGCACGACAGCCGTGATCATCAGAACGCCCAGAACGTTCATGAAGACATCGATCAAGCTGTCGAAGCTCAGCTCGGCTGCACCAGAGCGACGACGACCTCTCTGATTTACTGCCATGGCAAGACGGCCTCCTCTGATGTGGGCTCGTAACCAAGCTGCGACCCGCTGGCCCGGAAGGCTTCTACCAGAGAGTCAAGTGAGGGGAAGCAGGAACCGGATACCGCCAGGTAAACGTTGGGGGCTGCCAGTTCCCGAGCCACCTCAGCAGCACTGGTGGTGCCGAGTGACCAAGACTTGATTCTCTCGCCGTTTCCGGGATCGAACTGCTCCAGGCTCTCTCCCTTGCAAAGCAGGAAGGAAGTGGCCGCAGTGACATCACGGCCACCCACCGTGGTGATCTCGACGAGAGCGGGGGATGTCCTGGACTCTGAAGCCGCAGCTGGCAACGGTTCAGGTGCAGCCTGGGTTGTTCCCTGCTCCCCGATCGAGAGGGCCAGCACCGAAATCACCAGCAGCACGATCACCATAACCGCGCTGAGGATGTCGAGGAAGCCGATCAGATCAACTCCGGTACTAGAGCTTCGCCGTGGACGTCTCATCTTGAGCCAATCGAGGGAAGAGGGAATCGTTGATGCTTGCTTCGAGATCTCCGGCCAGCCGATACTCCGAGCGCTCAGCCAGGCTCATCAACACCATGCAGCCGACGGCGCAGACAATCCCCAGAAGGGTTGTGTCAAAGGCGGTGGAGAGGCCACCGGTGACCTGCGTGAGGCCAGCCTTCACCTTCGTCAGATCCGTCACATTGGCCAGCAAGCCAGAGAAGCCACCGATCGAGACGGAGATGCCAAGTACGGTTCCGAGAAAGCCCAGCATCGGCAGCACCCAGATCATGGTTCGGGTGACCAGGAAGCTGTCCTCAATCT
>NZ_NQKW01000032.1 GCF_002252625.1 Synechococcus sp. 1G10 | reverse complement strand
ATGCCTATAACGAAGGTAATGACCTGATTGCGCAGGCTGAAAAGTACAAACAAGACTATGACTGCTATCCAGAACGCATCTGCGCGGATCGCATCTACATCAATGCCAAGAACCGACACTTTTGCGCGAGAGTTGGCATCCGGCTGTCGGGTAAACGACTGGGCAGGCCACCCAAGGATCCAGAGGTTAATGCAGCTCACAGGCAACAGCTTATTGCCGATCAGCGCCGACGCAATGAGGTGGAAGGCGTTTTTGGCACAGGCAAGCGCAAATACCCCTTGAAATTGATCATTGCCAGACTATCCGCTGGCGCTGAGGGTTCAATTTCAATGAGCTTCCTTGTGATGTGCCCGGATAAGATCTTGAGGCTGCTGCACCTCTTTTTTGTATTCCTTTTCGCTTGGCTTAGGAGTCTTCTTGATCTCAATTCCATGGACTGCGGTGCCAACAATGATCCATGTCCCAAGTGGGATGATTTGCCGGTCACTGTATAGCCAGTCTTGTGGGCTCCGCTATTGCGCATCCACCACCACTAAAGGACCGGTCTTGTCTACGGCTCTTTATAGGGAATCCACAGTCAACTACGCATTAACTTGCAATATAAAAATTTGAAGCAGCCAATTAAAGGCAGAAGAATTATGTCTTAGGCTGCTGGCAGCGTATACCTTCGGCGTAGTCGACCTAAGAACAGAAGAGGAATTGCTGCTAATGGGGAAAACGGTGACGGAACTGCCTGGAGATCGCCTTCAAGACACTTATCATTGCCATTGTTTTGCCATACAGTACAAACTGTACTAAGACCTGCAAGGCTGTAAGTACCAATAGAATTGATTGTTGGTTGATTATTTAAATCAATCAAGGGATTAGTCAAACTAATCGAATAAGTAGTTGGCTTAGAAGCAGTTCCAGTAGGACTTAGATTAAATACAACATTTGGACCGGTAAATGTCAACAAATTAGTGGCTGTACTGTAAGTGCCATTGGTAAATGTGAGAGTATAAGTTCCGGGCTTCTCAATGGTACTTGTTGCAGTAAATGGTGAGGTAACAACAATATTGGTACCATCAAAAGTAAAATTTGCTGATGTAAATACTAAAGTCTCAGTGGATGTGGTGGCTGTATTACAGTTAACCCCTGTCCCTCCATTAAACTCATTACAATATTGATAACTTACTGGATTTGGTAAAAATGAAAAGTTTGATATAGCTTGGGCATTTCTCGGGAAAATAAAACTGACAGCAATCGTACCTACAGCCAAAAGCTTTTTGAGTAGATTCACGTTATCTATACAGCTTTTGACATTTTGCCATACTGCTGGCTTCAGCTTCCCGCTGCATGGCACTTTGCCAACTGTCTACAATGTGTCCTCGGGGCCTATCAGGAAAGTTGTCCGCTCGGGGTGCTGAGCTGAGCACCAAAATGGAGTGTACTGCGGGTTGAGGTTCACAGGCCGCGCGGCTGGGGTGTCGTTGTCATCGATGGCTGTCTTCGGTCGGGATGGGACAGGGCTGATTGAAAGTGTGTCACAGGCGCTCTGGCCTGGGCTGCCTTTGTGGGGTTCAGTCGGTGGTACCGCCCCGTCCTTGTGCTAAAAACCGCTTCTGCCGCAACGGATCTTGATCTGATCAGTTTCCTGCAGGCGATTCCGGATACCCGCATGCGGCGTGGGGTCCGCATTTCGGCCTGGTATCTGCTGTTGGTGGCGGTGCTCGGAATCCTGAGCGGTTGCCAGAGCCTGAGGGATCTGGAGCGGTTCGCTCGGCGCCACCATTCGGTGCTCACTCAGCAGCTGGGTCTTGAACTGCGGCGGCCCCCATCGGATTCGGCGTTCCGCTACTTCTTCCTGCAGGTGGATGTGGCGGCACTCTGCACGGCGATCCGTGACTGGACGATCGCTCAGATCCCTGGTGGTGCAACGGAACTGGACCAACTGATTTGTGATGGCAAGACGCTGCGGGGTTCGATCGAGCCCACCGCTGGCGGTGGTTCGGCGTTCATTGCACAGGTGACGCTGTACTCGGCCGCCCTGGGTGTGGCGATCTCCCAGGCCTGCTACGCCACCGGTGAGAACCACGAGCGGGCGGTGCTGAAACAGCTACTGGGCGACCTCAACCTGGAGGGGGTGCTGATCCAGGCGGATGCCCTCCACACCCAGAGACCGTTTTTCATCAGCTCCAGGAGCAGGGGGCCGACTTCCTCCTGACGGTGAATGCCAACCAGAAGACACTGCATCGCCAGATCCGATGCCAGTTCCAGGGGAAACGCCACATCCCTGTTGAGGCAGATGTTTTCGAGGAGGCTCATGGTCGTGCCATCACCTGGACGCTCCGCGCCAAACAGGCACCGGAGCACATCCGTGAGGCCTGGAGAGGCACCAGCTGGATCGTTGAGTTGAACGCCAACGGCACCCGAGGAGGCAAGCCGCTCAAAGCCACGCACCGATTCCTCACCAGCCTGCGGACCACCCCAGAAGCCCTGCTGCAACTGGTGCGCGACCGCTGGAGCATTGAGAGCTGGCACTGGATCCGTGACACCCAGCTCCATGAAGATGCCCACCGCTACCAGGGCAATGGAGCTGGGGCGATGGCCACGCTCAGGACGGCAGCCCTCAACCTGCTCCGACTGGCTGGATTTCAGTCGATTCGAGCCGGCATGCAGGCCGTAACTCACGACATCACGGCGCTACTGGCGATGACGACGAGAAAGCCAAAACCAAGCTCGAGTTAAGACTTTGAATCAGCCCTGGGGACGCGGGCGAAACCTGCCAGATCCACGCTCAACAGCAACACCGCCTCGAAGGTTTACGGCGAAGCCAGCCACTGAAACCGTGGGTTGGGCAGCATGAAGAGCTGGCTGCGGGCCGCGCGGGGATCAACCGCCTGGATCCGCTCCAGGGGAATCACCTGCTCCTCATCAAGGACAGTTCTTTTCGGCTCTTAATCAGCTAGCTAGCTTGTTTGACTAGCCAGGATCAGGCCATGACATCGGAAATCTGGACCCTGCAGGACGCCAAAAACCGCTTCAGCGCAGTGGTAGACGCCGCCATGGCCGGTCGACCCCAACTGGTGACACGGCGTGGCAAACCCGCCACGGTGGTGTTGGGAGTTGAGGACTACGAACGTTTGCGCCGTCTCGAGCAGTTGCACCAGCCCAGCCTGGTGGAGCTGCTGCTGGAGCTGCCTCAGGACGACGGCAGCATCGAGCGCGCTGAACTGGAGCCCCGGCCCTGGGAGGAGTGAGTGTTTCTACTGGATACGGTCGTGATCTCAGAACTGCGCAGGCATGAGCGGGATCCAGGCGTGGTGGCCTGGCTGAGTGAGCTGAATTCCGATGATCTCTATCTGAGTGTGATCAGCCTGGGAGAGATCGAGCGGGGCATCGTGATCAAGCAGAATGTTGATGCCGTATTCGCCAGGCGTCTGCAGGGCTGGCTGGAGGGATTGCTGTTGTTGTATGGCCAGCGGATCCTTCCAGTGGATGGCTCCATCGCCCGACGCTGGGGCCAACTTTCAGCCCGTATCGGGCATCACGGCGCTGACCTGATGATTGCGGCCACGGCGCTGGAGCACAACTTGCAGGTGGTGACACGCAACGTTCGCCATTTCATCCCCACAGGGGTGGAGGTGCTGAATCCCTTCACCGGGCCGGGTAGCCCTCATAGGGCGTGAGGTCAGCAAGGTCAGCCTCGATGCCGCAGTCGGCGATCACGGAGTGCGTGACACCTTCGCCGCACAAGTAAGATTCTTACTGAGACGTGGGAGAGTTTGGGTGCGCATCACCAGCAAGGGACAGGTCACGATCCCCCAGGCCATTCGTGAGCAGGCGGGCTTGCATCCCAGCTGTGAGGTGCAGTTTCGGCTGGTTGGCGACCGGGTGGTGCTCGAGAAGGTGGAAGACGAGGGGCAGCAGCGGGCCCAGGAGGCGATAACCAGGCTGCGGGCCCACCAGCCGCGCTCCGGGCTCAGTACCGACGCGATCCTGGCCCTGTGCCGAGGAGAAACCTGATGGCTGCTGCCAGCCCGTCAGGGGTGATGGTGGATTCCTGTGTGCTGCTGGATGTGATCACCGCCGATCCTCAGTGGGAATCCTTGAGTGCTGAGCACCTGGCCCGCTGCCTGGCCGCTGGACCCGTTGCGATCAATGCGGTGATCTATGGCGAGGTGGCTTTTGCCTATGAACGAATCGAGGCGGTGGATGAGGCGCTGCCACGTCACATCTACACCTATCGGCCGATTCCCCGAGAAGCCGCCTTTCTGGCGGCCCGCGCCCATGGCGCTTACCGCTCCAGAAGTGGCACACGTCAAATGATCCTCCCGGATTTCCTGATCGGTGCCCATGCGGTGATCGAGCGCTTCGGGCTGCTCACGCGTGATGCCCACCGCTATCAACAGGCCTTTCCTGGGCTGCAGCTCATCACACCCGCCAGATCTGGAAGGCCTGGAGGGGCACCGACGGATTCGTCACACCTTCTGAATGGATGCCAATTCGAACGGCACTGCAGCCGTGCCGTCGAGGCCTCGATGAGCCGTACTACAATTTGAGATACAGAAAAACTTGCAGAATGTGCTCCATGGGTGCCGTCAGCCTGAGACTGCCTGAGGATCTTGAACGAAAGCTCAGCCAGGAAGCCAGCCTCAGCGGCCAGCCCCGCTCCCAGCTGATCCGAGAAGCTTTGGAAGCACTCCTCTCCCGCAGGGAGCGCGAGCGCCTGGAAGCGGCCCTGGTGGCCGCCGCCAGGGTGCTGGCCTCCGACCCAGCGGCCTGCGCCGAAGCCCTCGCCACCGCGGCCGACTTCCTCCCGGCCGAGAACGAAGCCACGGAGCGGGCGGAGACAGATGCCGTAAGTGGCGGTGCCGATGCTGTGGACGGGCCCTGGTGGCGCTGATTCGCCGCGGCGAGATCTGGGTGGCGTGCCTTCACCCGAATCATGGCGCGGAAGTGGGCAAGATCCGTCCGGTGGTGGTGATCCAGGCGGATCCGCTTTCGGAAGCGGGTCTCGCCACAGTGCTCGTTGTGCCTCTCACAACCCAGCAGCGCCGCGGTGCCGAGGCCCTGCGGGTGAGCGTGCCCGCCCGTGATCGGCTCCTGCGCGAGAGTTATGCCATGGCCGAACAGCCCCGTGCCCTTGAGCGCACACGAATCGGTGAAGGCCCCCTCACCAGCCTCAGTGCTGAGGAGATGGCCGTCCTGGAGCAGGCGTTGCGGGGGGCGATGGGGATGGCGTGAACGCCTGACCATGGATCTAGCCGAAGTCTCCTCGCTGTGATTCGTGCTCTCGGCTCCTAGCCTCGAACCATGCTCACGCTTCCTCGCCAGCTCAGCGGTGCCCTGCGCCTCACGCCGGTGCAGTTCGCCGAGCTGTGCGAAGCGAATCCTGACGCCGTTCTGGAACTGGAGCCCGATGGTCGGCTTGTCACGATGACACCCACCGGAGGAACCACCGGGGCTCGCAACAGCACGCTCGTCTCGCTTCTCTGGCTGGCGGCTCGGCAGGCCCAGCTGCCCGTGAAGGTGTTCGACAGCTCCACCGGCTTCCTGCTGCCGGATGGATCCGTGCGCAGCCCGGATGCGGCGGTGGTGTGCCTGGATCGCTGGAACAAACTCAGCGAACCGGAGCAACGGGCCTTTCCGCCGTTATGTCCGGATCTGGTGGTGGAGCTGCTCAGCGATAGTGACCACCTGCCCGATCTGCAGCGGAAGATGGCGGCCTACCAGGCTAATGGCGCCAGCCTGGGCTGGCTGCTGATCCCGGACAGCCGCACGGTGGAGGTGTGGCCGGCCCGTGGTGAACCCCGGCGGCTGGTGAATTCCGCCTCTCTTTCCGCCGAGCCGGTCCTGGCGGGATTGGCGATCAACCTGGCGGAACTCTGGGCCGCCTGACAGATCGTAGGTGCTGCTGGGGCGCCTTCGGCTGCCTCCGCCAAAGGAGAGGTCTATACTTTTGTTTATACGCCGCCTCTTCATGGCCCCCACTCGTTCCCGCCTGGCCGTGCGCCGTTGGGGGAACAGCCTCGGCATCCGCCTGCCCGCGGCCATCGCCCGGGAGGCACGGCTCACGGAAGACCAGGCCGTCGAACTCTCCGTCGTTGCCGACGGGGTTCTGATCCGGCCCGTGCACCGTCGCCTTTCCCTGGCGGAGCGGCTGGCGGCCTATGAGCCCCTTCCTGGCGAACCCACCGAGGCCATGGCCTGTAAGCCGATCGGGGCTGAGGTTGTCGAGTGAGCCTCCGCCGTGGGATCCAGGGCTGGATACCCGATCGTGGCGATGTGATCTGGATCGACCACAACCCACAGGCTGGTCGTGAGATGAAGGATCTCCATCCCTTCGTGGTGCTGTCCACGGCTCCCCTCCACTCCATCGTGGGTCTGGTGGTGGGCTGTGCGATGACCTCAGCCGCCTACAACCGTGGCTCCACACTTGCCGTGGATCTTGGCCCCATCCCCGATCGACCCGGCAGCCACAGCTATGTGCTCTGCCAGCAGATCAAATCCTTCGACTGGCGCGCCAGAGGGGCGCGCCCCCATCCAATGGGCCAACTCCAGGAATCCCAGCTGGACGAGGTGATGACGATCGTGGGGCAGATTCTTGGTTTCGCCCTCTGATCGGCCATCGCTCCGAGCATGACCGAGCGGCCTTTCGGCGCTTCTTCTCGCGGCAACAAGGACTGCTGGTGTCGCCCCGGCCGGTGGTCACCGTGGTCTGTCCCCTGGTTCCTACGACGGTCGCACCCCGCCTCCTGGAGTGGATCCGACTTGGGGGAATGGTGCTCCATGAGCTCCCAAACACTACCCAGGAGATGATTGCCGCTTGGACGCACCAAGTCGAGGATCTGCCCATTGTCCGCCGACAATGAAGTTGACCTGCGCCAAGGGACTTGGCGCGGGACAGACGGTATCCGCCTCTACGGCCAGCATGGAATCCACGCCCCGCACCAGCAGGTCGGCCATCTTCTTCTGGCGCAGTTTGCCGAGCTGTGCAAAGCGATCTGACCTGGTGCTGGAATTAGAGCCCAATGGCCGGCTTGTCACGCGCGTCCGCTCCTGTGGCTGGCTGCTGATCACAGCTGGTCTGGGCTTGTCGCTTGTTGGGCTCGGGGTGGTAGGGATGGCCCGAATGGATTCAGCCTCCCCGCCCCTCGGCCTGCTGAACGGTCGTGGAAAACGGCACCGCCAGCGTGCGATCGAGCGCCACACCCCAGGCCAGCACCACAGCCGCAGCGGCCAACCCAGCCACCACGCCACCTGCCAGCACCGCCGCCCCAATCAGCGTGGTGGCCACCACGTAGGCCAGGCAGACCCGACGGTGTGACCAGCCGGCCTGCTGCAGGCGCTGGTAGAGGTGCAGCCGATGGGCTTGGAACACCGGCTGGCCGGCCATCAGCCGCCGCAGCACGCAGATCAGGGCATCGGCCAGTAACGGCAAGGCCACCAGCAGCAACGCCAGGCCGCAGGCAGCGGTGGGCGCCTGCAGCACCATCCCAGCGAACACCGCCCCGAGGAAGGTGCTGCCTACATCCCCCATGAACACCCGCGCCGGGCTCCAGTTCCAGATCAGGAAGCCCAGCAGGGCCCCCACCAGGGGCCAGAGCCAGCCGGCCTGCAGGCTCAGGGCAGCAACCGTAAACAGCACCACCGAGCAGCCAGCCACCAGCCCGTCGAGGCCATCCATGAAGTTGAAGAAGTTGATCACCGCCGTGATCGCGACCACCATCACTGCCAGCAGCAGCCAGCCGACCCAACCGCTCAGCAGCCTCGCCGGCCAGGCAGCCAGCAAGGCCCCAGCGGTGGCCAGCTGAACCCCGTAGCGAAGTGCCCCCGGCAAGTTAAACCGATCATCCAGCAGGCCTACCAGCGCCAGGGGCAGGGAGAGCAGCGGAATCGGCGGCGGCGCAGCCGTACCAGCAAGGCTCCCCGCCGCGGCCACCAGCACGAACGCCACGCCACCCCCCCTGGGGGTGGGTGCGCTGTGGGCGCTGCGGGCGTTGGGCTGATCGAGCAGCCCGCGCAGCAGCAGGGGCAGCAGCAGCAGCAGCAGCAGCCAGCAGGCCAGGCCCGCCAGCGGCACGCTGACCCAGGGCGGCGGCAGCGCGGCGGTGGTCATGGGGCCTGCACGTCAAACGGCCGGGGCGCCCGCCTCAGCAGGTCGGCAGCTCGGGGGAAGCCCGCCAGATCGGCGCTCAGCCGTTGGACGGCCGCGAACGTTTTCGGCGACACCAGCAGCAGGACCGAGGCCAGCCATTGAAACAGCGGCGTGGGCAGAGCCAGCATCCGGCAGTAAGCCGCACGAGGATCACCCGCCTGAATGCGCTCCAACATGTCGTGGTAACTCAGGGTTTCATCCCCCCCTACAGGCAGCACCGCCGAGTCCGCTGCACCTGTGAGCAACGCCCGTCCCTGCTCCAGCGCCACGGCCGCCAGATCCGCTGCGGCGATCGGCTGGCGCAGCCCCGTGTGGGCGGGAAGGGGAAGCAGTGGCAGCCGCCGAAGCAGGCGGCGGAGAGCTTCCACATTGCGGTCGGCGTGGTGCTCGGTGCGGCCGTAAATAAGAGTGGGGGCAAGGATGCAGGCCGGCACGCTCAGGCTCGCGCAGGTGTCTAGAAGCTGCTGCTGGGCATTGTTCAGGCGCTGCACCAACTCCCGATCGAAGCGGTTGCCCTCGAAACGCTTGGTGATCACGCTCGAAGAGGAACAGGCCACCACCCTGCGCAGACCAGCCAGAGCCTGCGGCTGCCTGGCCAGCAGGGCCTCGAGAAAGGGTGCCATCAGCCAGATGTGGACGAAGGCGATCCAGATCTGGGGACCCGGCGGCAGAGCAGAGGCTGCGGCCGCCAGGCCCTCTGGGCTGAGGTCGCTCAGATCACACAGACGCCACTGATGGCCTGCTGTGCCTGGGGGTTGGCGGCGGCCCAGGCACAGCCAGGGCGTGTCAAGCGGAAGCTGCTCGATCAGCGCCTCGCCGCAGAGGCTGCCAGCCCCGAAGAGCACCAGGGTGGGCGGCTCGCTCACCACAGCCTGCGGCAGGGAAAAGCCGCCAGGGCGGGATCGACGGTGACCAGGGTGAGGTCGTCGAGTTCCGCCTGAGCGGCGAGAAGCCGATCGAAGGGATCACGATGAGCCAAGGCGTAGCCGCCGGCCCGCAGGCCATGGCGCCAGCTCACTGGAAGGGAGACGAATCCCTGAGCCTGCAGCAGGTTCCATCCCTCCTGCATCAGGACTTCGGCGGATGGCAACCGACCCAGGCGATGCTTGGTGGCGATTTCCCAGGCCGACGCCGAGCTCACGAACACCCTCTGCTCTGGATCACCAAGAACCTCCAGCACCGCTGCAGAGAGGCGCTCCGGTTCGGCCAGCCACCACAGCAAGGCGTGGGTGTCGAGCAGCAGTTCCATCAGGGAAGCAAGGAGGTCTCGATGGCCTGCAGCTCCTCTTCAGGGAGTGGAGCCATCAACTCCTGAGGCCCCGGCAAGTGCAACCGTCCGCGCAGCACGCCGGGTTGCCGCCTGGCCTGGGGCTCCTCCAGTGGGACGAGTCTGGCCCAGGGCCGCCCGCCCTTTGCCACCAGGATCGTCTCGCCGGCATGGGCCGCATCGATCAGCCGTGAGAAGTGGGTTTTGGCCTCATGCACATTCACGGTTCGCATCACCTGAGACCCTGCACCTACGACAGGTTAGTCCACACGTGGACCCATGCGTGCTTGCTGACATAGCCGACCAGAAAGAAAGCCGATAGGTGGTTAAGGTAGAAATGCTTAGTGCTTATCATGAAAGTTCATTCCAGGCACTACGGGCTCCTCGCCGCAGCAGCCCTGTCCATCTCTGCCTTCTGTGCTGAAGCCAAGGCGATTCAGTACACCCTCAACAACGTCACAGCTACCTATACAGCCCCAAGAACCGGCAACCCCAGCACACGGACAATTACGGTCGGTTTTTCAGGCAGCTTCAATTTCACCGGCTCTTCGATCAGCAACGTTGCGATCACAGCTACTGGCGAAAGTCCGTCGACAATTAACTTTACTGCTGGATCAACCAGCGGAAACCAGCTGACCTTCACAGGTGTGTCCCCCAACCAATTGATCTTTACATTGTCTAGCCCATTGGTCGAAGCGCCCAACACTTCCCTGTCCTTGTTAACCCCAGGCAGCATCGGAAATGTTTGCGTCAGCTTCGCGGGAAACGGTACCTGCTTTCAAAATACCTTAGGCACTGCCACCTTCAATCCCAATAGCGTCACAGGCACCATCACCACTCCTGTTCCGGCACTCCCCCCAGCAGCAATCTCCCTGATCGCCCTCGCACCTTTGCTTGCCCTCAGAAAACGCTATTGCAGCGCAACAGCTTGAACGATGCGGCATCAGCTTGGCCTGATGGGGCGAAATCAAGTTGAGAAACAGGGAACGTAAGTATGTGCTGTGATGTGGCACATCGTTGAAAGGCTGTGGTACGTCCTGATCGCCTCATCGATAAAGCCTGCCATCCCAGCCCGTCGCTCGCCAGACCTGCGCGCGCCACTGATCCCGCACCCGGCGCAACGGATGCTCGGAGGGTTCATCGATCGGCACCCCCAAACCCTGAACCCGGATCCCCGCACCGCCCAGCACGATCTCGCCAATGGCCAGGACCCTGGGCAGGTGGGGCTGATCGCTCACCAACGTCACCTGACCAAGGGGCATGGTCCGGTGGCGGTGCCGGATCCAGTCGGCCAGACAGGTGAGCTGGCCCACCGTATCGACGCCGCAGGTGAGCGCGGTGACCCGTGCCATCGCCGCCGGCCCCGGCTGGCGGGCCGCCAGTTGCCGGCGGGCGATGCCCTGCAGGTAGGGGAAACCCTGGATCACCAGCTGGTGCGTGGGATCCTGCTGCCAGAGATCAAGGGCTGTGATGGTGCGGCGTGGGTCCTCGGCGAGCACCACGATCGCTGCGCCGCCAGCGGCGGGCCACAGCCGTGGTGCCAGCCAGGGCCAGCTCAGCCAGACGCCGGCCGCCGCGATCGCGGCCAGGGCAGCGGGCTCACGGCAACGCACTGATGATCCTCTGCAGGTAGCGCATCAGGAACGGGACGGGCCAGCACCAGCCGAAGGCCCGCCGGTAGGCATGGCGCACTTCCTGCAGGCGGCGGCGATGCTGCACGCCGCTGACGCCACCTGGCGCCATGTGGACCAGTTCCAGATCGAGCACCTGCACCCGCAGATCGGGCCAGCGGGAGAGCTGCAGGAAGTAGTCGAGGTCAGCGGAGAGGCGAAAGCCCTGGGCATAGCGGGCCAGCCTCTGGCGGGCGCCGGGCCCGATCAACGTGGCCTGGTGGGGCGGCGTGGACCCCAGGAACAGCGATCGGCGGTAGGTGCCTCGCCAGCGGAAGGCCGTGGACCGCCCCGGGGTGGCATCCCCCGGAGGTGAACTCACGTAGCGGCCCCGGCACACCAGCAGATCCGGCTGCGGAGTCAGGGCGGCCAGGGCAGCCACGGCCCGCGAGAACACATCCTCGGCTGCGGCCCAGTCGTCGGATCCCCAGAACAGCAGCCACTCGTGGGGGCCGGCGGCAGCGAAGCCCTGGTTCATGGCGCCGAAGATCCCAGGCTCGGCAGGATCCTGGGGTTGCCAGCCGAACCGAGCATCCTTGAGACAGAGCTGATCAAGAAAGGCTCGATGGTCGCGTCCACTGGGACCGTCGATGAACAGCACCCGCCAGCGCGTGAACGTCTGCCGACGCAGCGACTCCACCAGCCGCGGCAGCAGCCGCTGCGACTCCAGGGTGGGAATGATCAGCAGGAGCGCTGGCTCAGGCGGGGGAGCATCGGCGCTGGTGGGGCTCAGCACGAGCCAGCCGCCTCCTGCTCCACAAACTCTGGACACTCCGCCGCCCCGAGCAGCCAGTCGTAGAGCTGGGCGGTCATGGCTGCCACCCGAGGCCAGCTGAACTGCGCCTCCACCAACGCCATTCCCCGAGCGCCCATCGCCGTTAGTTCGGCCTCGGGAAGGTGCATGAGCTGGTGAATCATCCGTTCAAGGTCGTCAGCAGTCGGCTCCACCCTCAGCGCTGCGACCACGGCGTAGGCCTCCGGCAGATTGCAGGCCGGGCTGAGCAGAACCGGCAACTGCCAGCTCATCGCCTCGAGCGCGGCTATCGGCAGCCCCTCACTCAGGGAAGGCAGCACGAATGCCGAGGCGGCTGCCAGACACGCCTCCTTTTCAGCGTCAAACCGAGGACCGAACACCAGGCAGCGGTCGAGGCCTGCAGACCCTTGGCGAAGGTGCCGGTGCAACGACTCTCCCGGACCCACCAACACCAGCCACCAACCCTGACGCCGCGCCTCCTGGCTGAGGCGGCTCCAGGCCTCCAGCAACGGGGCCACGCCTTTCTTACGGTGCAGACGGCCCAGGAACAGCAGCACCCTCTCGCCGTTCGGCACCCGCCCGCTCCACGGCGGCAGGGGCCGTGGCCTGGACTGATCCAGGCTTGGTGTGCCGTTGGGCAGGATGGCGATGGGTCCACGAAATCCGAGCGCCCGGATCGCCCGGGCCTCGGAGGGGCTGAGCGCATGCAGGCAACGGGCACGGGCCAGCGTTCCGCGTTCCCAGAGATGCCAGGCAGGAGCCTTTTTCCAGCGGCGCCTGGCCAGAGCCCAGGGATCGAGCATGCCGTGGGGAGCGATCACCACGGGGAACTCCGACTCCAGCAACCGCGCCAGGCGGGTGGGGAACTGCCAGAGGCCATGAACGTGAACTAGATCGGGCCGCAGGGATCGCACCTGATCGGCCAGGCGGCAGTCGCCCAGCCCGGGCCAATGACCTGAACTCGTGTACCACTGGGCTGCTTGCCCGCGCTGCTGCAGAGCCTCAACGAGCTGCCCTACGGAGCAGTCGACACCCCCTGGAGCTACCCCGTCGGTGCGGGAGACGTGCAGGATCGAAACCGGCTGGGAAGGCAGGGTCAAAGGATCAATCTGCTGCCGGAGCATAGGCAAGGTGCTTAACGGCGACCCACCACCATCGCCGGATTGCCGGTCATGATCACGCCCGGCTCGATCAGGCCGGAAGCCACCGCGGCCAACCCCACAACGGATCCGGCACCCACCTCGGTGCCGGGGGCCAGCACGGCGCGGGCGGCGATCCAGGCGTCGTCGTCGATTCGGATCGGCGCCACCTTCAGCTCGAAACCATGCGAGCGGAAATCGTGGTTTCCGGTGCAGAGATAGGCGCCCTGGGAGAGGCACACCCGATCGCCGAGGCTCACCGGAGCCAGGTTGTCGATCCACACCGCTTCCCCCAGCCAGCAGTGGTCGCCCACCACCAGGCGCCAGGGAAATTTCACCCGCAGCCTGGGCTTGATCCGGCCACCGCCCCCGATCCGCGCCCCGAACGTCCGCAACAGCCTCTTGCGCCAGGGCGTGCCCGGCAGGTCCGAGGCCAGCAGCGGTTGGCCCAGCAGCAGCCAGAGGGCCTGACGCCAGCGTGGGGCGCCGGGAGTCCACCAGGGGGGGAGGCGGTAGGCGGCGAGATCCTGCAACGGAAGGAGCGCACAGGGATTCACTGCTACCATCAAGCTATCACCATGCAGGCTAACTGGTGGCAAATATCAGTGTCAGAGGGCTGGATGATGCTCGGCTGCAGCGCCTGAAACAGGAGGCGCGGGCAGGGGGGGTAAGCCTGAACCGCAGGGTCCTGCAGGTGCTGCAAGGTTCCTCGGCAGCCCCCGGGTCCGATACTCACCACGATCTCGATGCCTTGATCGGGGCCTGGGATCACGAGGACGCCGCAGCCTTTTCCAACGCCGTTGCGCCGTTTGATGCCATTGATCCAGCGCTCTGGGATTGATGCGGCCCATTGCACTCGATACCAACACCTACGCAGCGTTCCTGCAAGCGGATCCAGTGGCAACCAAAGTGGTGCAGAAGGCTGATGTCATCCAGCTCAGCACTGTGGTTCTGGGGGAACTACTGGCTGGGTTTGCCTGTGGGACGCGAGAAGAACGCAACCGCGATCAACTGGCGCAATTCCTGTCTTCCCCACGGGTCAGTGCCATGCCTCTGACCACCACAACAGCCGACACCTATGCGCTGATCTACCGAGGCCTGCGGCAGCGCGGAACCCCGATTCCGACCAACGACCTCTGGATCGCTGCGTCCTGCCTGGAGCACGGCACGGCATTGTTCAGCTACGACCATCACTTCGCTGCTGTGGAAGGACTGCGCTGGGGTCAGAGCCTGGAAGCGTTTCTTCCCTGAATTGGGAGATCCTCCAACCGGCAGGCAAGCGCCAGCGCCAGAGAAGCCGCTCCCCGCGCAACGCGTGGATGGCGATAGGCCTGGTGGACGGCCTGCTTGAGGCCACCGGCAAAAGCAGCCAGGCTGAACGCCTCCAGCCTCCGCCGTGCGGCGGCCACCATGGCCGCCCGTTGGGGGGGCGGCTGGGCTTCGGCGCGGTGCAGAGCTGCGCTGAGCTGGGCCGGATCCGCCGGGTCAAACAGCCAGCCAGTTTCACCGGGGGTGATCAGATCAGCGGCACAGCCGCAGGCCGTGCTCACGATCACCGGCAGCCCCGCCGCCATGGCTTCATTCACTACCAGCCCCCAGGTGTCCTTGCGGCTGGGCAGCACGAGAGCGGAGGCCAGGCCGTAGGCGCGGGCCACAGCATGCTGATCGAGAAAGGGCTCCAGCCGCACCCACTCCGGCCGCGGCAACCGGGCGATCCCCTTACGCAGGGGCCCAGCCTGCGGTCCCTCTCCACCACTGCCGATCAGCCGCAGCCCCCAGCCGCCGCCCTGGTGCTGATAGGCGGCGTAGCCATCCAGCAATCCGTCGAGATTCTTTTCGGGGATGGCGCGACCCACACAGATTAGATGGTGCTGGCCGATCAGCGGCGGTGGTGCCGACTCCCCACGGGCGCGGGCGGCCTCAGCGGCGAAGAAGGCGTTATCCACCACATCCCAGGGCTGGAAGATGGCTGGTGGAGGGAACCCCAGCCCCTCGAGATAGGAGCGGCTTTCGCGGCCGGCCACGAGCGCGGCGCTGAAGTGGCGCAGCAGCAGGCGCTTGCTCCACTCCTGGAGGCGTTGTCGCGGCCGATCCCGCCAGCGGCTGTCGGCGATCAGGACGACGGGGATCCGGCAGAGTTGGGCCTGGCGGAGCAGCTGCCGGTAAGCCCGGTCGGCCCATCCCACCGTGAGCACCACATCCGGCTGCAGGCCATCGAGCAGGGCGCTGAGTTGCCGCTCGAGCGAGAGGGCGTGTGGATCCTGCTCCGGGCCGGCGGCACCATGGAGCGCATGGCGGCGATAGGTGCCGGCAGGCTGGAAGCTCCAGGGATATTCCTGGGAGTGGGGCCGGGTTTCGAGCACCTCCAGATCGAGATGGGCGAGGGCGGCCTGGAAGCGTGCGTCGTGATACGGGCCGATGCGGTGCAGGGCCAGCAGGGCGTTCATGCGCCGATCGACCCCAGCGCCGCCAGCAGCCGCTCGCCATACCGCGCCCAGCTGTACTCCAGGGCCCGCTGGCGGGCCGCCGCCGCCAGGCGATCCCGCAGGGCCCTGTCGGCCAGCAACTGTTCGATGCGATCGGCCAGTGCCGCGGCGTCGCGGATCGGCACGAGAAACCCCTCGACACCGTCGCGGACCACAGACCCGCACTGGGGTGTGGTGATCACCGGCACGCCACAGGCCATCGCCTCCAGCGCCGAGAGTGCCATGCCTTCGGCGAGGGTGGGCAGCACGAACAGATCAGCGCGGCGGAACTCCTGCTGGATCTGGCTGCGGGGGATCGCACCGAGATAGGTGGGGCCCCGGAAGAGGGGATCGCTCACGTTCACCAGCTGCGGACCCACCACCCGGCACTCGAAGCGCAGGCCCCTCGCCTGCAGCAGGCGGCAGGTTCTCGCCAGCACGTGGCTGCCCTTGCGCAGACCCACCTGCCCCACGACTAGCACCCGGCCAGGCTGGGGATCGGGCTCCAGAGCGAACCACTGCTCCGGCACGCCATAGGGAACGATCCGCAGCCGGGCCGGATCACAGCCCAGCGCCACGGCGGTCTCGAAGCAGTGGGCCGACGGCACCAGCACCCGATCACACAAGGTCCATTTCTCCTGACTGCGGCGGAGTTCCCTCTCCACGGTCGCCTCGCCCGGGCCCGAGGGCTCAATGCCGGGATAACGGCGCTGCTCCTCCAGCAGCAGCCGACCGGCCGCTGGATCGAGGAACTGTTCATGCACCACCTTCAGGCCCCAGTCGCGGGCCTGACGGACGGCGTCAAGGTCGTTGGCAACGAAGTTGGTGTACACGGCCTCCGCCCCGGCAAAACGCTCCCGCAGGGCGCGGCGCAGCACCAGGCCAGCGCTGTCGCCGCGGCAGAGCGTGGCGAGCGGCTGGTCGCGCACCAGCTGTCGCGGCACCCCCGGCGGCAGGCGCCGGCCCAGGAGGCGCTCAAGGGGGGGTGGACGCAGACCGCCGGGCAGCCATCGCGCCAGGGTTTGCAGGGAACGGTGCTCAGCGTGGATGTCGGTGTAGAAGGCGGCCAGGCTGCCGGCGCGGGCCAGCACTGCCGGCACGGCGTAGTGGTGGCGAGCGCCGGGCTGGAGGACGGCATAGCTGAGCATCAGGGGGTTACATCTCCTCAGGCTTGGCTCTCTACAGGGCCCGAGCTGCTGCTCAGTGGCGGGCCGCCGTCTTCAACCGCTCCTCCATCAACATCAAACTCAACAGCAGCTCCACATACATCCGCTGGAAGGCATAGAACCAGCCGCGCCAGCCATCCAGCAGGCCCAGCTTCCACACCAGGCAGAGCAACAGGATGGCGAAGGGGGCAATCACATGCAGGCGGCGGAGGCGGTCGGCAAGGGAGAGCTGCGCCGCGGGGGTTGAGTTCAGCTTGGCCACTTCCAGCCGGAGATAACGCTCCTGCGCCCAGAGCCAGCGGGCCAGCGGCTTGCGATCGTCATGAAGGATGGGCTCGTTCAGATCGCCGCAGCTGCCCTGGAGCAGAAGTTGATGGGCGTGGCCATCATCCACGTAGTGACCGGCTTCCCGGCGGAACAGGGCAATTCGGGGGGGAAGCACCGTGCCTGAAAGGGGCCTGCCGAAGACGCAGTAACGGAAGGGAATCCTGTAGCCAGCCATCGATGAAGATTCGCCGCCGACGACCCGCGCAATGGCCTGGAGCAACCCGCCGGTGATCAGATAGTCGGCATCCAGGCTCAGCACCCAGCCCTCGCTGATCTGCTCCAGCCCGAAATTGCATTGACAGGCGAAACTATCGAAACAGCGCTTCACCACCTCCACCTGGGGATGCTGCCTCAGGATCTCAAGGGTGCCATCGGTGCTGCCGCTGTCGATCACCACGATCCGCCGGGCCCAGGTGAGCCTCTCCAGCACCCGGCCGATGTTGGGCTCCTCGTCATAGGTGAGGATCAGCGGGGTGATCTGGTCCAGGGACTGCACAGGCATCACCGTTCAGAGCAACGGCCGCCGGCGGGCCTGGAGACTTTCGCCATAGGCTGCCTTCAGCTTCGCGGCAATCACCTCCCAGCTGAAGGCCTCGGCCGCCAGTTGCCGCGCCGCCGCGACCATCCCCGCCGGTGGACCCGCCAGGGCGGCGATCAGGCGCTCGGCCAGGGGTTCGGCCTGGCCCGGCACCACCCAGCCGGCGCCGGCCGCCTGAATCTGCTCGGCGATGGCCACTTCTGGAGAGAGGATCGGGGGCGTGCCGGCGGCCAGGGCCTCGATGGCGGCAATCCCGAAGTTCTCCGAGGCTGAGGGCAGCACGAACCAGTGGGCTTTGGCCAGCGCCTCCCACTTCACCTGCCCCTCCAGAAAACCCAGCCAGCGGCAGCGATCGCCCACTCCAAGATCGTCCGCCCGGCGGCGCAGTGCCGCCATGTAGTCGGCCTCGCCATCACCGGCGATGGCCAGCTGCCAGGAGGCACCCGGCGCACGGGCCTGCACCAGGGCCAGGGCATCGAGCAGCACCTCCAGCCGCTTCTTGGGATGGAGCCTGGAGAGAAACAGAAATCGCACCGGTGGGGCAGCCTCCGGCATGGGTAGCCCGAGCGGTGCCTTCACCCCCAGGGGCAGCACCAGACCCGGCGCAGTGAGCCCCAGCTGCCGGGCCTCTTCCTGCTCGGCGGTGGTGGTGAAGTGCAGAGCCGCCGCCCCCTCCAGGTTGGTGCGCTCCAGCAGACGCAGGTAGAGGTGCTTGCGCCGTGGGCCCTGCTGCAGGCTCCACACGCAGAGCTGGCCGATGGTGCTCACCACGTAGGGAAGGCCGGCGCCGCGGGCGAAGGCCATGGCGGCAGTGGAGGGGTAGGAGAACAGGGCATGCACGTGCAACAGATCGAACTCGTTCCCATGGGTCCGCAGCCAGCGGGCAAGACCAGGCGTGAAGGCGAAGTCGCGCAGGGCAACGACTGGCGCAGCCCAGCGCCCCAGCATCAACACAGGCACGCTGTCGACGTCGGTCCACCGCCCGATCGGCAGATCGCTGCGGCTGCCGGAGCCGTGGTCGTTGGTGGTGAGGATGCTCGCCTCCACCCCCACCTGCCGCAGGGCGGCCGTCATCTCGAGGGCAGCCACGCTGGGGCCGCCGCGCAGGGGGCTGATCGAGGGGATCACATGGAGAACCTTCACAGCGGCACTCCCGCGATGTTGGCGTAGAGCGTCTTAAGTTCCCTGCCGTACGCCTTCAGGTTGTAGCTGGCGGCCCGCTTTCTGGCCGGCTCCAGCCGCTGAGAGCGCGCCTTCTGATCACGCCCGTCAGCCTCAATCGTGCCGGCGGCGGCAACAGGATCGAGGGGATCCAGGAGCACCCCCACATCACCGGCCAGCTCCGTGAGCGGAGCGCGATTGCTGCAGTAGACGGGACACCCCTGGGCCATGGCTTCCAGCACAGGCCAGCCGAACCCCTCCTCCAGCGAAGGGAAGATCAGGCCCTCGGCGTGGGCGTAGGCGGAGCGAACCAGGCTGTCGTCCACGTCGCTAAGCGCCATGACCAGCCTGCCAGAGCCGAGGGCTGCCAGCAGCTCCTCTTCCTGGCTGTTGAGCGGTTCACCGATCAACAGCAGCGGGATGTGGATGCCACGATCCAACAACGCGGCGTGAATGCGCAGAACCATCAAGCGGTTCTTGTACCAGGCGCTGCTGCCGACATGCAGCCAGTAGCGCTCCGGCAGGGCCTGATGCCGTTGGGGATCCGGTACCAGAAAGAACGGATCCACCGGGTTCGGAATCAGCGGCAAACGTTCGATGGGGAGCTGCCAATGGGCCATAGCATCCGCACGGGTGGCCGCGGAAACACAGAGCAGGCGCCGGCAGCGGCGCAGGCACCTGGCATTGATCCACTGGTAGAGGCTGAAGCGAGGCGAGGGGTTCGTGGTGCTCTGGCTGGTGCCGGCACGCAGGGCAATCAGATCGTGCAGGGTGAGCAGATGGGGCCGGTGTCCGATCAAGGGAAGGTAGACACCATTGCCCTGATCAAGGATGTGGACGAGGGGGGGGGTGGCTCCGCCTGGCCGGTGCACGATCCAGAGCAAGCGCAGGGGAAACAACACCAGCTTGTCGATAAAACCGGCCCAGCGGAACACACGCGAGCGGGCTGGACACCAGCGCGAGAGAATCGGCTCAGGCCGTACCAGGCGGGCAGGCACCTCCAACAGGCGAAGGGCCCGCTCCACCAGCTCCCCATACCGTTGCATGCTCACCTGGCGGTCGGGGAGGTAATTCCCCACCAGCAGGATCGGGGTTGCACTGAGGCGCCGCGATCCGCTCAGCACTCGGCCAGGGCCCGCTGGAAGGCAGCGATCGTGTGCCTGTAATGCCAGTGATCAGCCGCCCCCTGGCAGGCGGGCTTCTGTTTCGCAAGGGCCTCAGGATCCCGGGCCATGGCTGCCAACAGGGCCGTCAGCTCTGGGGCCTCGCCACTGGTGAACACTGATCCATTCTCTCCAGAAGTGATCACTTCAGCGGCGGCCCCCACACCCGTGGCGGCGAGCACCGGCAGGCCGCAGGCCAGGGCTTCCTGCACCGACACCCCCCAGGGTTCATCGGGGGCGGGATGCACAAACACATCGGCTCGGCCATACCAAATGGGGAGTTGGGAGTAAGCCACGTAGCCGGGGGTGTGCACCGCTGCCCCAAGCGGCGCAATCGCCTCGTGCACCGCCACACGCAAAGGCCCATCGCCGACCAGGATCAGCCTGGCTGAGGGGCACTGGCTCAGCAGTTGCTGGAAGGCAAACACCAGCGTGAGCGGATCCTCACGGTGCGTCCACTTCATGATCCCCAGCACAACGAAGGCCTCAGCCGGCCACTGCCTCTGAGCAAGAAAGCTGGCCCGATCGGCACGGGCAGCTTCAGACTGCCAGGCGAACCAATCGTTATCCACGGCATAGGCAAAGCGATAGCTGGGGCGCTCGATGCCGGAAAGCGTGCGTAGGTAGGCCTGGGCCTGCTCTCCCACGGGGTGCCAGACATGGAAGAGCCGCTGGATCCAGCCCACCCCGAGGCGGCGCAGCCTCCCCCTGATGCCGGTGAAATGGGTGTGGCTGAGCGTGTTGTCGGAGCGCAGCCCGATGCGCTGACCCAGCAACCGCAGCAGAACCGCCAGCAGGAGCTGGGAGCGGGGGAAGTAGCCGCAGATCACAACCAGTGCCGGGCGGCAACGGCGAAGCTGCCAGGCCAGCCGCAGGATCGCCAGGGGCCCTGCAGCCTCGAGGGTGCGGCAGGGATAGGTCTGGGGCGCGAGGTGATCCCACTGAGGAGGAAATCCGAGTTCGTCATCCACCTCGGCGCCAGGAGAAGCCGGAGTGGCGTAGATCACCAGCAGAGGACAGACGCCCATATGGTGCATCAGCCTGTAAAGGGGTGCATCGAACTGCGTTTCTCTGTTCTGGACGATGACCAGACCGGAGCTGGCCCGCTCCGCAGAGTCAGGTCCGCTGCGTTGAGGCGATTTGGCAGAGGAGTTCACGTTCCGGGATTGTCAGCCATCATTCCGATCGGAGAGAGGCTGGCGAATCAGACCGCTGATGTGCTCCACGCTCTCTAGGGCCAGATCGGGATAGATGGGCAGACAGAGAACCTGGCGCGCCGCCCGCACCGCCTCGGGGTAGAGGGCCGGATCGGCGCTGGCATTACTGCGGTAGTACTGAAACTCGGGGATCAGGGGGTGGAAGTAGCGGCGCGTAATGATGCCGTGGCTGCGCAGGTGGTCCACCAGGCCATCACGGCTGATGGGCGAGGCGTCGTCCACTCGTACCGGGAAGTAGGCATAGTTGGGTCGCGCGGCCTGGTTGAAATCGGGCAGATGCAGGTGCTCGATGCCGGCAAGATGGCGCTGGTAGCCCTCCGCCACCGCCCGGCGGCGATCGATCGCTGCCTCGATCCCAGGCAGCTGTGCCAGCCCCACGGCCGCATGCAACTCACTCATCTTGGCGTTGATACCATTGACAGCCACCGTCAGCTCATCGACAAATCCGAAGTTCTTGAGGCGGTCGATGCGCTTTTTCGTCTTGGCGTCGGGGCTGATGATCGCACCGCCTTCAAAGGTATTGAACACCTTGGTGGCGTGAAAGCTGAGGATCGAGAGATCTCCGTGCTGCAGCAGAGAACCGCAATGGCAATCCACCGCAAAGGCGTGGGCGGCGTCATAGATCACGCGCAGGTTGTAGTCATCGGCGAGGCGCTGGATGGACTCCACATCACAGGGGAAGCCGTAGCAGTGCACCGCCAGGATGGCGCTGGTGCGGGGAGTGATGCGTGCCTCGATACTGGCAGGATCGAGGCTGAAGGAGCGGGGCTGGATATCGGCGAAGACCGGCTCGATGCCGTTCCAGCTCAGCGCCTCGCTGGTGGCGATGAAGGAGAAGGGTGACGTGATCACCTCGCCCTGCAGACGCAGGGCCTTGAGAGCCACAAGCAGGGCCAGGGTGCCGTTGGCGAACAGCGAAACGTGCTCCACGCCCAGATAGCCGGCCAGTTCTGCCTCCAGCTGCTCGTGCAACGGGCCACCATTGGTGAGAATGCGTCGTTCCCACACCCCCTCCAGCAGCTTCACCACATCGGCCAGAGGCGGCAGGTGCGGGCGGGTGACGTGGATTGGCTCCGGACTCGGCTCCAGGGGGGAGGTCATCGCTTCATCCGGAAAGGCATTGTGCTAGGTACATCTTGGCAGCGCCTCACACATCCCGTTGACCAGTGAATCCGGATCGTTTTCGGGAACCAGGAAGACGCTCAAGACATGGCACACCAGAGAGCCGATGGCGGTGGTGCTTACCGAGATAAGTGGCCCCCTGCAGCTCGGGAAGAGCAGGGACGGCCAGCAGGGGGCGGGCTAAGCGGCAGTCGAACGAGAAGGAGCGAATCTGCTGCAAACGAGCGTCGTCGCCGTAGGGCTCCAGCCGCAGCCGGGCGTCCGAGAAGCATACCGCCCTGGCAGCTTCACACAAGCTGCTTACCGACGAAGGGGCGGAGGGAAAGCTCATCACTCCTTGAAATTCCGGTCCGCCGGGGACCGGGCCAGGTTGGTGTTTGTTGCGAGGACGACACAGCGGAGGATGCTTGTCACCCGATGCAAACATCAAGGGGTTTGCTGGGCAGCACAGCACACAGCGTGACGGCAGAAAGCCTGGAAAAGTTGGTACACAAGCAAAAAGAACTCAGCCATGACCCTTTGAACAAAGATCTCACCAAGGTTAAATAGGGTATAAGGGCCAGTTGAATTCATTTCCGCTTCGCTGTCTGGCTGCCAGAAATCCGCCTTGGCGCAACTCGGTGCGAGCCAGGGAACAGCAGTTGTTCATCGATGCCCGTGTTTTGCCAGACCAGGCGAATCCTGGAGGAGAGGATATGAGTGGGATCCTCGACTATTACATAGGGCTGTTCGGTCATACTTCACAAGGCTGATTCCAGAATTATCTGAATGAACGCCAGACTTGATGTGTTGAAACATGCTCCTGTAGAAGCGAAGAGTCGTTGACACGTAAACCACTTGATCATGGCGAACATGGACTCGCAAGTTCTATATTATCCAGGAGACAGACGACCATCCCTAGGCATCCCAAGCTCAAGAAGTCAGGAGAGCAATTGGACGCGATCTACAGCGACGAAAACCACAGTTCCCACTCAATAGACGAGAAACTTCGTCATTCCCTTGACGAACTACCAGAGAGGCTGATCGCATACGCCTGAGTGATGTTGCCTCCGGAAATACTTATTATCATACTCCATGTCAACTCATTGAGAAAGAAGAAAGTTCTTCGCAACCGTGGTCAGCAACGATGGAGTCAATCCACGGCGAGCGAACCCATAGTCTTTTCGCCAGGCAGCGTCGATGATTAAACTTGGGCTATATTTGATCAGCTCCCCTTCAATGGCAGTTAGCCTTGGCCTAGCTTGACGCCCTCAATTATTCCTTATGGCCATGGCCGAGGCCTACTCGCCACACCCCAGTTCATGAAAGGCTCTGGGCTGGGAAATCGCCTGTTTCAGTGGGGAGAGTGCCAAGTATTTTGCTATCAATCGGGGGCAAGGTTCGTGGCTCCACGTTGGTGGAGGCCAGTTTTCGGTCACATTCTTCGAGGCACATTACCTAGTGGCAACCCTCTCTCACAGGTAGGCTATGTTGGACTGTTTTGTAGAAGGGCGGATGATTTGCCTTGGTGGCGAGGAATGGCAGCTCGAATGACAGGCAGAGTGATCTCTTACGAAGAAATGGACATTTTGGGAGCCACACAGAAAGGTTCTCTCATTCTTTTTAATCGATTGTCCTGCTCGTTTCAACCCTTGAATGCATTCCACAACCAACTACGTGCCGACTTACTCAGTATCACAAGACGTCGCTCCCTTCAGACCGTCTGGTCATACCCAGAACCGATCATCGGAATGCATTTGCGGTTTGGAGACTTTAAACCCCCTCCAAGAGAAGGTGCTGGTGCAAAATGGGTAGGATGGCTCCAGCAGACACCAATCGAGTGGTTTGTAGAAACACTGCAAGTGCTAAGAAGAGAGGCCACCGAGAAGATTCCTGTTGTAATCTCTTCTGATGGAAACACAAAACAACTCGCACCCCTACTTGAACTGGGTAATGTGAGGGTTCTCCCACCCACCAACGCGCTTGTTGATCTGCTTACGCTAGGCCGTTGCCGCCTCCTGCTGGGGACAGGGTCATCTACATTTTCGGCCTGGGCAAGCTTTCTTGGGCAGCAGACAGCCGTGACGGCGCCAGGCAAGTCCCTGGCCAACTGGGGGCTGCAGCCGCAACGGAATCAGTTGATTGACATTTTCAACCCAAGAGAACCAGATGGAAGAATGATTGATGCAATGCTGAATGCGTTGGATAGGGCCTCATCTCTTACACTTGCTCCGCAGCAGACAGGCAAAAACAATTAGTCACAACATGATGAAGTTCTCATCGCTCATTGCTCAACCACTCTGGAGGTACTACGCCAAACCTCGGCCCTCACATACGTTGAGGGAGATCATTCGAAAAATGCTTAGGTATCAGAATGTCTCCATCCTTCAGGTTGGCGCTAACGATGGAGAAACTGCGGATCCGATCCATGCTCTACTGATCAGGCACAAGGGGATTCATGCTACACGGGTGGAACCACTGAGCGAACCGTTCAAAAAACTTGAGCTGAACTCGAAGCGTTACGCAGCCTCAACGGAGCTTTTCAATGCCTGCGTTTCCAAACATGACGGGATCCTCTCAATGAGAATTCCAAGTCATGCGGAGAATGGCGCGCTCAACACCTTGCACGCCTCAATCTCAAAATCCAGTAAGATATTGCCGCGCCACAAGGAAGGCCAAGTCCAAGAGGTAAAGTCAGTGACGTTTGAAACGCTGTTGAATATTATGAAGGCTCCCAAGCCCGACATCTACATATCAGACTGCGAAGGGTATGACATAGACCTCATCGAGCAGTTGCCAAAAGATTTGCTTGGATTGAGAGTTGTGTACATTGAACTTTGGGACAATCCACAGTCTCCCGAGGCAACAGCAAAAGCTTTATCGAGGATATCAACTGTTCTTGGACGCCATGGATTCAACCGAATCGTCTGGGACGGGCAAGACTATCTATCTTGGAAATCGCCTCGCTTTAGCTCAAGTCCATATGCCGAAGTTCTAAAAGCTGAATAATCCTATAAATAATGAAAAAGCTTATGAAACCGAGGCGATCGAGCCAGAGTTTGGTTCCAGCTCAGCAGAAGACGACTGGTTTATTTGCTCCACGGTGTGTGTATAAACATATGTAGGAAGCGCCAGAAAGGCTCCTAAACTCAGGCCCACGAGGATCAGCACGAAAGGATCTCCATACACTCCACTTGCGGCAATAAAGAACGGCACATTGGCCAGGGAGAAAGCAAGCAATCCGAGATAGAGGTTGCTGCTCGAGGGATCGAAGCTCCGCAGCAGAACGGCATTGCGGACCAGCAGCCTTCCGAACTGCACAAGGATCAGTAGCAACACCACAACACCTGGCAAGCCCAATTCTGTGATCAACTTACCCACGCCAGACTCGCTCACCCAGGGGTTAGCCACCTGGCCAGAGACATTGATTCCAAGCTGGCCAGTCTGCGCAAGTGCACCTGCACCAAGGCCGATGATCTGCGAATTTTCTATCGCCGGCCAGATGGCATTAAATCCAACATTCCAGAAGCGTTGCCAGAGTTCGCCAGGAATCGTGGACGCTCGCCAGAGGAAGGGATTAAGGTCAACCAGCAGATTGGGGAACAAAGCCACAACCCCCAACACGCCGATACCAATAGGACCGAGCACACCTGTGAGGATGCGGTCACGCATGCGCACATCACCTCGCAGTATCTGAAAAAGCAGCATGATCAGCACGAAGGCCACCACCAGCACCAAAGCCTTGCGGCGACCGGTGAGCAGAGTGAGGAACGTGCAGAACAGCGCACCAAGTCCGAAAATATTGCTCGTGGAGCGGCTGGGGCTCGACCAGCCGTACACCAGGGCAAGACAGGCTGCGGCCGCCAGATGCATGGCGGCCAGTTCGCTGGTGCGCCAAAGCCCGCTCGCACCGGCCTGGCTGATGGAGCCGGTATCGGTGGAGAAGTTAATAAGGATGCCACCCCCCACCTCGCTCAGAAGCTTGCCCCACTGCACTCCCTGGTGGGAAAGCCACACCGTGAACGACCAGGGCACCGAGAACAGCAGATAGAGGCCCACAAAGCCACGCAGAGTTGGGGGCGACAGCCCCAACTGGTAGCCCATCCACAGACCGATCAGGGGAGCCAGATAGAAGCCCACTCCGATCATGGTGAGGGTGGGCTGGCCGAACCGCACAAAGGAATTGAAAGCCTGGAATCCCACGATGGCAAGGAAGAGGGGTACCAGCGAAACCAGCTGGGGGCTGCCCAGGAACATCCACTGAAGCTGCAGACCGCCTCGTCGCTGGAAGCAGAGCGCGGCAGTGAGCGTGAAGAAGATCAGGACGAGGCCTACCATCAGGCCAGGCTGGCCGTCGGTGATTTTGCGCAGGGGATCCTGCAGAAAGCCAACAGCGATGGTGATGGCCAGCGCAGAGCGCCAGTTGGAGCCCAGCACCACCAGCGCCAACGGCAGGAAAAGGATGACGACCAGGGTGAGGCTCACGGCAGCACTCCGAATACCTGGTGACAATAGCTGGAGCAACTTGCTTCGGCCATCAGCTGAGATCAGAGCAGACCATTAGGGAAGCTCTGATCAAGACGGCTCAATCCAAACAACCCAGTCTCATTCTCATCAATGAGACGTTATTGAGCAGATTTTGCCCACTGTTCGCTCAC
>NZ_NQKW01000031.1 GCF_002252625.1 Synechococcus sp. 1G10 | reverse complement strand
GCCACGCAGATCCAGGGGCGCATGCCGAGGCGGTAGGAAAGTTCCCACTCGCGGCCCATGTAGCAGAAGACGCCGATCAGGAAGTGGAAGACCACCAACTGGTAGGGCCCGCCGTTGTACAGCCACTCGTCGAGGCTGGCGGCTTCCCAGATCGGGTAGAAGTGCAGGCCGATGGCGTTGCTGGAAGGAACAACGGCGCCGGAGATGATGTTGTTGCCGTAAAGCAGCGAGCCGGCAACGGGCTCACGGATGCCGTCGATGTCGACGGGAGGAGCAGCGATGAAGGCCACGATGAAGCAGATCGTGGCAGCCAGCAGGGTGGGGATCATCAGCACACCGAACCAGCCCACATAGAGGCGGTTGTTGGTGGAGGTGACCCACTCGCAGAACTGGCTCCAGGCAGACGCGCCTTGGCGCTGCTGAAGGGTGGTGGTCATGAGAGCGTGCGTGTGTGCCCCGGAAGGAGCGGGTAGGTAGGACAGAAGCCGTGTCAAAGACCTGGCAGGCAGAAGAACCGGTTGTCTGTCTTTCCAAACATAGCATCCCTTTGAGTTTTGTAACGCTCCCACCGGCCCTGGAGGCTTCGCTCTCGGGGCATCGATGCAGGCCAGGCGCACGCTGACCCTGTGTGGGCTCTGCTGCGCGCCGATCGTCTCGTCAAAGCCGATCCAGAGCAGCACGGCACGGCTTGCCTGCTCAGGCAGAGCCGGCGGACCCAGCCCCGCAGCAGCAGAGGTCTGGAGCTGGAGTTGATTCAGACCTTGAGATTGGGGCAGATCACCCCACCCTGCTTGGTGGGATCG
Organism: Synechococcus sp. 1G10; assembly: GCF_002252625.1. Classification (GTDB taxonomy): domain Bacteria; phylum Cyanobacteriota; class Cyanobacteriia; order PCC-6307; family Cyanobiaceae; genus Regnicoccus_A. The sequence goes on along the minus strand of NZ_NQKW01000031.1, from coordinate 27,079 downwards.
TTCTGCCAGTCGGCGAGTAACCCCTGCAACTCGCCTCGTAACTGGCGCAGCTCCTTCATCCGGGCATCAATGCGCTCGATCTGATTGTGGAGCATCACCTGGATTTCGTGGCAGGGCAGCTCACCGGCATCGTGAACCGCCAGGCAGCTCTGGATCTCTTCCAGTGAGAGCCCGAGAGCCTTGAGCCGGCGGATGAACTCCAGCCTGGGAATGCTGTCCTCTTCAAACAGGCGGTAACCACCCTCGCTGCGACCAATCGCAGGCAGAAGTCCCAGTTCTTCGTAGTACCGCAGGGTCTTGACCGGAACACCACTGCGGGCGGCCAGAGCGCCGATCTTCATGCCGGCGCAAGGCTGCTGGCGCAGGGCAACTTCCAACAACTTGACTCTCCACTCGTCAGGAGACTCTAAGCTCGATTTACTTCTGCCAATCTCCTGCCATGTTGCGATTCGGTCTGCTCCCGCTCCTCACGGCGGGCCTGGTCGCTACGCAGATGATCGTGGCCCAGTTGGCCTCCCGCGCCCAGGCCAACGACATGTTCCCCACCAAGGCAGCAGCTGAACAACGGGCCAAGCAGCTCGCCTGCAGCGGCTCATTTGTGATGGGTAAAGAGTGGATGCCCTGCAGCTCCTTCGCCGCCTATCAGAAGGCGATCTCGAAGTCGAAATGAGCTGACCCAGCTCACCAGCCCAGCCCAGCACAGCCACTGCCTGGGGCCCTGACGAGGTTCCTATTGCTCGCCCTGGTGGTGGCTGGATCGGGACTGGGCTTGTTGATCGGTGAGGTTCAGAGCCGGAACAGGGCGTCGAACTTGTGATATTCAGGCTTGCGCAATCCCTCTACCGCCAGCATGCGGCGCAGCTCGATGATCTCCGCTCTCTGAGCCAGGATCACGTCCCTGGCGAAGCGGCGGATAGTGGTGTTGGTGCTCTTGGCCAAGGCGTCCTGGGCCATCATCAGCGCGCCGCCGTGGTGCTCGAGCATGCCCTCGAGGAACCACACCACCCGGTTCTCCTTGGTGGGCACAGAGCCCATCATGCGCATCCCCTCGATCTGAGCCTGACTCATGCGAGTGAGGCCAGAAAGACTGTTGGGATCTCCTCCGGGCGCCAGCGCCACCGGAAAGCTCGGCGCCTGGGGATACCAGGCTTTGCGCCATAGGCCCATCGCCCGGATCTCATTGGCCTGATCGCGCCAGATCGATTTGCCAAGCGACCCCACACCGGGCTCTCCGATGTCAAAGATCAACTCGCTCATGCGCAGGGCGCCGGTGTGGTGCTGCACCATGCCGTCGATGAAGCGCAGGTCATAGGTGGCACCGGCGGGGCCCACGTCATGGGCATGCGCTCCATGGTCCACAGGTGCCGCCGTGGGATCGGCCGTCGGCATCGATTGGTTGTGATGCCGGTGATCCATGGCGGGATCCATCTGCGCCCGGGCAGCAGGGGCCGCCATGGACAGCGCGCCGAGGCTGATCAGGAGGGCTGGAAACCAGGAGTGGCGCATCGCTGCAAGGCGGAACTCGCCAACCGTATGGTCTCCTGTCCACTGGAGAGTCAAGGCCTCGCTGCTTACGCCCGTGATCCAGCCAGGTTCAGAACATCGGGGGCTTGACCCTCTTTTCGAGGGGGCGCAGCTCGGCCGGGGAGGGCTTGACGCTCCAGGACATCAGGCTGGTTTCAAGTGCTGGTCCATTGGCGCTGAGCCAAGCGCCCACGGAGGCGGTTGCCTGGGTTCCGTAGGCGCGATGGGAGCGCACCACCACGACCCCCACGCCATCCACCAGCAGCACCCGGGCTGCCGCCGCTTCCGCCAGGCCAGGTGCTGCCAGCAGAGCCACGATCAGGTGCTGCGCCGGACGGGCGGCCTCTCTGGGCCGCGAGGCCGTGCGGATGATCCTGCCCGCCCGGCTGTAATTGGCGAGCACCCCATTGGCCAGGCCCGCCAGCTGGTCGTCGTTGCGCACGTTCTCGTGCACGTTGAGGGTCACCATGTCGCGCCAGGTGGTCAGGTCGCTCTGATCTCCAGGGGTGAATTCATGCTGCCCGCCGGCGGAGAAGCGGTGCCAGTACCGCTGACCTCCAAAACTGAGCGAAAGCCCCTGGGAGGCGGCAGCGGCGGGACGGGATTCGATGGTCTGACTCCAGACGGGGCCTGGTCGCAGGCCTTGAGCGAGCGCGCTGGCCATGACAGCCGCGAGCATCAGAGCACCCAGGTCACGAGTGGTTCGTTGCAGGTTCATGGGCGAGTCGCTCAGAGAGCGCGCCATTGCTCTCCCCTCGCCAGGATGGCAGCCTTGAACGACCGCGATGGATACAGCCCTGCCGCCCTGGCGGCCGCTGCTGCGTGCGGCTCGCGAGCGGGAAGGCCGATCCCCGACGTCCCGCTGGCTGCAGCTGGCCACCACGGCAGCCGATGGCAGCCCGCGGGTGCGCACCGTGGTGTTCCGCGGCTGGGCCGATGCCGCTGTGCTCGATCTGCTCAGCGATCGGCGCAGCGCCAAGGCCCATGAACTGAGCCGACAACCAGCTGTGGAGATGTGTTGGCTGCTCAGCAAGGCCCGAGCCCAGTTCCTTCTGCGCGGCCAGCTCCTTCCCCTTCCCTCGACTCTGGAGGAGCAGGAACGTCAACGGCATTGGCAGTCGCTCAACCCCGCCGCGCGGGCCCTGTGGGGCTGGCCTGATCCTGGGGCGCCACTGGAGGAGGGCGCAGCCTTTCCAACAGAGCTGGCGGACGGCACCCCGATTCCGGACAGTTTCCTGCTGCTGCGCTTCGCCATCGACCAGGTGGAACTGCTGGAACTTGGCGGCCATCCCCACCGCCGCCGCCGCTGGCGTTCGGTGACCGCCTGGCAGGAGGAAGCCCTGAATCCCTGAAATCCCAGGCCCCATACACTTCACAGGCAGGGCCTGAGGCTGATGCGGTGCTGAGCAGACTCCTTGCTCTGATGGCCGCCAGCTGGCTGCTGAGTCCCGCGGCCATGGCCCAGCAGGCCCTGACCTGCACGACTCTGCAGGAGCGTTACCGGGTTCTTGCCGATCAGGCGTTGCAGCAGGAAATTCGCCTGCTCAAAGCCGTGCGCCAGCGGCTTTGCCCCACCATCAGCCTGCAGGCGGACGAGGCCCAGCCGGACCAGTCAGCGGCGGAGACGATCGACTTCGATGCGCTGATCAGCTGCCGCCATCGCGCCGAAGCTGAACTGCAGGCCACACGTGCGCCTCTCTATCGCAATCGGCGTCAACTGGCCTTCTACACCGCCGCTGGTGCGGACCTGGCCAAGCAGGCCGACGGCTTGCTTGTGCGCAGTGATCAGGCCGGCTGTCCCTGAGCCGGCACTGGCGTGGGCACCATCGCCGCCAGCCATTGCTCCGCCAGCTCTTCGCCGCTGCGCAGGGCACCCTCGATCCGGCCGAAACCAGGGCCGCTGGTGAAATCACCACAGAAGCCGATCCGGCTCTGTGGGCAGAGCATCAGCTCGCTGGACAGACCCGGCGGCTGGGGGAAAGCCGCCCCCCAGCGCATCAACTGAGGATCAGCTTCCGCCAGCTCCACTGAAGTGATCCAGGGCTTGACCACTGCCGAGAGGGCTGATGCCAGGGTGTGGATCAGTGCCTGCTCCCGCTGCGGTGTCGGGGTGACCCCGGCCAGGCTGGCCACCGATGAGCGCGATCCGATCACCCCGGCGTGAAGCATGGCGACGTCAGCCGTGGAGTGGGCCACAACTGCGCAGCATCCAGCGTCCAGGGGCTGAATCGAGAGTCGCGAGAGCCCCCAGCGCCTCTGGGCTGCCTCATCGAAGCTCAGCAGGCGAAAGGGAAGCCGCCGCCAGGCCTCAGCCGCTGGAGGTTGGATCAGGAGCAGCAGGGCGCAGCGTGGACTGGTGTCGATGGCGGCGATGGCGGCGGCGGCCCGCTCGAGCTGTGGATCCCCCAGCGTCCTGACCAACGGCTGCAGGGGTGGCTCAGGCCAGCCCAGCAGCTCCTGGCAGCGGGGATGCACCAGCAGGGTGCCGCTCAGCACCAGCCAGTCGGCGCCGCCCAGCCGGCGATGGTCTTGATCGAGCAGATCCCAGCCACCACTCCTACTTCGGGCCAGATGCCTCACCAGCTGACTGCTGTTCAGAACAAGGCCGTCGCCGCCTAGCTCCAGCAACCCCCGGCAGAGTTGATCCATGCCGCCCCTGCCTCGGTACAGATCTCCCTGCGTGAGCGGATCGGTGGTACCGGCGCTGAGCTGACCCTCTCCGTCGAGTTGTGCCAATGCACCAGGCCAAGGCTCGATCCAGCCAGCTTCAAGCAGCGGAGCTAACAGTGTTGGCGCAGGACCGGCGCTGATCGAGAGCAGTGGTGCTCCGTGATCGAAGCGCAATAAATGGTTGTGGCGTGAGCGGCGGGTGCTGGCACGTCCCCCAGCCCCCCGGCCGGATTCCCAGAGGCTGATCGGACCCCGCCAGCCCAGCCGCCGCAGCCGGGCCGCCATAGCGCAACCTGCTACTCCTGCACCGATCACCGCCAGGGACTGGGCAGCTGGATCAATCTGGATTTCTCGCTTCCACTCCAACAGGCTCAGACCATGGTTCGTTCTGGTCAGATCCGGGGTTCTGGTCAGATCCGGCTCAGACCCCCTGGCCGGCCGAGGAGGCCTGCTGGTAGAGCTGCTCGAGCCGCTCACGGCTGAGGTCCACCACCATCACCTCTTCACCAGGACTGGGAGCTTCGGGGTGGCGGCGGCGTGGCGTGGCGACTCGCTCGCTGCTGCGCAGGTTCTGGGTCATCAGCGCGAAGGCGCCACCCAGGATCACGGCGAAGCAGCCCATGTAAAGCAGTGGGCCGATCACGTTGACAAAGGTGGTCATGGGGTTCCGGCTTTCCAATCAGCTTAGTGTGAAGAACTGTTAACCGTGGTTGGCTCGGTGCGGTGGCCCGGTCCCGGCTTCTGGGCAATCACCGCGAAGAAAGGATCTCCATGGCCCCCCAGCCAGCCCAGCGGCCCCTCTGCCCGAGTCGACTCGGCGACCAGTTCCGGCATCGGCCAGCCCTGGGCCACAAGTACCCGCACCACATACTCCAGGTGATCCCGGTCGCCGCCGTCGGTCCAGATCTGGGGCGCTTTCTGCATGAACATCCGGTTGGAGAAGGCCACGATCAGCTGCCCCTGGGGCCGCAGGATCCGCAGCAGCTCGGCCGCGATCGCTTCCGGTTGCTGCAGGTACTGCCACCCCGCCACGATCAGTACCGCATCCACACTGCTGTCCTCCAGGGGCAGGCGCTGGTCGCGGTTCAGGTTCTGCAACCAGTGCTGATCCAGGCGTGGATTCGCCTCCATCTCCCGGGCATTGAGGCCATGGCCGATCACCCGCTCATAGCGGACCTCCTCGGGGAGATGGCTAACCCAGCTGCTCATCAGATCCAGCACCACCGCGCAGGGTGGAATCCGCTCGCGGTAGAGCGCCGTCAGCCGGTTGCGAAAGGCGCCGTCGAGGTGCTGCACGAAGCGGGGCTCGGCGTAGAAGGCGGCGTCATCCGAGCCGTCGAGCTTGACGCGCTCCGCCTCGCTCAGCACCTGCACCACCATGGCTCGCTCTCCAACGTCATCGATCGCCCCATGCTGGCCACAACAAAGCCCGGTGGCGGGGCCACCGGGCGCTTGTCTGTGGAGCGGAAACCGCTCCACGATCGATCAGATCGTCGGTTGGGCATGGAGACCATGCCGTTGCGCGTATTCAGTTGTGTGTCCGTCGGTGATGCGGTTGTTCAGCACTGGGATCGATTGGATGGTTGCTCAAGGGCGGAGCCGCTGACGCTGGCACCTGGGGCCAGGGTTCAAGTGGGGCTTCCCAGAGAGTCCGGGGCACCTGAGACGGCGCAAGGACAAGGCGGCTGAAACCGCCGGGGAAACCAGTGATCCGATGAGAGTGTTGGAGCAGGGTCCGGATCGTCAGCGAGCTCCTGGATGCTGCTCAGGGGGGGTGTCGTCCATCGCTTGGAGCCTCCGAATCCCGTTGCTGTCACTCTCCCCCCGCCGGCCGGCCGGCACAAGGCACAGCCCCCCAGACGACACCGCTCGTCACGTCGGGACATCTGCCGTCATGAAGCAGTCGCCATGAAACGGTGACTAGTACAGATGCACTACCCTGGCGATCCCTGAGCGACTGCCCGTGACCACCGAACCAGTCACTCATCCAGCTACCCAGTCGGCCGTCATCGCCGGCGGGTTCAGCGAACCGTTCACGGCCCTGCCGCTGCGGGAGCGCCGCCGGGCCCTGCTGCTGCCCCTGGCCGGCGAGAGTGTGGCGGCCGGCTTCCCCAGCCCCGCCGACGACTACGTCGAGACCGGCATCGACCTCAATGAGCAGCTGATTGCACGCCCCAGCAGCACCTTCTTCCTGCGCGTCAGCGGTGATTCCATGATCGGCGCCGGCATCCACCACGGCGACCTGCTGATCGTCGATCGCAGCGTCGAGCCTCGCCACGGCCGGGTGGTGGTGGCTGCGGTTGAGGGGGCCTTCACGCTCAAGCGCCTGGTGCGGCACCAGGGGCGGCTGCGGCTGGAGGCCGCCCATCCCGCCTATCCGCCCCTGGAGCTGAGCGATGCCGACGACACCCGCCTCTGGGGGGTGGCCATTCACGTGATCCACCCGCTCTGAGGGCGCCGATGGCCTGGGCCACCGTGTTGATCGACGGCAACAACTTCTACGCCTCCTGCGAGGCGGCTCTCGATCCCTCGCTGATCGGCCGGCCGCTGGTGGTGCTCTCCAACAACGACGGCTGCATCGTGGCCCGCAGCGCCGAGGCCCGCGCCCTGGGCATCCCCATGGGCCAGCCCTACTTCCAGGTGCGGCGCGAGCTGGAGCGCCTCGGCGTGGTGGTGCGCAGCTCCAACTACGCCCTCTACGCCGACATGAGCCAGCGGTTGATGCTCACGCTTGAGCCCTGGGTGGAGGAGCTGGAGATCTATTCGATCGATGAGGCCTTCGGCCGGCTGCAGCGTCCGTCGCCGCAGGCTGGCTCTGGTGGTGGCGCTGCTGATCTCAGCGCCTGGGGCCGCGCCCTGCGCCAGCAGGTGCGGCGCCACCTGGGGCTGCCGGTGGCGGTGGGGATCGCCCCCTCCAAGGTGCTCGCCAAGCTGGCCAACAAGCTGGCCAAGGCCGATCCGGCCCACGGCGGTGTTTTCGATCTGGGGGCGCTGGCCGATCCCGACCCCTGGCTGGAGGCCGTGGCGATCGAGGACGTCTGGGGCATCGGCCGCAAGCTCGCGCGCTGGTGCCGCCTGCGCGGCGTGGCCAACGCGCTCCAGCTGCGCGAGCTGGCCAGCGGTGAGCTGCGCAGCAAAGCCGGTGTGGTGGGGCTGCGCCTGCAGCAGGAGCTGCGGGGCCACAGCTGCCTGCCCCTGGTGGCGGTCCCGCCCGCCAAGCAGGAAACCTGCGTGAGCCGCAGCTTCAGCGAACCGATCCGCGAGCTGGGCCCGCTGCGCGAGGCGATCGCCACCTATCTCAGCCGCGCCGCCGAGAAGCTGCGTCGCCAGCACCAGCGCGCCGGTGCCATCACCGTGTTCGTGCGCAGCAGTCCCTTCAACGGCACCCGCTTCTATGCCAATGCCGCCACCGTGTCGCTGCCGCTGGCCAGCAACGACACCGCCGTGTTGCTGGCTGCCGCCCTGCCCCTGGCCGAACGCCTGTTCAGACCCCACAAGCCCCTGCAGAAAGCCGGTGTGCTGCTGCAGAATCTGCAGCCGCTGGAGCAGCTGCAGCACCATCTGCTGGTGTCGCTGTCGCCGCAGCAGCAACGGCGCCGGGAGGAGCTGATGGCCACCATCGACGGCCTCAACCGCCGCTACGGACGCGGCACGGTGCAGTGGGCCGCCTGCGGCCTCCAGCCGGCCTGGGCGATGAAGCGCCAGTGTCTGTCGCGGGCCGCCACCACCCGCCTGAGCGACATTCCCGTGGTGCACAGCGGCTGAGGCACCGTTCAGCGCCGGTTGCGGGGGGGCTGGTCGCTGCCCATCAGCAGCAAGCGCTCCCACTGCCCAAGCTTCCAGGCCGCGACGCCCGCGGTCACCGCCACCAGGGCCGCGGGAATCAACACCGGCAGGGTGTGGAACCAGGCGATCGCCAGCAGGGCCAGCCAGGCCAGGGGGGCCAGTAGCGGCCGCCAGCGCCGGATCTGGCGCAGGGCGCCGGAGCAGCTGCGGCAGTGGCGGGTGTGGCTCTCGTAGCGCTCCATCAGCGCGCTGCGACCCAGTCGCGCCGGCAGAGCCTGGTTCGGGAACGGCTCGCCCGCCCCACTCACCACCCAGTCGCGCAGAGCCTTGACGTAGGTATCGGCGCCGGTGGCCAGGTGGCAGGCGCGGCTGAGGCCCGCACTGCCGCCGCGGGCCTCCAGCACCCGCTCCTGCCAGTGCAGGAAGATCTGATCGTCTTCCAGCACGGTGTGATTACTGATGTGCTGGAGCCACTGGGGGCGCAGGCGCAGCAGCCGGCCAGGCCAGGGGGACTCGAACTGGAACGGGAAGCGGGCAAACAACCGGCACTCCCCCGGCCGGGTCGGTGTGGCGTACACAACGGTGAGGATGCGTGCGAAACCACGGGCCGTGAGGTCGTGCCACATCAGGCCCGGAGCCAGAAAGGTGGTGAACTGGCTGCCGAGCTTGCCCCGGCGCGGGCCCTCCTCCCAGACGCCGCTGAATCCCTCGGGGCCGGCCTGCTCCAGCCGCAGGTCCACCGGGCCGGCCGTCTCGCGGCGCCCCACCGTGGCGTGATGGGTGAAGGGCACGTGGCTCACATCGAGCACGTTCTCCAGCAAGGTGAGGGCGTCGTAGGGGAGGTCGCGGAAGGTGTCCTGCACCAGCCAGCCGGCCTGCTTGTCCTCCAGGACGGGAACAAGGGGCAGGGGCACCGCGGCGGCCACTTCAGATGCTCCGGCAAACACGAAGAGCATGTCCTGGCCGGTGGCGGTGGTGTAGGCGCGGCAGGAGCTGCGCCGGTCACTTGGCTGGCTGCCGCCACTGGCCTGGGGAATGGCGGTGCAGCGGCCCTGGCCGTCGAAGCTCCAGCCGTGGTATGGGCATTCCAGCTCACCGGCGGCATTCAGTCGCCCCTCGGAGAGCGGCACCAGGCGGTGGGGGCAGACATCAGCGAAGGCGCGCCACTGCCCGCCAGCCGCTTCAGCGCCCTCCGTGCCTTTGCGGTCAAACCAGAGCACCAGGTCGTCGCCAAGGAGGGTGAACCCAGTTGGCCTGTCCGGATCCAGATCGCGCAGAAAGGCCACCGGATACCAGGCGTTGCGCCAGGCCAGGCTCTGCTGAGCGGAAGCCGTGGGGAGAAGTTCGGCGCTGGCGCTGCTCACAGCAAGACATGCATGCAGGTTGAATCGTGGCAGGCCCGGGCCGGCGACCGTGCCAATCGCCCTCAGGAAAAGCCTCCGGGCTTGGGGCGGCGGCTGGAGAGGGAGAGGTTCACATTGGCGTTGGGAGTGGCGCTGGGAGTGCCGCTGGCTGTGGCACCCGGAGGCCGCAGCCCGGCCGGTTGCGGCACGGCCATCACGTTGAACGCCAGTGACCAGCGCACTCCCTCCCCTCGGAACGGCGGCACCGAATGGGGCTGCCAGGCGGGAAACACGTAGAAGTCACCCGGCACCGGGTGGGCGTAGTGGACCATGCCGGTGTGGAAGCTCTGGATGTGCCAGTCCTCCGGTCCGTGGAAGCAGAGCTGACCGTCGAAGCTGTCGGGCCGGATCTGGGGGGGCACCTTCAGGAACACCACCCCGGAGAAGCTGCCTCCGTGGGTGTGGACCGGGTTGTAGTCGCCGCCGCGCTGGGCATTGAGCCAGACATCCACCAGCTGCAGGCCGTATCGCCCGGGTATCCAGGGACCACGGCCCTGGGGGGGCTGCCGCTCCATCACATGGCGGATCCAGTGGTCACATCCGGGCAGGATCACCGTGCTGGCCAGACTGGTCACGGCCGGGTGCTGGGGGGGCAGCTGTCGCTGCTGATGCAGCTGACCAGCCAGCTTCACCGAGGCGTCCGGTGAGGACTCCGGATCGGCAAGCACCTGGCCCGCAAGGGTGATGAGCTCGGCGAGCAGACCGTCCGGCAGATGTCCCTTGAGGACGTAGCGGGGGAACAGGGTCAGCATCTCCATCGAGGGGGCGTCCTGCAAACCCTTTCCAGCAGCGGCTTTTCAGCCTAAGGGAGCCCCCTGAAGCCCCTCGTGGCGAACGGTGGGGTTGACCTTGCCACGACGCGGTGGCCGAGAGCAGCCTGCACAGAACCGTCAAGCGTTGCGATGCAGCCGCTATCAACCCAAGTGGGTTGGATGGAGGAATCCTGCGCCGCTGCCGCTGCCGCTGCCGCTGCCGTTGGCGTTGGCGGCCTGGCGTGACGGGCGCTGGGGATGCTGCCAGCTGAGCCAGCCCGATCCACTCAGGCAGAGCGTCATCAGCACTCCGGCGATCAACCACCAGGGCGGCAGGGGCGGTCGGTGGTGGCGTTGGTGATCAGGCACGGGCCCACGTTGCCGCTGACCTGTGGCTGTGGTGTGTCCCTGGGGGCCACAGCTGTAGCCGGATGTGACCGAGGCCGCTTCAAGCCCTATGAGATCAGCAGTTCTGCAACAGAAAGGCCCCGGTTGTCCGGGGCTTTTTGCTGCACCGTTCCCGTGCTGCTGGGACCGCTGAAGCAGCCCGTCGCTCGCCGGTGCCATTTGAGTCTCGCCCTTCTCGCCCCGGATTGGGGGGTGGAGCGTCACCTGCTTCGACTGCGGCAGGCCACGCCAACCCGATCCGGTGGCTGGCCCTCAGCCGACAGCAGCAGCAGCGCGATCGAAGTAGGTGCCGATCTCGGATGCGAGGGCGGAGCAGTCACCGGGGGTGATGCCGTTGTGGTCGTTGACGAGAGCCATGGCGGCATCCTTCATCTTGCGGACCCCTTCAGCCACGGAAGCGCCGGGGACGCCGAGGGCGAGGTAGGTTTCGCGCAGACCGTTGAGGCAGCGATCTTCCAGTACGGAAGCATCGCCGGTGAAGACGGCGTAGGTGACGTAGCGGAGGATGATCTCCATGTCGCGCAGGCAGGCAGCCATGCGGCGATGGGTGTAGGCGTTGCCGCCGGGGGCGATCAGGGCCGGCTGCTGATCGAACAGATCGCGGGCAGCGTTGGTGACCAGGCTGGAGGCGTTGGAGGTGATGCGATTGACAGCATCCATCCGCTTGTTGCTGCCGGAGACGATGGCGCCGAGGGCATCGAGCTGGGCGGGGCTGAGAAACTCGCCACGGGCATCAGCCTGGGCCACAACCTTGGTGAAAGCGTCGAACATTGAGGAGATAGATCCAGCTCAGAAGCTAGGAATCGGGGCACCGCAGCGCGAGAGGCCTGTCGTCTGCTCCTAGCCTGAAGCCACTGAGATCATGGGATTGAACTGGTGTGGATGGCCCCGACGCATGAGTCCTCAGGCCCCCTCAGCTGGGAGCAACTGACGGAGCTGGCACCGTCTGATCCCGATCGGGTCAACGGCTCCTGCAACGCCCAGGCCCTGCTGCGTCTGTTTGGTGCCACCGAAGCGGATGTGAGGGTCACTCTCTTCCGTGACCACCACGCCTGGTGCCCCTACTGCCAGAAGGTGTGGCTGTGGCTGGAGGAGAAGCGGATTCCCTACCGGATCCGCAAGGTCACGATGTTCTGTTATGGCGAGAAGGAGCGCTGGTTCCGCCAGTTGGTGCCCTCAGGCATGCTGCCGGCCCTCCAGCTCGATGGCCGCACAATCACCGAGAGCGACGACATCCTGCTGGCCCTGGAGCGGCCCTTCGGCCCACTGGCCCTGGGTATGAAGAATCCGGCGGTGCTGCCCTTGCGCCAGCTGGAGCGTGTTCTGTTCAGGGCCTGGTGCCAGTGGCTTTGCAGCCCAGGGTTGAGCCCGGACCAGGAGGTGCGGGCCGCTGCCCAGTTCGATCGGGTGGCCGCGTCAGTGGATGAGGCCCTGCGCTCCACTCCGGGCCCCTACCTGCTGGAGACGTTCAGCAGCGCCGATGTGGTGATCACCCCCTACATCGAGCGCATGAGCGCCAGCCTCTTCTATTACAAGGGCTACAACCTGCGCTCCCGCCATCCGGCGATCGCGGCCTGGTTCGCCGCGATGGAAACCCGTCCCAGCTACCTGGGCACCCAGAGCGACTTCCACACCCACGCCCACGATCTCCCCCCCCAGATGGGCGGCTGTCACGCCTGGGCCACCCCGGAGCAACAGGCTGCCCAGCGGCGCGTGGATGAAGGACCCTGGCCCGTGGCCAGCCCTGATCCGGAAACCTCCCAGCCGGAGCCGGAGGACTCGGCGCTGATTGCTCTGGCACGGGTGCTGAAGCATCGCCAGGCGATCGCAGCGGTCAACCCCGATGCACCGGAGCGCTTCGATCGGGCCCTGCGCTGCGCCCTCACACTGCTGGTGGGATCGACTCTGTCCACGCCACCGGCGGGGTCCGCCGCGGGCCTTGGCTACCTGCGCGATCGCATCAGCGTGCCCCGCGACATGCCCCTGCACGCCGCCCGGCGGCTGCGCCAGGCCCTCGGGGCCACCATGCTTGCGGCAGAAGGCCCGAAGGACCAGTTGTCGGTGCTCCCGAGCCAGCACCGCCGCGACCAGGACCCAAGGCCATTTCAGCGCCAGGAGCCAAGCCTGGAGCCGATCAGCCGATGAGGGGCCCGCAGCGCCGCTTCAGGGTGCTGGCCGCCTCGGCTGCCGCCCTGGCCATCTGGGCACCGTTTCCGCTCGTGCCCGCAGCGGCAGCTGCCGTCAAGCTGGGGGAGCAGACGTTCTTCCTGCGCGCCCCCTGGAAATTGTGCTGGCGCACGTATAACTCCACAGTTTTTGATCGGGGCGGGGAGTATTACGTCACGATCGAGATGCCCGAGGAGGCCGGTGCGGGGCTGGGGGCACTGGAGATCCGTCAGATCTCTGGAGCCGACTGGCGCTTCTCCTTCGACGACTCCCGCACGCGCGCCTTCCTGGGTGAGCCCAGGCGGGAAGGTCCGCGGCTGCCGGTGGAGGCCAGCTTCGACGACGCCACCCGCTTGTTTCGCATCACCTTCCCTTCGCCGCCCTCCCCTGGGCAGACCGTGACGGTGGCGCTGCGGCCCTGGAGCAACCCAGCCAGCGCCGATGTCTATCAATTCGCTGTGGTGGCGTTCCCGGCCGGTCCCAATCCCGTGGCCCAGCAGGTCGGGATCGCCAGGATGTCGATCTACGAGCTGGTGGATTTCTGAGCAGAGCCTGCTGAGGAGCGATCTCCACGACGCTCACCCACCAGTGGGTGATCCTCCAGGCCGGTGATCGCCTCAGGGTTGCTGTAGTGCTTGAACTCCAGCCAGTTGCCCGAGGGATCGATCAGAAACACACTGCGGTGCTCCAGGGGGGTGCCGGCAAAACGCAGGCGCGGCTCGCCCCCCAGCCGCAGGCCCTGGGCTCGGGCGCGCTGCTCAAGGGCATCGAGTTCCTCGGCGCTGGCGAACACCAGACCGAAGTGGCGGGGGTAGATGCCGGTCTGGTTCTGGGTCGCCCCGTGCTCCAGATGGGCCACCAGCTGATGCCCGCCCAGCTCAAGCACCAGGGCCTCGTCGCTCCGGCGTCCGCGCCGGCAGCCCAGCCCCTGCACGTACCAGCGCTCGGTGGCCTCCAGGTCGACGACGGGAAAGGCCAGGTGAAACAGGGGCGGGCCCGGCATCGCGGCTGGGGTGGGAACCGCAGAGGACAGGGGGCTCTTCAGAGGCGACGGCGGAAGCCATCGCTGAAGCCCACCGAGGCAGAGGAGCGCTCCTCACCGGCGCGGCTGAGCTGCCAGACGTTGCGGCTGAGGCGCTGGGCGGTGACGCCTGCCCGGCGCACCACGGCGGTGCCGGGCCGGGCCCCCAGCAGCAGGGTCACCTCCTGGGTGGTCAGGGGGGCTCCTGTCTGGAGCGCCAGGGCAATCGCCTCGAGGCGGCCCTTCAAGGTCGAAACGGTGGCAGATCCCTCGGCTTCGGCGTCGAGATCGAGCAGGGGCAGCTCAGCGCCCGTGCTGGCCATGCCGCGCATCAGACCCAGCCCCACCACGGCAAGGGCCTGCTCGGGCTTGACGCCCTGCTCGATCGCCCCACTGATCCATTCGGAAAAGGAAGCCTGGGTTTCGCTGCGGACGCTGCCGGCGGGATTCACTGTGGTGGCGGTGTTCACCGTGCTGCTGGATTTCGAAGCCACGGCGCTGATTCTCAAGGGTCTTGAAGCGAAGGTATCGGCTGAGCCCGGGTGCGCAAGGGGGCAGTGGCTCTGGAGCAAGAAACCAGAAGGGGCCGAAGGGTAAGATCCATTTGCTTCCTCGAGAACCCAGTCCCCTGGGGATTCGGCCTGTTTGCGCAGGTCGTCGCGCCATCCATCCCACAGGTCGCCTTGATGCCCCGTTCGTCACGGATGGATTCCCGCCCGCCGAACGATTCAGGTCGAGGTCGTCACGTCCGTCTCACCGGCAGCCACAGCCCCGTGGTGCAACCACGCCAGGCGATCGAGCTGCGCGCCTACGTCTTTCTCGACTCGCTGCAGCCCCAGCTGGCCGCCTACATGGGCACGGTGTCCCAGGGCTTCCTTCCCATTCCCGGCGATGCCTGCCTCTGGCTGGAGGTGGCCCCGGGCATGGCCGTGCACCGTCTCACCGACATCGCCCTTAAGGCCAGCACCGTGCGCCTCGGCCAGAAGGTGGTGGAGCGCGCCTTCGGGTCGCTGGCCCTCTACCACCGGGATCAGAGCAGCGTGCTGCTCTCCGGCCAGGCCGTGGTGGAGGCGATGGGCACCACGGTGGAACAGCGCGGCCGCTGCGAGGTCACCTGGGAGGAGATCATCCGAGCGATCACCCCCGACCATGCAGTGCTGATCAACCGCCAGAACCGGCGCGGTTCGATGATCCAGGCCGGCATGAGCATGTTCATCCTCGAGACCGAACCGGCTGGCTATGTGCTGATCGCAGCCAACGAGGCCGAGAAGTCGTCGAACATCACCGTGGTGGATGTGAAGGCCGTGGGCGCCTACGGACGACTCACCCTGGCGGGCCGCGAAGGCGATATCGACGAAGCCGCTGCAGCAGCATTGCGGGCGATCGAGATCATCAACCGCTGAGTTGAATCGGGTCGCCAGCTACGCAGCGTTCAGGCCCAGTACCCGGGGCAGATCAATCGCCAGAGCGCGCAGGGCCTTGGAGCGGCTGCCGAGCTTCTCCAGCTGATGGGGGGGCATCTCAGCGAGGGTGCAGCCCGCTTCCCGCACGTGCAGCAGCCGGTTGTAGCCATAGCCGGCGGCGGCCACAGGCTGGCGCAGGATCTCCCCACGACAGATCCCCTCGGCTTCGAGGATGGTGCTGCCGCTGGGGTCGGCCACGGCCAGGGCAGTGATCAGGGCGGCGCTGCGGTAGGGGGTGTCTCCCATCTCCCCCAGCAGGCGGGCCATGCGCTGCTCATCGCCCTGGGCGTAGCGAGCCGAGTACACCCCCGGGGCGCCACCGAGGACATCCACCGCCAGGCCCGAGTCATCGGCCAGAGCCCAGCGGCCGGTGATCCGGGCCACGGTTTCCGCCTTCAGCCGGGCGTTCTCGGCGAAGGTGCTGCCTGTCTCCTCCACCTCCAGCCCCTCGGGCTGGGAGGTCACAACCAGCTCAAGCGGGGCCAGCATGGCCTCCATCTCGCGGATCTTGTTGCGGTTGCCGCTGGCGATCACCAGCACAGGCCTTGGCACAGCCGCTCAGCTCTGGGTGGCCAGATGGCGGGATCCCTGCCTGGGCACGGGACCGTCGCGGTCTGAGCGGAAAATCAGCTCCAGGTCGCCGGCGTGTTCGGGAAGGAGGGAGATCAGCTTGGTGAAGGCCTGCAGGGTCTGAGGAGCACCTTTGATCATCGTCTCGGAGCTCATCAGCACCACATCCAGCTCGGGGCCATCGGCCTGGGGCTGCACATCGGCGAAGATCTGCACCACCATTCCGTGGGGAGGAACTCGCATCACGGCACTGAGGTGGGACGGACCCTGGTGGTCGAATTCGGGCTCCAGGCGCTCCAGGGCAGGCATCAGCTTGGGGATCAGCTCATGGCCCGCCGCTGGCCCCCGGGGCTTGAGCACGATGATCAGACGAGCCATCTCCGCCGCTGCGTTCGAGGCCCGCATCCTTGCGCAGCGCCGCCCCTCGCTTGCCCTCACTGTTCCCCCTGACAGCTGATCGCCAGCTCAAATCAGGAGGAGCGTGCGGGGCATTCAGCCCTGGTGGAAGGCTGGATTGAGCCAGCAGCGAGGCATTGCCTCATCCGAAGGGAACACCAGCTCCGTTTTGCTGAACGCCTGAGGTTCCTGGATTTCTTCGCCCGCATGGAAGCGTCCGGTCACTGAGCTGGAGAAGGGGTCCATCAATTGCTTGATGTCGAGCACTTCCACCAGGCTGGAGTCGGGACGGAATTTGAGAAACATGGGCCCTCCGTGGGATCTGTCTCTGCTGTAGATCCGCCCCGGCCATCTGGAGCGTCAACGTGGTGGAGCGTCACCGATTGAGCGGGCGCCGCGCAGGGAGCGCCGTTGTCCCCAGGCTGCGGCGGCAAACACCGCCGCCATCACCAGATAGCCCAGGGCCCACTCAGCCCCTGTGCCCCAGCCCAGGTTCAAGACGGTGTCGGCGGTCGTGAAGCGCCAGGCATGGATCAGCCCGAACCAGGAACCGCCGCTCGCCAGAGCCGCGCAGGCCGAGGCCGCCAGGAAGCGCTGCTCGATCACGTACACCAGCAGGGCCGAGAGCAACATGGCCGCCACGATCTGGCCCTGCTCGAGAGCAAAGGCTCCGGCCGCCCAGACATCGGCCTGCTGCAGCGGCAGCAGCAGGGCAGGTCCGAAGGGTTGCCCTGGCCCGCCGGCACCGCCGGCCCGCAGTCCGGCCTTGAGCAACAGGGCACCCCAGCCGGCCAGCCCGGGGAGCAGGCCCAGCACCACTGCTGGGGCGTGGGCCGCGGGTGTGGCCTGGAAGCTCTGGGCGGCGATGACGATGCCGATGTAGAGCACGATGGCCATACCGGCCTCGATCGGCAGCAGCTGGCCCACGAGACCGAAGAGGCCGAACAGGCAGCCCAGGCCCATCAGCAGCCCGTTCAGCCAGGAATAGCCGATCCGGGCACCCATGCCTTTCCAACCGGGATGGCCGATGTAGATGGTGGTTGGGAAGCAGGAGCCCAGCAGCGCCGCCGCGATCGTGCCCACACCGTTGATCAGCAGCGATCCCTTCACGGGGTAGCGGTCGCCGGCGGCTTCGGCGCTCTCCAGGTTCTGAAGCGAGCCGAGGATGTTGAACAGGCCCATCGGCACGATCACGCCGATCCAGGGCAGCAGCTGGTCGCGGGCCTGCCAGAGCGCCCCCAGCTGAAACCTGGGAAGGTGCCAGCCGATCTGGGCGGCATTGGTCTGCCAGCTGACTGGATCGAGGCGCAGCAGGCCGGTGGCCGCCGCCAGGGCGATGCCGAGCAGCACCGCCAGCAGCCCGCCGGGAAGCGGCAGGCGCAGGTTGCCGTAGTAGGTGAGCAGGATCACCGCCAGTACCGCCAGTCCCACCACGGGATGGGCATAGGTGCGCAGCAGGAAGCCGAGGGCGATGTATCCCAGGGCGATGCCGGCCAGGGTGGAAAGCAGGGCTGCTCTCGGCAGCCAGCGCCGCAGTCCGCCCACGCACCAGGCCCCCGCTGTTTCGATCACTCCCGAGCCCAGGCAAGCCATCAGTCCTGCCTGCCACGAGAGCCGCACGGCGTCGGCGTCGCCCACACCCTGGCCCAGGGCCGTGAGCTTCACCGGCAACATCACCAGGAACACATAGGCGAACAGGCTGACCGTATTGATGCCATAGGGCAGGGCGGTGCGGTCGCAGCGGCGCTCCAGCCGACCGAGCCGATGGGCCTGCCAGGCATAGGCGGCATTGCCCACCACCAGGCTCACGCCGGTGGCGGGCAGGATCACGCCGAAGATCAGGCCATCGGGGTACCCGAGCACGCCCCGGCAGAGGCTGAGGATCAGCAGGATCTGGATCAGGTTGTCCAGTCCGAGTCCGAGCAGCCCATCCCAGTCGCCGGGCACCAGCCAGCGGGGTCCCCTTTCGTCCATGGCCCTGGCCCCTTGCTCGCCCCATGATCCTGAAGACGGAACCGGGTGCTGTGAACCCTTGTGACCCTGGCGGTCCCACGCCCCTTTCATCCCTGAGCTTCAGGGCTGGAATCCCGCCCGAAGGGCCGTGATGGAGTTTGTGCTGGCGCTGCTCGCCCTGATCTGGTTCAGCTTCCTGCTGCTGGTGCTGGCGGTGCTGGGCCTGGGCTGGCTGCTTAACAGGGGGCGGCGAGGGAGTGCGGGAGGCGTGATGGCGGCAGAGCTGCTGGAGCTGCTGGAGCGGCTCGAGGCACGGCTGGAGCGGCTGGAGGGGCTGGATAAGACCGAGCGGTTGGAGCGGCTTGATCAGACCGAGCAGTTGCAGCTACTGGGATTGGAGGCGCGGCAGCGACCTGAGACTGGTGCCGGCTCAGCCGGAGTGGGGCCGCCGAGGCTGCCGCCGCTGGCGTTACCCAAGCCCTCCGCTCCACTCCCGCCTTCCGAGCCTCCCGCCCAGGGGCGCTCGTTGGCCAGGCGGCTGGAGCGGGGCATCGAGAACTGGACTGGACGGCTGGGGGCCGCGGCAGTGGTCGCCGGGGTCACCTTTCTGCTGCTGCACAGCGCCTACCGGCTGGAGCCCGCCCAGCGGTTCCTGCTCACCCTGCTGGCGGCGGCGGCCCTGGCTGGACTCTCCCTCTGGCTGGCCCGCCGTCCCAGCTGGCGGGAGCTCTCCGAATGGATCCGTAGCGCCGCCGGGGCGATTGTCCTGCTGGCCTGCGCCGCGGCAGGGGGATTGCCAGGCCTGGGGCTGCAGTGGATCGACCAGCCTCTGCCCGCTCTGGCGATTCTGCTGCTGGGGATCGGTCTGAACCTGCTGCTGGCCTGGCGATCACGGCGTCAGGCCCTGGCCGCTGCCCACCTGGTGTTCTCACTGGTGCCACTGGCAATCGTGCCCCCCTCGGCGATGGCCCTGGCCATAGCCAGCGTCATTGTCCTGATCGGCTTCGCCCTGGCCCAGCGTCGCCGCTGGGATGGGGAGCTGCTGATCGTGAGTGGGGCCGCGGCGCTGCACCACTGGGTCTGGTATGTCCAGACCGATCTGCCCTTCCGCAACGAAGGCCTGCGCCCCGCTGGGCTGGCCGCTGCCGTGGTGGTGTTCGGTGCCGGCGTGCTGGTGGTGCATGGACACCGGGCCAGACCCGCCGCCTTCAAGCTGCTGCCCCTGCTGGCCCTGCTCACCAACTGGCTGGCCCTGGCACTCGCCTTGCTGGCCTATCCGGCCAGCCCGTGGGGCCGTGCCTTCGGCTGCGGCCTGGCGGCTCTGCTGGCCCTGGCTCTCGCCCGCCGCGCCAACCGCACCGGCGAGGTCTGGTTGCAGCGGGGCGAGCAGTTGATCGCCCAGTCGTTGGTGATCAGCGCGCTCTTCAGCCTCGGACCGCTGCTGGCCAACGGACTCGTGCTGCTCCTGGCCGTGCTGCTGGCCTGCCTGGTGTTTCTGCGTCTGGCCGGTGCCGGTGGTGATCTCTGGTGGCCACGGATCAGCTGGGGTCTGAGCCTGGGCTTCGGAGTGCTGCTGGCGCTTGTGGGCCTGATCCCGTCGATCGGACCGAGCAGCACCCAGAACGCCATCACCCTGCTGCTGGGAGCGGCGGCAGCCCTGGCTGCCTCAGTGGATCTCGCCAGGGCAAATCCAGACAGACCCCAGGCCCGACCCAGGCCGAGCCTGGGCTGGCTCAGTGCTGGGCTGGTGGTCAGCGCGGGGGTACAGGCCCTGGCGGGCGGTTGGATGGAGTGGCTGGCGCTGGTGGCGCTGGGCGCCATGGTCGTCCTGGCGAAGCGGCTGCAGGCCCCAGGGGTGTTGGCGGGAGCCCAGGCTGCCGGCCTGGTGGTGCATGGCCTGGCCTGGCTGAATCTGCTGCTGAGCGCTCCCTGGCTGCCCGCTCCCTTGAGCCTGCGCCTGCTGCCCCTGCTGTTGCTGGCGGTCCTGCTTTTGCTGCAGGCCGGTGCCGGTGGGAGGGCCCGCCAGTCGGCCATCGTGCTGCTGGCTGTGGATCTGGGACTGGCCGCCCAGCTCCTGCTCGCTCCGCTCTCAGCACTGCTGCCGGCCACGGCTTGGTTGTTGCTGGCGCTGCCCCTGGCGGATCTGGCGGCCCGGAGCTCGGCGCGGAGGGCACGAACTCTGTTGCTGGTGGGTGCGGGGTACCTGCTGATGGTGCTGGTGGTCTGGCCCGTCTGGGTGCTGCCTTCAACAGCGCGGCTCGGGGTGATGCTCTGGAGATGGCCGCTGGAAGGGCTGGGTCTGGCGGTGCTGCTGCGCTGGTGGCGAATCAGCCAGCATCAACCCCTGAGCACCTACCCCGGCTGGAGGCGTCTGCGCTCCTGCCTGCTGGAGGCGGTGCTGCTGAATCTCAACCTGATCGTGCTCTGGGAGCTGTCCCCTGCGGCGCGGACCCTGGCCTGGGCCGGGTTGGCCCTGCTGTTGATCAGTCGTCATGGCAGACGCTTCTTCGGGTCACGGGGTGGGCTCTATGCCCTGCCGATCAGCTGGCTTGGCCTGCTGCAGCTGGTGCTCGCCCTGCGTCGCCTGCGCCTCGATGGCGGCGACTGGGGCGCGCCCGATCAGCTGCTGATCGGGCTGGCTGTGCTGTTGCAGATCGCTTTCGTGGTGCTGCAGCACCGGCAGGCTCCCAGGCAGGCCAACGGACCTGCACAGGCTCTGGCTCTGGCTGGTCCCTTGGGCCTGCTGCAGCGGCTGGAGAGTCAGCGGCTCGTGGCCATTGATCTGCCGATGCTGGCGGGGCTCGCCCTGGCGATCTACTGGCGCTTTGATGCCGGAGTTTTGACGTTGCTCTGGTCGGCCCAGGCCTTCCTGGTGTTCTGCCTGGGGACCTGGTTGCGCAACAACCCCCTGCGCCATCTGGCTCTGGCGGGGCTGGGGCTCTGCTTGCTGCGGCTGCTGCTTATCGACCTTGCCGGGGCTGACCTTGGCCTGAAGGGTGTGGTGTTCGTGGGGGTGGGAGTCCTGCTGATCGGGATGAACGCCCTGGTGAACCGCTACCGCGACCGCTTCGGTTGACCCACCCCAGCCGGAGTGAGCCCAGTTGCTCAGCGGTGCTTGATCAGCTCAGCCAGTGGATAACGCACCTTCGCGAGGCTGGCGTGCTTGTCGTCGGCGCTGCGGTAGCCGGCGGCGCAGACCACGCAGCTGCGGTAGGGGGTGCCATCAAGGGAAAGCAGGCGGTCGTAGTCGGGCGGGGAGAATCCTTCGATCGCACAGGTGTCCACACCGAGCAAGGCCGCCGCCGTCATGAACGTGCCCAGGGCGATGTACACCTGATTGCTCGACCACGCCTCGATCTAGATGCTGCGGGGCCCCGACACCAGGTCCTTGTGCATCAGCTCGCGGTAGCCGGCCAACTGCTCCGGTGTCTGCCCCCGCACATCGGCGGTGGCGGTGATCAGGCGGTCGAGATCACTCTCCTCGATCTGGCGTTGTGCCAGGAACACAACGGCTTATCGTGTGAAGAAAACCTTAAAAGGGTCAGCTAAGCCGCCGGAGCTTGTGCCAACCTCGATGCCGGCACAAAGGCCCCTGGGGCCTCCACTCAACCGCCTGTCAGCACAGATGGAGCACGGTTCTTTCACTGACCAAGCGACCTGGCTGAAAATTTCCAGGGTCGAAGCGTTGCGCAGCCGTCTGCAACATCTCCGCGAACGGCTTCAAAGCCAGATTCAGAGCCTGCCACTGGGCAACGAGGGTTGGCTCAACACCGAGCGGGAACTGAATGCTGCCGAAGCAGCCATGTCCGAGCTGGGCGACTGGCGACTGGGCTGAATCAACCCATCTGGCGTCTGCAGAGAAACTCCTCCCGGGAGCCCACAAGCAGGTTGAAACTGGGGTGATCAGGATCAGCAGCAAACCAGAACCACTTGCCATCGGAATAGCTGGGAGTGCCGCTGGAGTTGCTGCGCGGCAGCTGCAGGCTCAGCTCGCGCCAACGCAGAACAATGAATGCTCCGGGGGCTGTGCCGCTGCTGGTGTTGGGAATACCCACCGCGTCAACGGCACCGGCATGGAGTTCCGCCACCAGGGGATCACCGGCGCAGAGGTATTGCTCCAGCGGAGCTGCCCAGGCCGCTGACACAAAAGAGCCGCCCAGGTAAAGGGCGGCCAGAAGAGAGACAAGAAATCTCATCACAATTCAGATGCAAAGCCGAGGGCTGAGCCTGGCTCGGATTGAGCCAGGCTCTTATCAGCCGATGCCGAGCAGGCCGCGGGTGAAGGCCTCGCCACCCAGGGCGAATTCGGTGGCCAGCAGGGCGATGAAGCCGAGCATCGCCATGCGGCCATTCAGCTTCTCGGCGCGCTCATGGAAGCCCCAGCCACTCTCGGCGCTCACCACTTCCATGCGGGGCTCGGTGGCGAAGGCATTGAGGCGACCACCGTCTTCGGTGGTGACGGTGGCGCCGCGGATGGTGGCGCGCTCAGTTGCGTTCACAGGAGCCGAGTTGGGGGCGGTGGCGGTGGCTTGGGCCATGGGGTGTCGGATGTTGATGAAGTAACCGTAACACAATATTGCGGATTATTACAGTCGCCCTGGTTCCGTCGGCTCGCCATCATCAAAGTCAGATCCCACCATCCCGCACGTGTCCGCCCCATCCTCCAGTTGTGATCTGGTCGTGATCGGCAGCGGCCTTGGCGGGCTCTGTTGCGCGGGCCTGGCTGCTCTCCATGGCCTCGATGTGGTGGTGCTTGAGGCCCACGATCGTGCCGGCGGAGCCGCCCATGGCTTCGAGCGGCGCGGCTTTCAGTTCGAATCGGGGCCGTCCCTCTGGAGCGGACTTGGCCGCTGGCCCAGCAGCAATCCCCTGGCCCAGGTTCTGCGGGCTCTTGGCGAAACGGTGCCGGTCGCCACGTATCACGACTGGGGTCTGCTGCTGCCGGAGGGCGCTCTGCGGGTCGGTGTGGGCCCCGAGCCCTTCCGCGCCACGGTCTGCGAGCTGCGGGGGATGGCAGCCGCCGATGAATGGAGCGCTTTCATGGCCTGGCTCCGGCCCTACAGCGAGGCCGCCCTGGCCCTGCCCCTGCTGGCGATGCGCCCGGGCCTTGGCATGGCCGCCGTGCTCGGTGCCCGCCGCTCCGCCCGGCTGGCGCGGCTCGCCCCGAGGCTGGCCGCCCTGGGCGGCGCCTTCGGGCCGATGGCACGCCGCCACCTGCGCGATCCCTTCCTGCTCCATTGGGTGGATCTGCTCTGTTTCCTGATCTCCGGCCTGCCGATGGATCAGACCAGCGCCGCCGCCATGTCGACCCTGTTTGCCGATTGGTTCGATCCCGGTGCCTGCCTTGAGTACCCCCTCGGCGGCAGCCCTGCCGTGGTGGCCGCTCTGGTGCGAGGCCTGCAGCGCCACGGCGGAGCGCTTCACACCAGCTGCCCCGTGGCCGAGATCACCCTGGAGGGGGGTGCCGCCCGAGGGGTCCGCCTGGAGGACGGTCGGTTGATCCGCGCCCGCAGGGGAGTGGTGAGCAATGCCAGTCCCTGGGACACCCTCGCCCTGCTGCCGCCCGGATCCATCAACGCTCGCTGGCGCCAGCAGCGGGCATCCACCCCGGCCTGCGCCAGCTTTCTCCACCTGCACATGGGCCTGCGCGGTGAGGGGCTCGAGGATCTGCCGGTCCACCACGTCTGGGTGGGCGACTGGGAGCGGGGCATCGGTGCCGAGCGCAACATGCTGGTGCTGTCGATGCCCTCGCTGCTGGATCCCTCCCTTGCCCCCGAGGGTCACCACGGGCTGCACGGCTACACCCCCGCCAACGAACCCTGGGAGCTGTGGCGCGACCTGGAGCCGGGAACGGAGGCCTACGAGAGCCTCAAACGCGAACGCTGCGCCCTGTTCCGTCAGGTGTTGGGCGGGATCGTGCCCGACCTGGAGGAGCGCCTGGTGATCGAGCTCCACGGCACCCCCCGCACCCATCAGCGCTTCCTGCGGGTGCATCAGGGCAGCTATGGCCCCGCCCTGGGGGCCGACCAGGGTGTCTTCCCCTCCGGATCCACCCCGATCGAGGGGCTCAGCCTCTGCGGAGCGGGCGTGTTTCCTGGCATCGGCGTGCCGCCGGTGGCCGTCAGCGGGGCGATGGCCGCCCATGGCTTCATTCCCATCTCCCAGCACCGGGCTCTGCTGGAGAACCTTGAATTGCTCAGGGCCTGAGCCCAGGGCACGTACTCTGCCCCCAGTGCGACAGATCAGCGGGTGCTGAAGGTCAGTGACAACAGGGTGGACGAATTGAAGGCCCTGGGCTGGTCGCCCGAGGACCTCAGGAAGTACGCGGATCTCTGGGAGTACCGCCAACGCTGGGGTGCGATCAACCTGGAGCGGGAGGACCGGGTGTTCCTGCGCCAGGCCGAGGCGGCCCTGCCCCGACCGGCTGACCATGGCAAGGGTGGAGGGCGCAAGACGATCCAGGAGAAATCCCACTACCGCTGGCTGGCTGCCCAGCTGGAGGCCATGCGCAGCAGCCCCGTCGAGGTGGGTCTGGAGAACGGCCGCATCGGTGCCTGGCCGATCGTGCTGGAAGAAGAGCTCCGCGCCCTGGCCTACTACGCACCGGTGCTGGGCCTGCCAGACACCCTCAAGGCCAAGGCCATCACGCCCGTCCGGGAGCGCTGGATCGAAGCCGCTGCCGCCAGTGGCGAAACCCTCTCCTTTGATTTCCCCACGGCGCTGGAGGCCATCCGCCAGAGCGGCACTTCCAGCTGGAAGTCGCTGCGCTCTGAAACGGTGGAGAACCCCATGAGCTACCCGGTGCTTGATCCGGAAGCCGCTGCCGGCTTCCGCGCCATGGTGCGCCAGGAGGTGCTGGCACTGACCCGCAGCACATTCCCATCCCTGGCCGACACCAGCAAACCGGAACCACCCGACGACTGGCAGCCCAGCCGCTGAGACTCAGGCGGAACCAGGCCATGACCCGATCATGCTGACGATCATGCCCATGGGTGATTCGATCACCCATGGTTTCAACGTTCCAGGTGGCTACCGGAAACCGCTCGACGAGCTGCTGCGCGCCTGGGGCTTGCGTCCCGATTTCGTTGGTCGCTATAGCCAGTCAGGTGACACAGCATCCGACCGCGACCACTGGGGACGGCCCGGCTGGGGGATCTCACGTACCGATGCAGTGATCGGCGGCAGGAATTACGTGTCGCTTCAGGCCAACGAAGGACCTCAGGGCGCGATTCGCGACGGACTGTTCCAGGATCTGGATCAAGCCATCAGCACCACTTACTTCTCCAGAGAGCAGGAGGCGATCAATGTGCTGCTGCTGATGGTCGGCAGCAACGACATCGTCCACCAGGTGGTGGAGCGACGGGATGGAGCGGTCGCCGCCGGCGACCGCAACAACGATGGCCAGGGGGAGCAGCAGAACAGAATCGGTGAAGCCGCCATCGATCGTCTCAGGGCGTTTCTCGATGAAGTGAACCGCCTGGCCAGCCGGGAGGGGCTTCAGCTGGAGTTGATCGTGGCCACCATTCCCGACATCACCCAGGCCTGGAACCGGGATCGCCTGAAGGACCCCATCAGTTCCGTGATGCTCCAGGAACTGCGCCAGTACAACGACTTCATCCGCGACACCCTGCCGGATCTGCGTTATTCCCAGTTGGGCTTGCGAGTGGTGGATCAGTTCAAGGCCGTCGGCAACGATCTGATCGATGGTCTGCATCCCTCGAGTCAGGCCTTCGGACGCATGGCCGCCACCTGGGGCGAGGCCATTGAGCAGGTGATCAGGGAGCGGGCCCCTGCCCCGATGCCCATGCCGCTGGTTCATGCCCTTCGGGTGAACGAGGCGGGGGAGCTGGCTGTGGCGCCTGGCGATGCAGCCATCAGCGGTGTCGAGCTCAGCGGCGATGCTGTGGCCAACGACTCGCTGCTGGGCAGCGCGGAACTCGATCAACTCAGGGGCCTGGGCGGTCACGACACCCTGAGGGGCCTGGCAGGGGATGACCGCCTGTTCGGCAACCAGGGCGATGACCTGATCCTGGGCAATGGGGGCAACGACTACCTGGTGGGAGGCAAGGGCGATGATCTGATCCGCGGTGGCCGGGGCCGCGATCTGATCCACGGCGGGCTCGGCTCCGATGTCCTCTTCGGTGGTTTCGGAACCAATGTCTTTCTCTCGTCAGTCGATGGAAACGCTGACACCCTGGTGATCAGCAGTGATCAATTTCTCGCCAATCCGTTCGATGCAGGTGCAGCCAACAACCTGCTGGGGGGGAAAGTGGATGTGATCGAAGCGATCGACGACCTTGACCGGATCGTGATCCTGGGGGTGGACTCAGCCGATCTTTCTCTGGCACCCACCCGCATCACCGACTCCGGCGGACGCGGCCTCGAGGGTGTGGGGATCTTTGCCCGCGGCAGCCTTGAGGCCCTTCTTCTGGGCAGCAGCCTTGAGGATTCGACCCTGACCAGCCGGATCAGCGGGGTGATCGCCGAGGAGGCTCTTTTGCTGGGTTAAGCCAGGGGGTCGGATCGGCCTGAGGGTTGGAATCGGCCTGGCAGGCTTGCGTCAGCAACCGGGGGCAGCGGGCGGGGTTTCGGCTGCGGGGTGGGCTCCAGCAGCAGGCGCACGATCACCACGGCCAGATTGACAGCTATCAAGGCAAAGGCCAGCGCGCCGACTCCGGCCAGAACCCGCAGGCCCAGAGGTCGGGAGGGCGCATCGGCCAGCTGGAGGTCGTCGGGATCCTGGGGCATTCAATGGAGCGGCTCGGGCATAGGAAGCGCGCCTAGGAGGCTGTTGCACGAATAATCCGTGAGCTCCGCCGTGACAACCCTGCCGTGGCTCGGACCTGCTGCGATTCCACCGTCGGCACTCCGAGTTTAGCCCCTTTATCTGTTGGCAGCCCCCGGTGGCTCGAGCCGAGGGACAGGGTGACTTTTATGTGACCGCCCAGCTGAATTTGAACAACTACT
>NZ_NQKW01000030.1 GCF_002252625.1 Synechococcus sp. 1G10 | reverse complement strand
CGGCGACGGTGAGGACACGGAGCTGCTGGATCTGCTGCAGGGGGATGGAGAGCTGCCGGCGGAGAGCGTGGACAGCGAGTGCCTGCGGGGCGACATGAGGGCGCTGCTGGAGCAACTGCCGGAGCTGCAGCGGAGCGTGCTGACCATGCGGTTCGGCATCAACGGGGATGAACCGATGAGCCTCACATCGATCGCCCGCACTCTGGGCATGAGCCGCGACAAGACCCGCAACCTGGAGCGCCGTGCCCTGGAGGGCATCCGCTCGCGCTCCTGCCGGCTTGAGGGTTATCTGGTGGCCTGAGAGCATGCCCTTTTTCGAGGTCTACTGGCGCGGGGAGTGCATCGCTGATGCCGGCGACCTGGAGGAAGCTCTCACCTGCTACGCCCAGGTCCGCCCCACGGAGCTGAGCTGGCAGGAGGCCTGGGATCAGGCCGAAGCCGAGGGTGATCCGCCCCCCGTTGTCTGCCGCTACCGCTCCTTCGAAGCCTTTTTAGACAACGAAGAAACTCTCGAGACGATCCCTGTCACGGTGGCCATGCTCGAGACCGCTGGCAGCGAAGCCTGATTCCTCGGGGTTGGCGCGGTTCGGATCAGCCGGAACGTGAGATTCAGCCGCTCCTGCCGTACCCGCAGCCGTCGTGGCAGCGCATGCAGCCAGTGCTGCTGGGTGGGAGGGTCCATGACCAGCAGATCTCCGTGGTTCAGCTCGAGAAGGAGCGGCTCGGCTACCCCGGGCCTGCGGTCGCGGGGCCTGAGTCGAAAGCTGCGGCTGGCCCCGAGGCTCAGGGAGGCGATCGGCGCCAGTGGTTCCAGCTCCGGTTCATCATCGGCATGCCAGCCCATGGAATCGGTGCCGTTTCGGTAGCGGTTGAGGAGCACCGAGTTGAAGCGCCAGCCCAGCGTGCTCTCCAGAGCCTCCCTGATCTCGATCAGGGCATCCGACCAGGGCTGGGGTTCATTGGCCAGGCCGCTGTAGCGGTACGAACAACCGGAATCCGCCACCCAGCAGGTGAGCCGCGGCATGGGGTGGGTGCGGCCGAACAGGGTGATTGACTCCTGTCGCCAGGGGATTTCCTGCTGTAACCGACTCAGTTGCCCGTCGGGATCGTTGGCCCATGCGGGCCAGAGGCGCAGGGCCAGGCCAGGGCCCTGCCACGGATGGATCTGGACTCTGGGCTCCATCGAGGCAACCACTTCAGGCTTCAGAAGAACTGATCGAAGTTGTCGAAATCCACGGCCTTGAAGCTGCCGTCCTGCACCTGCCGCATCAGCCCCTCCAGTTGCGCCCAGAGGGCACCACCGGTGAGCAGGGAGAGCAGCAGGGCCACCAGCAGGGCAGTGCCGCCACCGAAGCCGAACACCTGCAGGCTGCCGCCGATGAACAGGGTCACTCCCAGGATCAGCCCCGCATAGGACGCGACGGTTTCCGCCACCGCCAGGGGCAGCAGGTTGAGCCGGTCCTGTTTCCAGCCGTCAAGCCGGTTCTGCACCAGGCGAGAAAAGGTCAGACCGCAGAGAATCGCGATCGCGAAGCCCACTCCTGCCAGGAAGAAGGGTGGCTGCCCCACCGGCACATATTGCAGCAGGATGTCGGCGCCCTCGAAATCGGCGAAGGAACCCCCCGCGTACCCCTGAACCAGGGCCTCTGAACCGGTGGGATCGCTGATCACGGGCAGGCTGTCAAGGGTGTGACGCTGACCCTAGCGATCGGGAGACGGGTGCCCGGCCGCTCAGGCGGCCGGTGCCAGTGGATTAAGCCGTTGCAGCAGCCCGCCCACCACCTTGGTCGGGGAGAAGGTGCGGCGCAGCAGACCCATCAGCGCCTGCAGGTCTTCGGTGTTCAGGTGGTTGTCGCGCACCAGCATCAGCAGCAACCGCTGGCGCAGGCTGCCGCCACGGGGACCGAGCAGCAGGCGCAGACCTGCCCCAGCCACCGGCAGCAGATCAGGGTTGGCATCGTCGTGTTCCACCACCCCCAGCAGGCTTTCGAGCCTCTCCAGCTGCAGGTGGCCCTGGCGATCGAAAAGGACCTCCAGCAGCTTCTCTCGCAGCTCGGCGGTATCGCCGGCCAGCAGCCGCCGAGCCACATACGGATAGGCGACGCGGATGATCTTGAAGCCGGGGTCGAGCCGTAGGGCCAGCCCTTCCTGACTCACCACCGCCCGGATGATCAGGGCGAAGCGGGCCGGCACCCGGAAGGGGTAGTCGAACATCAGCTCCGAGAAGCGATCGGTGATCGCCTTGAAGTTGAACGAGCCCACGCTCTCCCCCAGCTGGCCGCCCAGCACCGTCTCCAGAGCCGGGACAATCGGGGCGAGATCTGCGTCGGGACGCAGGAATCCAAGGGTCCTGAAGTCGACGGCAAGGGCTTCGAAATCCCGGTTGATCAGATGCACCACCGCGCCGGTGAGGGTGAGCCGATCGGCGTCGCTGATCGAATCCATCATCCCGAAATCGACATAGGCCACGTGGCCCATGGCACCGGTGCGTCCCGGCAGAGCGAAGAGATTGCCTGGATGGGGATCG
Organism: Synechococcus sp. 1G10; assembly: GCF_002252625.1. Taxonomy (GTDB): domain Bacteria; phylum Cyanobacteriota; class Cyanobacteriia; order PCC-6307; family Cyanobiaceae; genus Regnicoccus_A. The sequence continues at coordinate 26,834 of NZ_NQKW01000030.1, read as the reverse complement.
GCGTGGAAATAGCCGAACTCCAGCAGTTGCTGCAGACCAGCCATCACGCCAGTGCGGATCAGGGCATCGGGCTCGAGCCTGTGCGACTCCAGCTCCAGCCGGTCCTGCAGCTTGATCCCGTTGATCCAGCTGGTGGTCAGCACCCGGCGGCTGGAGAGCTGCCTCTCCACCCGCGGCACCGTGACGGCTGGATTGTCAGCAAAGAGGGCGGCAAAACGCTCAGCGTTATCGGCCTCACGGCGGTAATCGATCTCCTCGAAAAGGGTCTGGCCGAACTCATCGATGATGTCGCCGAGGCCGAAGCCCAGGTTCAGGGGAAGGAACGGAGCGGTGAGCACCCCGAGCAGGCGGATGATCACCAGATCGCGGCGCAGGATGTAGGCCAGGTTGGGCCGCTGCACCTTCACAGCCACCCACTGCCCTGTCGTGAGCTCAGCCTTGTACACCTGTCCCAGGCTGGCCGCTGCCACTGGGTAGGGGGGGAAATGCTCGAAGAGCTCCGCCGCCGGTGCCCCCAGCTCCGCTTCGATCTCCGCCAGGGCCAGCTCGTGGGAGAAGGGGGGCAGGTTGTCCTGCAGCTCGGTGAGCTGGTCGAGCCAGTCGCGACGCACCAGGTCGGGGCGAGTGGAGAGGGCCTGCCCCACCTTGATGAAGCAGGGACCCAGCTGAGTGAGGGTCTGGAGAATGCGGCGGCCCAGGCGTTGCTGCACGGAGCGATCGCTGCTGCTTCCCTGCACAACGAGCACCAGGGCCAGCCAGCCCAGCTGCCAGAGCACCGCCGTCAGGCGCGACACCAGGATCCAGGGGCGCAGCAGCATCCAGCGCAGATCCGCGGCGGGCTCGTAACGGGGCGGTGGCCCTTCGACCCGCGCAGGACGCGCTGGTGATGCCGGGCGCACGGGAGAGCTGGCAGTGATGGGGAAACTCCTGCGGCGCCTGAGGGGGTGACCCCAGACTCTAGAAAGTCCAGGGCTTGTGATGCTCCTGCTGTCGACCCTGAGTCAGGGTCTCCCGCGCCTCGATCTGCACCTGCCCGCCCATGGACGCGGACGGGGCCTGGCGCCGGGTCTGCGCCGGTTGCTGCGGCGGCGCCCCGGCCGCTGGGATCTGCCTGAACTGCCCGAGATCGGAGGGCCGCTGGAACCGGGTGGTGCCGTGGCCGCCGACCAGGCCGAATCTGCCCGTCTCTGCGGAGCCGATCGCTGCTGGTTCGGGGTGAACGGAGCCAGCGGGATGCTGCAGGTGGCCCTGCTGGCTCTGGCCCGGCCCGGCGAGAGGGTGCTGCTGCCGCGCAACCTGCACCGCAGCCTGCTGCACGCCTGCGTACTGGGCGGACTGCGGCCGGTGTTGTTCGATCTCCCCTTCGATCCGGCCACCGGATTGTGGCTGCCGCCAAGCCCCGCCTGGCTGCGGCTGCGTCTGGAGCAGGCCCCGACTCTGGCGGCGCTGGTGCTGGTGCATCCCAGCTACCAGGGCCTGGCAGGAGATCTGCAGGGTCTGATCGCCCTGGCCCATCAGCACGGCCTGCCGGTGCTGGTGGATGAAGCCCATGGGGCCCACTTCGGCCAACCGGGTCTGCCAATGGGTGCCCTGGCGGCTGGGGCCGATCTGGTGGTTCAGTCCCTGCACAAGAGCGCAGCTGGACTGGCCCAGAGCGCCGCCCTGCTGCTGCGGCGCGGGCGGGTGAGCGAGGAGGCGATCGAGCGGTCTCTGCTCTGGTTCCAGACCTCCAGCCCCAGTGCCCTGCTGCTGGCCTCGGCGGCGGCGGCCTTCGCGCACCGCCACAGCCCCGCCGGCGCCCGGGGCCTGAGCCGCGCCCTGGCTCGGGCGAACGCGCTGCGGCAGGCGCTGGAGAAAGCCTCCCTTCCCCTGGCGGCCAACCAGGATCCCCTGCGCCTGGTGTTTCACAGCGCCGGCCTCGGCATCAATGGACTGGCGGCCGACGCCTGGCTGCTCCAGCGGGGCGTGATCGCTGAGCTGCCCGAGCCCGGCTGCCTCACGTTCTGTCTGGGGGAACGGCCAACGCGGCGCGTTCTCTCGCTTTTGCCCTCCCGGCTGAAGCAGTTGCGCCAGGCCCTTGGCGGGCCAGCCTTCCTCCCCTTCACGCCACCGCCCATCCCCGCATTGATGGAGCCGGAGCTGACTCCTGGCGAGGCCTGGAGGCTGCCCCACCAGACCCTTCTCCTGGAACAGGCGCTGGAGAGGCTGGCGGCTGAGCCGATCTGCCCCTATCCACCGGGTATTCCCCTGTTGATCCCAGGTGAGCGGATCGATGCGGCGCGACTGGAGTGGCTGAAGGAGCAGCGCAGGCTCTGGCCCGGCCAGATCGCTGATACGGTGAAGGTTGTGGCCTAACGGGCGCTGCGGATGGGCGCTGGGCAGGGAGCTGGAGATCCAACTCGGCGATCCGAGCCAGAAGCTGCCTTTCAGTGGGATTTCGTCACCCCTGGACTGCCCGACCAGGCCTTTGAAGATGCCCCGGGTTTCACCCCCACACCAATGGAGTTAAGGGTGATGCTGCTGGCCCATCTGCGCCCCAGGGCCGATTCCATGGTCTGGGATGTGGGCGGCGGCACCGGTGCCCTGGCCCTGGAGATTGCCCGGTTGATGCCCCTGGGCCAGGTGCACACCCTGGAGCGGGATCCGGAGGCGATCGAGCTGCTGGAGCGCAACCGGCGGCACCTGGCCATCGACAACCTGCACATCCACGCAGGCGAGGCGCCCGATGGACTCTCCCTCTTGCCGCAGCACCCCGACCGGGTGGTCCTGGAGGTGGGCCGTCCACTGGCGAGCGTGTTGCGTGCGATCTGGACTGCCCTACAGCCCCGCGGACGGCTTGTGATCAGCACCGCCAGTCTGGAGGGGCTCGTGGATGCAACCAATACTCTGGCCCAGTTGGAAGCCAGGGACGTTCAAGTGGTGCAGGCGACGGTCCATCGCATGCAGCGTCGTGGCAGCCAGGCTCGGCTGGCGGCTGCTGAGCCCCTGTTTCTGATCGCTGCCGAGCGCCACGGGTGAGTCAGGGTTCACGGCCGCGCACCTCGCTTTCACGGCTGTTCAGCGGCTTCGCCGCTGGTGGCTTCGGCTTGGTGGTGGTGAGCCTCGGTGGCTGGTGGTTCACCGTGGCGGTTGGGGTGATCGTTCATCTTGGGTTGCTGGAGTTCTTCCGCCTGGCCCAGTTCAAGGGCATCCGACCCGCCACCAAGACCACGCTTGTGGCCTGCCAACTGCTGCTGTTTGCCACCCAGTGGGCCAGCGGCGGCGGCATGGCGGTCGACCTGGCGGCGTCAGTGGTGCCGGTGTCGGGAGCGGTGATCTGTGGCTGGCTGCTGCTTCAGCCGGTGACAGGCACCATCGCCGACATCGCCGCCTCGATCTTCGGCCTGTTCTATCTGGGCTTCCTGCCAAGCCACTGGCTGCGCCTGCGTGATCTGCTCGATCCAGTCCTGGCACCCCAACTGCAGGGAGCCGGCTGGCCCTTCACCCCGGGCATGGCGCTCACCCTGATGGCCTGCCTGATGGTGGTGGCCACCGATATCGGCTCCTACGTGATCGGCCGCCGCTTCGGATTGCATCCTCTCTCGCCGATCTCCCCGGGCAAGACCGTGGAGGGAGCCTTCGGCGGTGTGGCCAGTGCGGTGCTGGTGGGCGTGGTGGGCGGCCTGTTGCTGGGCTGGCGCTGGGGCTGGGTGGTGGGAGGATTGCTGGGGGGGGTGGTGTCGCTGTTTGCCCTGGTGGGGGACCTCACCGAATCGATGATGAAACGGGATGCGGGGGTGAAGGACTCCGGTGATGCGATCCCCGGCCACGGGGGCATCCTTGACCGAATCGACAGCTTTCTGTTCACCCCGGCGGTGGTCTACTACTTCGTGACCTTGCTGGTGCCGCTGCTGGGCTGAGGTTCGCTCAGGGGGAAACCCGGGCTTCGCCCTGGAGCTGCAGCATGTCGGCTTCGAGGCTGGCCCGCTCGATGCGGATGTTCGGGTCCATCGGCAGGCGCCCGCGCAGGTGCCCGTTGAGGTCGCGGATAACGACACTGCCCTGGTCGGCTTCGGGGCGGGTTTCCAGCTCAATCAGCTGGGCCTCACCATGGGCCTCGGCGGCAATGATCAGGATGTCCCGGGCAATGCGCAGCTGCCTGAGAGGGCCAAGGCCGAGCAGCTGCTCCCCTAGATGGTCACTGAGATCCCTCCAACGGGGACGGTTCAGGGAGCCGCTCAATCCATCGGCCGTGAAAGCCACCTTGCCGCGGATGAGGAAAGCATGCTCCAGCTGCACAGGTTGGCCGCGCAGAACCCCAGCGACCTGGATCCGCAGGGGATCGCTTTGGAGCTCCACCAACTCGATCTCCAGCCCCTGATACACCACCTGGCGGGCCATCAGGCTCACGCCGTCGAGGCGGCCGCGCAGCAGGTTGAGGGCGGAGCCATGGAGCTGGATCTCCAGGCTCTCGACGGCCTCGCATTGACTACGAATCCAGAGCTGGAGCCCGGAAGCGAGCAGTTGCAGCACCGGACCACTGCTGGACGAACGCGTCGGCTCCGCGGGTTCAGCTCCAGCCATGCAGGCGAGGTCAGGAAGGCTCCTCCTAACAGAGTCAGTTTTCCTCTGCCTTCAACCGCCTGCCTCCGGCCGTCAGCAATGCCTGATAGCCAGGTGAAGGTCTGGCTCCCATGTGGCCTGAACACGCACCAGGAATTTGATAATGGGGAAGTACACAGAGTTCATCATGAACTACAAAAAATCTTTAGCTGTTTTAACCGGGGTTGCCGCCAGTGTCGCTGGCGCCTTCCTCGCCATCCCAGCCCGTGCCGCCGAGCCCGCCGCCGCAATGGCACCCGGTTCTGCCGCCCTGCTCTCCCCTGATGGAGCTGCCATCGCTCTGACTCCCGCAGCTGAGCCCAGCGCCAATGTCACCGTGGCCCAGAGCTACGGCAGCAGTGAAGCTCCGCTTTATGAGCAGGCCACCGGCTGGTACCTCGGCTTGGGTCTCGGCGCTGCCTGGCCCACCGACACCGGCATTCGCACCCGCAACCTGGATGACCGCGGCTTCGAAAACGTCAACGGCGATCTCAGTTTCGGTGGTGGCTTCTCCGGCGATCTCGCGGTTGGCTACGACTTCGGCGCGATTCGCACCGAGCTGAGTTACGTCTACACCAGCTCCAGCGTCAACGACGTGTCTTTCTCGGTTGATGGGAACGACTACGACCTCAATTCCTCCGGTTCCATCAACAAAAACGACATCTTCGCCAGTGCCTACTGGGACATCAGCACCGGCAGCCGCTGGACCCCCTACATCGGCGGCGGTATCGGTTATACCAACCTGAGCACTCCCCGCATCAAGGTCTCCAATGACGGTGACAGTGCCTCCACCGGTGGCGCGAACGTGGGGCTGTTCGGCTGGCAGGCCAAATTGGGCGTCAGCTATGGCATGAGCAACGCCAGTGACGTCTACCTTGAGGGCACTTACTCCGGCGCCTCCGGATTCGACGGCGAGAACATCCGCTACGACTCCTACAACGACTTCGGCGCCAAGCTGGGCTTCCGCTACCGCTTCGGACAGCCGGCTCCAGAGCCGGTGGTGGTGACCCCAGCCCCCCAGCCCGAGCCCGCTCCCGAGCCCGCTCCCGAGCCGGCTCCCCAGCCCATGCCAGAAGCCGCTCCGATCCGCGGCCTCTGGTGAGCTGAGGTCCTGCAGGCCCGTCGGCCGCCGATCTCTGGTTTCAGCAGACGGCGGCCACGGCTTCTGGCCGGTCCAGGTGGGGGAGGTGGCCGCAGGCCGCCAGTTCCTCGACCCGATCGCCCAGCAGTGCAAGGGCGGCTTGCTTCTGGGGCTGGCGCAGGATCCGGTCATCGGCTCCCCACAGCACCTTGAGTGGCTGGCCTGGCAGTGGATCTCCGCAGCCGGCGAACCCTCCGCTGCGGGCGAAGCGGCCCAGAGCTTCGCCCCAGCCAATCACCTGAAGGTGGAGCGAAGCGATCTCCTCCTCGGCCGGCCCCACGCTGATGTCGGGGTTGGCGAACGCCTGCCGGCAAAGCCCGCGCCTCACACCAGGCAGGGCAAGAAAGCTCACCCCAAGGCGATCCAGCAGCGGGGGCAGGGGCATGGGGCGTCCGGTGAGTCCGGCGGGTGCCAACAGCAGCAGCCGGCCTACGCGGGAAGGCAGACGCCGGGCCAGCTCCACCGCTACTGCTCCGCCCATCGAGGCGCCGATGACACCTAAGGGCGGCGATATGTTCGGTGCTGAGGTCGACTCGATGCGCTCCACCACCGCCATGAGGTGGTCGATCACACCACCTGGGTTGTATCGGCCGGAACTGGGGCGAGGACTGAAGCCAAAACCGTAGAGGTCGGGAATGAAAAGCCGAAAGCGGGATGCGAGCAGTGGCGCCAACCGCCGGAACTCCAGCAGAGAGCTGTCGAAACCATGCAGGAGAAGCAGGGGTTCACCTTCTCCGAGCACGGCAACGGGCCATTGCCCTGTGAATCCCGGCAGCTCCCACCACTGCACTCGTCCAGCCAGGTCGCGCCCCTGGGGATCAAGGAGGTTCTTGGCGGCTCTGGTGATCAACTCCTGACCCTGACACCACTCCACCTGGGGGAAGCGGCTCAAGGACTGCTCTCAGGGCTAAGGCTGGTCTCGGAGCAGGGAGCTGGAACGTTTTCAACCTGGCGTGACTCCACCATGGTGCTCACCATGGCGGTCAGCAGGTCGTTGGCGCTGACAGCGAAGGGCAAGTGGTGCAGATCTGAGCCTGGCTGAACGGCGAAAGCGCAGACGGTGTTGAGGTCGTTGAGGCTGGCCTCAGTGAGGCCGAGGTCTTCGAGACTCACCGGCAGACCCAAGGCCCTGAAGAAAGGGATCAGCTGGCGGCGGGCCTGGCTGGCCAGGCGGTATCCACCGAACAGCTCCTCCAACCGCAATTGGACCAGCACGCCGAACCCCACCTTTTCACCATGGAGAAGGTGGTGACACGCGGGCAGCTGGGTGAGTCCGTTGTGAACAGCGTGAGCTGCCACGGTGCGACAGCGGGCGCCACCAAGGCCTCCGATCAGGCCGGCAGTGAGAGCTGCGGCCTCCGCTACCCGCACCCAGGCTTCGCCACCGGGCTCTGCCAGGGCTGCCTCACCCTCCAGCAGCAGTTGATCGCGCAGGACTCGGGCCTGCTGCACCGCCTGCTGCACCAAGCCATCACCACTGGCGCCACTGCTCACTGAAGACTCGTACCACTTGGCGATCGCATCGGCGATGCCGCTGGCGAGGGTGTGCCCAGGGGCTTTCAGGACCAGATCGTGATCGAAGATCAACAGGTCGGGGCAGCGATCGAGGGCCACATCGGAGCGGAAGGCTCCCTCCGCCGAGTAGAGGTTGGCCAAGGCTGTCCAGCCGGCGCAGGTGGCTGCACTGGTGGGCACGGTGATGCACGACAGGCCGAGACGATGGGCCAGCAATTTGCCCGCATCGAGCACCTTGCCCCCACCCATGGCAATCACGCCATCGCAGCGTCCAGCCTGGGCTTCTGCCGCGAGGCGCTGGAGATCGTCCTCACAGCAGTCGAACAGAAGGGTAGCTGCAAGGGGATCAAGACCCAGTTGCAGCAGATCCGCGCAAGCTTGTATGCGCAGGTCAGCTGTAGCGGGGCTGCGGCCCAGCAGTAGCGGTCGGCGGCAGAGGGAGGGAATCGAGTCGAGTGAAGACGACCACGCGGATGGGCCCCGCACCAGGCGGGCGGGGGCAATCGCGTGCTGACTGAGAGCTGTCACCATCAAGGATCAAGGCGTCAGACGCTGGCACCGGCCAGTTCCGGCTCCGCGACCACAGTCTGGTGGCGGATCACCACCTGCTTCTCGTCGTTGACATCGACCAAGGCCGAATCTCCCTCTTTCAGACGGCCGGAGAGGAATTCCTCGGCCAGGGAGTCTTCAAGCAGACGCATCACGGCGCGGCGCAGCGGACGAGCGCCGTAGCTGGGGTTGTAACCCTCTTCAACAAGGCGCTCCTTGAAGGCCTCGGTGACTGAGAGGCCGATGCCTTTCTCCTGCATGCGCCCGAACACTTCACGAAGCATGATCTCGGCAATCTCTTTGACTTCGTCGCGGCTGAGTTGCCGGAAGACGATGATTTCATCAAGACGGTTGAGAAACTCAGGACGGAAGTACTGCTTGAGCTCCTCGTTGACCAAGGAACGGATGCGGTTGTACTGAGTTTCCTCGACAGCAGCGCCGGAGAATTCAAAACCAAGGCCGCCACCTCCTTTTTCAATCACCTTCGAGCCGATGTTCGAGGTCATGATGATGAGGGTGTTCTTGAAATCAACCGTGCGGCCTTTTGAATCAGTCAGTCGACCGTCTTCTAGGAGTTGCAGCAACAGATTGAACACATCGGGGTGAGCTTTTTCGATCTCGTCGAAGAGCACCACGGTGTAGGGACGACGCCGAACCGCCTCAGTGAGCTGTCCGCCTTCGTTGAAGCCCACGTATCCAGGAGGCGAACCAATCAGTTTGCTGACGGTGTGACGCTCCATGAACTCGGACATATCAAGGCGGATCATCGCCTCCTCGCTGCCGAAGAAATAGGCGGCCAGGGACTTGGTGAGTTCTGTTTTACCCACGCCGGTAGGGCCGGAGAAGATGAAACTGGCAATCGGGCGGTTGGGATTTTTCAGACCCACCCGGGCACGACGGATCGCCTTGGACACGGCTCTGACAGCCTCGTCCTGACCGATCAGGCGCTGGTGCAGGGTCTCTTCCATGTTCAGCAACTTCACCGATTCGCTCTCGGTGAGTTTCTGAACGGGCACACCGGTCCAGGAAGCAACGATCTGGGCGATGTCCTCTTCTGTCACCACCGGGTGGCGCTCGCCGCTGGAGGATGCCAGGGCAAGGTCGGCTGCGGTATTGACCTCGGCTTCGGCCAAGGCCTCGGCGGATCCTTCGACGGCGGTTGAAACCGCCGGTTCCTCGTCGCGACGGGCCTGAAGGATTGAGCGGATCTGATCACGCAGTTCCACTTCCTTGTCGCGCAGTTCGCCAGCCTTACCGAAATCCTGCTGGCGAACGGAATCTTCCTTCTGCTTCTGAATGGCCCGCAGTTGCTTGTCAAGCTCCTTGGCCGCAGGAGGCAGCTTGGAGTTCAACAGGCGCACGCGGCTGCCAGCTTCATCGACCAGATCAATGGCCTTGTCGGGCAGGAAGCGATCGGAGATGTAGCGATCACCGAGGGTGGCGGCTGCCACGAGGGCTTCATCGCTGATTTTCAGGCGATGGTGCTGCTCATAGCGCTCACGCAAGCCTCTGAGGATCTCAATGGTGTCGAGCACGGAGGGCTCGCCGACCATCACTGGCTGGAAACGCCGCTCCAGAGCTGCATCCCGCTCGATGTGCTTGCGGTATTCATCCAGGGTGGTGGCACCGATGCACTGCAGCTCACCGCGGGCCAGAGCCGGCTTGAGGATATTGGCGGCGTCGATCGCTCCTTCTGCCGCACCTGCACCGATCAGGGTGTGCACCTCATCAATCACCAGGATCACATTGCCCGCGCCCCGGATCTCTTCCATGATTTTCTTGAGGCGCTCCTCGAATTCACCCCTGTACTTAGTACCGGCCACCAGCAGGCCGATATCAAGGGTGAGGACTCGCTTATCTTCAAGGATGTCGGGAACCTCACCGACCACGATGCGTTGGGCAAGCCCTTCAGCGAGAGCCGTCTTGCCGACGCCGGGTTCACCGATCAGCACAGGGTTGTTCTTGGTGCGGCGACCGAGGATCTGCACAACCCGATCGATCTCGTTCTGGCGACCCACCACCGGATCAAGCTTGCCTTCGGCGGCCAACTGGGTGAGGTTGCTGCCGAATTCGTCTAGGGTGGGGGTTTTGGTGGAGCCTTTGCTGCCGCCACCACCAGCGGTGACCTCTGCGGTTTCACCCAGCATGCGGATCACCTGGGTGCGCACCTTGGCCAGGTCAACCCCAAGATTTTCCAGGACGCGAGCTGCAACGCCCTCGCCTTCCCTGATCAGGCCCAGCAGCAGGTGCTCAGTGCCGATGTAGTTGTGGCCGAGCTGACGGGCCTCTTCCAGAGAGAGCTCAAGTACCCGTTTGGCCCGAGGCGTGAACGGAATTTCAACGGCCACAAATCCGGAACCGCGGCCGATGATCTTCTCCACCTCGACACGAGCGTCTTTGAGGTTGACACCCATCGACTTGAGAACCTTGGCAGCCACGCCCGTGCCCTCACCGATCAGACCCAGCAGGATCTGCTCAGTGCCAACGAAGTTGTGACCCAGCCTGCGGGCCTCTTCCTGGGCCAGCATGATCACCTTGATGGCCTTCTCGGTAAACCGCTCGAACATCTGCGGTGCCTGTGCAAGTGCCACCAACCTATCAGGGCTGAGAGGGTGTGCGTGAATCTGCCTTCAATTCAGGCAGAATCATTGCCACAGCAGGGATAAGGCAGCTAAATCACCACACATAGGAGGCTGGATTCGTACGGCCTTACGCATCAACAAATGGCGGCAATCCGTACCTTCGTGATCGCCAGTGATGGGTAACCCAGTCAGCGCTGTCACAACTATCCAGTTGTGTCATCGAGTTGGCGCCATTGGATCAGAGCGTCCTGTCCGTCGCGGTAGTAACCGCGACGGCGGCCGGTGCTGCGGAATCCGAGCGAGTCGTAGAGCCCAAGCGCGGCCGTGTTGCCAGCCGCCACCTCCAGGCTGGCAGCGCTGGCGCCGCGCTCACGCCCGTCCCGGATCAGTTCGTAGAGAACCATGCTGGCCAGGCCGATGCGGCGATGCCCGGGGTGCACCAGCACCAGCAGGATCTGCAGCTCATCGAGGATCAGCCAGCTGCTGCCCACCGCCACCAGCTCGCAGCCGTGAATTACCCCGAGCACGCAGCGCCCGCTCGCCTCCAGCTCCTGGCTCCACTGCGGCAGGTCCCAGCCCTGGGGCCGGCAGAGCTGATCCAGTTCGTGGCAGGCTCCCGCGTCGTCTGGAGCCAGACGCTGGGTGCTCAGCTCGATCGGCCCAGCCCCTTCGATGCTCATCCTTACGATTGGGGTCAACAGGACACAGCCCCAAGGATGATGCCGAAGACCGTCTCTCCCGTCACTCCGGCAGATCAGGCCGTTGGCAGCGTGTCCTCGCCCAGCCGGGCGATACGCCCCTACGAGGCGAATGCCGATCCGCTCAGTCCCAACCGCAACCTCACCCCCCTCACCACGAGCCTTGATGGCCGCGACAGGCTCCAGGTGGGTGGTTGTGATCTAGGCGAGCTGGCCCGGCGCTACGACACACCGCTCTATGTGCTCGACGAGGCCACCCTGCGAGCCAGCTGTCGTGCCTACCGCGAAGCTCTTGCCGCCCACTACCCCGGACCATCCCTGGCGCTCTACGCCTCCAAGGCCAACAGCAGCCTGATGCTGAGTGCTCTGGTGGCTTCCGAAGGTCTCGGCCTCGATGCCGTCTCAGAGGGTGAGTTGCTGACCGCCCTGCAGGGGGGCATGCCGCCGGAGCGGATCGTGCTCCATGGAAACAACAAGTCGGATGAGGAGCTCTACCTGGCGGTGGCCCACGGCGTGACCGTGGTAGTCGACAACGACCATGACCTGGATCGCCTCGCCGAACTCGCTCCCGCCGCCGGCCGGGTGGTGCCGCTGATGCTGCGCTTCACTCCCGGCATCGAGTGCCATACCCACGAGTACATCCGTACTGGCCACCTCGACAGCAAGTTCGGCTTCGACCCCGACCAGCTGGAGCCGGTGCTGCGCCGCCTGGCTGGGTGCTCCTGGGCCAGTCTCACGGGCCTGCATGCCCACATCGGCTCCCAGATCTTCGAACTGCAACCCCACCGGGATCTGGCTGGGGTGATGGCTGATGCCCTGGCCCTGGCCCGCTCCCTCGGCCACCCCGTGCGCGATCTGAACGTGGGCGGTGGCCTTGGCATCCGCTACGTGGCCTCCGATGATCCCCCGACCATCCAGGAGTGGGTGAAGGGGGTGGCGGAGTCCGTGCTGCGCGCCTGCCGCGAACGGGATCTCGAGCTGCCCCGCCTGCTCTGCGAGCCCGGCCGCTCCCTGGTGGCCACTGCCGGCCTCACGCTGTACACGATCGGCAGCCGCAAACAGATCCCCGGCCTGCGCACCTATCTCTCGGTGGATGGGGGGATGAGCGACAATCCACGGCCGATCACGTATCAGTCGAGCTACACGGCGGTCCTGGCGGAGCGGCCCACGGCTGTGGCCACGGAAACGGTCACCGTGGCGGGCAAGCACTGCGAATCCGGCGACGTCCTGCTCAAGGACCTGGCCCTGCCTCCCAGCAGCAGCGGCGATCTGCTGGTGGTCTTCGCCACCGGCGCCTACAACGCCTCGATGGCGTCGAACTACAACCGCATCCCCAGACCCGCGGCGGTGCTGGTGCATGGGGGTGAGGCGGAGCTGGTGCAGCGGCGGGAGCGACCAGACGAACTGCTGCTCCACGACGTGCTGCCAGAACGTTTTCGGCCGATACCATGAATCAAGCGCTGTAGGGATCTGTGATCTGGCTGAGGCTCCTCGATCTGCGCCTGCTGCTGGATCTTCTTTTTGCCTCGGCTCTCGGGATGCTGTTGCTGGTCCGGGTGCGTGAATCGCGCACTCTCTGGCTGCTGCGGGGCTGGCTGTTTCTGGTGGCCCTGGTCTGGGTGGTGCAGCGCTTCGCCAACCTCCCCCTCACCACCCGCCTGCTGGAGGCGGTGGTGCTGGGCTGCAGCCTGGCCCTGGCGATCCTGTGGCAGGGAGAGCTCAGGCGCCTGATGGAGCTGCTGGGCACCGGCCGCCTTGACGTTCTGCTGGGAAACCAGGGTGTCTACCAGGAGATGTCGGGCGCGGTGGCGATGCTCACTGAGGCGGCCGGCCTCCTCTCCCAGGGCCGCCGGGGCGCCTTGATCCTGGTGGATCTGGGCAGCGATCTGCGCCCCGAAGACTTTCTCAACCCCGGCATCGAGCTCGACGCCATGCTCTCGGTGGATCTGGTGCTGAACCTGTTCGCCGCCGATACGCCCCTGCACGATGGGGCCCTGCTTGTGCGCGGCAGCCGGATCCTCTCGGCTGGGGTGATCCTGCCCCTCTCCCGCCAGGGCATCACCCGCTACGGCACCCGCCACCTGGCGGCCCTGGGCATCACCGAACGCTTCAATCGCTGCCTCTGCATCGTGATCTCCGAGGAGACCGGCACAATCTCCCTGGCCCGCCAGGGCAAGCTGGAGCGGCCGATCACCAGCAGCCGTCTGCGTGAGCTGTTGACAGCCGCCCTGGCGCCCTCCTCCACCAAAACCCCGTCCAAGAGCCCAGGAGGTTCGGTGGTGCCACTTCCCACTGGACGTACCGTGGCCGAGGACACGCCCGAATCCCGCGCATGAGTCGCTCTCCGGCGACCACCGACCCGATCCAGGTTGCAGCCCAGCCATCCGCGCTGCTGCCCGCCTGCCTGGATCCCGCCCGGTTGCCGGCCCATGTGGCCGTGATCATGGACGGCAACGGTCGCTGGGCCCGGCAGCGCTGTCTGCCGCGGATGATGGGGCACCGCGAGGGAGTGGAAGCCCTCAAGCGCACCCTGCGTCTCTGCAGCGACTGGGGCATTGGAGCCCTCACCGTCTACGCCTTCTCCACCGAGAACTGGAACCGGCCCGGCGAGGAAGTGACCTTCCTGATGCACCTGTTCGAGCGGGTGCTCGCCCGTGAACTCCAGGCCCTGGAGAGCGAGCGGGTGCGCATCCGCTTCCTGGGCGACCTTGAGCAGTTGCCTGAGGCGCTGCAGGAGCGTATTGCCGCCGCCGAGGCCCGCACCGCCACCAACACCGGCATCCACTTCAACGTCTGCACGAACTACGGCGGACGGCGGGAGCTGGTGCGGGCGGCCAGGCGCCTGGCTGAACGTGCGGCCCGTGGTGAACTCGACCCAGCGGCGATCGATGAGGCCCACTTCGAGGCCGAGCTGCTCACCGCAGGTGAGGTGGATCCCGATCTGCTGATACGCAGCAGCGGCGAGTACCGCATAAGCAATTTCCTGCTCTGGCAACTGGCCTACGCCGAGATCCACATCACCGATGTGCTCTGGCCCGATTTCAATGAGCAGTCCCTGCTGCGGGCCGTGCTGGATTACCAGGGCCGTCAACGGCGCTTCGGGGGGGTCGAGCCCATGCTTCCCCCCAGCGCCTGACCCCCACTCTTCTCCCACTCCCTGCTCCTTTGACCACGACGACCCGCCCCTCGGCCGCCGCCGCTTCGGCCCCTGACCTGCGCCACGACTGGAGCCGCGGTGAGATCCAGGAGCTGCTGGAGATGCCGCTGATCGACCTGCTCTGGCGGGCCCAGACCGTGCACCGGGCCGCCAATCCGGGCTACCGGGTCCAGCTCGCTTCGCTGCTCAGTGTCAAGACCGGCGGTTGCGAGGAGGACTGCGCTTACTGCCCCCAGTCGATGCATAACAGCAGCGACGTGAGCGGGCGGCCGGAGCTGGAGGTGGAGCCTGTGCTGGCCAGGGCCCGGGCCGCAAAGGCGGCGGGGGCCCATCGCTTCTGCATGGGCTGGGCCTGGCGCGACATACGCGATGGCGCCCCCTTCGAGGCGATGCTGGCGATGGTGCGCGGCGTGCGGGAGCTGGGGCTGGAGGCCTGCGTGACCGCCGGCATGCTCAGCGACGCCCAGGCCGAGCGGCTTGCGGCGGCTGGCCTCACCGCCTACAACCACAATCTCGACACCAGCCCCGAGCACTACGAGCGGATCATCACCACCCGCACCTACCAGGACCGGCTGGAGACCCTGGCCCGGGTGCGGCGGTCGGGGATCACGCTCTGTTGCGGCGGCATCATCGGCCTTGGGGAAACGACCAGCGATCGCGCCGGCCTGCTGCAGGTGCTCGCCAGCCTCGACCCCCATCCCGAGAGCGTGCCGATCAACGCTCTGGTGGCGGTGGAGGGCACGCCGCTTGAGCAGCAGCCGCCGATTGATCCACTCGAGCTGGTGCGGATGGTGGCCACCGCCCGCATCCTGATGCCCTTCAGCCGGGTGCGCCTGAGCGCCGGCCGTGAGCAGCTCAGCCGCGAGGCCCAGATCCTCTGCCTGCAGGCGGGAGCTGATTCAATCTTCTACGGCGACACCCTGCTCACCACCGGCAACCCTGATGTGGACTCCGACCGGGCGCTGCTGGCGGCGGCGGGTGTGAACGTCCTGGAGGTGCCCCCTGGTTAATGCTGCCTCTGGTCGGAGCGAAGCACCAGCGATCCAGCAGGTGACGGCCTTCTATCGTTTCGCGGCCCTGAACACCGACATCCTCCCGGCGCTGCGAGAACGGCTGCAGCAGCTGGGCCGAACCGCCGGAGTTCATGGCACTGTGTTGCTGGCCCAGGAAGGGGTGAACGGCACGATCAGTGGTACGCCACCGGCGGTCGAGAGCCTGCTGGCTGCGCTCCAGAAAGGCGCTGGCCTCGATGCGTTGGAGCTGAAGTCCAGCTGGAGCACCGTGGTCAGCTTTGATCGGCTCAAGGTGCGCCTGAAGCGGGAGATCGTCACCCTGGGAATCGAGGGGCTCGATCCGACTCAGGGGGCGGGCACCAACGTGGCGCCCGAGGCGTGGAATGCGTTGATCGACGATCCCACCACCTTGGTGATCGACACGCGCAACGCCTACGAGGTGGCGATCGGCAGTTTCGATCGGGCAATCGATCCCGGCACCGCAAGCTTCCGCGACTTCCCCGCCTGGGTGGAGCAGGAGCTGCGCCCTCTGGTGAAGGAGCTACGGCCCGAGCGCCTGGCGCTCTTCTGCACGGGCGGCATCCGCTGCGAGAAGGCCACCACCTACCTGCGCCAGCAGGGGTTCGAGGGGGTGCACCAGCTGCAGGGCGGCATCCTGCGTTACCTCGAAGTCACCCCCGAAGCCCACAGCCGTTGGCAGGGCGAGTGCTATGTGTTCGATCGGCGCGTGGCCCTGAACCACCGGCTCGAACCCGGCAGCCACAGCCAGTGCCACGCCTGCGGCCTGCCCCTGGGCCCGGAGGATCGCGCCCTGGAGAGCTACGTGGAGGGGGTGAGTTGCCGCCATTGCATCAACCGCTTCAGTGACGCCGACCGCCAGCGGTTCGCCGAGCGTCAGCGGCAGCTCGTGATGAAGAAGGAGCGCAGCGCCCGGGTTGAGCCATGAGCGCGCCGGCCCTGATCCTGCTGCTGCTGAGCCTGGGCCAGACCGTGGCGGTGCCGGGCACGACCGCCACGGTCAACTTGGAATCGGTGCAGGACCACCGTTGCCCCAAGGGTGTGATGTGTGTCTGGGCGGGCTACGTCGCCGCAACCCTGGGCGTGCGCGAAGCGCCGGGCCAACCGATCCGGCAGGTGGTGCTCAGCCAGCCACCGCTTCAGGCCCCAACGATGACAAGTCGGCTGGTGATTCAGGACCAGGCTCTGACCCTGGAGCGCGTCGAGCCGCAGCCAAGCTTTCGCCCTACGGCTCCCGTCCTGCCCGTGCGGGTGCCCCTTGGCGTCCGTCCAGTGGAAGGAGCGCCATGAGCGATCCTTCCCAGCAGCTCTGGCACCCGGAAAGCTATGCGGCCAGGGGCCGCTTCGTTTCCGATCTGGGGGCACCGGTGTTGGAGCTGCTCGATCCCCGGCCCGACGAGCGCGTGCTTGATCTCGGCTGCGGCGATGGGGCCCTCACCGAGCAGCTGGTGGCAAGGGGGGCACGGGTGATCGGCGTCGATGCCAGCTCGGCCATGGTCGCGGGGGCCCGGGCCCGGGGGCTGGACGCCCGGATGCTCGATGGCCAGGCGCTGACGTTCGAGGCCGCCTTCGAGGCGGTGTTCTCCAACGCCCCCCTGCACTGGATGCTGGAGCCGGAGCGGGTGATCGCGGGGGTGCATCGGGCCCTGGTGCCGGGGGGGCGGTTCGTGGCCGAGCTGGGGGGGCACGGCAACGTGGCCGCGATCCATGGCGCCCTGGAGAGGGCGCTGATCGCGAGGGGGCTAACGGCTCCCCGTGACACCTTCTTCCCCACCCCCGAGCACTACGGCGGCCTGCTGGAGGCAGGCGGCTTCAAGGTGGAGTCGATCGCGCTGATTCCCCGCCCCACCCCCCTGCCCGGCGACATCGGTGACTGGATCACCACCTTCGCCCACGGATTTCTGGCGCCGCTGCCGCCCGAGGAGCGCCCGGACCTGGTGGCGGAGGTGGCCCTGGCCCTCCGGCACCAGTTGTTCGGCGTCGATGGCATCTGGCGCGCCGACTACATGCGCCTGCGCTTTCGCGCCATCCGCCAGGAAGCGGCCCAACCATGAGCGCTCAGGCGTTGCCCACCACGGCGGCAGAGATCGAGGCGCTGGTGACTGCCTTCGAAGCCGGCACCCTGCCCAAGCCCCACTGGACCCACGAAGCCCATCTGGTGGTGGCCCTCAAGACCCTGGATCAGCGGCCGTTCAACGCCGCCCTCGATCACCTGCGCACCCGCATCCGCGCCTACAACGAGGCCACGGGCACCGCCAACACTGATCACGCCGGCTACCACGAGACCCTCACGGTGCATTTCCTGCGCGGGGTGAGTGGCCACATCGCCCGCCACCCCGGCTGGCCCCTGGAGAACTCCCTGGCCGCTCTGCTCGCCTCCCCCCTGGCGGAGCGCGACTGGCCCCTGGCCGCCTACAGCCGCGCACGTCTGGAATCGATCGAGGCTCGCCGCAACTGGCTGGAGCCCGACTTAGGCGCCAAGGCCCTCTGGGCGGACGCGGCGCCAGCACGCTCCCTGGGCAGCCACTACCCCGCCCCTTTCGCTGCCCTGATGAAGGGTCGGGAGAAACGCATGCTGGGGGATGGCTTCGGCCTGAGCAGGTTCGGCGTCAACCAGACCCGACTGGCGCCGGGTGCCCGCACCGCCCTGCGCCATGCCCACAGCCAGCAGGACGAATTCGTCTACGTGCTCGAGGGCCATCCCACCTTGATCACCGATGACGGCGAGCGGGAACTGACACCGGGGCTGGCGGCGGGCTTTGCCGCCGGCGATGGCAACGCCCACCACCTGATCAACCGCACGGCGGTGGAGGTGGTGCTGCTGGAGATCGGCGACCGCAACCCCGGCGATCAGGTGGACTATCCCGACGATGACCTGCAGGCCCTGTGGCTGAAAGGCCAGTGGCACTTCAGCCATAAGGATGGGACGCCCTGTTGAGTGTCTCCATGCACCATGTGCTGATCATCCATGCCGTGGCCGACTACGACGCCTGGAAAGCGGTGTTCGATGACGCGGCGGGGATGCGCAAGGTCGCTGGTGAGATCAGTTACCAGCTTCTACGGGTCGATGGTGCCGCCGACAACGTGGTGCATCTCTCCGCCTGGACTTCGCTGGAGAGGGCTCGTGGCTTCTTCGAATCCGAGGAGCTGGTGCCGATCCGCCAGCGGGCGGGGGTGAGCTCTCCTTTGTTCCTCTACCTCGAGGAGATCGAGCGGGGCGTGCTGTAAGAGCCCATGGCTGACCTGCCGGTCCTGTACAGCTTTCGCCGCTGCCCCTATGCGATCCGGGCGCGGCTGGCCCTGGCGGCGGCGGGGCTGAAGCCAGGACGCGACATGGAGCTGCGGGAGGTGAACCTCAAGGCCAAACCACCGGAGCTGCTGGCGGCGTCAGCGAAGGGCACGGTGCCGGTGCTGGTGCTGCCGGCCGATGGCGCCAGCGTGATTGATCAGAGCCTGGCGGTGATGCGCTGGGCTCTGGAACGCCACGACCCCTGGGATCTGCTGCGACGTGAAGAAACCCCAGGCGTTGGGGCCCAGCGAGCGTTGATTGAAGCGTTGATCGCCAGCAACGACGGCCCCTTCAAGCACCACCTCGATCGCTTCAAATACGCCGTCCGTTACCCCGGCACAGACGCCGAGGGGCACCGCTCGGCGGCTCTGGCGATCCTGCGGCAATGGAACGAGCAGCTGCCGCAGTTGGGGAATCGAACCTCTCTGGCGCATATGGCCCTGCTGCCGTTCCTGCGCCAGTTCCGCCTGGCGGATCCGGAGGGATTCGATGGCGCACCAGGGCTAGCCACTCTGCAGGCCTTGCTTGGGCGGTTCCTGGCCAGCCCGGAAATGGCGGCGGTGATGACACCGCCCTGGGCGCCACGGGCAGCCTGGCGCTCTCCGGGCCACCTGTTTCATCTGGCCCTGGCTGAGGAATGGCACGCCGCCAGACGCCAGGGCAGCTACCGACGCTCCACCCGCTGCCTCAGCCTGGAGGAGGTGGGCTTCATCCACGCCAGCCATGCCGATCAGATCGAAGCCACCCACCAGCGCTTCTACGCCGACGCCAGGGAGGTGCTGCTGCTCACGATCGACCCCGCACGGCTGGCGGCGGTGGGCATTGCCGTGGTAGGGGAGCCAGCCGGAGAGGGGGGCGAACTCTTCCCCCATATCCAAGGAGTGCTGCCACTGGAGGCGGTGCTGTCCTGGGAGCCTTTCCCCCGATGAGAAGCCTGGCGGAGCTGGAGGCGTGGGGGGCGTCGCGGGGGCTGCTCCTGCGCCTGCAGGTGAGCGGGCCCGCGGCGCTGCGGGGGCTGCGGGTGGGGGTGGCCGGCTATGGGGCCGATGCTGCTCCCCAGCTGCTGGGGGAACTCAAGGGCTTGGCAATCCCTCTGCCCGACGGCCTTCACCTCGACACCCTGCGGATCCAGGTGCCCCGCGGCGATCTGGCTGCTGCGCTGGTGGGTCCGTTGATCTGGGCCGCCACGTTCACTTGGGCCCTGGAGCACACCCCCTGCCGCCGCGCCGAGCTGCTGGCCATCCGCGACGACGAGCACCAGCACAGGCGCCTCGTGCGCTACTTCCGCCGGCTGGGTTTCGAGCCGCTGCGGGAGCTGGGCGCCGGTGTGCTCGATCTGCCACAGCGCTTGATCTGGGGTGGCTCGGGCCTGCTGATGCGGGGGGAGTGCGCTGAGGGCCTGCGGCGCTGCGAGCGATCGCTTGGCGTCATCGATGGCGCTGCGGTTCCAGCAGCTCAGCCAGGAAGCAGGGGAGCCTGATGCCGGGCTGAGCCTGGAGGCCGTCTGCCGCTGCTCATTGAGGGCCGGAGTCAAGCAACCGCGCTGGCTCTGGAGATCGATCGGGCCACGGTCGTCCTGCCGTGCCACCTGCCCGCAGAGCTTTGCTCAGCTTGCGCAAGACAACGAGATGCTGCGCCGCCTTGCGTGAACCGCACGACGGAACTGGCAACCCTGCCTCTTCCAGAAGTGCAGGGCAGCGGGGCTTTCGCGCTCGTGGAAGTTCGGAGCAAGACAAGCGTATGAGTAGAGAAAGCCTGGGAGACTTCCTGACGAATAAAGGGAAATCAAAACAAGATAAACAGTCTCAGGCCATGATTCGTCGATCTCCTGCATTCCCCAGGCGATTCGTGACAATAGCAGATAAATCAAACGCAGTAACATTCCTGGCCGAAGCTCAGTAAGCCCGCAACTCAAGAATCCAGTTTTTAATCCGGAGCAATTTGGCCTGGTTTCAGAGTTGTTCTGAATTCACCATTGATTGAGGCGCCTGCACGGCTCATGTCCTTTGTTGGCTTGGCATTGAATGATTTGACAGTATGAGTTGCAATCATGAGTTGGAATCATGAGTGCAGATTAATTCCCTCCATAGGAATCGGCCTGGAGCAGCCGTTTTGTCAATCCTGGTTTTTCTGCTCCATCCTCTCCTGCTCGGCTCAGCGATGCACTGCCACCAGCTCAGGAAGAGGCCTTGATTGCAGGTCGCCACGGGAAGCGGGTGGGGTGGATCGTCGCTTGATCACAAGCCGCCCGATCCATTTGTGCTCCGCGTCACGCCTGAGCGGCAGGAGCCCACCTTGGAGACGCTCTCAACCGGCTCACAGATCTACCGTTCTGAGAGCAACTTGACCATGGAGTGACAGCCGTTCAGACGTTGACGGCCTCCGCAGGCCATGCAGCCACACCATCCATTTGGTGTGTTCGCCGGTAGTTGATCCGGTAGCCCACTCCACCCTGGTGATCTTGAGTTCCGCCTCCCCGACGGCCTATCCCAGTTCGCCGACCCAGATCGCGCTCTTGGCCAGCCTGCCGCTGCTGGCCGCCGCTCTGGTGGCCCCACGGCCATGCTGCCCGGCTGGACCGTGCCGCTGCCGGCCCTGGTTGTGGCGCTCTGGACCTGCTGGTTGGCGAGCCGACCAGAGCAGACCCTGCCCCGGCCGCCCGGCGCTCGGCTGTGCTGGTGATCACCTTGCTGGGGGGCCGTTACCTGGTCTGGCGGATCGGGGCGCCCCTCGACCTGGCCACGGCCGTGAGCACGGGTCTGAGCCTGCTGATGCTGGTGGCGGAGCTCACGCTGCTGGCCAATGGCCTGTTGCAGCTCTGGCTCACCTGGGCTCGGCAGCCGCCGGTACCCCAGGAGGCTGCCGCCGCAGAGCGGACCCTGCAGCAAATCAGCGGCAGCCAGACCGGTCCCAGTGCTGGATGTACGGGCTGTTCTGGAGAAGGCGCTGGCCATCCTGGAATGGCAGGAGCTGGAGCAGATCGGATTTCTGGAAACTAAGGCCCGCTGGCTCGAAGCGGCCCTGAAGAACTGTGAGTTTGGTGCCGATGCTGGAGGCACCATCGCTGCTGCCAGGGCTGCGGCTCGATCTGGGCGAACTCCGGAACGCCTGAGCCCCTGCAGGAGCGAGGTCGAAGTCGGCAGCCGTTGCGACAACGATCAGTGCTGCTTGCTGCATAAGGTTTGTATGTTCCGCGTGTCACGCCTCCCAGATGACACCGGAGCGTTTCTTCCTCGAACTCGATCCGCCCGAAGCCCAGTGGCAGGACCTCCCCCATGTGGTGATCGTGGGCGGTGGCTTCGCCGGTCTCAAGGTCTGCCACGCCCTGGCCCGCAAGCCTGTGCGCGTCACCCTGATCGACAAGCGCAACTTCAACCTCTTCCAGCCGCTCTTGTATCAGGTGGCATCCGGTCTGGTTTCGGAAGCCGACGTGGCCTCGCCCCTGCGCCAGATGGTGGGCCAGGCCCCCAACATCCAGATCCTGCTGGGTGAGGTGGTGGACATCGACCCCGAAGCTAAGGAGGTGGTGTTCAACGACCACCGCTACGGCTACGACCATCTGATCCTGGCCAGCGGATCTGGCAGCACCTACTTCGGCCATGAGGAATGGCGGCCCCTGGCGCCGCCGATGAAGATCCTCGAGCACGCCGATGAGATCCGCCGCCGCCTGCTGATGGCCCTGGAGGAAGCGGAGCAGACGAAGGATCCTGAGCATCTCCGCTTCCTCCAGACCGCCGTGGTGGTGGGCGCCGGACCAGCGGGCTGCGAACTCGCAGGCTCACTGATCGAGCTGATGCACCGCGCCATCCGGTACGACTTCAAGCAGCTCGATCAAGACCGCTGCCGAGTGGTCCTGGTGGATGTGGTGGAGCGGGTGTTGCCCACCATGCACCCCAGCCTGTCGGAGGCGGCCGGCACTTATCTGGGCCGGGCGGGAGTGGAGCTCAAACTAGGAGCGAAGGTGGAGTCGATTGCTCCGGGGCGGGTCAGCCTCGTCACCACCGGCGAAGCCGGGGAGCCCGAGCAGCTGGAGGCGGCCACCATCTGCTGGACCGCCGGCGTGCGCGCCTCCCGCCTCGGCAAGCTGCTGGCCGACCGCACCGGTTGCGAGGTCGACCGGGGTGGGCGTCTGCTTGTGGAGCCCGATTTTTCCATCCCCGGCCATCCCGAGATCCGGGCGGTGGGGGATCTCTGTTGCTACAGCCACACGGGTGATGGCAAGCCCCTGCCCGGGATGGCGGGCCCGGCTGTGCAGATGGGAGGCTGGGTGGCCCGCGACATCCTGGCCAGCCTGGAGGAGCGCCGCCTGCCTCCCTTCCGCTGGACGGATCTCGGCAGCATGGCCGTGATCGGCCCCTTCCATGCTGTGGCCGACCTGCGCGGCCTGCATGTGACCGGCCTGCCGGGCTGGGTGCTCTGGGCCCTTGCCCACCTGGCCTTCATCCCCGATACGGAGAACCGCATCGCCCTGTTCAGCAAGTGGATGTGGCAGATCGCCACCCGCCAGCGCACCGCCCTGTTGATCACCGGCCGCCCCGACCAGCACCTCGGTGTGGACGTGGGCCTGCAGCGTGCCGTGCGGGAAGAACAGGCTTCACGTACGGCCGCCTGAGCAGCAGCCGTGACGAATGCACTGCCGCACTGCAGTCGAATACCGCAGATCACATTGCTTGCCGCCGAATACGAGAAGGTTGCTCGGCGCCATGCTCGCCCTGGGCGATGAGCTGACTGCCTGCGGCAGGGGAGGTGTCGGCATTGACAGCGAGAAGTACCTGCTTCAGCAAACCCAATGCCAGCAGGCCCTCTATGGACGCATTGGATAGACCTGGCAAACGGGTTTCGGGTGAATCCGCATCACCCGCATCCGCACCCGCACCCGCACCCCGACGAGTACCACGGTCGTGACGGCTTAGTACGGCTGCGTGGGCCTCACCAGAGGCCTGGCAGGAGCCGCGCGCTGCGCTGCTGCCAGGCGCTGAATTCCGGGTACTTCGCCGCCATCTGCACTTCCTTCTGGCCAATGCGCTGGAGGTAGATCAGCAGCACCAGCCCCGGCACCAGGTAGGCCCAGATGTTGCCGGCCACCACCGCGAAGCTCAGGTAGCGCAGCAGATCGCCGAGATAGTTCACATGGCGCACGCGCCGCCAGATGCCGTCGCTCACAAGGCCAGCACCCATCGCTTTGGCGGTGGTTTTCTGTGCATCGGCGCTGGCGTTGATTAGGCTGCCGAAGCTGAACAGCCCCAGCGCCACGGCCACGGCGGCCTGGGAGATCGGCACGGGATTGAGAAAGGCCAGCAGCCCAGGCAGGCTGTAGAGCACCCCGATGAACAGCAGGGCGAAGCCAAGCCCCACCACCCCCACACGCTCGCTGAATAGCTGGCGAGCCCGCTCAGGAAACAGCCACTGCTCCAATAGCCACCAGAGGCAGTAGCTGATGTGCAGGCTGAGATAAAGCACCTGGCGCATGTCCTTCACCCCGACCACGGCCGCCAGCACCAGCAGCAGCACGATCGTGAGCACCTTGGCGATGTTGATCGCTGTGAGTTGGCTCCAGCCTGCCGGTGCAGCCTGTCCCTCGTCCCGTGCTGATTCAGCCATCCGCGCGCCCTCGCTGGCGGCACCTTATCGACCCTGGCGGGCGTTGCGATCGTGATCAAAAGTCATCTGATCCCCCTGGGCCGAGGTGGGGGCTGTGGATCGACCATGTTGAGCAGCACCAGCCAAGCCGCCACCGCCACGATGCCGCCGTGTTGAAGAGTGCAGGGTAGGGGGTCGACCATGGCGTCGCCTCATGATTAACCGCTCAATTGATAGCTCACAACTGGCTTGCTCTTTGAGCCCCAATCCCTGTGATTGCTGAGGGAAGCGGGAGTTGATGGGCTTGAAGGGCGCCCAGATGTCGATGGCTCCTGTAACTGCGTAAGGGCTCCGTAGCCAACCAGCATCCAATCCTCGGCGCGGAAGGTTGCGTAGGGAGAGGAAACAGGGCTCATGGCAGCTAGGCAAGTACACCCGTACTAGTCGCTTTGCTTGCTGGTGTCAACTGGCATGAAGCGGGAGGTCAGGGAGGCTGGTCATCTGGTGCAGGCCCATGGAGAATCTCCTTAGCAGGTTCACCCACCAGATCTGGTGTTTTAGGCGATGCCCAAGAGCAGAAACCACCATCAGGAGTACATGGCTCGTCTAGCACTCTCCCTGCCGAGTTCACAACGAGGTGTTTGCGATCACATCGGGGAGTCGACATGACGAACGGTGGAAGCATTGAGCCAATGGACACAAGAACAGCCCAAGTCTCGGAAGTGCATAGGCATTTGTACTTACCGCGCTGAGAGCGTCTCGTTCGTTACCCCCCTTCGCAGGGCTGGGTTTCTAGAAATAAAGATGTTGGTCTGTCGGGAGCATCCTTGCCGCTGGAAGGGCAAGGCCAGCGGTTCCAAGCCGGGAGATCTCTCCCGCAATGAGCTTCTGCGGTCCCTCCGGAATCAAGTCACCTAGTTCTTACCCCCCATTTGCCTCATGACATCCACGCTTCCTCCTGTTGGAGATCCTGCGACTCCGTCATCTCCAATGGATCCAACACGGGCCTTTGTCGCCGTGGCGCTCGCCGCTGTCTCATGGGATGGAGTGCTTACACCAGCTGGATCACGCGCTCTGCGCCATGCCCTGGATTACAGGGCCCCTTTCTCCGACCTCACTGAAGTGGCGATGGTGCAATTGTTGGACTCCGTTCTCGCCGATCTTCGCGCCGAAGGGCCGCAGCACCTGATGCTCGAGGCAGCCGAAGCACTCAGTCCGCGGCAATGCCATACCGCCTACGCAGTGGCTGCTGAAATCATGCGATCGGATGGGCCTCTGGAGCCAGATGAACGCAACATCCTCACCAGCCTGGCCTACACATTCAAGCTGGAGGGGCTGGAGACGGACATCGTTCACACCGTGATGGACGTGCTCCACGCGTCCCTGCTGGAGACGGAATAGCCAGAGCTGTGCCAAGGTCACACATATTTGGATGTGAATGGTGATGGCGAGGCCTGCTAAATCCTCCGCTGATAGGGCGGACACCCGCACCTTTCTGCCCTTGTCACCAATAGCCTGATCGTTATGGTTCAGCTAATCGATGCACTACTACAATGGCCCTAACCGGATCTGATCTGCTCGCCAAAGTCAAGGAGCTGGGTGATGCCTCCAAGTCCGATCTGGTGCGAGCCGCCGGCTATCTCAGTACCAAGAAGGACGGCAGCGAGCGACTGAACTTCACCGCTTTCTATGAAGCCCTGCTGGAAGCCAAGGGCGTCAGCCTCGGAGACGGTGGTGGCAACGGCAAAGGGAAGGCCGGTCGTAGCCTGAGCTACGTGGCCAAGGTTCAGTTCAACGGCAACCTGCTGGTGGGCAAGGCCTACACCGCTCTGCTTGGCCTCAAGCCTGGCGATGAGTTCGAGATCAAGCTGGGCAAGAAGCAGATCCGGCTGATCCCTGTTGGCGGCAGCGACGACGAAGATTGAGGGAGCGTTCACCTCTGTTACGGGTGGCGTCAAGGCCTCAGTCGCTGAGGGTGTGAGCCACAACTTTCCCTAGCGTTGCTGCCCCTGACAGGGGCATGGTGCACGAAAACCAGCTCGTCAACGACTGCCTGCGCCGCTATGGCGGTGCACTGCTGTTCATGGCACCGGAGTGGAGAGAAGACCAGCGAGCGGTGCCATGCCAGATCGTGGATGTCTTTGCGCTGCAGGTGGTGACGGGTTTCACCCGTGACCCACAGGGAAAGCTGCTTCTGGAGGCCCATCCCTCTGTTGCGGCTGGCCGCAGCTGGTCGCTGGCCAAGGCCATTCAGCTGGCGCGACTTGATGCCAGACCAGAGCGGTGGGTGGTGCTGCAGCGCAACAACAGAGCGTGGGGGATGTTCTGGGCAGGTGGTGGACTGCATCGCTGCCGCCAGGAACTGCTGGAGACCTCGCAATCGCCAGCACTGTGCTCCGCCATCGTTCCGGTGACGCCGGAAGCAGTGCTGCGGCTGGTTCTCAATCTGGCCATCGAGGACACGGCTCGCGCCGCAACGGCCCTCCAGGCCGATGACCCGCCTGCAGTGGTGGGTGGTTCCGCAGTCCTGAAGGCTGTGCTGTTGACGTCTACAGCCTGGCTTGCCGTGCTGGCTCTGACTGCTGCCGGCTTCCTGGGAGTGCTGCGCGAGCAGGACCGCAAGCTGGAACTGCTGTTGGAGCGGCTGCCACCGCCGGCCGCCGATCGCTGATGACCAACCAGCCCCATCTCCACAGTCCGCTCTACATCGA
>NZ_NQKW01000029.1 GCF_002252625.1 Synechococcus sp. 1G10 | reverse complement strand
TGCCGCTTGCTCTGGAAGATCTTCGTGATGCACTACGGAAATTACCGGCGACCGTGTATCGGGCCAAGGGGGTGGCCTACGTTGCTGATGCACTGGAAGAGCCTGCCGTGCTCCAGGTGGTAGGCAAGCGCGTGGAGATTTCATTTCAGAATGAGTGGGGCCAACGGAGGCCGCACACGCGCGTCGTTGTGATTGGAGCCGCCAACGGCATCGAACCGAAATCGCTGCGTCAGTTGTTCGAGAAGACGGTCGTTCTGAATTAGAATCTTTACCTGAGCGATCCGACGATTCTTCTTTCTGGGCATTCGGTGCCAACCTTGACTGGGTGGGCTGGAGTGCCAAAGCATTAGAAGGTTTGAGGTCAGCCCCGCTACCAATGTTTGATGATGAAGAAGTGATTCGGACTTTTGGCATTTATCAAGACCACCTATGACTGAGATGTCAGACCGCTCAATTTTCTTAGTTCGCCGCGCAAGCTCGGGTCTAGAGCTTGCGTCTTCGGTAACGGTGCGTTCTTTGCGGTGCTCTGTCCGTAGGCGTTGAATCCCAGCTGCTTGCAGCTCATAACCCCAGACCTGATGAACTGTGGTCATGGAAATCCTGTTTCGTGAATTGCCTTGGTTTTCCAAATTTTTCCTATGCTTAAAAATCCATAGAAACGTAGTCAGCGCCATGAAGCCCCCAATTGCAGTCACCTGCTGGAGAACCCTGCTCCTGGCTGCCCTGCTGACCAGCTTTTGCGCACCGGTCGCCGTGGAGGCACGCGGAGGCGGTGGCGGCAGGGGCGGTGGGGGCGGGAGTTTCGGTGGGGGAGGAGGCAGAGGCGGCGGCGGCGGGTTCGGTGGCGGTAGGGGTGCCGGCGGTGGCGCAGGAGGAGGTGCAGGTCTCGGCGGGGGCGCAGGAGCAGGTGGTGGTTTGGGCGGTGGTGCACGCCCCGGTGGGGGAGCTGGCGCAGGCGGCGGCGCGGGTCTCGGCGGGGGCGCAGGTGTAGGTGGTGGCGCAGGTGTAGGTGGTGGCGCCGGTCTCGGTTGGGGCGGCGCCAACCGTGGAAGATTCGGTGGACCGGCCTCAGGCGCTGGGGTGCGTCCAGGCGCGGGCTACGGCGGAGCCGGCGCTGGATTCGCCCGTGCTCCAGGGGCACGGGGCGCCTGGAATCCCGCCTGGGGGCGGACTGGTTACTGGGGCGCACGCAGCTGGAACACTGGCTGGTATCGGGTGAATCCCGTCGGCTGGGGTTGGTGGAGACCCAGCGCAGCTGCCTGGGGCATAACGGGCCTGGCGACGGCGGTCACCATCAATACCTTGATCAACCAGTCTGTGGCCCAGCAATCCACCGTGATCGCCGTGCCCCAGACGTCCTACCAACTCGACTACAGCTCCCTGCAGGCCACCGCCCCCTATGGCGCCAACTTCACCTACCTCTCGGCAGGCGTGCCCCTGGCCGCCCAGGTGGACTGCCAGCAAGGGTTGTTCGCAGGCCAGTCGCCGCAGTCGGCAAGCGAGGCCCAACTGCTCAACACCGCCTGCCAGGTGGCCTACGGCAACGGCAGCTGAGGTCAGAAGCTCTGCCCTTCAGCGTCAGCCCTTGCCCGTGGGGCGACCATGAGGAAGCCCGCGCGACGCACCCCCTAGCGTCAGATCCGTTTCTTGATCTTCTCGAGCGCCTGCATTTCCTCGGTGGCGATCTTCTGCACCACCTTGAGCCTGGAGGGTTGAGAGCGGATCTCCTCGGCGCGGCGCAGCGTGCGCAGGTCGTCCTCCGCCTGCCACCGGACCCTCTCGGCGCGTTCCTGGCGGCTCAGCGTGGCGTTTGATGGCACGGCCACCTCTGGGCCCGTGCTGCTGCTCATGCGGCTCGGTTTCTTGGCTTTCGGCTTGGCCTTGCTGGTGCTCGTGGTTTTCCGGGTGGCCATTCTGAGATGCGCTGTGCTCACTGGCATTTGCCATCGCCCTGCTGGGCCTGGCAAGAGAGGTGAGCGGCACGAGGACAGGTGGTGGGAGCACGAGATGAGCTGGCGGCCTTGTTGGGTGAGTGCCGGAAGCCGGTCCCGACTGAACCCGGCCCATGGCTCGTGACGGCGGCCATGACCAGCGGGTTGGTGCAGATCAGCAACAACCGCGAGTCGCGTGTAATCCGCAAGGCGGAACTGGAGAGCTACCTGCGCAAGGGCAAAGCCTGGTGAGAGGCAGAGCCCCGAAAGGGCTGGCGGCTGCCAGCCCCTGATCGCATCAGGCGGCGTGTGCCTGCGCTGCCACGGCGGCATGGGCGCGATCACGCTCGGCCTCCAGCTGGCACCTCCCTAGAAATTCCAGTTGCGCGAGGAGGAAATCATCGATCTCCTTGATGCGGGCCAGGAACTCCTCCATTGCCGGGATCAGCTCCTCTTCCAGCAGCGTGATCTCCTCCTCGCCATAGGGCTGATCACTGATCCAGGATCGCTGGATCGGGTTGCATCGCTGAGAGCGCAGGATCTGCAGCAGGTGCAGGTGGCACTGCTCGATCACGGCGACGGGATCTTTGCGGATGAGCGCATTGAGATAGCAGGACATGGCAGGTGGCGCCTCGGGGGCGCAGTGACGGGACGCCCGCCAGGCCGCCGGGAAGGCAAGGGGCGGCTACCGCGCAGCGGCCTGGCCGACTTGCGCAGCCCTTGCCACCGGCGGAGACTGCGGCAACCCGGCACGGCCCCCTCAGTAAGGGGCCGCCCTGAGCAGCGACCCCAGCGACCCCAGCGGCCTCAGCTGCTCTTTTCGGGCTGCTCGCCATCGGCGAACGCCTCCTCGAACAGAGAAGCCGGGAGCTCGATGAACTCGTGGCCATGCCACTCCGGTTGGCTGGTGGCATCCGTGATCTGGGCCAGCTTGCGCTCCAGCTCCTTGCAGCGGAGCTCCAGCTCGCTGATGCGGTGATCCTGCTCCCTGACATGGGTGATCAATACCCTCAGCAGGTGGAAGGCACCCAGGGGCAGGGCATCGAGATCAGAGCCGCAGCTGCGGAGCAGATCGAGCAGCTCATCGGATCGAAAGGTGTTGCGGGGCATGGGAAGCCAGGCGCAGGACCCCATGGACCCTCCCGGCGCGGGCCAGGGCGGCGAGGTACGAGCCGCTTGCGCAGCCCTTGCCCCGCCGGGAACCATGGGGGGCCTGCGCGGCGTACCCCCAGGCGTTCAGCTCCCCGAACTGCTCCCCGAATTTGGCTCGGCAGCTCCCCGAATTTGAAAGACATGCTCCCCGAATTTGCCGCTGTGATGGCTGTTGGGCCAGCCGCAGTTGGCCCGCTGGACCCTTAGGCCAGCTCACAGCGGAGGGTGGCCAGGCCGGCCTTCTCCTGGCGCAGGGCGCTCATGGCGCTGATGCCGAGCTTGGTGGCCACCTGGCGGAATGAGTTCCCTGCGAGGATGTGCAGCCGGATCACCGCTGCCTGATTGGCGGGCAGCCGATCGAGCATCGCCTCCTTTTCTGCGGCGGCGGGCTCTTCCTGCTGGTGATCTGACGCGGCAGATTCGAGCAGATCGAGGGCTGTGGAGACGGCGCCTGCAGGAGTGACATCAAGGCTGTGGTGGCGCCAGGGGTGAGTGCCCTTCTCGTGCTCCCGGCGCGAGACGCGGACCAGGCGGCCGTGATCGCGGAGGTGATGGAGCAAGGCGCCCTTGATGCAGCGGCTGAGATAGGCGGGGGCTGTGATCGTTTCATTGATCTGGCAGCAGGAGAGCCATAGCTGCATGTGGGCCACCTGCCGGGCATCTTCGAACTCGATCAGCTGGGATCTGGCCGCGAATCTGCGGGCGATGGAATCGGCGAGGGGCAGGAACTGCTGAAAGAGGGCATCGGCCTGGGATTGGGTGTGGGCCATGACCTGATCGCGTAGGACGCGCGACCCCAGGCCCCGACGCAGGAGGCGGCCAAGCTGAGCAAGGCCAAGCAGCAGGCAGCCCACCCCATCACGCCGACCTGATTCAGCGGTCAGCGCGTCGATCCCGCGGGCCACGCCCCCCGGCCGATCGAGAGAAGCCCGGTATGGCCCTATGGCCCTGGCGGCCTGTTGCTGTCGCTCAAGGCCTTGCCGCCGAGCAACGCCAGCAAGGTGTTGAGGGCAACGCCGAAGGCGGTGTGGACGGCGTTGTCAAAGCGAGCACACAGCCCTCCCTGGGGCACCAGTTGTTGCGCGCTGCGCCAGGCGCAGACACCAGCGCCAAAGGCGTAGAGCGAGACCTCAGCGATCAACACCACAGCGACCAGCCGCAGCAGGAAGCGCTCGCGGTTGAAGCTCTTGGGTTGGCGCGGCGGCTCTGCTTCCTCGTCCTTCATGGCAGGTGTGCCGTCAGGTACCAGCCGGTGCCCGCGCCATCTGCTTCCCAGCGGGGCAACCAATTCTTGTCGGAG
Organism: Synechococcus sp. 1G10; assembly: GCF_002252625.1. Taxonomy (GTDB): domain Bacteria; phylum Cyanobacteriota; class Cyanobacteriia; order PCC-6307; family Cyanobiaceae; genus Regnicoccus_A. Next base: position 25,113 of record NZ_NQKW01000029.1, on the reverse strand, counting down.
TAGCTGAGCCCTGCGCCGTTGAGGTTGTCGGTATAGCCGCCAGCCGCCAGGTTGGCCTCACCGTTGGGGTCGTTGTGGATGGTGGCGTCGGCGCAATAGCCGATCACCACGGTCCAGTGTCCACCGCCGCTGGGGGCCGAGGGAGGGCCATGGTGGAGCCAGCCGACGGCGACGGGGCGGCCTGCGTTGATCTCCTGCTGGAGTTTGGCCTTGATGCCAGTTGTGTTGTAGTTGGCGACCAGGCCCAGAGAACGAAGGGCGGAGAGTTGGGCCTGGGAATCGGTGCTGTCGCCGTACTTGGCGCGGATGCGGTTGTACTCGTCGTCGTTACTGACTTTTCCCCAGTAGGTGGCGAGCATGGCGCAACTGCTGGAGAAGCACTCCCGGCTGCCCTGGCCGCTGGCATTGTCCAGCTGGCTCTCGTACTTGACCTTCAGTGGGTTGGTGGTACTCGGGGCAGGCGGTGTCGGGGGCTTTTCGCTGAACTTGAGCGCCCAAGTCGCCTCCTCATCGAGCACGACCTCGCTGCCGGGGAGATCTGCAATGGCGGAGTGGAGGAGCCAGACGCCTGACACCTGCTGGGGCTCATCCTTGAAGGCTTCGAAACGGTCCTGGAACCGCTCGGGGGTCATGGTGCTGGTGCTGGACATGGAGCGGAGGCAACTACTGCCTCTTGCCATGAATGAGCCTGGCTTCCGTCCATCGAAAGCCGCGCGGAGCTGGATCAGGAGGCCAGGATGCGCAGCACGATCTCCCGATTGCGCAGCAGCCAGCGCGGAACCTCTCCTGTGGTTTTGACTCCGGCCTCGATCAGCAAATCGAGCAGCGCCTTTCCAGCCCCGGATGAGCCCCGCTGCAGGGCGATGGCGAGTGTGCCATCGATGCGGGCTGATCGCTCGGACCAGAGGATGCCGTACGCGATGACAACCCTGGTGCGACCGGCATTGTGTGGCCGGGGTGTTGCGGCCTCCTCGAGGAAGCTGATGGCGGACATGCTGAAACCGCCGGTGCGGGCGGACGAGGGGATCGGTGGCCGGGATGGCGGCTCCCGGCGGGCCGTGTGCCCTCAGAAGGGCAGATCGCACTCACGGCACCAGACGGGCACCGAGGGCGGATTGAGGCACTGCCGCTCAAACAGGATCTGCTCGGCGAGATCCGCGAGCCGGGGCAGCGGCACCATGGCCGTGCGGCAGCAGAAGCTCAGGCGATCCAGCGAATCGGAGCTGTGGCGCTCCAGAGCGATGCGGCGGAAGGAAGAAGCCATCGGGGCGTTGAGAAGGACGCCATGGGAACGCGGGGTGGGGTCAAGGGCGGCGTAGCCGCTTGCGTCAGCCCTTGAGGCCACCCCGCACCATGAAGCGGCCTGCGCAACGCCAACCCACCAAGATTCATCGCGTCAGGGATTGGATCGGCCAGGGGCCGGCCCGCCGCATCAGTGGCGCGAGAGCTCTTGCATCCGGGCTTTGTGCTCGACCAGCCAGGCACCGACCGGATACTTGATCTGATCAGCAGCCATCTGGGCCTCGATCTTGGGCCTGAGCAGATCGGCGGTTGCCTTGCGCTCGGCCAACACCCGCAGGCGGATGGCGAGCTTGCCGGCCTCATCGGCCTCTCGATACTTCACAAGCAGCGGATAGCAGATGCTGCCGGTGAAGGCTTCATCCACCGGGCAGTGGAGCCGGCAGAGCGGCTCGGCTTTGCCCTCCAGCCAGCCGAGGGCAGAGCGGCCTTCCCACTCGGTGAGTGGCCGCATGGCCAAGGGCTCTTGGCAGGCGCACTCTCCGGGCCAGCGGACGCCGAGCCGCAGGCCGACGGCAGGACCATGGATGACCGGCCGATCCAGGAACGGCCAGCGCAGGGAATCGAGCTGGCGTTTCTTGGACCATTGGCCGCCATGGGCCATCTCAACCGGGCCGACCCGCGTGAACTCCAGCTGCTCTGGCGGACACCCAACCAGGCAACTCAGCAGGGTGTGATCGAGATCTGGCGTGGGGCAGACAACAAGCCGGATGCGCGAGAAGGCGTGGCTCGGGCGCTCCTCGCGGGAGATCAGCAGCAGATGGATGGACATGGCCGGGAGGGCGATGGACCCGCAGGGCCACCAAGGCGAGGGCAAGGGCGGCGTAGCCGCTTGCGTAGCCCTTGCGCCGCCGTGGACACTGCGGATCCCCTGAGCCCTAAATCCCCTTTTCCCAGGAGCGGTTCAGATCTTCCATGGCAATAGATGGTGACGTTGCTGGGGTCAGGCCCCGGGAGTGACCATGGGCCTCACGTTGATCGAGGCGATGAAGCACGAAACCCGAGTCGATCGGCTCGCGGTGACCAAGACCTTCACGGAAGGTCAGCTGCTGCGTCGTTTGCCGTTCCGCAATCTCTCGGGCGGCGCCCTGCAGTTCGCCAAGGAAAAGAAACTGCCCCGCGTCGGCTTTCGTGCTGTGAACGAGGGCTACCGCCGTGATTACGGGGCGGTGGCGCAGGAGAGCGAGTTCGTTCACCTCTTTGGTGGTGATCTCGATGTGGACCGCTCGATCGTTGATCTCAACGGCCCCGAGGCCCGTGCTTCTCAGACCGAGCAGAAGGTGCGCTCGATGCGGCTCACCCTGGAGGCGGCGATCATCAATGGTGACGCTACCTTTGATCCGCGGGCGTTCAACGGCCTCAGCAAGCGGCTGGTCCCTGGCGGGGCCCAGACCGTCGACAACATCAGCGGCACCGTCAAGCTCACCAAGCTGGAGGCGGTGGTTGATTCGGTCAACGCCCTTGGCGGTGAGAAGGTGATCCTCACCAGCAAGGCGGGCCGGCGCCAGATCAGCTCAGCCTGCCGCGTTGCTGGCGGCGATTTGTATCAGGTGATCGACGGCCGCCACTGGTTCGAGGACACCGAGATCCTTGTCGTGGACCAGGACGCCCAGGGCCACGAAGTGCTGGGTTTTGGCGAGGCGGCCAACACCACATCGATCTACTGCGTGGCGCTTGGCGATGAGCTGATGACCGGCATCCAGGGCCCGTTCGAGGGTCGCTACGGGATCTCCGTGCGGGACTTCGGCGAAGTACAGGATGCTCCGGTGTTCCGTACCCGCGTCGATTGGTACGTGGGCTACGCGGTGGTCAATGACAAGGCGATCGGTCGCCTTTACAACGTCGGCCCAGCTGTGGCCTGAGGCGGAACTGCCGAACGCACTGCTCGACCGTCAATCCTGCCCACCAACTTTTGAGAGGACACGACCATGGCCCTGCAGGGCAACAAACTGATCGACGCCGCCACCACTTTGGTTGGCTGGGTCAACTACAACGCCACCGACCCGTTTGAGCGCACCCGCGTCAGCGCTGAGGTGGTGCGGCTGACCACGCCGCTCGATGCGGCTGGAGCCTTCACGCTGCTGGCCAGCCACCCCGGTGCCGTTGCGGCGGTGACGGTGGTGCTGCAACTGGCGCCGCTGCTCAAGGACGGCACCGTCGGCACCTGGGTGACGGCGGCCACCGTGGCGATCCCCGCCGCCGGAGGCCAGGTGGAGGCCCCGATTGCGGGCGGCAGTTTGGCGGTGGCACCTGCTGATGCCGCCAACGTCGAGCTGCCTGCCTTCTTCTATGCCAAGGCCACGTTGACGCCGTCGACCCCGAACGGCGCCCACGTCAGCCTCACCTACTGAGGCGGCCATGAGCGACCTTGAAAAAGGCAAGCCGGACCCGCCGTCGCCGCCGGCACCCAAACCCCCCAAGCGGAGGTACAAGCCGACCAAGCCCGGGCGGCCCTGGGCGCCGCCGCAGCCGGAGGTGGAGGGGACGGATCCGACGGTCCCTACTGCACCGATACCGGATCTCCCCCCCGAGCAGCCGACCGATCCACTGACCCCCAGCGATCCAACCGTGGAAGTTGAACTGATGGACACCGATCCTGTGCTGGAACTGCCGCCTGAGGGGATGCTGCGCATCTCCAAATCGGGCCGGGCCGATCAGTTCGTGTTCCCGGTCCATTCCGAGCGCTGGGCGGCGGATGGCTGGAAGGTGCATCCGCCGGTGAACGTCGATCCGAGCGCGGGTGCGGAGGATCGTGCAGAACCTGAGGTGCCCGAGGCGCCTGTGGATCCTGGTGTGCCTGAGGCGCCAGCAGTGGAGGTACCTCCGGGAGCCATCCCTGATGCACTCGAACCTGTAGTGCCTGAGGTGCCGGCAGCCGATGCGACTGACTTTGCCTCGATGACGAAGGCTCAGATCGTTGCGGAGGTCGAGGCCACCTACGGCGTCGCCCTGGATCCCTCTCAGACCAAGAGCGAGCTGGTGGAGCAGGCCGAGACGCTGGCGACCGAGCCAACCCCCCAGCCGGTTCCTGGCCTTGATGTTCCGGCCACAGAGCCCGAGCCGATGGTTCCGAGCGATCTGCTCGGCTGAGCCCTGTGGAACCGCTCTGCGGCCTGGCAAAGGGAGATAGCGCCACCCTCGTGCGAGGACTCGCCTGTTCATGCCTTACCCCTTGCCTCCCATCGATGAGAGCGGCCGGGTGCGGCTGCTTCCCCCGTATGGCTGCCCGGGTAAGGAGGAGTGGGTCTTGCACCACGAGGCCGACCGCTGGCTGCAGCTGGGCTTCCGGGTCGGGTCGGTGCCGGCCCAGGCGCTGGAGTTGTTCTGGATGCCCTCTGATCGGATTTGGAGTGATCCGATCGGTTGTGCGCCGATTGCGCTCACGATCGATCCGCTGATCAAGGCGCCCCAGCCAATCCAGGTGAACTGGGGCGATGGAAGCGTGGAGACGATTGGCTGGGATGCGCTCTCGCGCGAGGTGCCGATTCCGCGGCATGTGTACCTCGATCGTGTGGATCTGACGGTGACGGTGTCGATCGGGCTGACGGTGGCCAGCTTGCCTGTGGCGCTGCTGGGTTGCCCGGTTCCACCGAGCGTGGTGCAGCAGGGGCTCTCGGGCGGCGGCGATGGGAGTGGCGGCCTGGCCGGTGTGGAGCCCCTGGTGCCGGGCGACGGCCTCGACGGGCGCGCCTACAACGGCACCACTACGGAGCTCTGGCGGCTGCGCTTGCACCCGGAGGGTGGCCTGGCGCTGCTGCCGAGCCCGGTGGACGGCAAGCCTGCGCTGGCGGTGATGTACGGCAGCGGCGCGGCCAGTCGCGGCACCCGCTGGTATTCCGGTGATGGGCCGCCGCTGAGCGCAGCGCTGAACCCGCCGCCAGCTCCGGGCGATCTCTACCTCGATCGGCTCACCGGCACGGTCTATGAGCTGATGAGTGGAGGCGGCCTCTGATTGTTGGACTGACGCAAAGACACCGCTCCAGAACTGGGCGGGTCAGGCAATAGATGGGTCAGGCCCGCGTTGGTGGGGTGCAGGAATCATCAGTGGCAATAGAGGTTGTAACCCCAGGAGCACATGGGCTGGGACAGCACCGGTGATTCGATCAAGGGACCGGCAGGTGCTGGCGGGGCCGTTGGCCCTGCAGGTGCTGACGGTTCACCTGGTGCCCAAGGCCCGCAAGGGCTCCAGGGTGAGCCGGGCGGTGTGGGCCGGCCCACCTTTATTCAGGAGCTGCAGCCGACGGCTGGTGAATTGACCGGTGCCACCCGCTACGTCTGGTGGCAACTGCTCGGCCCTGATCTCACCTGCTGGATCGAGGACGGAAGCTGATGCTGCGCAACGCCTTCGCGAATCTGGTGTCTGAGGGGCTGGCCCTGCGGCTCAATCAGGTCGCCTCTGTGCTGGCCGACCTGTCGATGACCTTCGACACGGCGGGCGCCAAGCTCCGCGTCTCGCTCATCGGTGAAACGCTCCCCACGGTCACGACGGTGGGCACCGTGACCACGGTTTCGACTGTGACGGCTGTGACGACCTGCTCGACGGTGACCACCGTGGGTTCGGTCACGAACCTGGGCTCGATCGGTGGGGTGAGCGCCGCCGGGATGGTGCTCGAGAGCATGGAAACCAGCTGGGCCTCATCCATCCGGGGGCGGGTCACATGACCTTGCATGCCCAACTCTTTCCGTCCCTCTGAGCGATTGCGATGCCCACCACGCTTGCCTTCAAGGACATCCTCGATCTGCCCAAGTGGCGGCCGCTGGCCCCTGCGCCTGCGGCATCAACGGCTGGGAGTTCGTTGGCCTTCGATATGCGCGGTGGCGGCAAGGCGCACCCGCTCCACTACCTGCTGAGCAATGCCACCACGTTCTCGGCCTACAGCCCGCAGAACGATGAATGGATCGGGCTGAGCAGCCCGGCGCTGGCAGGGGCCTTCGGGGCAGGGGCGAGCTCGATCGTTCACCCGACGCAGGGACCCAGGGGCACGTTGGCGGCCGGTGGCACGACCACCTCTGTGGTGCTCTCCACGGCACTGCCGGCCGCCGTGGCGGTGAACCAGCTGGCGAACCGTGGCGACGGCGTGGGTTTCACCCTGCGGGTGATCGGCAATGCCGCCGGCAGCTCGGGGAAGGTCGAGGAGCGGCTGATCATTGCCAACACCGCCGGCACCACGCCGACCCTCACGCTCGATGCGGCGCTGACCTTCACGCCGGCGGTGGGCGACACCTACGAGATTCTTTCCGGGCGGGTGTTCCTGCTCTCGGCAGGCACCCTGGCGGCCGGGATCTGGAAGCACTACGACATCGCGACGAACAGCTACAGCGGCAACCTGAGCACCACCAACTTGCCGGCGACGATCGGCGGTGATTCGTCGCTGGTGGCCCTGAGCGAGGGCTACGTCCCGAACGATGCGCTGCCTGGTGCTGGCTTCCTGGGAGTGCTGACCGCCACAACGGGCGCAACGAGCACCACGATCGTGCAGGGCACCGCGTCGGCCCCGGCGCTGGCGGCCAACGAGTACCGGAACTTCCAGATCCGGATCACCGAGGACACAGCCACGCCGACGGCGGTGGGCCAACGGCGCCGCATTGCGTCTCACACGGCTGGCGCCTCGCCCACCTGGACGGTGGCGAGTGCTTGGACGGTGACGCCATCGGCTACGGCCAAGTTCGTGATCGAGAACGACGACGACAAGCTCCTGCTGTTCACCAACCAGACAGGGATTTACACCTACAACATCACCGCCAACAGCTGGGACACGTCCAGCTTTGCGGCGGCAGCCAATGCGGGGGGAGCTGGAATCTTCTGTGAGCACAGCTTCGGGATTGGCCGTGATCCCTCCGGCAATGCACGCCACAGCTTCATCTATCGGATCCGTGGTGGCGCCGCGAACATCATCGACCTGTTTGATCTGGCCGGCGGCGCCACCGGGGTGTGGTCGGCGGACATTGCCTACGGCAACAAGGGCCTGACGACCTTCACCACGGGTACCTGCGGCGCCCATGACCCACTGGCGAATGGCGGGCGCTATCTCTACTTGAGCATCAACGGCACCCAGCGGTTTGCGCGCTTCGACTTGCGCAATCGGGTGCTGGAGCCCTGGACCTACCTGCGCTACCCGCAGGGTGCGGCGTTGGTGGGCGCCAAGTTGGCGATGAGCTTCTTCGTGGATGGGTCCACCAAGCTGCCGTTCCTCCATGCCTTGATCAACACCGGCACGCTGCTGTTCTCGATTGCCGCTCAGCGGTGAGCGGGTCAGTGGCAATAGAGGGTGACCTGACGCGGCCCGCCCTCAATGCCCTGGAGCAACACCGGCTCGCTGCTTGGCCCGCAGGGCAGCCCAGGTCCAGCTGGAGCGGCCGGCGCGGCGGGAGCCGCTGGCCCCCAAGGTCCGTCAGGCCCGCAGGGAACGCCCGGCACAGCCGGTGCAGCCGGGGCAACCGGCCCAGCCGGCCCAGCCGGAACGGCTGGAGCTCCGGGAGCAGCTGGCCCAACCGGCCCCCAGGGTCCGGCCGGTACCGGCATCAACCTCAAGGGCACGGTTGCCACCTACTCGGCGCTGCCGACTTCGAACCGGCAGCAAGGTGACGCTTACATCGTTCAGGACGAGGGCGACACGCTCTATTCCTGGGACGCCACTGGCAATGTCTGGGTCAATGCAGGCGCCATCCAGGGCCCGGCTGGTGCGACCGGGCCCGCTGGAGCCGCCGGTCCGCAGGGACCGGCTGGCGCCGTTGGACCCCAGGGCCCTGCTGGTACGGCTGGCGCAGCGGGCCTCCAGGGCCCGGCCGGCGCGGCTGGCGCTGCTGGCGCGGTGGGTTCCCGCGGAACGGGCTGGTTTGTGGGCAGTGGGCCGCCACCGGCCAACATCCCCGGCCAGATCGACGGGGACATGTACCTCGATACGGTCTCGGGAACCGTCTACAAGCTGACGGTGACTGCTGGCACTCCGGTTGGCAGCCTGCCGGCGATCGGCGGCGCACTCGAGGGCGGCTACTACGGCGGGTTGATCTCGACTACGGCGAATGGTGTGGCGACCCATGCGCTGATCATTGCGCCCAAGGCCACCGGTCAGGCCCTCAAGGTGCTCAAGAGCGCCAACACGGCCACGGCTGGGGCCACGAGCACCTTTGATGGGCTGGCCAACAGCAACGCCGCCAACGATGCGGGCCACCCTGCTGCCCAGTGGGCACGGGCGCTCACGATTGGCGGCTACAGCGATTGGTATGTGCCGGCGCTCTACGAATTGGAGATCCTGTTCCGCAAGTTCAAGCCCGACAACACCGACGGCAGCACCGGAGGGTTCGGCGCCAATGCCTACGCAGTGCCTGTGACCACGGCCAACTACAGCCTGTCGATTCCGCCGCAGAGTGCGATTGCGGCCTTCCAGATCGGCGGTGCTCAGGCGTTCTTCGAGGGGAACATGTGGACCTCGACTGAGGATCAGGCCACTACGGCCATCTGCCAGGACTGGTATTACGGCTCCTGGGGGCCGATCAGCAAGACCTTCAGCCAGACCACCCGTGCGATCCGCAAGATCCCTGTGGTGCCCTGATGGGTTGGGTGGCTCGAATCGACACGCCTCGGCGCGTGGAGGAGCAGCGGGTCACGGCGACTGTCACCGCCCCGTCGGTGCTGGATCTGACTTTTGTGGAGCTGGGCACTGATGGCCGTTTCCTGGCGGTGGGCTGTGACATCGCCGCCTGGATCACCTTTTATGCGAGCGCGCAAGCGCGGAACGCTGATGCGGCCAGGCCGATTGCGGAGGATCCACCGCTCTCGGCGGGGGTGCTGCTGGATCTGAGCTTCGATGGGGTGATCCCGTGGCTGCTGCCTGCACCGGGCTCGACCTATTCCAATAGCGAGACGCCGCTGCGGGCGCGGCTCTTCGCCCGGATCAGGACTGCGCTCAACGTGGCCCATGCGGCGACAGTGACGGTGCGGGCCCTGGTCGAGCACGACACGGTGCCGTCCTGATGGCGGCAACGATCCGCGATCTTTCGCGCCGTGGAGATGAGCCAAGCGTCCTGGGTGCGCTGAGCGCCATGGCGGCGCAGGTGGACACGGAGCTGGTCACCTGGATCAGTGCGGCCAACTCCCAGAACCCTGGGCAACTGCTGACCCTGCTCACCAACAGCGCGGGAGCTCCGGGCTTCCTCGGCTGGACGATCAAGGCACGGCTCACGGCTCAGAACCTCGGCGTGCCGGTGGAGCTGATGAGCCAGTGGGTCTTGAACCTGACCAATTCGGCGGTGACCGCCCAGGTGGGCCTGGCCTCGGGCCACAACCCCGCTGGCGGACTCGGCAGCCACGGCTTGCTCTCAGGTGGTCGGGGCACAACGAACACGCTTGCCACGCTGAATCAGCCCTGCCCGATTGGGGCGGCGACGGCCTGGAGCCTGAAACCGGGCCAGGAGTTCTTCGCTTTTGGCCTGACTCAGCACAGCTTCACGAACCGACAGGCCCTGCCGCTGCTGATCGCCAAGGACGTCACCACCGGTGACTGGCACCTCTCGAACACCGACATGGCCGCTGTGATCAACACGGCGGCCTGGAGCCGCAACCTGCCGCAGCTGCTGCTGTCTGGTGGTTTCCGCAATGACTGGTCGGCGAGTGGTCCTCCGTTCCTGCTCGCCCGGCAGGCGCAGTGGCTTCCGATCACGCCCGGTGTGGGCTATGTGGTGCCACTGCCACCGGTGCAGTGGTGGGATCCGGTGGTGTTGCCGGAGGACCTGGCGACCTACAACCGCACCTACGCCACGCTCGGCTACTTCAAGGCGGCTGACGGCAGCGAATGGCTGCAGCTCGGCCCTAGCCGCCTGGCGGTGCGGGTCGTTAATCCCACCTGACCTGAGACGCCATGGGCCTCGCCACCTCAGCTCAGCAATGGCCCTCCTGGAACTGGACCAGCAAAGCAGTCGGCAGCCCTGGCCTGCGGCTGAGTGAGGCCTTCTCGGCGTTTGCGGCAGTGGTGAATGCAACCCCCGGAAATGCCGGTGTTCCGTTGTCGATCGTCAAGGATCACAATTCCGCGACGGGTGCAACGAACTTCGGGTATGTGTGGCGCCTGGGCCATCCGGTCAATCCGGTGCTCTTGAGCTTCTACAACACCAGCAAAGTGCAGGGCTACAACGCAGTGTCGAGCTCAGCCCTGTTGAGGCTGGGCCTGGAGAGCGTCTACACCAACGACAGCAGCAACGGCGGCTTCGGCACGTTCGCATCGACCTTGTTCAGCGTCAACGCTGGCCTGTCCCATTACGCGCCGGATGGATCACCTGCGGTTGATTACGGCGCGATGCTGCTGGTGCTGCAGGACACGGCGCCAGGCCGTGAGTTCTTCTGCTACTCGATTGCACCGATTGGCGCTGACACTTACACGCAGAACCACACGATGGTTCTGTTCAGGTCACCTGCGACATCAGGCTGGAACATCTATTTCAACCGTTCCTACGCCTATGTGGGCATGTTCTATTCGCTGAACGCCTACATCTGGAACAACAACACGTTGGCGGCATGTTCTGTGCTGCCGTATGCGCTCGGTGGCGTCCAGCAGCTGAGCCAAGGCTATGGGTTGTATGCGAACACGACCAGTGGCCTGTTCCAACCGGGGACGATCCAGCCCCGGGTGGTGCTACCGGACTGCTTGTGGTTGGGGAGTAATGAGCTCACTGATCCGCGCCGCCTGGGCCGGGCCAGCAGTCCGGCCGGCGGCGGCACCTTTTACCAGCTGGCGGCGGCCTATGGCGGTGCAACTGATCTGTGGTTCCTGCAGCCAACGGGGACGCCTGCGGCGTTGGCGGGCTGGAGCACCGTCGGCTCACTGCCGTGGACGACGGTGCCGGATCGATTGAGCTTCTGCCCGATGGCGCCGTTGCAGCCACTGGCGATGGGGCCAACCTCTGCGCCGGACTTCCTGACGGACTGGAGCACGGTGGCGGTCGGCGCCGCTGGTGTGCGCCAGCACCCGTTCTATGCCAAGCAACTGCAGGGCAGCAGCGGCGGCGGTGGTAGCGGCAGGCCCAGCAGCGGGGTGCTTTGGCCGAGGGGGACGTCGTGATCTCCCACGGGTGCTGACGATCCGGCTGCAGCGAAGATCCAGGAGCCGTGTGGATCGGTAGTGACTTCCCGCTGGACCGCACCACCCAGGTCTGCCTCCGCCAGCACCTCCGCCATTGGGACCAATGCAGCACCCGGGGTCTGAGCAGCCAGCAGGCAGATCTCAGTGCCCAAGCAGGTCCATCTGCTTTTCCGGCCTTTTGAGGATCTCGATGGCTTGCACCGCCACAAGCCTGGGCTGTTCATCAGCAGCAGCCTCGTAGCTACCGCTGACCCGGACGGTGCAGTCCAGAATCTCGCGCGCCTGCCCTTTGTGCCTATCGTCGTATATGCAGCGGATTCCGCGCTGATACCGGGCGCCTCGGATCTCGAAGCGCAGGGCATCTAGGTCGATCTCCCGCACCACCCCCTCAAAGGCATCAGTTCCCCGGAAGCGCTGCCCTGATGCCTGATCCAAGGATCGCTGCAGGATCTTGCCGCTCTCTCGCGTCAGTGCGGCGGGTGTCTCCTGGCTTTGCCCAGGACAGCTGAGGAACAACTCCGTGATCGCCTTGCTTCTGGGAGTGGGAGCAAGTTTCTGAGCTGCCACCATCACGGTGTCGCGAACAGCTGGGTCTGGGAACAGGGAATACACGTCTTCACTGACGGCTTCATCCTTGATCAGCCTTGGAATCAGGGGAAGGCTGCATACCGCCTCTCGGACGGCGTCGTAGAGGCCATCGGTCACTCCCTCAAGTACCAGCTGGCCTTGAGCGCCAACATCATCTGGCCTCGGGACCCGCATTCCCACGACCAGGCTTCCATAGGCCAGCCCTGAGAGATACGGATCCAGGTCTGCCGGCCAGCGAACACGCTTCTCTTCGCTGAGACCAGCGATTGATTTGGCGATCTTCTGAATCTGCGTGCGCAGCTTCGAGAATGCACCGGTGACAAGGGAAATGGGGGGTTCATGGGTCATCACACCTGGCCCCGTGAATCGAGCGACCAGATCGGCGTGATCTGCCAGTGATGCGTAGGGGAACTCGTCCCGATAGAGCCTGGCGAGCAGCTCGAAATACGGCGTGCTGATCAGCTCAGGATCCTTGCCCAACCGCACTGCCAGTTCTCGAGCTGCCAGGAGCTCTCGGTGGATGATGCGGGCCTTGCCCTCGACGATGTCGATCCAGCCGCTCATGACATCAACCTCAGCAGCCCTTTCTTGATCTTGCAATCAAGCTCTTTTTCAAGTGCTTTTCTTGGATCGCAAGACCGGAAGTAACTCACAAAGTCCTGACCAAGCTTCTCTAGACTGGGGCGCATGTCAATCTTGTATGTACCAAAGAGTTCGACATTGCGCAAGTACAGCATTTGCCCCTCCCACTGCTGATCGCTTGGCAAGCCCTGTAACTCAATCACGAGGTTGATATTTGCTGGGCTCTCTTCTGAAGTGACATAGCTGCCATCGAGCACAAGTGGCGGAATGGTTGTGAAACGCTCCAGGAGCTCATTTCTAATAAACGCCTGCAGCGACTCCGTCAGCCTGCGGCGTTGCTCATTCCATGCCAGCGCAGCCTCTACTTCTCTCATGGTGCATGCGTAAGTTCCATCATCAAGCAATCCATACTCGTTGAATCCTGGGATTGGCATGCTCACCAACCTCCGGTTCCCCGTGCGCACCACCCTCTGATGCCCCAGACGCTGGTGGGGCCATCGTTGCCACGATGGTAGGCAGTGGTGTAGTTGAGCATTGGCCGGAAGGTACCCCCGGTTTATACCCAGGCCATTCGCCAGACGGAACCAACAGACAGGGATCCGGTAAATCCCGGCCGGCAGTGCCAGCCGGGAGAGGCACTGGCGACTCAGAGCACGTGCACCCTGGCCTGGGGCCCAAGCACCCGCTGCTGATTGGAGGCCAGGATCAGGGCCTCGGCCCTGGGCACGTAGTGCGGCTGGGCGCTGATGTGCCCCTCGCGATCAAGGAACAGCACCCGCAGCAGCTGGCCGGCGGCATCCAGCAGATGCACCGAGATGATGCGGATGGAGCAGGTGCGGACCAGAGGAGTGGCGGCCATGGCTGAGCTGGCGAACGACACCGCCGTTCAGCCCCGGCGCCGCCTGCGCCGCGCAAGGGGCGCGCAGCGCAGCGGAGCGACTCGCGTGAGCCCTTGCGCGGGGTGCAAGCCGGGGCAGGCCGGGTGGCGTGATCGCCCGCCCCATGGCCAGCCCCCCATGACCGCCTCCTGCCTGACGCACTCCTCTTCGATCAACTGGCACTGCCAGCGATTACTCCTGATGTACTTGGCGCGCCTCTCAGTGCGACACAAGAAAGGCCTCAATCCAGTCGTGATGGCACTTCTGGTTGATCCGATCGGCGATCGTCACCGCCTCCTCGGGTACCTGGAACCGCTTGCGGAAGGCCCGGGTGAGGCTCTCCAGCTGAGGCCGGGGCAGGGCCCGCAGGCTGCTGTGGAGGTGTTGGATCGTTTCGGCATCGAGGGACTGCTGGCCGGGGTCGGCCGTGGCTGATGGCTGCGCAGTGGAGGCCGGGGCCTGGGTGCGGCCTTGGGCCGGGGTTGCTCCGGCGGTAGAAGGAGCGCCAACTGCCGGCCGGCTCACGGGTGGCCGATGCCCGCCTGGCCGCTGGGCTCCATCACCCTGGCTCGTTGTGCTGCTGACTTGGCGCTGCGCCTTGTCGTACAGGGCCAGGCCGAAGGGATTCCCGAAGGTCATCAGCGCCCGCTTCATCGCGTCGGTCTCGGCCTCCTTGAGGGCGGACTCGTGGGCCTGGCCCAGGTCCATGTCGATGCCGTGGCCGGCACCACTGCCCTCGCGGATCAGCGGCGGCAGGCCGCCGGCACTGACGGTGACGCGCACGCGGGCGGTGTAGGTGACGCCCCAGCCGGGCTTCTGGTCCCGGCCGATGGTGCGTTCGGCCTGGGCGACGCAGCGGACGGCGATCGTCTGCCGCTGCCAGCCATCGAAGCCAAAGATGCGGTTCGCTTCCGCGATCACCTGCCAACCTTCCAGGTAGCTCACCCGGCTGCGGCCCTGCTCCCGCTGGCGGACATTGGCCCGATCGAGGGGGGCGGAGAGGGCAGCGAGTTGCTCTGGGGAGAAGCCCGAGGGCTGAGCCTGGGGAGCGGAGCCAGCTTCTGGTGGGGCCTCCTCGGCGCGGTCAGCAGAGCGGATCAGCTCCAGGGCCGATGGCGGCCTCTGGCTTGGTCGAGGAGGAGCGGGGCGGCTAGTGGTGCGAGCCCCGTTGGTGGAAGGCGCGGCGACGGTCATGGCGTGATGCTGCGATCGGTGTGAGGAGTGAGGAGGAAAAGGGCCCGGATGCACCAGTCGCACCGGAAGGTGCGCTCAACAGCCCGGAACCCCATCGCGAGGGGCTGTGCCCCCCGTCAGCAGATGCGCCAGGAGCGGCGGGAGATCAGCTGAGCGCCGGTGATCTTCTGGCCGGCCTTCAGCGCTGCCTTGATGGCGGTCTTATCGGCCTGGAAGGTGGTCTTGACCGCGAGCCATTCGGGATCGAGCAGGGCCTCGTTCTCGATGGCTACGGAGGTGGAGCGGGTGCTGCGCAGCTCGTGATTGGTGAACGAGAAGCGGGCGGCTGCGGGCTGCAGCCGGGTGAGCACCAGCACCAGCGATTCCTCCAGGGAATCGGCTCGGCTGGCGTCGGAGCGGGACAGCTCCGTGAGCCGCTTGGCCTGCTGCTGGCGGTAGGCGGCCTGGCCGCGCAGATGCTCAATCACCCAGCAGGTGGCATCGGCCTTGGCCGCCAGGGCCTGCTTGTTGCCCTCCTCTGCCAGCAGGAAGGCCTCCAGCTCAGCGAGGGCCTGGTTGCGGGTGTCGTCGTCATCGGCCTCCAGCTGCTCGGCCAGTTGGCCGATGGCGGTGGTGAGCTCCTGGGCCTCGATGCCCAGCTGCCAGAGGGAACCGGAGTGGCGGATGGAACAGGCTGGGCCAGCGGCCTCTGGAGCAGCCACTGCAGGAGCAGTGGCTTGTGCGGCGGGGATGGGGGTGAGAACAGGCATGACAGTGAGAAGGGGATGGGGAACAGAGGCGCCAACAGGCGCGGAAGGCTTCAGGGGCAAGAAGCAGCAGCGGGATCGGCCCAGCGAGCGGCGGAGGGGCTGACCTCCACCACGGCGATCGGCACCGGGGAGCGTGAGGCCATGCGGCGGGCCTGCTGCACCAGCGAGGCCGTGCCGGACCCACCGGGGAAGGCCACCACCAGCACGGAGGTGGAGACACCAGGGGAGGTGTGGGTCACGGCCCGGGCCACAGCCAGCTCGAGCAGATCCCGATTACGGATCGGCCCAGCTGCCCGGCCATGGCGCCGCCACTCGGCAGGCATGACCAGCGACGACCAGCCCAGTTGATGGGCGGCGCGGGCGATGGCGGCATCGGCCCCGCGGGCACCGCCATGGAGCAGCAGATGAACCAGCCGGCCGCCGCTGCGGGCCAGCAGTTCAGCAGCAACCCGCTGATGGGGCCAGGCCAGATCCCGGCCGCCGCCTGCTGCGATCACAAGGGATCGAGATGGAGCTATTGCAGAGCTAGACGAGATAAGAAGATCCATGAATCAGCTGCCAAAGGTGACAACCGATCGGGGCATCACACCGCAAACAGAAGAGCGGCAGTGATGGCGAGATCAGGGGATTGGATTACCGCAGGCGATGGGCTTTGGGCCTTTGGCGCAGCCCTTATTCTACCAGTACAAGTGCACTTGTGGGGTGGCAAGGCAACTGCTGCGACAGGGATCTCCTTGATTTATCCCGATCCACCTCGCCGTGGACTGATTCATAACAGGCCGGCCAAATAAGCAGGCCAGCAGCCCAACTAACTAGCGGCCCTGATTGCCAGCGCTACCGCAGCCGCGGGCATGCCCTCATGCCCTCCATCCCCTCCCCGCAGGGCTGGGGCGGAGGGCGGCGGCGGCTGTCTGACGTCAGCCACGGCGCAGCCGTGGCAAGTTGAAGACGGCCGCCGACGACCGGAGCGCCTATCAGCGAAGTGCTGACCTGCCTGACCACGCCTTTGGCTAGCCCTATCGGCGCAGTAAATCAGCCGTTGCAGGCGCTTCAGGTCTCTCCCACAGGGGAGAGATTTC
The DNA here is from genome assembly GCF_002252625.1 of Synechococcus sp. 1G10. GTDB lineage: Bacteria > Cyanobacteriota > Cyanobacteriia > PCC-6307 > Cyanobiaceae > Regnicoccus_A. Next base: position 8,668 of record NZ_NQKW01000029.1, on the reverse strand, counting down.
TCGGGTAGTGGGCGACCTCCCTTGCCCTGCTCCTCGCCCGCCGCCGCCTGCGGATCTGGTTTCGACCAATGGAAATTCGTCGGCAACGCCCTGATCCGAAGCGATGAGCGTTGACTGCTCATTTGTGGAATGTCCTTGGCTAAGGAGCCGAGAAGCCAGTACTGAACTGAAAAAGCACAGCTCAACAAGTCTGGCGACTCCAGCAAGCTCCCCTGAAGCAGGTCAGCCCCTGGAGCGAAGGGATCGGGAATCTCTCCCCAAATCTCTCCCATCTCCCTTAGCCAATCGCTGAGAAGTCAATCGGGGCGACAGGATTCGAACCTGCGACCTAGTGCTCCCAAAGGGACAGTGCCGACGCCGCTGAGACTGAGTTCTTCAGTCAGGATGCCAGTTCCGGCTTTGCTTAAGACTGCACGGGATTGCACGGAGTTGCAAGCAAGCCCCCAAATTGTCCGCGCTTTTGTCCGCGCTTGCCGTAGCTTGTGACCTAGTGCTGCGTGTTGGCTACTTTCATGGCCGACTGGTCTGACGCCTTTCGCTCTGCCGTCAAGGCCTCCTGTGGCCCTGGCTGGCTGGTCTTCGAGGACCGAGACTCCGTTCGTCTCCGCCTTCGGCTCCCAGGCCGCAAGACTGAAACCGTCACCCTCCCCTACCACTGGAGCGAGGCTGCCTGGCCTGACGCTCTGATGCGCATCCGCCAGATCCACAACGCCTTCATTGATGGCGAAATGGATCTGAAGGGAGCAGCCAACGTAGGGACGGTGACCAGCTCTAACTTCACCAACGACTGGTCCGCTGCTGTTAAAGCGTTCCGGCAGCATCGTGCCCGCGTCTCTGATCGTACCTGGAAGCAGAAATACACCCCTGTCCTCATTCGTGCCCTCAATGCGCTGGGAACGGCCAACGCGCCGACCAACGGCCCCGACCTCTGTGCTGTGGCACTGAAGCAATGGAGCCCGGGGATGCGGCAGCGGCAGATCATGCGCCAGTCACTCCACGGGTTCCTCACATTCTGTGTTCAGCGACGCAGTTTCAAGGCATGTTGGCTGCCCCCTGTGGTTGATGAAAACGAGATCACCACTGCCAAACGTGTCGGCTACCCGATGACCGATGCGCAGATCCTTCGGCTTATCGAGTCCATCCATGACACAACCACCGGGCAGCGGTGGCGCTTCGCCTGTCAACTCCTGGCCGTCTATGGCCTGCGTCCTGAGGATCTTCGCTACATCCACACCCGTCAGAACGGGGCGGAACTCTGGTCTGGCTACGAGAAGTCCCAGGGGGGCCGCAAAGGCGCTAAGACCCCGCCGCGCCGTCTTTATCCCCTACTGGTGCAGGAAGCAGGCGGCCCAGTGGACTGGAACCTGCAGCAGCGAGTCGCGATCGGTGAGGAACTGCCCCCGTTGGGGCAGGAGGGGAAAGCTGGTGAGGCACTGGGTACGCATCTGCGTCGGCTGCCTATGTGGAAGAGCATTTCCGCTGAGGCTGAGCGGGAGAAGCAGCAGCTCACCCCATACAGCTTCAGGCACAGGTATTCAGCCGAGGGTCACCGTCGGGGCCTACAGCCCAAGCAGCTGGCTGATGCGATGGGACATTCCCTTGAAGTGCACATGGGTAGCTACGCCAGGTTCATGACCAGAAATCTGGCGGATGCTTTTGATGCAGCGAACAGCAATATTTTGCCGGCTACTACCCTTGTTGCAAACATGCCTTGAACTGCTCCATCAAGACCCTAGTGGTTGAAATGGTCGGGATGGAGAGGCGTTAACGTTGCTGGCAGAGGGGGTGGGTGCGGCGTTTGCTCATGGGTGGGGTGAGTTGCGACTGTGGAGAGAAACAAAGAGACAAGAATTAATTGCCACCTTCCGGTATGGTGTGAGGGTACCCATGGTACTGCTGATAGTCGCTGCGAGGGTCCGGCCAAAATTCTGGGCAGCGCAGCTCGACAGGTGCAACACTGATCTCGCTCTTGAGCAAAATGCCGAGCGAGTCAATCAGTTTCCCAAGTTGATTACACTTATCATTTATTGTCTGCTTCTGCTCACTCGACAAGCCATCTTTGAAGACAACTTCCAAAGCGCATACTGGCTGGCCAGACATCGGGTCTCGCCTCTCGAAAATGTGGTAATTCAACCATTCAATGTAAGCTCGAACACTATACACGTAGTGAAATAGTTGTGCCTCGGATGCCGTAGACACGAAGATGGAATTGCTGTTTATGGTCTTCACGGAAGCTTGATAGCGGCTCTTGAGGCCATGGTCGTATAATGTACTGATCTTGATGTCCAATTCGTTTGGGGACGGGTAGTAGGGGTCGGTCGGGTCTAAGATCACCAGAAACCTTCGCATGTCGGCGCAGGACTGTTGAACATCTGCAAGGCATCCATAAATTTCTGCATAAGCACTGAGCCTTGCCGCGTTAATCAAACTCGCCTTTTGGTTCCTCGCAGAAAACCATTGGCTGATTACTGCGGCGACCCCAGCTGGAGCCAGTACTGCACTGACTAGAAGATTGACCGGTGAATCCGACACTTTCTCGTGGATTTGCGCTTTGTCGAGCATAGAATAGCTGCCACTACGATCTGGGTCAATCATGAAGTGACTAGGCGGAGCTTGCCCCCCGAGTTCAGGAAAGATGTCACCCCTCTCGTTCTTACACCCGGGGGCTTCATGGAGAGGATCAATGCATCGTTACAGCGAAGGAGTCAAGGCTGACGTAAGGAAGCGGATGAGTCCGCCTCATCGTCAAAGCGTGGCCAGGATTTCCGAGGAGCTGGGCATCCACGTGGTGACCCTCTACAACTGGAGGAAGGCTTGGCGGTTGCAGGGAGAGGTGGTGCCGGCATCGGAGAAAGCTCCGAGGGCTGGTGCGCACTAACAAGTTCAAGGTAGCACTTGAGTCAGCTGGTCTCACCGATAGGTAGACGATCAATCAGAAGGGCGCGAATTGCTCTGATCGGTCCAAAACAGGACTTGAGGATTCTGATCAATGCAGTAATCCAAAGCATAAAGAACTGAAAGTGCAGCAACTACAGAAATACCTATAACTCTGTTTCGCTTTCTCGACTTTTCCATGGTTTCGCGTTGCACATTTTTATAGGCTTCACATTGACCTTGGAAATCGTTCTCTTCCAGAAGTACCTTGCATTTATCTAGATTCTCATCATATCTTTTCTGGAGTTCGCCCTTGAAGCCCATCCAGTCCTTGTGACTTAAGGCCCATTGCTTCCATGTGGTCCATTCCTGTGCAGCTGCAATCTTCTCTTGATTCCGAAGGTGAGCTCCTCCGAAGGCGGCGGCTGGCCCAACTGCACCAAAGAAGGCTCCGCTCAGTGCATCGCCTGCTGTAGTGCCTCGAGGCGGGAGTGCCTGAACGTCGTGCTCACGTAGGAAGAGAACAACCATCTGATCAGTGCTTGGCATCGGGTCTGTGGAGAAGCCTTTTCCCTTGAGAAGGCTTCTCACACAGGGGTCGTTGATTGAAAGGGCGTTCATGTCCATTGCTGTAATGAGATCGAGGAGTTACGTCCCCTTTGTCTTCTTTAAGATTTATCGAGAGCGGCAGCATCGACATCCCCTGATCGGGGGATTTATGCGTTGGTGGGGGCCGATGCTCCGCTCCTGCCCCACAGCTACCTAACTGGCCTCCGAGATGGATCGCCTCCTTCCCGCCAGCTCGGAAAAGCTCCAAGCCCGGCCAAAGGCCTCAAAGCCCTGCAGGCGCAGGGCCGACACCCTCATCCCAGGGCCAACCTCAGAAAAGTGGGAACACTGTGGTCAGTTGCGCCATGGCAATGCCCTTGACGACCGCCGATATCGGCATCCAGCTACTGATGGACAGCACGGTCAGCCTTCAGGAGATCGATGCCCGCATTACGGCGCGGGTCTTCGCGGCAGTGCACAACCCCGAGCGTGGGCCAGCAGTGCGACAGGTTCTGGATCAGTTGCTGGCGGTGCTGGATGCCACCAGCCCGGATGGGGTGATCTGAACTGCCGGGTTCGTTACCTGGCGCTGGGCTTGGGGAGTTGCTGGGCTTGATGCTTGCCGGTATCGGTCGCTGCTAGAAGCTTGTTACGCATAGCCGCACTCCCCAGCGAACATGAAAAGCCCGCCGTGCGAGGGCTGGCTGTTGAGGTGATTGTTTTGGGCTTGAGAAATAGTGGTCGGGCCTCCGATGCCTGCGAGACGCCACCTCAGAAACGAATCACGGCGTCCTTATTTCCCGTCGCGGGTGTTGTATTCAGACCGACCCGACAGTGAATCAGCTGATAGATCAATTGCAGCAAGCCCAGATTGGCCTATTCAGATAGTCCGTTCCGAGTCGTGTGCACATGAGCTGATGGGGGGGCAACGTAGGAGTTGGTCAGATAGCACACGCTGCATGTGGAGCGGTGGGGACCAGCATCGCCATGGCAGCAGCGGCAATGACGACGGGAGCGATGAGTAGCTTTTCCATTCGCTTGAGATGGTTGTATTTCAGAGTGTTTCACCAGTTTGAGAAAAAACGATCCAACCCGTTCCCGATTGCCTTAAAGGCGTTCGCAACAAGGAGTTTATGGGGCAACTGTTGAATGAACTTCAAGGCCCTATGAATCAAAGGACTGAGCAGGGAATGGCTGCTAGTTTGCTTTTAGGGTCGCCAGTTGCCGCTTATAGTGCTGTGACAGCAGGCGGCGCACTTGGAACCAAGGCAGTGATGGATTTGTATCGCTACTTGCAGGAAGACCAGCAAGCACAGAAGGAAGGGCAGTTGCCGCTTACTGGCAAGCGGAGTGGTGTTTGAAGTTATGAAAAAAGCCACCCCGAGTGGGATGGCTTGGTGGTTTGAGGGATCACTTATTGTTATACTGAGGACAGCGCCTTACGGCAGCTCCTGAAGCCTCCTTGATGTCGCTTCGTACTCCACTGGGGAGCATGAACCAGCTGTTGCTGCTGATTGTTGAGTCGTCACTGGCCTGGTTGATTGCATCGTTGAAGCTTGCGCCCATGTCGCGATAGGTGCAGTAGCGTTCTGCGAACAGGGTCGGCAGGACAGTGCCGGCTTTAGCAGGCTTAGGGTTGTAGAGGGCCACCACTGTCGCACCAATCATAAGAAGTGATGCCATCTTCCCTTTGGTCATGATCTTGAGGTGGTTGTGGGGTCGCCCCCTTGACCTCTTCACCATCCTTCAGTCGTCACCATCGCCACATCCCCCAGTCGGGGGAGTTCAAGGAAGAGCCCCCTCCGTGCTGGTTCAGCGGGTGTGCCCAAGACAGTTACGTCAGACGGATGACCGACGCGCAACAGCTCCTAGGAGAACCAGTCCCTACACGCCGCGAACAAACGGCAAGGCGGAGCGATTCATCAAGACAATCCTGGCCGAGTGGGCCTACGCGATGGCCTACGCCAATTCAGACGATCGGAACCGGTGGCTACCCAGCTATCTGGGGATCTAAAACGGTCGCAGGTGCCACATGGCCTTGGAAGGTCTTACCCCCTTTGAGCAGCTCGGCCTGCTGCGGGCTGCTGAATGACCTGATGGGAAATCACACCTAGGATCCGCGAACCCTGGTCCAAGCATGGATCTGACCCATCTCCTGCAGAACATCCCCACGCTGCTGGAGGAGTACGGCCAGCTCCTTGAGGGGAAAACCATCGTGGCCTGCCTTGGCAACACCAGGTGGCTGGGCGCCTTCATCTGCATCAACCCGATCACTGAGCACGTGGTGGGGGCTTCCACCACCGAGGAGGAGGGCTACCAGCACGTGCTGCAGCACCGGCCCAACTTCCTGCTCGTGAGCGAGAGCCTGCATGAGGGGGCAGGTGTGTCGCTGGTGCGGCGCGCCGAACGGTTCCACCCCGACACGCGCACCATCCTGATCACCAATCGGGAATCCACCGCCGTGATCGGCGAGGCGCTGGAGGCCGGTTGCGATGCGATCTGCTTCGAGACGGAAGACTTCACGCCTGTGTTCAGGATCGTCGCCGGCGGCGGCGTCTACTACCCGAAAGAGGCCGCCGCTGTCCTGCGGCAGCAGAGCCAGCGCAGAAGCGATGCGACCCCGGTCGAGAGCCTCACCGAGCGGGAGGTCGAGGTACTCACGGGGGTGATGCTCGGACTCTCTAACAGAAACATCGGCGAGCGGCTGTATGTCTCCCCTGAAACAGTGAAGACCCACGTCGGCAATGTGATCAGCAAGCTCCAGGCGCGCGACCGCACCCATGCCGCCGTGTTGGGCGTGGCCCTGGGGATCCTTTCACTGGAAGCTGCTCTGAACACCGGCCCCGCTTTCAGCCTCTGGGGGGATGCCTCGGCTTCAGAAGCCCTGAACAAGGCTTCTTCTCGTGGCTCCTGAGACTGGCCGGCACATTTGATCATTGTGGCTCCACTTCTTCTGCCAATGCCAGCACCGCGCCGAGGACCTGCTCGTAGTCGGCTGCCAGCTCAGCCTTCCGCTCGGGTGTGATCCCTGGTTCTTGAATCCCCCGCACCAATCCAGGCAGGCGTTCGCGCAGCATGGCCAGGCGAGCCAGGCGTGGGTCCAGCTGGCTCATCATTGTCCTGTCCCATCCCACAGGACAGGCTGATCAGCGAAGGGATTCACAGGCCACCCCATCCCCATTGCGGTCCAGATACGTGTGCCCTTGCCGCAGCAGCTCTTGAGCACGGCCAAAGCTCCCGATGCTCTTGCAGGTGGTCCTGCTGCCAGCGCGCACCACCCCACCCTTGCTGGATGTAAGTGATTCTCTCCCAGCAGGTGTAGTCGTCAATCGTCTGGATGGACCCCGCCTGCTGTGGCGCCAATCCCATGGACGGGTGATCCCACCGGTGACAGCCCACACACCATTTCGAGCAGACTCGGCCTGCCTCTCAGCTCCCAGGTAGGCGGCCTGATCGCACCTGCTCAGGTACTGCCGGTAGGCGAAAGCTTGGCCGCTGCGGACCATCGCCAAGTTGACGTTCATACCTCCTCGGATCACTTCGGCCACGGTTCGGCCATAGCGATCTGTACTGAGCACGCGGAGCGTCACGCCACTGCCCACTGGAGCCAGCCGCTGTAGCTCGGCTCGTGAAGCCATTCCGTAAGGGGCTTGTGCCGTCTCGGGTGCATCAATGCAGGCCAGGCGGATCGTGATGCGGCGTCCGCCTTCTAGCACCCGCAAGGTATCGCCATCACCGATCGAGATAACAGAAGCGGCAGAGGGTGACGCCGATGATGATGAGCTGGCCGCAAGGAGGACCATGGCGGCAATGGGTAGCAGGAGTCTCATTAAGGAGCTGGTGGGGTCTTTCACCCGTATTCCCAGCACGATCTCAGCCTGTCCACCTGATGGTCATCCCCTGATCGGGGGATTTGTCCGTTTATCTGTGTTTTGGCAGGCAAGGTGATTAAATCGCCGCGAACTGGCTGCTGCAGATGCTCTGATCGGCAGAATCGCAGAGAAGGCAAAAACCTGCTGGGCCACAAGGCAGGTCCTTGGCGAGGCAAGCCGCTCAGTTGATCCCCCGAATGGGGGATGACGAGGTGGGTTGGTGGGTGTGATTGTTAAACAGTCATATCCATTCCACACGAGACCATGCCATGGGCCCTTCACCTCGAACTGGTTGACTTGTCCTGCGATCTGATGCTCAGGATAGAGACTTCATTGCTTGAGTGACATTCATCTAAGCCTCCAGGGCTAGATGAATACTGCCTCTCCTGATCTCAGTCTCTTGCTTTAGCGATAACGATTAAGCACTTTCAATGAATTGTCGAATCATTCAGCTCCCATGACCATGCTTCTCAAGAAGTTAAAATCATGGCGTCGTAGCTCATCCGCTACGAATACCATGATTACAGAAGAGTCTCTGGTAGTTCGCTTTGGCGTTTTGCTCAAAGACCTTAAAGAGACCTATGGCTGGTCTGCACTACGCGCCATGTCAGCCGAGGATTTACTCGTGCTCTTGGAGCGATCAGTCCGTAGCGACACTGACCACAGCGCTGTGCGCACCTTCAGCTCATGGATTCAGAGCGGGCTTCTGGAGCTTCTTTCTGTCCAACCCCGACAGAGAGACCGGTACTGGCCAGATCTCTCCGTCAAGCTTGGTTACTCCACAGGTGTGCTGGAGACATCCGTTCGACGGTTGGATCGAGCATTGGGCCTCTCTCGTGGAGACCGCTTCTCTCCTGCGGTCCTCGCGGACACTGACGCATCTCGACCCCCTGTTTTCTTTGGGATCCGAATGATGCCTCTGATGGCTGGGGGGGCCGTGATCATTCTTGCGAGCGGTATGGCTCTCGCCATCCAGATCACCCGCTACCGGCAGGAAGTGCTTCGCCAGCAGCAGGCCACTCAGGAGCAGAAGGCCGAACTTGATCGGGTCAAACGACAGTTATCGGAGCGAGAGAAGGCCGCCGCTAACCCACCGACTGCCCGCTCTCTGCCGTCATCGGTACCTGATGCGCTGCCCCGACCATCATTGCCGGCTGGTATGCCCGAACCTCCCATGCCAGTACCAGCGTCGCCCCTTCCCTCCCCCGATACCGCATCTGCGTCCAGCGACCTGCGCTGGGATGGCTGCGAGCAAGGTGGAGAAGCAGGATCAGCCCCGCAAACCGGTGACACTTGGTGGCCGGTTGTCGGTCAATCGGAGTCGCTTGAGGCCGTTCAACGTCACTGCCGTGGCGATGCCTTCCGTAACCGGG
>NZ_NQKW01000028.1 GCF_002252625.1 Synechococcus sp. 1G10 | reverse complement strand
GCCGTCGCTGGCTGAACTTCCCGAAGGACTAGAGAACATATTTATCTGTGCGATAAGGCCCTTGGTGTAGCCGTGGCATGCCGGGCTGAGTTGGTTCTTGCTTTCTTGTTGACGCCGATTTATCCGATTATTCGAGGTGCCCTCAAGTAGTTTCCCGTCTGATTTCCGCCAACAAGGCAACGGCTGCAGATCCTTTACTTTTACCTCAGGAATCAAAAATATCTAGACAATCATAGAGTTGTTATGTCTGGCAACTCCCACCTGCTGCTGCCAAAGCACAGCATAGAGGCTGCCCTTTCCCAGAAGCTCAACGTGCTTGCCCCGCTCAACAATCCGGCCCTGCTCAATCACCAGGATCTGATCGGCATTAACGATCGTGCTCAGTCGATGGGCAATCACAAGCACTGTATGTTGCCGTTCGAACTGCTCGATCGCCTGCTGCACTAACCGCTCACTCTGACTGTCCAGCGCGCTGGTGGCCTCATCGAGGATCAGCAGCTCCGGGTTGCGCAGAATCGCCCGCGCCAGGCTGATGCGCTGCCGCTGGCCGCCACTGAGCAGGTAGCCCCTCTCACCGACGAGCGTGTCATACCCAGCGGGCAGCGCCTCGATGAAGCCGGCCGCCTGGGCCAGGGCCGCCGCCGCCTCGATCGCTGCTTGTGTTGCCTCGGGGCAGCCGAACGAGATGTTCGCGGCCAGGGAATCGTTGAAGAGGAAGGTGTCCTGGCTCACCACTCCCAGCCGTTGTTGCCAGCTGGAAAGATCCAGGTCTGCCATATCGGTGCCGTCGATCAGGATCCGGCCGCAGGTGGGGGCATAGAGGCCCACCAGCAGATCGGCGATCGAACTCTTGCCCGCGCCGCTTGCCCCCACCAGTGCCACGGTCCGGCCCTTGGGAATCGTCAGCTCGAGATCCGTCAGGGCCGGGGCCAGATCAGGGTTGTAGCGCAATCCCACCGCCTCGAAGCGGATCTCTCGCTGCAGCCCGTGGAAGCGCACTCCGCCACGCCGGCGAAAGTCCTTGCCATCAGGCTTGAGGATCTCATTGAGCCGATCGAGTTCCGCGGCGTTCCTGCTCAGCGAAGTGAAGGTGCCCGCCATGCCGCCCAGCCGCACATTCAGCCTCTGCAACGCCAGCACGAACGTCACCAGGCTGGGCAACACCCCCGTATTGCGGCTGCCGAACGCCAGCAGGCTCACCGCCCCGAGCACGGCGATCGCCGCGATCGGCAGAAAAGCTGAGAACGGCCCCACCACCTGCGAGAGCCGATTCTGCCGGCGCATCACGGCTTCGAGCTCGCCCATGCGGGCCCGCAACGCGTGATCGGCGGCATCCAGCCGGCCAGCGCTGTGCAACAGCCGCAGCCCCTGGATGTCCTCGGTGACCCGGCTCGAGATCTCCACCTCGATCATGGTGAGGCGATGAGATCCCCGCCGGATGCGCGGCAGCAACACACGCTGAACCAGCACGATCGCCGCCGCCAGGCCGACCGCCACCAGCACCAGCCAGGGCGAAAGGCTCACCAGCACGAGCGAATACAGGGCAATCAGCAGACCCTGAATCAGCAACTGACCCGTCAGCTCGATCTGTCCTTGCACCGCCGCGGGACCGTTGGCGGCATGGTTCAGAAGATCTCCGACCCGGTAGCGGCTGGCGCAGGCATAGCTGAAGTCGAGGATCTGTCTGTGGATCAGGGCGGTGATCGAGCTGCGGCAGCGGGCCGAGAAATCCCCAAGGCTCACGCCGCTCAGGTAGCTCATCAGCCCCTGGATGGCCTGCATCAGCACCGCCACCGCCAGGAAGATCAGGAACAGGGGTGTCCGCGGCAAGGCTTCGAGAAGACCAGGCAGCAGCGGAACGCGGCTCGTGAGTGGATTGGCAGCCCATGTGGCCCCGGCGGGCCTGGAGAGAATCTCCACCGCCAGAAAGATCACCGCCAGGGTGACCCCCTCGGTGAGGGCACCCACCACGGTGGTGCCCAGATGCAGGGCCAGCAGCTTCCACTCCTGCCGTGCCGTGGCACGGATCAACCGCGACGCCGGCCGCGGATCGAGGAACTCGCCCAACAGGGGTCGCACCAGACGACGGAGCAGTCGTTGAATCAGGCGGGGGCTGAGGGAAGGATGAACGTGCAAGAGGAAACAGGAATTGGTCTGGGGTGGTTCAGCTCAGCCAGATCTCAGCCACATCCAGCCGAAGCCCTCGCCTCAACGGCGTGGGCCAGACTCACTGAGGTGATGGGGACTGCATCAACCATGGTGGAAGCGGATGTGCGCTGGCAGCTGTTGAAGGTATGGGCTGGAGCTGCAGGCTCTGCATGATGAGATGGCGGAGCGGGCCAGGCAGCGTTGACAGCCTCCACAGACCGATCGAGGCCGGCATCCCTGGCCTTCCGGATGATGTCACGACCCAGGTGCTGGAGAGGATCACGGGCGCTGGGTCAGCATCGCTCCGGATCCGTCATCGACCTGTGCCTGGAGGCCCCGGCCCTGGGCGAGCTGCTGCTGCTCGGCGCCGAGCTGGATGATCTGCTCCTGCCCTGGCGGATCGATCTGCAGCTCCAGCATCTGATCGATCACCCCACCCTCCTGGAGGGCATCGCCAGGGCAGGGGTGGTGCTGTGGGAGCAGCCAGGGGCGAGCTGATCCTGCTCACGCGCACACCGCAAAATTGGCGGCGCGGCTGGAGTGGCTGGACACACCACTCCTACCAGTGTTGGTCCTGACGCGAGTAGGGCTCAAGCGTCTCAGAAGTGCCGGGATTCAAGCCAGGACCTATTAAAAGTCTGACCCAGTAGCGCTGGCTGACCTGTCGGCATGGGATGTTGTCTACGGTAATGGATCTTTTCCCATCCCCGTGTCTTCCGATCCAGACCAACTTGACGCCCTGCCGATCTGATCACCCTGCAGCAAGGCAAGGATAATTACTTCAGCCTGTCGGGGCGGCGAGCACAAGGGGAAAGCCACCGACACGATTTGGAATTTAGGTATTGGAGACACCATATGTGGTGTGGGGAGATCATTACAGCCGCTTCCCGCCGGGCCAGAGCGAGCACAAGCTCTCCCCCCTCAGATGCCGGTCTGGTTCCAAGGCGTCACCTGAGCTCCGTGGCCGATCGCAGCAGGACACAATCGAAGCTCCGCAATGCCAAACAGCTCTCGCTGCGCACCAGGTGAAGAGCTCTGAAAGAGTTAACATCCTGACGGTGGGATCACCGATGGGCAGGCATTGCCAGGATCAGAGCAGAGATCACCGGCTCTCGCTACTCTCCGTCCAACGAACTAATCAGCCGCCGCTTCAATGGCCCCCACCATCTATCTTCACTGGAGTGCCACCCCCTACACCTGGGTGCGCCGGGGGATGTATCACACGATCGTGGCGGGTGATGGTCATCTGCACCGGCTGCATTCCTACACCATCGATCTCAACGCCCACACCTGGCGGCGCAACAGCAATGCTGTGGGGATTTCCTGCGCCTGCATGGGCGGCAGCCCCGATCCATGGACGATCCCGCCCACCGAGGTCCAGATCGCGGCCATGTGCCAGGAGGTGGCAGATCTCGCCAGCAGCTGGCAGTGGCGGCCCGAAGACATCAACATCGAGCGGGTGATGACCCACGCCGAGGCCGCTTCCAATCGCGATGGCCGCATCCTGCACGACAACTACGGCCCGGTGGCCTGGGGCGGCAGCGGCGAACGCTGGGATTTCATGCAACTGCGCAAGGGCGGCCCCACCGATGCTGGCGAGGAACTAAGAGGCCGGATCCGCTCGCTGATGCGCGGCGAGACCAAACCAAGCGCTGGCCAGCCACCACTGGCCTTCCGTCGCACCACCTCGATGCTTGCCCGCGGCAGCAGCCTGGCGGTGGAGATCGACGCGAACGGCAGCTCCTGGGCGCTGGTGGTCGATCTGCTCAGCCTCTACGACATCCCCTACGAGTGGAATTCAGGCCAGCGGCGCGTGATGATCGGCAGCACCGACATCGCCCCCACCTACCGGGAGGATGGAGTGCAGGCCTCGATCGGCCACCCACTCTTCGAGATGGCCCTGCAGGGGGGCAATTCACCGGTGATCCTGCGGGGCATCATGCGCGACGACCGGGCCTGGTGCCGCGTGCTTGAGTTCGCCCAGGAGTTCGGCATCACCGCCTCCTTCCAGCCCTTTGCCCTCGGGGAGCGGCGGGGGGGTTAAGGATTCTCCGAACACCTACGCCACAGGGTGGGTGGTGATGTTCCTCCCACGGTTGGTGGTCCATCACTTTCACGACAAGGATGGTGCTCACCAAGACATCCGTAGAGCTGGGCTTACACCAGGGCCTTCAGGTGCTCCACCACGATCTGCAGCCGCATGAGCGCTGGTTCTGATCAATCGTGGGCTGCGAGCCAGTCGTCGAGGTCGGCTGGTCCCTGGAAATCGAGCAGGGCTTCCGCCAGGGCCTCAACCTGCTCCAGGGGTAGGGCTTCGATGCGGGCGGTTATGGCGGGGCTCAGGGGGCCGCAGCGGCGGGCCAGCAGGCGGAGGGTGACGACGGCAGCCTCTTCTGCCTTGCCACGGGCTTCACCGCGAGCCTCTCCTTCAGCTTTGCCCTCGGCTTTGCCCAGGCCAAAGATTTGTCGATACGCAACGCTCTGGGTGAAATCCTCGACCGTGATGCCAGCCATGGCACAGATCTCCTCAATTGGGCGATCGTTAAACCGTGCAGTCAGAATAGTAGGGATCAGCTTGAGCAGATCAGCCTGCTCCCCACCCGTAGCTGCAGGGGGCGTTACCCGGCGCAGATCGCCCACAGCAACTGAGATCTCAGCCTCCGGTTGCACAAGCAGGGGCAGCAGACGCTGAAACAGCGGCGCTGTTGCCAGCCCTCGCTCCGGCTGCAGCTCCACCCAGCTCACCCGCCGCTCCAGAAACTCGGCCACCGGCGCCGTCGGACCGAAATTCAGCTGCCGCGATGGGGTGATCACCACCACCAGCCAGTTGGTGATCTCCGGCTCCTGCTGCAGCAACCGTGCAGTCTCGGCATAGAGGCGCCGCAAGAAGACTGGGTCAGGCCCCATCTGGGCCTCCAGAATCAATGCCGGCAGATCAGGGCGGTTGGCCGGGGGCAGAAACAGGCCATCAAGGCGGTATTCCCGCTGTTTGAGAACAGGCGCCGAGAAGGTGTAGCCAGCGGCATCAGCAGGTAGCCCATCAAGCAGCGAGAGAATCCGGTCGGGGCTGCCCTGAAACAACCAGAAGAACAGCTTGTCTGAGAGCACAGGCGTCCTACGGCTCTGATCAACCGTGCGCAGCCAACCAGTCGTCGAGGTCGGCCGGGCCCTGGAAATCGAGCAGGGCTTCCGCCAGTGCCTCAACTTGCGCTAGGGGGAGAGCTTTGATGCGGGAGGTAATCGCGGGGCTCACGGGGCCGCAGCGGCGCGCCAGCAGGCGGAGGGTGACGACGGCAGCTTCTTCTGCTTTGCCACGGGCTTCACCGCGGGCTTCGCCTCGGGCCTCACCGCGGGCTTCGCCTTCGGCAATGCCGATGCCCACGATCTCCTTGTAGATCTGGCTTTGGGTGAAGTCTTCGACGGCGATTCCGCCCATGGCGCAAACCTCAGGGATTGAGCGGCTTGGAAAGCTGAAACAAGAATAGCGGCGATCACATCGTCGAGCTCTGCCTCCGCTGCCGTACCAACTGCCTGCTGGCGCAACTGGCTGCTGCTGGCCTTGATCTGCTCCTCTGGTTGTAGAAGAAGCCCCAAGAGCCGCTGAAACAGGGGGATCGTCGCCCCAGACTGATCAGCAGCCCCCTGAGACCAGCACTCGGGCTGCAGCTCCACCCAGCTAACCCGACGCTCCAGAAACTCAGCTACCGGCTCCGTTGGGCCGAAATTCAGCTGCCGCGATGGGGAGATCACCACCACCCGCCAGTTGGTGATCTCCGGCTCCTGCTGCAGCAACCGTGCAGTCTCGGCATAGAGGCGTCGCAGGAAGACTGGGTCAGGCCCCATCTGGGCCTCCAGAATCAATGCCGGCAGATAAGGGCGGTTGGCCGGGGGCAGAAACAGGCCATCAAGGCGGTATTCCCGCTGTTTGAGAACAGGCGCCGAGAAGGTGTAGCCAGCGGCATCAGCAGGTAGCCCATCAAGCAGCGAGAGAATCCGGTCGGGGCTGCCCTGAAACAACCAGAAGAACAGCTTGTCTGAGAGCACAGGCATCCTACGGCGTGGTCGATCTGTTCTGGGAAGCTTGGCGGCTCAGGGAGGAGTCACATTCAGAGATCAAAGGCTGTTCAGCTCACCGGGCAGGCAACCGTCTGACTAAGCAAACCACCGGTGAGCTCAGGGCATTCATCAACTGCCCGAAGGCTCGGAGATCGCCCATCAACAACCAATCAGCACTGCAGGCTTGGACAACCCCATAGAGCTGGACTTACTCCAGGGCCTTCAGTTGCTTCAGGGGCAACCAATTCCTCTGAGCCATAGCGATCTCACGCAGCCCAGATCTCCGCCAGCTTCAGTCGCAACCCAGGGAACTCGGTGCTGGCAGCCAGCTCCTGAGCATATTCGATCCGCTGGGGCTGACCGCTGGCAGGCCAGATCTCTACAGCTCGTTCATCGGGCAGAAGCAGCCAACCGAGGCGGGCGCCATTGGCCTGGTAGGCAGCCATCTTTTTGCGTAGGGCGCTGAGGCCCCGAGGGCCGTCGTCGCCCGGGCTGGCCAGCTCAACCACGAGATCCGGACAGAGAGGGGCAAAGCGCCGCTGCTGCTCAGGCGTGAGGGCCCGCCAGCGGTTGAGATGCACCAGCGACGCGTCCGGGCTGACCACAGAGCCATCCGGAAGCAGGAACCCGCCGGAGCTCTCGAAAACTTTCCAGCCTCCGCTTGCCCTGGCGAAGCACTTCAGCTGAAACACAAGCTCGCTGTTGCGACTGCTTGTTTCGCTTCCGGTTGGGGTCATCGCGATCAGGCGGCCATCGGCGGCCAGCTCCAGCACCGCCTCGCGGTTTTCCTCGCAAACCTGCTCAAACTGCTCGGGTGTGAGACGGAGTTCGGCAGGCAACCGCAGGGGCGCCAAAGCATCGAACGGGGAGGTAGTGGTGGCTGAGGTGGTGCTGAGGGTCATCACCGCAAGCCGGCCGAGGGTTTTCAGCGTAGCGAGGTTGGCCTGGAGAGTTCCATAGCCTCCTCGAGCACCTGCGCATATAACCCTGCCACCCGTTCCGGATCCCAGAGCTGCTCGGCCCTCGATCGGGCGGCATTCCCCCGGTTGCGGTGGGCGTCCTCATTGCAGCAGTGCTTCTGGGGTGGTGCGCAGGCTGGTGAGGAAGTGGTTCGAGGGATGCGGTGCGGGAGGCTGTGGTGAGGGATTTGCTAAGACCGGGCAGCGAAAACGTGTGGATAGCAATGATCCGCAGCCGCAATCTCACCAGCCACACTTACAACCCCACCCTGCAGCCAGGGGCGAGCTGAGCTGAGCAGGATCAGACCGGCTGGGTCAGGTATCCAGTCAGATATCCACACCCTGATCCTCCAGATGGCGACCATCTAGGCAGCTGGGCGATCCAGCTGTTCCTCAAAGCTGATCACGGCCACGGTGGACACACCATTCGCTGATGGTCGGGTGGTCGTGAGCAGGGCTCAAACGACTCGATCCCCTCGGCCCCTCGGCCATGAAATCAGGCTACAGCTGAGATGTGGGTATCGAATGCTGGTGACAGGAACGCCACACTGCGCAGAGCAGAGAGATGCTCGGGCAGGGGGCTGGTTCCGGGATGGGTCTGCTGCACGTAGTCAAGTGCGTCTTGCCAGCCCATGCGTCGGCTGTGGATCAACCAGGCCATGCCCACGAGGGGTGAGCGCTCGATACCGGCCACGCAATGGAGGTAGATCGGCCCGTGGCGGCGCAGATTTGCCAGTTGGGCAAGCACCGCACCCAGCTGCTGCGCCGTTGGTGCGCATTGGTGGCGGTGGTCCGGCAGGGGCAGCCGAACACAACGAAAACGCTCGGCCATTCCACCGGGCGGCGGCGCCTCCTCAACAGCACAAAGGCTGACTACATTCCTGACGCCATGACTTTCGAGCAGATTGAGATCGTCAACACTGCAAGGGGCAGTTCCCACCGCCAGTTCATCCCTCAACAACCAGGTGATGCGCATGCAGGCTCAGTTGTTGTTGCTATCGAGCAGGCGGAACAGGGTCAAGACATTGACCAGACCGCTGAGTGGCTGGCTGACGGCCCCGATGGCGTCGGTGCTGATCGCATATCGGCTGCGGTTGACGATCACCGTGTCGCCGTCCACCAGCGGTGGATTTTTGGCGATCGAAACCCCCTGGTTGAAATCAAGCGGATAGGTGCGGCGCATAACGGAACCGTTGCGGTTGAGCCGTACCAGTTCCAGCTTTGAGGTCTTGGCCCGCCAGGTTTGTACACCACCGGCCACCATGATCGCTTGCATCAGCGGTGTGCTCGCTGGCACCTGAGTGCGGCCAGGGGATTTCACCTCGCCAATGATATTTACAGTGATTTCCTTGGGGGCCAGTGTTGTGGCCGCCAGCTCGGCCGAATTGCTGGCATCCTCCTGGGCAACCCGCTCCAGCTTGATCGTGTCCCCATCAAAGAGCAGGGGATTCTGGAGCTGGTCGCCGTCGCGCACCAGCGCCAGCAGGTCGACACGTGCGCGCTTGAAGCGGGAGTCGGCGCCAGGCAGGCGCCGCTGCACCACCACCCGGCGCAGGTTCGCCATCGACGTGATCCCGCCCGCCTTCTGGATCGCATCCACCAGCGTAGGGAGGCCACTGATGGACACCGACGCCTGGGTCAGGGAACCTTCCGAGTTGGTGAGCGTGTAGAGGCCGGGAAGCTCCACCTCGCCGATCACAGCGACGCGCAGAGGCCTGGGACGCACCACGCTCAGCTGCAGATCAGGCCGTTGCAGCTGGTTCCTGTAAAGCGACTCCAGCCAGAGGGTGGCCTGGGAGAGGGTCAGTCCCGAGAGCCTGACGCTGCCCAGCAGGGGCAGAGAGGCCGTGCCGTCGTTGAGGATGTCGATGGAACCGCTCAGGTCCGAAACGGCGAGAAATTTCAGACTGAGGCCATCACCGGATCCGAGGATGTAGGCGTCGTCCTGAAGCATGGCGTCGCTGGCACCAGGCATGGCCTCAGCCTGGGCCAACGAACCCTGGAGCGGCTCCGCCAGCACCACAGGAGTCAGCAAGCTGGAGAGGCCAACCAAGACTGTTAAGGGCAGTGCCCAACGCTTCCCCACCAGTTCCACACTCAAGCTCGCCATCACTTCGGACGGACAGTAAGGCGAATGTTGCCACGAACCGGTTGAAAAGGTGGCGGTTGAGGGCCAGTCATCAACTGGCCATCACCGATACATTGACATGACATCAATTTGACATCGTCGATTTGTCCGACCGGCTGCCTGGATCGAACTTCACTCCATGGCTCAGCCTGCTGACCTCAATGGGCGTGATCACCGCTCCAGCGTTGGAGGCTCAGACCCTGGTCTGGGACCTACCGAGCCCCCCACCTCCGGTGGTGGTCACCCCCAGCCAACCGCCGCCGCCGGTGGCGGTGCCCATACTCAGGGCTGAAGCACCCGACACCGCTCCTGCCAGGCCAGCGCAAAGCCTCGTCTGGGAAGCTGTCCCGCCGAACTCGCCACCGCTTCAACCAGTGTTGCCACTGCCGAACGCGCCCACTACCGCGATCGCAGCAAACCCTGAGCGCAGCCTGAACTGGGAGATCGTCCCCTTTGATGACGGCAGCCTGGCCTTTTCCGCTCCTGTCGGCTCAGCCAACCCAGGTGCGGGGATTTTCGGGCAATTGTTGGCCAGGGAAACCACCCTTCGCTGGTACCTGGTACCAGAGGATCAGGTGCTGGATTCATCCATCGCCCTCGCCAACGGCGATGCCAGGCCAGAGCCTCCATACTTGCCCGAGCAGCCAGCACCGATCTGGCCGAAGGTTCGCGGCCTGGCCCGAGGGATCACTGTCAATGGAGATCCCTATCCCGACACCGGGCTGAACGTGCCCAACGGTTTTGCCCAGGACCCGGAGTTCACCGTCTCCACCACCCTCACCGGCACCAGCCGCACCCGCTCCTGCCGCGTGGCACCTGGCGGCGACTGGATCGACTGCGCCGACTCCGAGGCTTATCTCGACATCACCCCCTTCAAGGGTGAGTATGCCAGCCTTGGCTTCCAATACACCATCCAGAGCCTCACCAGCCGCAACCGGGGCACCGGTGTGTTCGCCGGCCAGAGCATCGGTTTCCGCACAGCAGTGAACATCACCCCCACCACCGGGTTGGCCTTTGGCGGTGAACACATCATCCAGCTCGACAACACCACCGACCTGGGCCGGAACTTTTATCTGGTGCTCTCCCAGGCCATCCCCTTCAGCCGCGGCCAGAATCCCATCCTTCTTGTCGCCACCGCCGGCATCGGCTCAGACTTCTACGGCTATGCAGGCAATGGCACCCTGGGCTCCACCAACTGCCTGAGCGGCAACAACGTCAGCAGCCTTAACTACCCCACCGGCACCGACTGCTTCTGGGGTCCGATCGGCGCCCTGACCCTTCACATGGGCAGCCAGGTTTCCATCGGCTACGAATGGTTTGGCTATGGCATCGGGGCGGGGCTGTCGGTGCGCCCCATCAAAGACCTCCCCCTCACCTTCTCGCTGTACGCCACGGACTTCCTCGGCAACACTCCCAGCTACCTCGATGGGCTCTGCACCACCAACCCATGCGAACCCAGGTACTACGGCCGGCTGACAATGTCTTTCTGAGATATCGACGAATCCAGCAATCTATATAAATTTTATATTTCAGCACATGCTCATTACGGAAGCATGTACTTCAACTTCATGGCAAATCCCCTCCGCGTCAAAAATAGCCAGATGAGGCCGAGTTTTGCGCTGTAGCGCCAACTACAGCGCAGGTGGACAGTTCTTCATCTGGTTTGTGTCCAGACGCTTCTTGTTCTTGAAGCTGCACTTAAATTCTGATGTGATTGGTTCTTGATTTACACAGCACATGCGTTTTACTGTTCCCCTTGCCTTGGCAACGGCCACAGCATTTTCGGTCAGCGCCCTACCCGTCCGGGCCTTCCCAGGTGCCAGTGTCAATCTTGTGCGCGTGAACGGGGATGGGGTCACCGCCCTGCCCGGCCTACAGCCCCCTTCAATCCAGGTCCCCCCTTCAGCTCCCGGGACGGTTGAGCTGATCAGTCAGGCGTCTGGTGACAATCAGTCGGATCGAGATGTCACGGTGCTGCTCACCGGCACCGAAGACCTGGAGATCCGCTACCTAGGTCCCCTGCCCCAGTTTTCAAGCACCGATTACATCTCTGTTCGCAACAAGTCAACCGGTGAGGAGGTGGAGCGCATATTCCTCAATTCCAATCGCGTCAGTTTTTCCAGTGATCGCCGCACGATCACGATCAATCCGGAATCCACCATTACTGATGGGGAGGTGATCTGCGCCCTGCTTCCCGATGGGCCCAGCAACCTTCCCACACGGGATACACCCTGTTGCTTCACGGTCGCCAAGGCCGTCGTCCTCCCGGAGGCGGCAGCCCCTGCCAATCCATTCCCCTGGTGGATAATTCCTGTAGGCCTAGGACTGGGAGTTGGCATCTGCGCGATCGCCGGCTGCTTTGACAGCGGTGACAGCGGTGGCGGTGGCGGTGGCGACAACAATGTGTCCCGCTGACGCTCTTGGCTTGATCCTCTGAGCTCACCAACCTCTCCATCACCTGGGTTGACCATGAGGTCGGCCCAGGTTTTTTTTGGCCATCACACCATGATCAGCCAGACGGCCACCGCCCCCTCAACCCAGACCACGGGACTTTGGCCAAGAGTGTCTTGAAGGCCACTGTTGAATACCTGGTCAGCAGAGCATAATGGCTCGATCATTCAAGTCTCAGGACAGCTTGCATGCGTTCCGCTCTTCCCTTGGCTGTTCTTTCCGCTTTCACGGTCAGTGCCTTGCCGGTTCAGGCTTTTCCCGGAGCTTCGGTCAATCTCGTTCGTGTCAATGCCGAAGGGGTCAGAGCCCTTCCGGGACTTGATCCGAGCCTGTATGGATCTCCTGCGCCACCGTCGCTGGCCAGCGACGGCCAGCTGCTCAGCCAGGCCGATCCCAACGATGGGGACCAGAACGATGTGACCTATCTGCTCTCAGGCGACGAAGATTTCGAGATCCGCTACGCCAGTCCACTTCCTCTCAACCTCACCGGCAACATCTCGATTCGTCGGCGCAGTTCCACGGCCGGCGATGCCCAGAATGGCGAAGAAGTGGAGAGCATCCCCCTGAATTCGCCCAACGTCAGCATTTCAGAGGATCGGCTCACCCTCACGATCAAACACGATCGGGGTCTCCGAGACGGTGAGACCCTATGTGCGCTCTTGCCCGATGGCCCCTACGCCCTACCGCAGCGGATCACTCCCTGCTGCTTCCAGCTGGCCAAGGCGGCCACCACCATGTCCAGAAAAACCAGCCCATGTGGGTTTATTGCACCACCAACCACTAGTTCCTTCCCTTACTGGATCCCACTGGCCATCCTCGGGGTAGGTGTGATCGGCTGCGCCATTGGTGGCTGCTTTAGTGGTGGCGGTGGCGATGGTGGGGGAAGCAATCCCGTCTCCCGCTGAGCATCCACAATCCGCACTGGTCAGGTTGAGCGGATCATGGGCATCTCTGGGGGTAAGTCCTGATGTGCTTGCCCCCCAGAGTGTTCGCTTCTGGTTTGACCGATTACAGTTTGGTCAGTTCGACAAGCCGTTCAGTCATGGTCAGGATTCTCAGCATCGGTGCAATTGCGTTCGGCACTCTCGTGGCTCCAGCCTTTGCCGCTGATCTTGCCGACCTTCCCAGTTGCCTGAAGCCACGCACCCTCAGTGCGGTCACGGCCACCATCACCCAGGACAGCGTGATCAAGGATCCACTTCTGGCTCAGGGGTTCAGGGTCTCCGATCCAGCCTGCACCTACCAGGTGGCCCGCCCTGCACTACAGGAAGTTCCCGTGCGCGGCCTGTGGTGATCGCCTGACCGCAGGGTCAGCGCTATGACCCCTTACGGTGCCATCACCCTCTAACGGCTGGCCTTGTCCCTGCGGCTCACCAACACCCTCACCAGGCGAACCGAGTCTTTTCAGCCTCTGGTTCCCGGTGAGGTTTCGATCTATTGCTGCGGGGTCACGGTTTATGACCTCTGCCATCTGGGCCATGCCCGCAGCTACATCGTCTGGGATGTGCTGCGCAGATATCTGATCTGGAGCGGTTACCGGGTGACGTTCGTTCAGAACATCACCGATATCGACGACAAGATCCTGCAGCGGGCCGCCAAGGAAGGTCGCTCGATGCAGGAAGTGAGCGAGAGCAACATCGTCGCCTTCCAGGAGGACATGGCGGCACTGAACATCCTCCCCCCCGACAGGGTCCCCCGGGCAACCCAATGCCTGGATGCCATTCGCGCCATGATCGGAGAGCTGGAAGCTTCCGGTGCGGCCTATTCCGCTGATGGCGATGTCTATTTCGCCGTAATGGGCCAGCCTGATTACGGCAAACTGAGTGGTCGCAGCCTCAGTGAACAGCAGGAGGGCGCCAGCGGCAGGCTCAACAGCGACGAGGAATCCCGCAAGCGTCATCCCTTTGACTTCGCCCTCTGGAAAGGCGTCAAGCCTGGAGAACCCAGTTTTCCCTCCCCGTGGGGTCCCGGCCGGCCCGGATGGCACATCGAATGTTCGGCGATGGTGCGCCAGGAACTGGGCAACACCATCGACATTCATCTGGGGGGAGCCGACCTGATCTTTCCCCACCATGAGAATGAAATCGCCCAGTCGGAAGCGGCCAACGCTGAACCACTGGCACGCTTCTGGTTGCACAACGGCATGGTGAACGTGGATGGGGAAAAGATGTCGAAATCGCTCGGCAACTTCACCACAATCCGATCACTGCTGGCCAGTGGCGTCTCGCCGATGACCCTGCGGCTGTTCGTGCTCCAGGCCCACTACCGCAAACCCCTCGATTTCACCCGTGAAGCCTTGGAGGCCGCCGCCACCGGCTGGCACGGGCTGAACGAAGCGCTCCAGCTGGGCCTGAATCCCACCTTCACTGCGGAGCTTGGCTGGCTGGGCGCAGCCGCTGCTGTTCCTGCCTCTGGGGTACCTGACCCTGCCTGTGAGGCTGAATCTGAGCAGGGCATGGGGCTGGAAGCCAGCCGCCAGGGATTCATCGACGCCCTCGATGACGATCTCAACACCTCCGCAGCACTTGCGGTGCTGTTCGAGCTCGCCCGTCCCCTGCGGGCCCTGTCCCGGCGGCTCGAGCGTGGATCGGAGGCCAGCGGCGAAGATCGTGCCCAGCAAGGACGCTGGCAGCTGCTGCAGCAACTCAGCGGCGTTCTCGGCCTGGAGCCGGAAGCCGGCCCCAGCAGCGCTGCCGAGGCTGCCACTGGCCCTGAGCCGGAAGTGATTCAGGCCCTGATCAGCGAGCGACTGGCCGCCCGGCAGCAGAAGCGCTACCCAGATGCCGATGCCATCCGCGATCAGCTGCGCGCTGAAGGCATCGAGTTGATCGACCGCCCCGATGGCAGCACCGAGTGGATCCGGCGCTGAATCCCGCCTGATTCACTTGAAAGCTCAGCGCGGTGGGGCTTTCGGAGGCTCCACCGGCGCTCGATCCTTCATCAGCGTTTCAATCCGGCGGATGCGCACCCGGGTGGTCTCCCACACTTCAAGCCGGAAGCCGCCGTCAGCAGCAGCCGGAGTGGCTGCGGGGGCCTCCGCCAGGGAGCTGCGCAGCTGCTCAACCATCGCCTCGATGTCGTCACCCGCCTCAAAGGCATCCCAGAGCTCACGCTCCAGCCGCGCCCGCTCGATGAAGTTCCAACGCTTGAGCCAGAGCATCGCAGCCGCCATGGGTGAAGATCACCAGCCCAGCCAGTGTGCACGAGCTGTGGCCCTTGCTGCTGCGGCCCACCATGCCGAGGGGATCAGTGGGAGACTTGCTCCCGACGCAGGGATGGCCTCGTGAAAGCGATCAGTGTGCTCGGCTCCACCGGGTCGATCGGCACCCAGACCCTGGCGATCGTGGAGGAGTTCCCAGAGCGCTTCCGGGTGGTGGCACTCACAGCGGGGCGCAACCTGGATCTGCTGATCGATCAGATCCGGCGCCATGCACCTGAGCTGGTGGCCCTGGCGGACGAGGACGTCCTGCCTGAATTGCGCAGCCGCCTGGAGGCGCTGGACCCCTCCCAGCGGCCGGCCCGCCAGCCGGAGCTGGTGGGGGGAAGCGAGGGGCTCTGCGCCGCCGCCGCCTGGCCCAGCGCAGATTTGGTGGTGACCGGCATCGTGGGCTGCGCCGGGCTGCTGCCTACCCTCTCAGCGATCAAGGCCGGCAAGGACCTGGCCCTGGCCAACAAGGAAACCCTGATCGCCGCCGGCCCGGTGGTGCTGCCGGCCCTGAAGGCCAGTGGCAGCCGCTTGCTGCCGGCCGACTCCGAGCATTCCGCCCTGTTCCAGTGCCTGCAGGGCACACCCTGGGCCGACTCAGCCCGCCTGTCCACCGGCGTCCCCACCCCCGGTCTGCGGCGCATCCAGCTCACGGCCTCCGGCGGCGCCTTCCGCGACTGGCCAGCCGCCGATCTGGCCAAGGCCACCGTGGCCGATGCCACCAGCCATCCCAACTGGAGCATGGGCCGCAAGATCACAGTGGATTCGGCCACCTTGATGAACAAGGGTCTGGAGGTGATCGAAGCCCACTATCTCTTCGGTCTGGGCTACGACTCCATTGAGATTGTTATCCACCCCCAGAGCATCATTCACTCGATGGTGGAACTGGCCGACAGCTCGGTGCTGGCCCAGCTGGGCTGGCCAGACATGCGCCTGCCGATTCTCTACTGCCTCAGCTGGCCCGAGCGCTTCGAAACCCCCTGGCGGCGCCTCGACCTCACCGAGGTGGGGCAGCTCACCTTCCGCGCCCCCGATCAGCAGAAATACCCCTGTATGGGCCTAGCCTACGCCTCCGGCCGTGCCGGCGGCACCATGCCGGCGGTGCTCAACGCCGCCAACGAACAGGCTGTGGCCCTCTTCCTGGAGGAGCGGATCTCCTTCCTCGACATACCGAGGCTGATCGAGAGGGTCTGCGACCGGCACCGCAGCGACCTCCGCAGCGATCCTTCACTGGAGGATGTCTTGGCCGTGGACACCTGGGCACGCCAGGCTTTGTGCGAGGCCGCAGGGCCCTCTGGCAGGGTGGAGTTGCTTGTGGGCTGACCAGAAGCGCATGCAGGAAGCCAGCACGTCAGCTCTGCTTAGCCGGTTCGCTCACGAGTACGGGCTGGATTTATCAGCCCTGACGGACGAACCCATCGCCGCAGGCCCCAGTGATTCCTACAGGATTCTTCCCGGCGCAGAGCCCTGCGGCCATGAGCCGCTGCTCAGGCAGATCACAGCACTTCAGATCCGCTCACCGATGAGGTTCGGCAATTCCCTGATCCAGCTCAGCAACGCCATCGAACTTGCCGGCCTCCATGGCATTTCGCGCATCTACGCGCCGGGCTTCTGGTGGGTCGTCTCGAGTCCAGCGCCTGTTATTCCAGCGATCCAGGTGATAACCAATCTCGCTGGGCCGCAAGAAAGGATCCTTGAAGGGATGTTCTATTACAAACGAACCCTCAGGACGCTCTATCAACAGCCAGAGAAGTGCATCGACGCCATCCGAAACAACCTTTTCCACGTTCGCCAGCAGATTCCTCTGCTTAAGGCGCGGGAGCCCCTGCGAGACGACCATCTGGTCCTTCACATCCGATCCGGTGATGTCTTCCATGGCAAGGGCCACCCGCTCTACGGACAGCCTCCTCTGAGCTTCTACACGCTCATCCTGCGGCGATGGCCCTGGCGCAAAGCCACCATAGTGTCCGAGGACCGGCTGAACCCCGTCATCGACAGACTCCTTGGGGGCACCATCCCAAACCTGCCGCCAATGGAACACCGCACGGCCAGTCTCCAGGAAGACCTGGAACTGCTTCTTCGCGCCAGGAGCCTTGTGTGCTCTCTGGGTACGTTCATGCCGGCCGTTCTATCTCTCTCAGCCAACGTGCGGCGCGTCATCCTGTTCGAGAGGCTCTGGTACGCCAGAACGCTGCAGCAGAGAGCAGATCTTCTGGTCGTGAAAGACAGCGTTGGTGACTACTGCCGCGGCGTACTCGACAAAAACTGGCAGAACAGTAAGCAGCAACGTGAACTGATGCTCGGCTATCCGGAAGGGCGGTTGCAATTGAGCCATCTGTCCCGCCACGCCACCAAGGTCTCCACGTTCGTCCCGCTTAAGAGTTGATCCATGTCATCGATCCAGCACCATCTGCTGCTCTGCGCCACCCCCAGCAAGCCCCTCTGCGGCGACCCACAGCTGGGGGCCGCCAGCTGGGCCCGGCTCAAGCAGCTGATCAAGGAGCGCGGCCTGGAGCGGCCCGATCGCCCTGAAGGGGTGGTGTTGCGCACCAAGGCCGACTGCCTGCGCATCTGCGCCGGAGGACCGATTCTGCTGATCTGGCCGGAGGGGATCGCCTACGGCGGCGTCAGCCCCGAGCGCATCGAGCGGATCGTGGAGGATCACCTCATCGGCAGACGGCCCATCGAGGAGTGGATCGTGGCTCAGTACACACTGGAGCCCAGTCGCTGCTCCAGCCAGCGCCGCACCAGCTGATCCGACCAGCAGCCCCCAGGTGAATGGAAACCGTTGTGGCCGCCGCCGGGGCTGAGCACCACCTCCAGCGGCGGTCCAAGAGCCAGGGCAGCATAGGCTGGAACCCAAGGATCATCCAGGGCCTGCACCAACAGGGTGGGGGGCAGGCAGGCCTGCTGAGCGAGCTCTGGAGCCAGCAGCCGCGGCAGGGGGCTGGCCTGCTGGTAATAGTCTTCCACGCTGGAGTAGCCCCAACGGGGTGCGGTGATCAGGTCGTCGAACGCCCGGATGCTGGCCACCCGGCGCAGGTGTTGCTCCAGCTCCTCGTTGGGCTGGGGCCGATCGTTGAGGGTCTGCTGGCGCAGGCGCTCCAGCAACCAGCGCTCATAGAGGCGGTTGCGCGGGCTGGAGATGGTGGCAGAGCATTGGGCGAGATCGAGGGGGCTGCTCACCAGCGCCAACCCATCCAGCTCCGCCGCCCCATCAAGCACCGCATTGAGCAACACCGTCCCGCCAAGAGACAGTCCAACGGCCAGCAGGGGCTGGCCAGCCGCCAGCTGCCGGGCCTGCTCCAGGGCTGGCGCCAGATCGGAACTGCAGCGGGCGGCATAGGTGCCTGAGGCCAGCTCCCGCCCCTGACCGGCGCCGCGCATGTTCAGACGCAGCACCGCAAAGCCGGCCCGGTTCAGGCACCAGCCCAGGCGACGCACCCCCTCCGCCTCGCTGGAGCCGCCCAGGCCGTGCAACAGCAGCACCAGAGCCTTTGCCTTGGTGAAGCCAGCCTCTGCGGCGGGTGGATCGAGCCAGGCCAGCAGGGAGCCGCCCTTCCCCTGGCTGGAGGGCCCAAGAGCCAGCTCAAGCCGCGTCCTCGGGTGCTCGGGCAGCACATCCGGCCTGAGCGTGTCGCGCAGGGTCTGCAGATCGGGACCCCACCAGGGCGGCCGGGGACGGAACGGCTGCAGCCCCAGCCGCTCGAGCAGCTCAAGGGATGAGCTCAAGGGCCGCTGGGCCTGGGAGCTCACACCGGCTGGGGCACACGGGCCAACCACTGGGCCAGGGAGAGGGGCTCCACTCCAGCGGCACTGGTGACCTCGATGATCCGCCCGATCGAAGCCGGTGATTCCAGAGCATCCAGACAGACCCGGGCCACCAGCCGGCGGGGAATGCTGTTGCTCTCCTGCTGATCAGGACCGCTGAAGCGGATGCCCTGGTCCTCGAGCTGGTCCTCCGCTTCGTTCAGGCCACCGGGACGCACCACCGTCCAGTCGAGACCGCTGGCCTCCAGCCAGCGCTCCCCGAGCCGCTTCCAGACCAGGATCAGGCCGAAGAGGTTGAGGGGATGCAGCCAGCGGCCGCTGCACAGCGAGCTGACCAGCACCACCCGCTTCACCCCGGCCGCTCTGCAGGCGGCGCACTGCTGGCGGATCGCCAGGGCATCCACCTTCAAGGGCCCCGCCAGATCCACCGAGGGGCGCGCACCGGTGGCGATCACCAGGGCCTGGGCCCCCGCCAGGGCCTTCTCCAGGGCGGCTTGATCACCCATTTCCAGGCGGATCAGCTCGGCCCCGTGCAGTCCATCGGGGACCTGAGAACCTGGGCGCAGCAGCGCCTTGACGCGGTAACCCCTGGCCAGGGCCTCCTGGACGACACGCCAGCCGGTCTTGCCGGAGGCTCCGCTCACGGCCAGGCAGGCTCCCGGCCCAGGAGCGGGCTCGGTGATCGAAGACTCAAGAGGCACGGTATTCAGACGAGCGGCAGCAGCTCCTGTTCTAGACACCGGGCCCGAGGGAAGTCCCCCCGATGGCGCAACTGACGCACCCGCAGGATCAGGGGATCGATGTCGCAGACCTGCTGATAGCAGATCTCAAGGTGTTCATGGAAGCCTGGCTGGGAGCGGCTGATGGGATGGGGGTTGTCCAACGGTGATCAAGGCGGGGCCAGAGAAAGGCGAAGCGAGAGGAAGGCGAAGCCAGAGAAAGACGAGGCGAGAGGCAGGTGAAACGAGAGGCAGCTCAAACGGTGTGCTGTGTGCGGTTTGAGTTGTGAAATCTCAAGGTGAATGACTGGAAATTAGGGAAGATGCCCGCCTAAGCCCTGGTAGCAAACACTCATCTTCAGGTCGCAAGACGCACAATGGCGCCACCCCCGCCGGCGCCGCTGTCATGGACACCGAAGCGAGCGGCAGACCATCGTTTGACTTCGGCGGCGCCCGGGCCAGCGGCCTGCATCTGCGCCCGCGCCAGTGGCAGTCCCAGCTGATCAACCTGCTGCGCCGCCGTCTGGAGGTGCCCAGCAGCCTGGGCCGGGACGTGCTGGTCCACGCCGGACCCGGGGCAGGCAAGACCTTCGGGGCACTGCTGAGCTTCCAGTCGATGCTGCGGGAGGGGCGGCTCGCCCATCTGCTCGTTTTCTGCCATCGCAGCTCGATCGCCGCCCAATGGCGCGACTCGGCCCGGCAGCTGGGGCTGGAGCTGTGCGAGTGGGACCCGGCTCAGGCCCCCGAGCGCGCCCAGGGCTTGCTGCTCAGCTACCAGAGCGCCGCCCGGCACCGGCAACGCCTGCAGCAGGAACTGCCGAGACTGCTGGATGGGCCCACCCTCGCGGTGGCCGATGAGGTGCATCACCTCGGCATGGATCCCGAGGAGCCGGATGCCACCGCCTGGGGCCATGCCTTCAGTGAACTGAGCTGCCGTCACGCCTTGAGGCTGGGCTTGAGTGGCACACCCTTCCGCGCCGACAACCTGGCCTTCTGCGCCGCCAGGAGGGTGCCCCGACATCAGGAGGGGGTGCTGGTGGAGCAGATCGAGCCCGATCTGAGCGTGGAGCCCCGCCAGCTGATCGTGGCTGGCGATGTCAGGCCACTGGAGTTCCGCTTCCAGGACGGCTGGGTGGACCACGGCCATGGCGAGGGGGAACGGGAGAGCGAGCTGGAGCGATCGCCCCTGTCGCTGGAAACCCGTGAAAGCTGGCGGGCCCGCAACCTCCGTCGCGCCATCCGGCCCGGCGACCAGAGCAGCATTGCCCTGAGGGTGCTGCTCAATGCCCGCCGGCGCCTGGCCAAGCTGCGCCAGCAAGACCATCCCCAGGCGGGCGGACTGGTGATTGCCCGCGACATCGCCCATGCCCGGGGTCTGAGCGGCCTGCTGGAGGAGGAGGGGGACCGGGTTCGGCTCGTTCACTCCCAGGATCCCGAAGCGGCCGCCCATCTCCAGGCCTTCCGGGCCGGTGAGGCCGACTGGCTTGTGAGCATCGACATGTGCGCCGAGGGTTTTGACGCCCCAAGGCTGCGGGTGGTGGCCTACCTGAGCACCGTGGTGACCCGCAGCCGCTTTATTCAGGCGATCACCCGGGCCGTGCGCATCGATCCCGCCAGAGCCGCGCTGGAGCCCATACCCAGACATCCGTCCTATGTGTACGCCCCGGCTGATCCACGGCTGATGGGTTACGCCCGCAGCTGGTCGGTGGCCGAGGCCTACGTGATCCGGCCCAGGGCGCTGCCGGAGAATGGGCTTCCAGCGGCCGGCGGTGGAGGCGGAAGCCAGTTGCCGCTGGAGGCCCTGCGCGATGGTGCGGGAGAAGTGATTCGCCTGCGAGGCCCCCAATTGCCAGGGTTTCTTGACAGACGAAGCTCCTGAACGCCCGAGCACAAGCCCTCTCCGAGTGGCGCTGGTTACAGCGAAAATATGAAGAGAGTGCGAACATGTGGAAATCAACACCGCTGATGGTTTTTCGGCCATCCAGCCTGGTGGATATTCGGAGATGGATCATGACCAAGGCCTCTCCCAATGGACAGCTCACCGCTGTGGTGTCCTGGGCCATGGCACGCATCGCCGTACTCGACCGTCAGGAGCGCTACGAGGACAGCTTTGCGCTCACCGAGGAATTCGGCGACTGGATCCTCGGCCTCGACCACCAACCCGACCGGCTCGACAGCAACGGTCTTCAGGGTCATGCCGTTGCCAGTCCGTCCGCCACGGAACCGCGTCCCATGATCTAAGCTCAACTCATAGTCAGTCCGCATTAGATCCGATGAGCGTTTCCGCAGGCCCCAGGGGCGACGAGGCTGCGGTGGAGAACCTGGTGATCGTGGGCTCAGGCCCCGCCGGGTATACCGCTGCCATCTATGCGGCCCGCGCCAACCTCAATCCAGTGCTGATCACCGGCTTCCAGGACGGCGGCATCCCCGGTGGGCAGCTGATGACCACCACCCACGTGGAGAATTTCCCGGGCTTCCCCGACGGCATCCTCGGCCCCGACCTGATGGACCGCATGAAGGCCCAGGCCGTGCGCTGGGGCACCCGCCTGGTGGAGGCCGATGCCGAGAAAATCGATCTCTCCGAGCGCCCCTACCAAGTGGTAGCTGAGGGGCGCACGATCCGCACTCAGGCGGTGATCCTTGCCACGGGCGCCAGCGCCAATCGGTTGGGTCTTCCGCACGAGCAGCAGTTCTGGAGCCAGGGCATCAGCGCCTGCGCCATCTGCGATGGGGCCACACCCCAGTTCCGCAATGAGCAGCTGGCGGTGGTCGGCGGTGGTGATTCCGCCTGCGAGGAGGCGGTGTATCTCACCAAATACGGCAGCCATGTGCACCTGATCGTTCGCCGCGAGAGCCTGCGCGCCAGCGGCGCCATGGCCGACCGAGTACTGGCCAACCCCGCCATCACCGTGCACTGGCAGCGGGAAGTGGCCGATGTCTCGGGGAACGGCTGGCTGCAGGCCCTCACCCTGCGCAATCCCGACGACGGCAGCACCCAAGAACTGCCGGTGCGGGGGCTTTTCTATGCCATCGGTCACACCCCCAACACCCGGTTGGTACGGGACCAGCTGGCGGTGGATTCCAAGGGCTATCTGGTCACCACCGCGGGCCAGCCCGACACCAGTCTTGAGGGAGTGTTCGCCGCCGGTGACGTGGCCGACGCCCAGTGGCGCCAAGGGGTGACCGCCGCCGGCAGCGGCTGCCAGGCGGCCCTGGCCGCCGAGCGCTGGCTCACCCATCACGGCCTGGCCACCACGGTGAAGCGGAGCAACGTGGAGCCTGAGCCCAGCGGGGAGCCCGTTCACACCGCCGTGAGCGACGCCGACAACTACGACCCCGCGGCCCTCTGGCAGAAAGGCGGCTACGCCCTGCGCAAGCTTTACCACGACAGCGACAAGCCCCTGCTGGTGGTTTACACCTCCCCCAGCTGCGGGCCCTGCCATGTGCTCAAGCCCCAGCTCAAGCGGGTGCTGCAAGAGCTGGAGGGAGCCGCCCAGGGGGTGGAGATCGACATCGAGGCCGAACAGGAGATCGCCACTCAGGCCGGCGTCAACGGCACGCCCACCGTGCAGCTCTTCCACGGTAAACAGCTGCGCCAGCAGTGGCGAGGGGTGAAGCAGCGCAGCGAATTCAAGGCCGCGATCGAAGCGCTCCTGCCCGCTCCTGTGGCCTGAAGCTCAGCCTGATCGGACTGATGGGGCTGCCCCTCAGCGCCGCCTCGGTCCACCTGGGCGGTTGCCTCCGGGCCTGGGGCCGGCAGCTCCTGCATTGCGTTCCCGGTAGGTGATCCGGCCGCGGGTGAGGTCGTAGGGGCTGATTTCCACCAGGACCTTGTCGCCGGCGAGCAGCTTGATGCGGAACTTGGTGAGCTTGCCGGCGGCACGGCAGAGGCACTGGTGCCCGGAGGGCTGATCGAGGGTGACCAGGTAGAACCCGTTTCCCTGTTCCTTCTCGATCACTCCCGAGGTTTCGATCATGCGCTGCCGTGGCTCGATTCAAAGATCGCTCCACCTTAAATTGGCACCCTGCTCGCCACCCCCGGGCCCAGCAGCCCAGCAGCGCCCCATCAAGGAGAGCCCTAGGGTCTGAGACCTTGCCGGCTTCCGCCTTGGTCGTTCCACCCCTGACCCTTGATCTGGGCCTGTTGATGATTTCCATCGGGGTGGTGAATCTCTGGAAAGCCCGCCGCAGCAATGGCGGTCTCTGAGTCGGCATCCGCAGTCAGGCCAGCTTCAACCACCCTGCTGCTGCACAAGCCCTACGGGGTGCTGAGCCAGTTCAGCCCCGAGCCGCTCAGCCCGTGGTCGACCCTGGCCCCCCTGGTGCCCGTGCCGGGGGTCTATGCGGCCGGCCGCCTCGATGCCGACAGTGAAGGTCTGCTGCTCCTCACCAGCGATGGCCTGCTGCAGCAGCGCCTCACTGATCCCCGCTGGGGCCACTGGCGCCGCTACTGGGTGCAGGTGGAAGGAACCCCAACCGATGCAGGCCTGCAGCAGCTACGGGACGGGGTGATGGTGCAAGGACGTCGCACCCTCAACGCCCAGGTCCAGCTCCTGGCGGATCCAGGCCTGGCGGAGCGGGTTCCGCCGATCCGCCAGCGCCGCTCGATCCCCACCGCCTGGCTGGAGCTGGGCCTGCGCGAGGGGCGCAACCGCCAGGTGCGACGGATGACCGCGGCCGTGGGGCTGCCCACCCTGCGGCTGCTGCGGGTGGCGATCGACCTGATGGATGGGGGACCTGCCCTCAGCCTCGATGGGCTGGCGCCCGGTCAGTGGCGGCCTGTCACCGGCGCTGAGCAGGAGCGCCTGAGCCGGCTCAGCTCAGGGCGAGGCGGACGGGCTGGAGGCGGGAAATCAGGGCGGGCCGGTGGAGGCGGGTAGGGCGGCTTGGAGTGGGCCACAGGCCAGTGCTCCAGCTCAATCCGAACCGTCGCTTCAGCCAATGACCTGCTGAAGTTCGCGCACGGTCTGGAGCTGGCCGTAGTAGTAGTTGGCGCGGGCACGCCGGTCCACGTCTTCGAGGCTGTCAAGGGCATCGAAACCCAGACTCATCCAGAGCTCATGGCCGCAGGCCCGGTTCAATTCAGCAGTGGCTTCCTGCTCGAGATTGGCCAACCGGCGCTGCAGATTTTTGATCTGGGAAATGGACATGAACGGACGAGCGCGGTCGGAACATAGTACAAAAGAACTGCCGGGCGCTCAGAACGGCAGCTTCTTCTTTTCCTCCTTGTCGAGGTCGGCATCCAGCTCGCGCAGGCGACGCAGGATCGTGTCGTAGTACTCCTTGAGGTAGCCCTCGAGGCCCGTGGTCTCCCCCGGATCCAGGGCGAAGGCCTCGTAACTGGCCTCCATCGCGGCATCCAGGGGCTGACCACCCCCGGTGACCTCCGCAAAGGCCAGCCTCTCGGCCACATTCACCCCCGGCTCGAAGAAGGAGGCCAGCCCCTGCATCAGCCGGATCAGGAATGGCCTCACCCGAAACACCCGGGCCGCCTTGCCGCTGTAGCGCTCACAGAGCTGGGTGACCTCACCGGTGTTCCAGGCCTTGGGACCCACCACAGGAAAGGCCTGACGAACGGTGGCGGGCTGGCTGAGGGCCGCCACGGCGAAACGGGCCACATCCTGGGTGTTCATGTAGGCGATCGGGGTCGGGGTGCCGCTCACCCACACCGTCTGGTTCTCCAGCACGGGAATGGCGAACTGACCGATCACTCCCTGCATGAAGGCGACGCAGCGCAGGATCGTGTAGTCGAAATCAGAGCCGATCAGCAGCTGTTCGGTGCAGTACTTGATGTCCATCAACGGCACCTCGCGGTGACGCTCAGCTCCCAGCAGCGAGACGAACACAAAACGCTTCACGCCAGCTTGCTCACAAGCCCTGAGCAGATTGAGCTTGCCGTCCCAGTCGATCGTGTAGATGCCAGCGCTGTCGGTCGGTCGGGCGGTGGCCGCATCGATCACAGCCTCCTGGCCCTCGAGGGCATAGGCCAGGCTTTCAGGCTCAAGCAGGTCCCCGCGGGTGAGCTCACAGCCCCACTCCTGCAAAAAAGCCGCCTTGCGGGGTGAGCGCACCACGCAGCGCACCTGGTGACCCTGATCGAGGGCACGGCGGGCAATCTGGCGACCAAGGGTGCCCGTTCCGCCGACGACCAGAACCTGCATGAAGCACCCGACCAGAAGGGGCTGAGCCTAAAGGTGCACCCGTCAGCATCGCGCCGGGTGAATTTCAGTCTTTCTGCAGTTTGAGCAGCAGGGCTCCACCCACCAGGCCGACGGGGATCAGCACCCAGAAGATCGCTGCGGTGAAGAAGATTTCCGAGGCCATGAGGCAGGGGAGAACGGCTACCGCTCCAGTGTCCCATCCGCCGTTGCGGCCAGCTCCAACACCACGGCCCAGGGCGCCGAGGTGCGCAGCTGGCCCGGCATCACGCCACTGACACTCGCGCTCCAGCCAGCCCACTCCAACCTCTCCAGCAGCTGGCGCAGACGCACCGTGCCGCCTGGCGATCGCCGGGCAATCTCCGCCATCGGCCAGACCCGCGCGCCAGTCCCGACGTCGGCGCCCAGATTGGCAAGCAGGCGCTTGCCCTCCTCAGCCGTGTGGCCATCGGCGGCCAGGGAGGAGAGATCGTCCAGCCAGCCGGGATCCTGGAGCGGGCCGATCCAGAGCGGACCACTCACCGCCAGGGGTGGGGGAGTGCTGCAGACGCATGATTGCCAGCCCCGCAGGCGTTTGAGGCTCTGCACCTGCTGATCCCCGCAGCCGTGGCAGTGGGCCAGCAGACCAAGCTGGTCTTCGTCCCCAGCCGCGGGGCTGCGCTGCACCTGCACGGCAGTGCGGAAGGTGCGGCCATCACTGAAATTCAGCAGGGGCTTGATGCCCCGGCCCAGGCACCAGGCGGCCCTGGCGACGACACCGAGCTGGAGGCGCAGGGCCAACTCCCAGCTGGCGGGGTGGGCCCGGGCAGCTGCCCCCAGGGAGCGCAGAGCAGCCACCCGGTCGTGGCCGGTGGGGGAGCGACCGTCAGTGCTGGCCAGATAAAGCACCCCGCCGAAGCACACGGCCTCCAGGGCCAGGGGCACCAGCGCCGCAGGGCAGCCGAAGGCATCGAGATCCACCAGCTCGAAGCGTTGATCACGCAGCAGGCAATCGGCCAGGATCTTCTGGGCCGTCTGGGCGCTCAGCCGCAACGACAGACGCTCCGCCAGGGGCTCCAGATTGACGCGCAGCAGCGGCAGCCGCTCGGGATCGCCATCGTTGGCCCAGATGGCGGATGCCCCGGCCTCCAGGCCGTAGCGCAGGGAACGCACACCGCAGCCCGCCATCAGATCCAGCACCCGCAAGGGCCCCTGACCTGCCAGACGCCGGGCCAGCAGCACCCCCAGATCCCTGGCCGGGCGCGAGTCGGCCCGGAAGAACCCCTCCCCCAGCCGCAGCTGGGCCGCGCCTTCGCAATAGTGAGGGTCGTTCGACGTGGCTTCGGCTCCGGTGGTCACAGCTCCAGCCCAGCCTGTCGCAAGCGATGGCATCGACTGGGGCCTGCATGGCACCTGGCACTGGCGAGGCCTGGCCTGCCACTGGCGCGTGCTCGGCGACCCCTCCCATCCACCGCTGCTGCTGCTGCATGGCTTCGCTGCCAGCAGCGGCCACTGGCGCCACAACGTGGCCGGCCTGGTGGCGGCGGGCTGGTGCGTGTACGGCCTGGATCTGATTGGCTTCGGCGCCTCAGACCAGCCAGCCCTGCAGCTCGACAACCGGCTCTGGGCCCGCCAGAGCACCGCCTTCCTGCAGCAGGTGGTGCAACGGCCCGCCGTGCTGTTGGGTCACTCCCTGGGAGGGCTGGTGGCTCTGACCACGGCGGTGTTCAGCCCGGAGTGGGTGCGGGCGGTGGCAGCTGTGCCCCTGCCCGATCCCACCCTGGTGATGGCCGTGCCGCGGCGGCGACCTCCCTGGCGGCGGCGCCTGCAGCGGCTGCTGGTGCTCGTGCTCTGCCGGCTGTTGCCGCTGGAGCTGGTGGTCCCCCTGATCGCCCGCACCCCACTGCTGGATCTGGGGCTGCAGTCGGCCTACAACCAGCCGGTGATCGGTGATCAGGAGCTGCGCCGGCTGTTCGCCCGCCCGGCCCGCCGGGCCACCGCCGCCTGGTCGCTGCGGGGAATGAGCATCGGCATGGCCCTGCGCCCGAGGGGTGCCACTGCAGAGGTGCTGCTGACACGCCTGGTGCAGCCACTGCTGCTGATCTGGGGCGAGGCCGACCGGCTGGTTCCGATCGAGGTGGGGGAGTTGCTCTCGCGACTCAATCCGGATCTGCGGCTGGAGCGGGTGGAGGGGGTCGGCCATTGCCCCCACGACGAGGCCCCGGAAGACTTTGAAGGGCTGCTGCTGAGCTGGTTGGAGGGGCTGCAGTCGGAGCCGCAGGAGGCCGGCACGTAATTTGGGGCCTTGATGCCCCGTTGAGCGCCGCCCCGGCCATGAAACACACCCTCTCGGTGCTGGTGCAGGACGAATCCGGCGCCCTCAGCCGCATTTCCGGGCTGTTTGCCCGCCGCGGCTTCAACATCGACAGTCTGGCGGTGGGTCCAGCCGAGCAGCGCGGCCATTCCCGACTCACGATGGTGGTTGAGGGAGACGATCACACCCTCGAGCAGATGACCAAACAGCTGAACAAGCTGGTCAACGTGCTCAACGTGATCGATCTCACCTGCATCCCCGCAGTGGAGCGAGAGCTGATGCTGCTGAAGGTGGCTGCACCGCCTGAGAACCGGGCCGCCATCCTCGATCTTGTTGAGGTGTTCCGCGCCAAGGTGGTTGACGTGGCCGACAACGCCCTGATCCTTGAAGTGGTGGGCGATCCGGGCAAACTCGTAGCTCTCGAGCAGATTCTCGAGAGCTACGGCATCCTGGAGATCGCCCGCACCGGCAAGGTGGCCCTGGAGAGGGCTTCCGGTGTGAACACCGCCTTCCTCAAGGTCACCGCCTCCGACAAGCGCGTACCCGCCTGAAGAGGCCCTGGCTCAGGGCTTGTTCTTCACCAGGGTGCCTCCCTGCAGCAGGGTGGCCTTGATCAGCCGGTCGCCCTGCTTGATCCGGTCGACCACCTCCATCCCCTTCACCACCCGGCCGAACACCGCATAGCGGCCATCGAGCTCGGTCAGGGGCTTGAGGGTGATGTAGAACTGCGCGCTGGCTGAGTTGGGGTCGGCCGAGCGAGCCATGGCCAGGGCTCCGCGGTCGTGCTTGAGGTTGAGCTTCGCGTTCTCGGCCGGATCAACAATCTCGGCGCCGTAGCGCGGCTCAGGCTCCCCCTTGAGTCCGAGCTCCAGGGGGATCAGCCGGGGCTGGTCTGTGGCTGGATCCACAAAGCTGCCGGTGCCGTACTGGCTGGCCGGAACCTTCGGGTCGGCGCTCTGGGGATCACCCCCCTGCACCACAAAGGGAGTGGGCTCGTTGACCACCCTGTGGAACACCGTGTTGTCGTAGGCGCCACGGCGCACGAGATCCACGAAGTTGCCTGCCGTGAGAGGAGCGGCATCGCCGCTGAGCTCGAGTTCCACATCGCCGCGGCTGGTCTTGAGCGACACCCGAGCCGGACCACTCAGACAGGGACTGCCTGAGGCCGCGCAGCCCAGGGGACTCCTGGGAGCATCAGCGGCACAGGCACTGAGCCCCATCGGAGTGAGCAGGAGGGCGCCCACCAGCAGGAGGTGGCTGAGGCGAATCTTCATCGGCTCAGACTCCTTCGAGGGGAACTTTGAGGAAGCGAGCCAGTTCGGCGCCGCTGCGCTCCAGCTCGGCCAGGGGCAGGGGTTCACCGACCCTGGTCAGGGGGAGATCGCGGCGGCCCTGCAGGCGCAGGGAGAGCCGGCGGCGGGGGTTGAGACCGTCACGCACGTCCACCTTCACAGCCAGGATCTCGCGCAGGGGGATGTCGAATTCGATCCTCTGACGGAAGCCCCGCCGGGTGATGGTGGCCTGGTTGCTCTCCTGATCGAAGCGGTTGCTGCCGGCACCCACGTCGATGACGATCACCACCCAGAGGTAGGTGGCCAGCAACACCCCAGCGATGCCGTAGGCGCCCATCACCAGGCCCTGGGGAACCCACTCCAGCGCAGCTGGATGACCCATGGGCAGCAGGTCGAGGCCGAGACGGCTGGAGAGACTGGTGAGCAGGAAACCGATCCCGCCAGCGGAGACCGCGGAGGCCACGAGGTAATTGGAAAGGCGGCGGGAGCCCTGCACCGGCTGCTCGAGCAGGGAGGGGCGGCTGGTGGAAGCGCCGTTGGCCGCGGGACGCGGCAACGGGGCAGCCGAAGGGGATGCCGGGGCCATGGGGTCGGCGAAAAGGCGTTGAGCCTTCATCTTGGACGGCAGCGGGCGGGAGCGGTTGAAAGAAATACCTAGAAACCCTGCCGAGACGGGCGATGTCAGGCCGTTGCGGACACGCTCGCGCTGTCCTTGAACATTGTTACCATCGCTCGGTATCCCACAGCCCAGCGGGATTTCCGCACCGTTTCAACCCATGACGATCGCTCTAGGGCGCGCACCCGCCGCACGGGGATGGTTCGACGTCCTCGATGACTGGCTCAAGCGTGACCGCTTCGTTTTCGTGGGGTGG
>NZ_NQKW01000027.1 GCF_002252625.1 Synechococcus sp. 1G10 | reverse complement strand
CCTCAGCCACCGGCTGCCGGGCAGCCGCTCCAACGAACTGCTGGGAGAAGCCGTCAAGGAGATCCTGCGCAGCCCGGCCTACGAGCGGATCATCCCCCGTGGCATCAGCCCGGTGGTGTGGGCGTCGGGCTATCTGGAGCGACCAGAGAGTCACCGGAGCAGGTCAGCCCATGGCGGCTGAGGTCCCCACCACCGCCTGCGCGCCGCGGTTGATCGATGGACCCGACGCTGCATCGGCCACGGTGCTGCTGGCCCATGGGGCCGGTGCACCGATGGACAGCCCGTTAATGGCGGCCATCGCCAGCGGACTGGCGCAGCAGGGCTGGCGGGTGGTGCGCTTTGAATTCCCATACATGGCCCGGCAGCGAATCCTGGGCAAACAACAGGGTCCCAACCGGATGCCGGTGCTGCAGGAGGCGTTCCGCGAGCAGGCGCGCATGGAGCAGACGGAGCAGCCGAGCCGTTCGCTGTTCATCGGCGGCAAGTCAATGGGCGGCCGGGTGGCCAGCCTGTTGGTGGATGAGCTGGCCGCCAGCGATGGGGTGCGTGGCTGCATCTGTCTGGGCTATCCCTTCCACCCGCCCGGCAAGCCACTGCAGCTGCGTACCGAGCACCTGGCCGCCTTGCAGACGCCCACCCTGATCCTGCAGGGGGAACGCGACACTTTTGGCCGCCGCGAGGAGGTGGAGTCCTACGTCCTCTCGCCGCAGGTTCAGCTGCACTGGATCCCCAGCGGTGACCACAGCTTCAAGCCCACCCGCAGCTCCGGCCTCAGCGAGGCGGAGAACTGGGCCACGGTGGTGGCCTTGAGCGATCAGTTCCTGCGGCAGCTGCTCAGCTGCTGAGCCCTTCTGCTGCCTGTGCCTTCAGCCAGCCCCGACCCCGGGCCAGCCGGACTGTTTCCTGGGCTGCCTCGATGCAGCGATGGGCCCGGCGTTTGAGATCGTCCTGACCCTGAGCCCTCAGCAGGTAGGCCTCCATCGCTTCTGGTGTTTCGATCACGGCCAGCAAGCCGGTGGTGCGGGCGCCGATTGCAGGATCCGTCAGCAGACGGCTCCCCAGGTTCAGCTCCCAAAGCTGCTGGGTGCTGTTGCCTGGCTGCAGAAGCTGCTCATGCAGCATGGTGATGCAGCCCTGCTTGAGATCATCGAGCTGACCGGGCTTGAGGCGACGGCTGTTGGGAAGACCTGCGGCAGGCCCAGCTGGGATCGCTGCTGGCCGGCTGATGGGCTCCCCGCTGTGCTCGACGCTCCAGCTCAGGCCAGTGCCAGGCATCCCCACCGTGGTGCGGGGGCCACCGGACCTGGCCACCGGGATGTTGAACGACGCCCCGCGCCCACCGACTGAGATCGAGCTCAGGCCGCTCTTGGCGAAGTTGAAGCGCAGCGGGCCGAGGCGGGCGGAGCGGCGGAAGCGGAAGGGCATGGTGCGATCAGTGCTTCTAGAGGTATGTGTCGCCGGAGCCGAACCTGCCTCAAGGATTTACAACAATGACCCCACGGAGTTCATCCATGCGTTCAGTTACGACAACGGCTACTGGGAACCCCTGCTCGCCTGGCTGCCCATGTAGGAGGTGGTGCGTGACGGCCAGGAGAACTGTTACGCCAGCCTTGGAGTTGCAGATCAATCAGGCGATCTCACCCCCTTCCTGAGATTCATGCTGGCGGCGATCGCGTCCGCATGTTCGGAGATAGGTTCGGAAATTGCCACCGCTTGCGGCATTACGGCAGAACGCATCCTGAAGCTCCTGGCCGCAGAGCCTCGCTTACCTGCAGGCCGCATGGGGTCAGCAGGCAGGGCTGATTCAAAGTTTCCTCTGAGCTCAGGTCCTGGCTGTTTCCTGGCCATCGCCCGCAGCGCTCTGATGTAGTGGGTTACTGCCTGCATGCCTGCTCGAATTGACTTCATTGTGGATTCTCAGCGCTGGCTCGGTAATGGCAATATTTCGAGGTGCCCTTTAGCATCATTAACAAGCTGTCCTCAGGCCCGAGAACCACGGTCAATCTTATGGAGAAAAATCTGAAAGCCTTTGACGCAACAGGGTTCTTGCTAAGCGCCCGATGTTCTTGAGCTGCGGTTCTCGGAAAGGGCTGGACTCTCGGCGGAGGTTCACAGAACCAACGAATGAAGAGTTAGGCATCCCTTTGGGAATTATGCGAAGATTCTCAGATATCTGCTCTCCTTTTGCCTGACGAAACCTCTTACCTGGTTAACTTTATAAATGATGGATTTGACAATAGGCGTCCTTTCGTCACTCTTGCAGCCGCTCTTGTCAGTGGCTACTGATGATTGGTCCAAGAAGGCAGAGTTTAAAACTCTTCGCCATCTTGCTCTAGAGCGATTGAGCCGAGAGCTTCATTGGAATGCCGAATGCCTTTGGAAGGTCAACGATGATACATCCAATGGATATATTGAGCTTCTTCGCACCGAAGCTTTTGATTCATTGGTTGCCGCCAGCGTGCCTCTTGATCTGTTAATTAGTGAACCTGTGAGGGCTGACTGGCTTGAAGCTGAGCCATATACTCGCCAACAGTTTAAGCATCGGATAGAGAGTTGTGAAATCGTATCTGACCTTGTGGACCGAGTCTATAATCGCCTATGGATGTTGAAGCACAGACACAGGAGTGAGCTGGGCCATGGAGATATTGCATACTTGATTGACTTGCTGCTCTTTACCTTGGCTCATCTCAACATGGGCAGGCGAAATATGCATGCAAGTCGTGCAAACTTGCGCAGGCTGGTTGATCAACTCATGCCACGGAATTAATGGTAGAAACTGAAACTTCCATTAGTCTAATAAAGCTTGGCGGGACTGACGCCTAACGAACAAGATACAGAAGGCGGGTGCGCAGGGAGCCGCCTCCGCCCGGCTATCTGCCCGCTTCTGATCTTGAACGTCACAAGTCATGAGCCATCCCTTCAGCAATCCGGCTGCAGCACAATCACGGTGATCGAACAGGCGTCCTGGATCTCCCGCCAGCGCTCGGCCGCGATCCCCAGCCGCTGCGGTAGAGCATCGGGCGACTGTCCCTCCCGCAGCAGCTTTTGGCCACTGGCGTAGAGATCGCGCCATGAGGGCGGCACCTTGATCGCAAAGCCGTGGTCACGCAGGTAGTGGGTGATCTCGCCGTTGGCGTAGGTGCGTGCATAGGGCCGAAAAGAGCGCCCACCCGTGCCATCGAAGCGTGAGGCGGCCTTGAGCAGACCGATCACCGCAAGCTGGCGGAGATCATCAAAGGGATGGGTGGTGCGGCGGGCAAAGTTTCCGGCAATCTTGTCGGCCAGGTCCACGTGAGCCAGGGCGAGCGCATGGACTGCCGCCTGAGGGTGTTCAGGCCGCCTCCTGCGGGGCTTGCGTGGCGTCTGGGGAGGTGGCTGGTAGGGGAAGGCAAAGACGAGTTGCTGATGAACGCAGGGGGCTCGACGGCGGCGCCGTAGGGGCCTTGGCGAGGGGACGA
Source organism: Synechococcus sp. 1G10 (assembly GCF_002252625.1). Classification (GTDB taxonomy): domain Bacteria; phylum Cyanobacteriota; class Cyanobacteriia; order PCC-6307; family Cyanobiaceae; genus Regnicoccus_A. The sequence continues at coordinate 26,823 of NZ_NQKW01000027.1, read as the reverse complement.
CAACACCGGTGGCTGATGCGTGCAGCGACAAGAGGAGCTGGGCCACGGCGTTACCGGGAGAGAAGCATCGGCAGCGGATCGCGCTTGATCCCCAGGCCGCGCCAGTAGCGCGTCTCCAGCCACAGGGCCCCATGGCCAAAGGCATCGACCAGATCCTTGGTGCCCTTGGGGAAGCGCGGCAGTTCTTCCACCAGCGGCGCCGCGCGGTGGTGGAAACGCACCTGGCCTGCTTCCAGCAGAGGCGCAACGGCATGGGCGCGCGATTCCTTGCTGCCACGGGCGGGGATCGGCAACAGGCCCGGCACCTTGCGCTTGAGGGTTTGCTGCACGGCCGGACCATTGGCCGCGTCCTCGATCAGCACCGCATGTGGGCGCAGTCCCTGCGCATCAAGGGCCGGGAGGGTGGAGAGCAGGAAGCGGAGTGTCTGCGGCAGATCGAAGTGATGGCGGGCCGCCCAGATCACCTCCAGCTCCAGCTGGGGCGCCTGAGGCCGGGCCATAGGCCCCGCGGTGTGCGGCCCTGCCGCATCGGGGAGCAGCAGCCCCATCAGCACGAAGCCGCAGTGATCGTTGTGCTCCTCCCCCTTGAAGGAGAGGTCGCATGAGAGCACCAAGGGCGCAAAGCGGCGCGGCTGCTTGCGGGGGAACGGCGGCTTGATCCAGGGCCGCTGGAAGATGGCGCCCTGCATCGGCGAGGGGCGCTGCTGAAAGAGGGCGTTCCACCAGAAGGAGCCGACCCGGGTGCGGATCTTGAGCAGTTCGGAAAGCGGGAAGCGTTCGGGGCAGAGCGCCTCGCCGGGTGAGCGCCAATCGGGCTCGACCGTGCAGGAGGCCGGGAAGCTCTGACGATCAGCCCGGTGCTCGGCAATCGCCGGGAGGTTGAGCACGTGCCACTCCTGCGGGGCATCGCCGCTTTCCTGGGCCATCAGCCACCCGATCACATCCTCGTGATCCCAGCGTGTGAGCACGATCACCTGAGCCGAAAGGTTGTGCTGCAGGGCGCCATCGCCCGCGTCAATGAACTGCGGCTCAGCTCGGGTGAACCACACGGCCTTGAGCCAGTCCTCGATGCGAGCTCGCACCCGAACAGAGCCGGCATCGGCCGGACCCTTGTAGGGGTCATCGATGATGCCGAGGCTGTAGCCCTTGCCGGTGAAGGGACCATCGACACCGGCGGCGATGCAGCCCCCACGCTGCGGGGTGAGCCAGTTGCCGACGGCCGCTGAATCCTTCGAGAGCAGGTTGCCCGTCACCCGGTAGAAGTGCCGGGCCTCGCGGGAGTGGGCATAGGCCAGCTCACCGCTGTAGCTGGCGATGGCCGCGAACAGGTGCGGGTGGCGGTAGATGAAGTAGGCGGGGAAGAGCTTGGAAACCAGCAGTGATTTCCCGAGCCGTGGCGGGCAGGTGACGATCAGGCGCGAGAGCTGGCCATCAGCGATCGCCTGGAGCAGGGCAATCAGCACCAGCGCCCAGCGGTGAAAGCCGTAGCGGGGGTAGGCCTGGGCGATGAACTCGCGGAAGTTCAGGGGCTCCGTGCTGGCGGTGGCCAGGGAGGGGTCGGGAACACCGAGCAGGCCGAGATCACCCCAGGGGTCGCCGTGCTGCGGGGAGTGCAGCAGGCCGCCGCTGGAGGACAGCCCAGTTGCATCAGGCTCAGCCTTGGAAGGCCGGGGCGGCCTGGTCGCCAGCAACTCGGTGGTGGGGCCCATGGCCTACTTCGCCTCCGGCGGCTTGATCGGTGCCCGCAGCAGTCCGCCGATCTCGGCGATCACTCGCAAGGCCCCAACGGCAGCGGAGAACTGCTCGGCGTCCATCGCCCGGCGGGCGCAGTCGTAGAGGGCGTAGATGTGCTGCGCCTGGTGCTCCAGGCGGTTGTTGATCAGCTCGGCCACCATCCGCTTGCGGCCCAGATCCAGGTAACGATTGATCGTGCGGGTGTTGCTCACCCCCCAGGAGTTGGCCGCATTTGCCCGCATCAGGCTGAGCGGTAGGCGCTGGGCGATCCAGAGCTGGGCCTCGGCGATGCGGCGCTCCACCTCCGCCACAGAAGCGCGCGGCGGCAGGGTCTGATGGGGAAAGCGGGTGGCCACACCACGCCTGGAGGCGCGTGGCGCAGGGCCGTCGCCCCGGAAGCAAGGGGTGCCGTCTTCGTCCTGGTGAGGTGCCGCGTCGCGCAGCGCTTCAACTCCCTCGGCAACCAGCTCGGGCGCTCCCCAGAGAGCTCCCTTCCCCAGGCCAGGGCGATGCGAATCAGGCGTCATCGAGGCCGCTCAGGAGGGAGCAGCGGACGTAGGACGCCCACTGCTCCGGGGTGAGCACGATCCGCCAGGTTCCGCCACGGAAGCGCACCCAGCTCGCCGCGAACGGCAGGGCCGCGTTGCTGGCCTGCAGCTGCGCATCGGCCGGCTTGAGCCGGGCGGCGGCAGCCACGTTCGCCCAGCTGGCGACCTGAATCACATGGCCTGGAACGCCCTCGATGTCACCGGTATCCCCGCCGGCGTCATTGGTGCGACCGGCCCCGAGCTTGCGCCGTGCCGGCAGCGCCAGCAAGGCGGCGATCAGCTGGGCCGCCTCCCGCTCGGCTGCATCCCCCTTGCGCTTCTGAGCATTCGCCATCGGGGAAGGATCAGATGGGCCTTGGGGCCTTGATCGTCCAGAAGGGGTTGCCGTGCTGAACAGTGGCGGTGCCGGATTCGATTGCTGATTTCTGGGCCTGCTTGAGGCTCTGCTCCTGCAGCCGCAGCGGCTCGGGATAGGTGTAGGAAACGCGGCCGGGCGACCAGCAGAAGCTGAAATCGTTGTGGGAGAAGGAGGCGTCGAGCTCGCCGCTATCAAAGGCGGCATGGAGCTGATCCAGCAGCGGGGTCAATTCGGCCTCGATTGCCTTCTGAGCGGCCTTGAGCTGGGTGATGCGGTTAAGCAGGGCGTCCAGATCAATGGGCTCCGCCTGTTCAGCAGCCTCGGGGACGGCAGCGGAGGCGGGCTCAAGAACGGGGCGGGAAACCATGGCGCTCGCCGGGCGAACAACGGAGCCAGGCGCGCCCTGGCATGCAAGCCACCGTAGCGACCCGATAGCGCAAGCCGCAAGTACATGCCTCGTGATGCCGAGCCTTGTGGGCTCAGAAGGGGCGGTGGGTCGCCACGTACTGGGCCCAGACCGCGGTCCAGGCCGCCAGGCACTCCCGCCGGGGATAGGCCGGCGAGAACTGCGTCCGCCCCGGCCGGCTCCAGATCGTCTGCCCGTAGTCGAACCAGTGGCCCTGGCTCCACTCCAGAGCCAGGTAGCCGCCGATCTGGGCGCGGGTGCAGTAGGTGCTGCCACTGGCGGTGAGGCTCTTGAGATCAGCAAGCACCCTCGCCGCGCCGCTCACCCCCGCTGGTCGCTCTGCAGCCGCGGGGAGCTGCGGGTCGATGTAGGCGGTGTCTTAGGTGCCGGCCACATTGCGCACCAGACAGCAGGTGGGGCGCTCCGAGGCGATCACCTCCACCGCACCCCAGCGCTCGTGCTCGATCAGCGGCTCGATCCACTCCCGGTAGGCCTCGAAATCAATCTCCGCCCCGCTCGTCTTGTCGCCCTGATCGTGTTTCTCGGAGGGGTCAGCATCAGGCCGGAAGCGGCCCGTCAGGAAGAGCTCCAGGGCCTGGTGGCAGGTGTTGCCACGCGGTTCCCACACCGAGCGGCTGGCCTCGATGCGGCCGAGGGCATAGCTGGACTTGGCCACCTGCAGCACACCGGTGATCGAAACCGGGAAGAGGTGATCGTCCAGCCAGTAGGTGTGCTGCGGGTCGAGGCGATGCAAGCCGGCGATTGGTTCAAGCCAGCGGTTGGTCGTCATGCCGGCGGGGGGAGGGAGGTACACATCAGGGAGTGAATTCGTGAAGAAATCCGGCAGATCGACTGCGCAGCAAGCAGTTACGGGGAATGAAAGCGATGAAAAACACAGGAACGGCCGTGAACGACTCCTGCTGATCCGATTTCACGACATTTTCACAGCTTTTCACGACTTTTTCATCCATTCTTATCGCTGAGAACGGCTGCACTGCAGTCCTTTAGAGAGAAAAAATCACTTTTTCATTTGATGGAAGAGGGCCACACAGGGCGATGCGATCAAGGACAGCGGTTGGGCGGCGATCTGGCTCGTTCATGCCGCCCAGAGTTGCTGCTCACCGCCGCCCTGTCGCGTCAGCTCCAGCAGCTTCTGTCCCTGCGGGCTCAGCCGCCAGGCCAGACCCGCCTTACGCACCAGCCCCCGCTTACGCAGCCAGGTGAGGTTGTTGCGCACCGAGCCCTCCTGGAAGGAGGCGAGATCCGTGCACAGGTAGGGGGTGCTGGTCGGCAGGCCACCGGCCTGTCGCAGCTCGATGGCATCAAGTACCGCGACGCGGCAATTGCGCGTGATGAACCCCTCGGTGATCGCAAAGCCGTCTTCCGTGAGGCGATAGCTGAACTCCCGCGCCGGACTGCCGCGCAGCTTGTGGACGCTCCAGACGTTGCAGGGGCCCCGGTCCTCGAGCTTGCGGGTGAGCTGGTGCACCGCCGAGGGGATCTGATTGATGTTCTGGCTGCCAGCGGCGGCCTGCAGCCCCTTGCCGGCACTCTTGCCTCCAGCCGGATGGTGCAGCCAGAGCAGGGAGCAGTGGCGACACACCAGCGCCTGCAGGAGGCGCAGCAGGGTGCCGACCGGGCCGATGCCGAAGTTGATGCCGGCGAGCTCCAGCACCGCCTTGAGTGAATCGATCACCACCAGGGCGTAACCGCCGCCGGCCAGTTCCTGGCGCAGCTCCTGCAAACCGGAGGGACTGCAGCACCAGGAGGGCAGGCCATCGGCCTGCTCGGCGGCCCAGATCGTCAGCTGCTCATCCACGCTCGGGTCCTCGGCGCAGCCGAGATCCTCCAGGTACTCGCGCACCATCGCCCGGGCGCCCTCGCCGCCATCGGTGCCGATCCACAGCACCCGCCCGCGGCGCGACGGCGGGATCTCCTGATCGAGAAAGGGGAGGCCCTTGATGCAGCAGACCGCCATGGCGGCGGCGGCCATGGTCTTGCCGCTACCGCCGGCGCCAAAGAGCAGGTGATCGCGGCGCCAGAGCAGAAAGCCCGGCAGGAGGTCCTCCGCGGGCGAGGTGATCGGATCGCTGAGGCGGCGGTTGCGGCAGCCGCCGTTGTGGGAGTTCTGCATCGGCAGCTCCCAGCGGTGGGCCAGGGCGTAATAGATGCGCTCGTCGATCGCCTGTCCCGTCACCCCGAGGCTCCAGAGGGCGGAGCGAATCGCCTGCTCCTGCGCCCAGGTGTCGCGGGTTTCGAGCAGCAGATCCAGCAGCTGCTCAAGCAGCCCAGCGATCACCTCATCACGGGGTGGATCGGCAAGCGGCTTGGGTCCAGCGTCAGGGGCCTCGTGCTCCAATGCATCACCCCGCGGCCTCTCCCCGGCCGGCCACGGGTACTGGTAGCCGGCCGCTGCGGCGTGGTGGTGAAGGCTACCGATCGTGACGCCACGCCCCTTGAAGGAGCGCCACTTGGCCAGGCACTCGGCCTCATCGAACCCGGCGCAGCCGCGTGACCACTCCACCCAGCTGCTCAGCAGGCCGGGATCGACCGAATGGAGGGCCATGCCGACCGTGAGCCAGCCCTCGTAGTCCTCCAGCGGAGGGATGTGCTGGAGCAGCTCCAGGGCGCGGGGCACATCCGCTGCTGTCGGGGCGTAGTCGCCGCCGACCGGTTCATCGGGCTGCTTGTAGAGCGGCTCCAGCAGCCATTCCGGTGCCTCAGCCACCGACACCTGATCGGGTGAGCGGCCCTGCATCCAGCGGTAGCGACCCGTTTCAGGGTGGACGCCGGCGATCACCGATTGATGGCCCGCCCAGCGCAGCTCAAAGACTGTTCGGGCCTTGCCGGCCTGGGCAGCACCGGTCCAGTGGCGCCGGCCCCGCAGCAGGTCCCAGCTCTCCAATGGCACCCGGAAGACAAGTTGGCCGCGATGGGGCAGCCCCGACGACCAACCGACGGTGGGCGGCAAGTCACGGTGTGAGCGGCCGTAGATGCGGCGGAAGCAGGCGGCGGCACCGCGTCCATCGAAGTCGAGGGCCAACACACCGGAGGCTGGCCCGAGCAGCACCCCGACGGCATGGACGTGGGGGTTATCGGCCAGGGCGGTGATCGTCTCGAGGTCGAGGCCGCTGTTGCCCCAGGCCAGGAGCGGCTCACCGCTGTGTGGATCGACCGGTCGTTTGCGGCCATCGATCGGCAGCAGCGCCCAGTCGGAATCGATCGCCTGCAGGCTCTCGATCAGCTGGGCAGGCAGGGGCATCAGCGCAGGGCCTGAAGGTGGGAGGGCTCAGAGCAGTGGCGATTGCCGATGTGAGGCGGAGGCGCTTCCCCTGGTTCCGTCCCTGACTGCAGGGAGAGCCGGGGTCTGCGTGCGGGACTTGCTCCTGCTCTGGCGGCGGATGTGATCGCGGAGGATCGCGCGCAGGAAGGTGGTGCGGGCCTCGCCGCCGCGGTGGGCGTCGAGCCAGTGGATCAGCTCAGGGGGCAGGCGCACGGCAAGAGGACGCACGACTCGGCAGCGCTGGGAGCTGAACCGTATCCCGTTTGGCCCGTCCTCGCAAGGCTGAGGCAATTCCTGGTGTAGCGATTGGACTGCGTTCCAGGTGGCGGCTTGTGAACGCTGGGCAGGCCCGGTCCCATGCCTTAGCGTGCCGCTAACGAACCTCAGCCTTGTGAGGCATGGCCGAATCCTTCGCCCAGATCGAGGCACGTCAGGCCGAGGCTCGCCTCGCCTTCGGGCGCATGCTGCGCCTGTGGCGGGAGCGCAACGGCTGGACCCAGTACACCGTTGCTGACTGGGGCAAGGAGTCCGGCTTCTCGGCGATCAGCTACGGCAACCTCAGCGCGATCGAGCAGGGCAAAGCCTGTGAGCTGCGCCGGCCCGCCTTCTTCCAGCTCGCCGAAGTCAACCGCCGCATCGCTGAGGAGGATTGGAGTCGTCTCAAAACCCAGGCCCTCAAAGACAAACTCAACGGCGCCACGGCGATCGTCGATGACGACGGCACCCTCTGGGGACCGATTGAGCTGTGGAGTTGCTATGTCGGCCTGCGGCCGGTGCCCACGGCCTTCCAGCCCAAGCCCAGGCCCGAGGCCCCGCCCGTGGCGCTCCAGGAGGCCAGGGCCCTGAGCCAGACCTGGCGCGAGCTGGTGAGCAGCGCCGTCGACGAGCGCGACCTCGATGCCTTCGAGGCGGTGCAGGAGATCGCTCGCCAGGCCCCACTGCCGTTGCGCAAGCAGTTGCGCACGGTGCTCACCTCCTTTGGCGATTACGAACCCGAGCAGCTCAAGGAGCTGTGGGACGGCGAGTGGCTGCCTGAGCGCTGGATCCACGCCTGGCTCGAAACCCTCCCGCCAGCGGCCGGCGCTGCCGAACCCGCTGGCGGCTCGCCGGAAGCGGCCAAGCCAAGGAGCCGCAGCAGCAAAGGCACGGGGAGCCGGAGCAAGGCCAAACCCACAGCAGCCTCGGAATCCTGAGGAAGACTTGCGCCCCGCATTAGCGAGCCCCTAAGATCCGGGCCATGCGGGCGACGGTCCCGCCCAACGCCCCATGGACACAATCCCCTCCACCGGTCCGCCGCTGCTCGGCGAGCACGTCAGCCCCCATGAGCGCCAGTGGCAGGCCGAGTGCGTGCTGGCAGAAGCGCTCTCCTGCTTCCAGGCCGATCTCAAGCCAGCCACGGACTTCTCCTTGGCAGCCGTGGTCATGGCCGCCAAGCCTGCCTTCGCGATGGGCTTCAGCTTCTCGGTGCAGAGCAGCGGGGAGGGCACCGTGGTCGTGCTCATGCACAAGGGCGGCGCCCAGCTGAGCGCTGAAACCAGCTCCTATGACGCGGACTTCGCCCTGAGCGCACGCCTGCTGGCGGGCCTGCTTGGCATTCCTGTGCAACAACAGGCTCAGCCCAGCAAGGCCGGGGCAGCTACCGCTGTTTCGATCTCTGCGGCCGTCGATGCCGGAGAGCCACAGCCCAGTCCCAGTGATCCCGCCCCGCGGCAAGCCGCCGCTGCTGAGCGACCCGAACAGGAGCCGACCCCGCCGCCGGTGACCGCGACAACCCCGGTTCAGCCGGAGCACGACCCGTTGGACCTTGAGCCCCTCGAGCCCCAGGAGATCGCCACCCTCACCGCGATGCTCAAGGCCATGGCCCGCAGCGACAAGGAGGTCTGGAAGCGCTTCACCATCGCCTTCCGCGCCCAGTTCCAGGTGCCCAGCACCGCCCGCACCATCACCGACCGCGTCACCCAGCGCCGCCATGCCGACTTCATCGACCGCTTCGAGCGGGAACTCGCGGGGGTGCCGTCATGAGCAGAACCTGCAGCTGCGCCATGCCGCTCACCTGCTCTGGGCCGTTGCCGATCAGCGGCAGAGGGAGCTGGCCGCTCGCTACTACCGCGATGTGCCGGATGGCCGCATTCATGGGCTCATGCGCCGGGCCAGTGAGATTCACCTGCTGCGCTGGCTGGCGCGGGCCGTCGAGAGTTGTTGCGAGCCCGCGCTGGAGGCTCGGCCAGCGCGGCAGTGGCCTGTTGCTGAGGACCATCCGCAACCAGGAGCCGATCTGGACGCAGGCACCTGAGCTGGCCTGGCACTGCCTCTGGCCCACCCGCGCTGCCGCCCTTGTCCAATCGTGCCCGGCCCTACAGGGCGCCATCGATGAGCTGCAACTGGTGAGGGTCGCCTCCTGCGGCTGCCAGGCCAGCGATCCCCATGGCTGGCTCGCCGATGGCTGAACCAGCACCCCGCCGCATCGCCTACGGCCACCGCCAGCACGAGCAGCCCAGTGCCCCGGACGGGGGCCACTACCTGCAGTCCAAGGTCCGCAGCGATGTCTGGCAGGCCCTGCAGCAGCTGCGCCAGCAGCACGGTCTCTCGATCAGCGGCGCCGCCCATCACCTGATGCGGCTGGGCGCCGGCCTTGAACCCCTACCCCCCCTGAACCCCAACCCCCAACAGAGCCATGGCGATTGAACTGAACGACGGCGCTCGCATCGGCGCACCTGTGATCCGTCAGCAGCGATTCGGGGAGGTGGCGCAGTTGGCGATCGTGCGCACCGAGCAGCGCGACCGGCTGCGCTAGAACCTGGCCAGCGGCGAGATGGAGCCGATCCCCAACGGCAAGGACCGGCAGGGAAACCCCAAGGTGAAGCAGGAGATCGTCATCCACTGCGTCGCCATGCCCGGCACCTCGATGGAGGCCAAGCTCGGCGACGAGGCAGCGGTGCCGGCCGCAGGCGATCGGGTGCGGGTGATCCTCAAGGCCAAAGGTTTCGGGGACTGGATTGAGGCACGCAAGGCACACCGCAAGGGCAAGCTCAACGTCGGCGATCAGCTCACCCTGGCCACCCGCTGGGCCCAGCAGTACGACCAGGACGGCAACCCCAAGGGCAGCAAGATCAAGACCCAGGCGGAAGCCGATGCGGTGCCGCGCAACGTCACCATCGGCTTCTACGGGCCGATCAGCTTGAGCGAGGGCACGGACGTGGGCTGGATCGAGGCGGCCGAGCAGGCCTACCGCGACTATCAGGCCAGCGAACGCCATCAGCGCGCCATCCCCATCGGCGAGATGGATGACTTTGGTGATGAATTCGGTGACGACGACGGGGTGCCGTTCTGATGGCCCGCAGCTTCGAGCCACGCCGGCCCCAGCTGCCGCACTTCTGCCAGCGAGCACCGCGTCACACCCTGGTGACGATCACCAACCTCCGATACCTGCACCGGCTGGTCTGGCTGCTGCTGCTGTTTCAGATCAGCACCGTTCTGCTGGTGCTCGCTGGTCCGGTGCCGCCCAGTCCCCTGCCAAGCCAGCCGGGCAGCACCGCCACGCACAGTCCTGGTCCTTTGATGCCATGACGCAGACCACACCAGGGCGGGTCTGGATCACCACCGCACAGGCCTGCGAGCTGCTGGGTGTCAGCCGTGAGTCACTGCGCCGTCTGCGGCTTCGGGGGATCCTCAAGCCGGGGCGTGACTTCCGCCGCTGGGGCTGCACCGACAGCAAGGGTCCGCTGCAGTGGCATGCCGGCAACATCGAGACCGCGCTCACCAGCTGGAGTCGCCGCAACCTGCGGCTCTGAGCTGGATGCAACGAGCCCTCGGCACTCAGCAGGGGCGCCGTGGTCTGGGCCCTCCGCTCCACCTAGCATCACCTCAGGAGGCCTGGAGCATGGAGCGAATCGTCGTAGAGCCAGATATCTGCAATGGCCAGCCGACCATCAAGGGCACCCGTATAACGGCTCGGACGGTGCTGGAGTTCCTGGCTGCTGGCGATGCCATCGAGGATGTGCTTGAGGAGTATCCGACCCTGACCCGGGATGACATCCTGGCCTGCATCCGCTTCTCCTCGGATCTGATGGGCCATCAGTTCTCGCTGCAAAGCGTCGCTTGAAGGGCTTCATCTTTGACGAGAATGTGCCAAGGCAGCTGCGCTTCCAGCCGTCCCTCCCATTCACCCATGTGGCTGAACTTGGCCGAGGTATGAGTGATGGGGAGATCTGGGAGTACGCCCGGTTGCAGGAGCTGGTGATCGTGACGAAGGACACTGACTTCTCGAATCGCATCATGCTCCAGACGCCACCTCCGTGGGTGGTGCACCTGCGCTTCGGGAACATGCGCCGCAGCGAGTTTCAGGCATTTCTTGCCAGGATATGGATGCGAATCGAGGCGCTGTTGCCTCATAACAAACTGGTGAATGTGTACCTCGATCGAATCGAGGCGATCAAGTAGCAGGTCCTGATGCCTGCGCCTGGCGTTCACCCAGAAGACGGGCCGCCTTGTCGAAGGCGTCATCCACCACTTCATCTCCGCACGACTTGCTGTAGGCCGCCAGGTGGGTTTCCACCGTGTGGCCCATGGCGGCCGCCACGACTTTTGGTGGCAGGTCGCAGATCACATGGGCACGGTGCGCATAGCCATGCCGGCAGGAGTAGAGCACCAATTTCTCCCCGTCCAGCGCATATCGGTGGCGGAGCTGATCCCAGAGGGGGCGACGCCGGAGGTAATTCTTGAGGTCCTGGGACCCGAAGCCGGGCCGCATCGGTGGCATCCGAGTGGAGCTGAACGACTCTTCCAGCCGCCAATTCTGGGCCCAGGCATCGCAGGGAAGAACCCGCAACGGCCGGGGTCTGGTGCTGCCGCGGAAAGACACCTTGGCGTAATTGCACCACAGGCGGCCTTACCGCAACTCCAGATGCTGCAGCTCTTCTGGCCTCAGTCCAAAGCTGGCCAGCAGCTGGACGGCATTGCGCCAGCGCGTATCGGGAATCGATTCCACCAGCAGGAGGATGTCGTCGACACCAATCGGTGTGGTGACCGATTTGGGCTCCCGGCGCCGGCCGGTGTAGCTGGAGAGCACCAGCGGGGGCGCCCATTCCTGCGGCAGCCGCTCATTGTCCACAGCCCAGCGCAGCAAGGCGGCAGCCTGCTGCACCACCACCTGGCGCCCCCGGGAGCCGGGCTGATCCTTGAGCCGCTGGGTCAGCAGCTCCAGCAGTTGGCGCGGGGTCGAGGGCTTGGTTTTGCCTTTGGTGGCTTCCACCAACCGCTGCATGCGGGCGGCATAGGTCCTCTCCCAGGTCGTCTGCTTGATCAGACCGCTGCTGATCTTGTGGTCCCGGTACTGCGCGACCAACCCCTGCCAGTCCGTGGCCTGAATAGGTTCGACCACGTCCTCTGGCGTGCTGTCGTCTTCCTCTAGAGAGGCCGATCCTGTGGCCAGAGCGATGCATTGATCCAGAGGAATCCCGCGCGCGAAGGAGGCGTGGATCGCCAGCACAGACGTATGGATGTCTTGCCGAGAAGCCGCCTCCCAGGGGATGGGGAGCACTCGCTGGAGACGTTTGCCGCCCGTGACCCGCTCCGAGAGATTGAGCAGCGCACGCCCGCGCATTTCCGACAGGCTCCAGCCGCTCCGCGAGCCGAGGTCACATTGGAGAGCCGAACGCAGGGCAGCGACCCAGTGCTCACGGGGCAAAAGACCCCCCTTGCAAGAGAAAGTGCAAGAGAAAGTGCAAGAGAAACTAGCTCAAGCCGTGGCACAGCGAGGCAACATGAGGCACCCGGTGGCACCCCCAAACATAGTGAGCACAAGGCTTTTCAGCGAAGATCCCAGTCAGCGACAACGGCCTCCCAGATCGGTTCCACAGAGGTTTGGGAGCACTAGGTCGCAGGTTCGAATCCTGTCGCCCCGACTGCAGTTACACCAAGGGTTCTCGGCAAAACCGGGAACCCTTGTTTTTTGACTTGCAAGAAATGTGCAAGAGAAACTCGCCTCTTGCTGTCCTTTCAAGGATTTTAGGGCCGACCCGATCACGCCACGGCCCAGAAGCCATATCTGGTCAACCTGCCTGGCCAGCTGGGTTGAGCCTATCTCCCGCAAACCAGGCCGCTGGCCCTCACCGGATCACATCCACTGCAGCGAACCGCCCTGCTGGGTGTTGATCGAACCTCCGCCACATACCCCTGCCAACTGATCCCGAAGCCTCTGCCCACCCACCACCTCGCCGCCATGACCTGCACATTTTCCCCTGAGCAGATCAGTGCCCTCGCCACCCCCCTCGATCGCGGCAAGGTTCGCCAGCGCGAACAGGGCCGCGCCAAGGTCAGCTGTCTCGAGGGCTGGCAGGTAACTGCGGAAGCCAACCGGATCTTCGGGTTCGACGGTTGGCAGCGCGAGACGGTTGTGCTGCGGTTCGTCTGGCAGGCGGAACGGCGCATCGGCCGTGAGCCGAGCAAGCCTTCCGATCCACCGCAACGCGACGCGACGGCTGGGGCGTCACCTACACCGCCCGGGTGCGGGTGGTCGTCGGCGGAATCGTGCGGGAAGGCTGCGGTGTCGGCCACGGCATTGATGTCGACCTGGGCCAGGCCCATGAATCCGCCCTCAAGGAAGCGGAAACCGATGCAATGAAACGGGCGCTGATGACCTTCGGGAACCCATTCGGCCTGGCGCTTTACGACAAGCAGCAGTGCCAGCAACGGCACGCGGTCGATCCATCGCAGCCCCTCGCCTGCCGCCCCAATCGCCAGCGACTACCCCGGACGAATGCCTCTCGACACGGCCACCACCCGCCAGATCCTGGACACCCTGCGGGGTCTACCCAGGCCGGTGCTTGAAAGCTTCACCAAGGCGTTCCGCAAGCGGTTCCAGGTGCCCGCCGATCCCACCTCCATCGCGTATCGGATTTGCCAGAAGCGCCACCACGACTGGATCGAGACGTATTCGGTTCAGCAGCAGGCTGTCGCCTGAGATCCAGTCATCCGGCAGCTCAGATCGGGTGAGCTACCTACGATTTGCAAGTCCGGCCGCCCTGAGGGCCATGACCATGAAAACCGATCTGGGCTGGGCGGCTGCAGTGCTGTGGAGCGGGATCCTCAGCGTGTGAGCGGAGCCTGGGTGTTCCGCGGTACCCGTATTCTGGTGGCGGCTCTGTTCGAAAACCTGGAAGACGGGGTCTCCTTGGCTGAGTTCGTCGAACTGTTCCCAGGCGTGAGCCTCGAGCAGTCACGGCTGGTCCTGAAGCACGCCGCTCGGAGCACCGCTGCTGCTGCACTGGCCTGAGTGCGGATCCTGTTTGACCAGGGGACACCCGTTCCCCTCCGCCGTTCACTGAGCGGCCATGTGGTGGTCACGGCTTATGAGCTGGGTTGGTCGACCGTTACCAATGGCGAGCTGATTCGCCTGGCGGAGCAGGAGGGCTACGAGCTACTGATCACCGCCGATACGAACCTGCGATATCAGCAGAACCTGAGCGGGCGCAGCATTGCGATCCTGGTGCTGACAACAACCAGCTGGCCGCGGATTCGGGAGGTCAAAGGCGAGCCCCAGGCAGCGGTCGCCGCCATCAAAAGCGGCGGCTACGAGCAACTGTTCATTCCCTGAACACCTCAGCGCTGCAGCAGCCAGCGCGGCAGCGACAGGCCGATGATCAGCCCGATGCCGGTGTTTCACAGCAATAAGGGCCGCTGTGAGGTGGATGGCTTTTATTGGACAGCCAGTGCTGATTTGCCCTCACTCCACCCGGAAGGTCACGCCCATCACGGCGGTGATGTCTTTCTCAATCGTGGTGGTGTCATAGGAGCCGTAGCTGCTCATCTCGGTGGAATTGGGCACGGTGATCTGGAACGAGCCGGTGTCGGCCTGGGTGATCACGCCGATGCGGGAGCCGGCCTGGCGGGCGATCTCGCGGGCGCGTTGCCGGGCATCACGGGTGGCCTTGGCTAGCATATCCACCCGCTTTTCGGAGAGCCTGGTGTAGGCCGGATCGTTGATGGTGAGCGGCACCCCCTGACCCACGAGCTCACCGATCTGCTGGGCCACCGCGGCCACCTTCTCCACCTCAGGGCTGCTGATGCGGATCTGCTGGCGGGTAGTGAAGGTGGTGGATTGCAGCTCACCGGTGCGGGAGTCGCGCACGTCTGCCTTTTCGGACTTGATTGGGTTGAGGCTGATGGCATCGGCGGCGATGCCCTGCTGCCGCAGGAAGGCGGTGGTGCGCTGCACCTCAGGCTGCAGTTCCTGATAAGAGTTCTGCAGGGTTGGTGCGCTCCGGGCCACTTCCACGGTCCAGTCCGCGTAGTCGCTGCTGATGCGCTCGGTGCTGGAACCGGTCACGGTGATGGTGTCGTTGCCGCGGCGGATGCCCTTCACGAGCACACTGCTGGCCACCACCAGCCCCGTGGCCAGCACCGCCATGGCGAACACCAGCGGTGGCGTGCGGCGCAGGGTGTTCACAAGCGGGGAGAGTCGACCCATGGCCCCGGTGGTTGGCTGAGCTAGTTGTTCATTCTGGATGGGTGGCTCAAGAGTCGCCACGGGGCTTCATGCTCCAGCAGCCCTGGCCCGTTTGGAAAGTCTTGAACCGGGAAGGCGTCATGACATCGCCAGATCGGCCAACCATGCCCATCGTCACAACACCTTGCCAGTGGCCAGTCCCTGCTGACCCAGGGCTGATTCAAAGTGTGTCACAAGCGCTCTGGCCTGAGCTGCCTGGATGGGGTTTGGTCGGTGGTACCGCCCCGTCCTTGTGCCCGAAACCGCCTCTGCCGCAACGGATCTTGATCTGATCAGCTTCCTCAAGACGATTCCGGATGCGCGAATGCTGCGAGGGGTGCGCATTCCGGCCTGGTACCTGCTGCTGGTGGCGGTGCTGGGCATCCTGAGTGGCTGTGAAAGCTTGCGAGATCTGGAGCGGTTCGCTCGGCGCCACCATTCGGCGCTCACTCAGCAGCTGGGACTTGAACTGCGGCGGCCCCCATCGGATTCAGCGTTCCGCTACTTCTTCCTGCAGGTGGATGTCGCGGTCCTGTGCGCGACCATCCGTGACTGGACGATCGCCCAGATCCCAGGTGGGGCAGTGGATCTCGATCAGCTTGTGTGTGACGGCAAGACCTTGCGGGGCTCGATCGAGCCCACACCCGGCGGTGGTTCGGCATTCATCGCCCAGGTAACGCTGTATTCAGCCGCGCTGGGGGTGGCGATCTCTCAGGCCTGCTACGCCACCGGCGAGAACCATGAGCGTGCGGTGCTGCGGCAGCTGCTCGGGGAGCTGGATCTCGACGGCGTGTTGATTCAGGCGGATGCGCTCCATACGCAGCGCCCGTTTTTCAACTCCTCCAGGAGCAGGGGGCCGACTTCCTCCTGACGGTCAAGGCGAATCAGAAGACCCTGCATCGCCAGATCCGCAGCCAGTTCCAGGGAAAGCGGAAGATCCCTTTCGTGGCAACCGATCACGAGATCAGCCATGGCCGCGACATCACCTGGACGCTGCGGGCGAAAGAGGCGCCGGAGCACATCCAGGAGGCCTGGAGCGGCACCAGCTGGATCGTGGATGTGACCGCCGATGGCACCCGTGATGGCAAGCCATTTCACGCCACCCACCTGTTCATCACCAGCCTGCGCACCACGCCAGAAGCCATGCTGCGACAGGTACGGGACCGTTGGAGCATTGAGAGCTGGCACTGGATCCGCGATACCCAGCTCCACGAGGACGCCCACCGTTACCGGGGCAATGGAGCTGGGGCGATGGCCACGCTCAGGACGGCAGCCCTCAACCTGCTGCGCTTGGACGGGTTTCAGTCGATCCGGGCAGGCATGCAGGCGGTGATGCACGACATCACGTCGCTTCTGGCGATGGCACTTCGACAACCCAGCCAAGAGCCGAATTAATACTTTGAATCAGCCCTGCGACTGACCCTGAGACAACGGCGCCAGGCTGCGCAAATCATGCCGCAGACGCCATCCGCTACTCCATCACGCTAAGGGCATCTCGTCTCACAACTCAAGACACCAACTTCCGTATTTACTAAGTGTTCTACCCGCAGGACCAACACCTACAGCAGCAGCTACGGCAGCGCATTGCATTATCTAATGCACAGCGTGAGCAGTTCGTAGCATTTGAGCAGCAGCGCAATACAGCAGCACAAGACACACTCCAAACCTACAGCAGCTCCTGGCAAGGCATATCCCCAGGCGATACGGTGCTACTGCACGAAGTGCTCACACCAGAATACATAGGCATCAGCCTGATGTTTGATGGTGAGCCCCTACAGCTTGATGGACGGCTAACACGTATTGACGGCTCACGCGGGCATGTCACTATCAACATTGACGGCATTGATGTATCACAGTCACTATTGCGAGGCTTCATTGTCAGTACATTACCAGGACCTGCAAGTCGGTGGCGTAGCAGTGCAAAGTCTGCCCTGCAGGTAGCAGCACATCGAGCAGGTGCAAGCCCCCCGCCCCCACCGCAGTTCTGGACTTGAAGTATTGACGTGCAGGCGTAGACTCAGCAGGCAGGCAATAGCACATCCGCCGCATGATTCAGCGCACCGCAGCACTCCTGAAGCGATGGGCAAGTTACAAGCCCAGCACACCGCTGCCTGTGGTGATTACGGACCTGCCTGAAATTGAGCGGCTGCAGTTGCAGGATGCTGACCCTGAACTGCACAGCCTGCTGTCAGGCACTGCCCCTGCCGAGCTGGAGCTGTCTGCCATTGATGGCACGCTGCCGAGCGCCCCACCTGCTCCCCCGAGTCCACAGGAGCAAGCGCAGCAGGAAGCAGAGAGCTGGCTGGCGGCAAATGGCAACCCATGGGGTATGCCTGCCAGCTACTCACCCACGGGTGAGCTGATGCCTGGCGTCCAGCCGAACTTCACGGCGCAGCTCTGGATGCAGAGCAATGCCCCTGAGCTGGCAGCAAAGCTGCAATCTGCATCTGTTGCCGCCGACCCACGTGATGCGCAGACGCGCTCCAGGGAGCAGTTTGAGCAGCAGCAGAACGCCACTGCAGCCGCTGCCAGCGCACGGCTGACTTCACTGGTTGCCAGCGGCATGGGCAGGCTTCATGGAGCGCCGCAGCTATGAGCTACGCGCATCCATGGCTGATTGGACCGGCGGCTGAGCTACGGCAGCAGGAGCAGGAGCAGCACGCCCGCCAGCAGCAGCTTCACCATCAGCAGGAGCGTCACATCACTGCCCGCTGCAGGAGCCTGATGAACGGCACCCCGCTCCCCCGTGAGCCACGACTGAGCAGCCTTGCCCGCGCTGGTGCCTACATCCGCGCCACCCCCGTATCCCCGTGATGCCCGTGTTCACCTTCAGAGGCACGCAGATTGACGCCCCGACGTATGAGGCAGCGATTGCTGAGTACGCCGCCATGCAAGCTGCTGCAGCCCCCACCGAGCCCCCAGCACCTGCTCCCCCTGTGGAGCCCACAGTGGAGCCCACTGCCGATACGGACGGGCTGCTGATGCTGACGGCACTGGCTGAACGTCTTGATGCAGTGGAGAACAGCCCTGCCGCCAGCCGCAGCGACCTGCTGAGCCTGCAGGCTGAACTGCAGCGATGGAGTGCGCAGGCAGCCAGGGTGAGCCTGACTCACCAGGAGCTGGCATCCCTGGCGGACCAGACCATTGCCCGCATTGATGCCACTGCCACTGCCGCTGATGCCCGCCTGCAGGCACTCGACGCCCGCACGCTGGCAGCAGAGCAGCAGGTGGCAGAAGCCATCACCCGCAGTGACGGCACCGCTGCCGCCAATGTTGCCGCCACCGCCAGCACCATTGCCGACCTGCAGGCACGAGCACTGACGGGTGAATGGATGGGGCCTGAAGGGCAGCGGGGGGAGCGTGGGCTGGCAGCAGCAGGCTGCACTATTGCTGATGTATCACCTATCAGCATCACCCGTGAGAGCTTTGCCCAGCGCTACTTCGGGCGGGCTGAACTGCTGCCTGGTGATGCGTGCCTTGAAATCAGCAGTGCACGCAATGCTGTTATTGCCTGGCGGTATAACTCAGACGGCACGGGCTGGGAGGAAGGTGTCAGCATTGTGCCGAAGGTAGAGCTGGTTAATCAATCCTGGTCAGCAACAAGCAAGCTCGACACATCACAGACTGTTATCACCAACTTCAAGGGCAGTGTCGGCGGTCCTATCAAGCTGATGCAACATAGCCTGACGGGTGGTGCATTACTGCCGCTGGCAATAGCTTTTGATCAGTCGAGCATCATTTCTGAAGGCAGGGTACGTGGCTTTACTGCACATCTGCTGCTGGAGTCAACAGTAGCAGGCAATCAGGAGATGACACAAGTATCCTTCACCGCTACCCCTAGTCCTGGCGGGCAACCTGTATGGAGCGAGTATTCAGTCATCCCCAGCTCTGCCGCTGCACCTATTATCACCGACGTAAGACTTAACAATACCAGCAGGATTGCAGGTGTTGACAGCAACGGCTACTCTTACCCACCCAGCAATGGACTATCACTACAGATTGAAGTTGATAGGTCTGCTGATGTAGTCAGCGGTGATGTGTCGGCACTGCGGGAGATGCCGTGAGCACAGCACTGGAAGACATGATGATGCAGGCATTGCGCAAGCGTGCAATAGCTCAAGGCGTCAATCCCGACTTGCATACCAGGGCGGAGCTGGTGGAGTTGATGTGGAACCCACCTGCTGTCACCCTTGCGGGTGAACGTACACACGGGGAGTTGTGGCATGAGTAAGCGTCCTGCAAGTGGGATAAACGAGACTGAACTGCGTGTAAAGAATCTCATTGCACGAAGGCAGTCACTAGCACTGACTCTGCGTAGCCTGCTGCGTGACTGGGAGCTGCTAAAGGTACCTGAGACGCTTCAGATGTATCAACGCACTGAAGTGAGCTATCTGAATACTGCACAGCAATGGTTACTGCATCAACCATTGCGCTCTCCTGAGCAGATGCGACTGGACAGACAGCACGCTGCGATGCAGACAGAAGTACGTCTGACGCCTAAGGAGCAGCGTGAGATTGATGCTGAATGTGATGGCAGCAACTGCAGTGCAATCTGTGCACCACCACCACCTGCTCCCCCTGCGCCGCCCGAGCCTGAACTGACGGGACTTCAGCGCCGCCTGCAACGCATCGCCCACGCCATCACCGCTTCCCCAGTCCAATGAGCAGGAAACGCCCGCCCAGCCGCCTGAAGCCGCTGCAGCAACCCACCCGTGAGTCAGCCAGTGCCCTTGCCAGCGCCCGCGCCACAGGCGGCACGGTGCTCGACCCAAACCTGATGCTCCGTGAGCACCGCAGCACCCTGCAGACCTGGGCTGGCTGGAAGACACCAGTGCAGCCCCGTGAAGCGTTCACCACACCAGCACCTGCTCTTGAACCCGTCCTGGTGGCAGAAGTCGGTGCACCCGCTGCGCGTCATGCCGTCAACCTGCGGCGCATCCTGACCCGCATTGAACGCGACACCATGCGAGCACTGAAGCCCGCCATTGCCAAGGCTGCCAAGGGTGTTGCCACCGTGATGGACGCACAGCCGCTGCTGAGCGATGTGGAGCTGACTGCTGCCCTGCAGCCGCTCAATGATGCGCTGCGCCGTGAACTCCTGCGGGTGCTGCCGCAGGTGGTGGACAGTGCCCGCCAGGAAGCAGCGAAGCTGACGCCCATCACCGCTGCCCCGCTGCCCAGTGAAGCCGAACTGCTCGACCTGGTGCTGGCTGGCACGTCATTGCGGGAGCTGCTCTCTTGAGCTTCCTGAGCGGGCTGGTATCGGCGTTCCGTGAAGGCATTGAGCGTGACAGGTTGGCGGGTGGCATCACAACGGCGGGGGAGCGGCTGGCGGATGTGCAGCGGCGCATCGAGACAGCGGTGGAAACACTGGTGTCCACAGGCGTCTGGGCTGCTGCCAATGCAGCTACCACCGCCGCAACTGAAACCAGCCGCTTTCGTATTGTTGTAATGCTGGATGAACGGACTTGCCCTATCTGCCTAGAGTTTGTCGGCAATATCTACGAGCAGGACAGTCTGCCTGCTGTGCCTGCACATTTCAGGTGCAGATGTAATGTATCTCCTGCTTGATGCTCAGCAATACCAGCACTATTGATGGCACTAGTGGAGTTCAATGCCGGCATGTAGTTTCAGGTATAAGCTGCACTGGATATCCAAACTACCCGCCAGGGCTACTGCTAGGCTTGCCAAAGTTGCCGCCAGACTGATGAAGCCACACCCACTCGATAACGACACTAGGCAATTTGCACGCCTTGCTGATGGTGCCTGGCAAGTCATCTATGACGCTGATTATCGCGGCAAGGCATACCTAAGGCAGTGCCATAGAGCAAAGGTGTGAGAGCAGGGTGGGCAGATATACAGCACTATCACTCTGCTGGCAGGCAGTCTTGAAGCAGCAGTAGCAGCAGGTGAGTTGAAGCTGCAGGAGTTGGGCATCCTGCAGGCGGCAACAGACTGCCCCCCGCACCAGCTCCCTATGCCCGCCTGAACCTAAGCGTCCACACCTGCTAACTTCCGCCAGAAGCACTTCAGTGCAGCTCTGAAAAGCACTGTTATCGCTAGTATCAGCACCTGCTTTGCCAACCCTCGCTGGCTATGGCGTGGCTTGGTGGGATATGATAGCTTCAATTTGGCTGAGGTTGATAATGGCGCTTAGTAGCCTTAGCTCCAGGATTCCCCTTGTTCTTCTTCTTGGATGTTTGTTGTCCCCAAATGCCTTCGAGAAGGGACATGCCCAAGGGGTGCCAACCAATAATAGTGCCCGGAATAGCTCATTCTGGGGGGCAAATATTCTGCTTGCGCGAGCGAAGTGCCTGGAGCGAAAAGGGTTCAGTTACCAAAGCATTCTGACCACCTACGACAGCGTTCTTTTAAGAGAGCGTGGAATTTCTCAGGAAGACTTTCAGATGGCTTCAGAAATGGCGATATTCCCCGCACTAATCCCCTACCTTGATGACGATTGCAATTTGACGGGTAGCAGCCGCAAGATCGAAGAGGCAGGCAACGCTCTCATGAAATCTGGCAGGCAACGCATCAGAGAGATGCAGAACAGAGTTGATGCGCAACTTGAAGAAAACAAGCGGCTACAACAAAAAGTTGACGCCGCAAGAGAAGCAAGAATCCGCTTTCTTTCTGCTCCCCCTTGCTTAGGGAGAACTCAGGCAATCGCCACAGTAGAAAAAGAAGAAGCGGTCCAGAAATACTCCTCTATCCGTGAGTCTGGATTACTGGATATTGACGGGTTAGTAGATGGAGATATTCAGAAGTCGATTTTCTCACGTTTTGGTTGTAGGCCGTTCCTGATGCCAACAGCTCCTTTGCCGCCGAAGCTGCGGTAGTGATGGAACAACTTTGGGCGT
Source organism: Synechococcus sp. 1G10 (assembly GCF_002252625.1). GTDB lineage: Bacteria > Cyanobacteriota > Cyanobacteriia > PCC-6307 > Cyanobiaceae > Regnicoccus_A. The sequence continues at coordinate 5,149 of NZ_NQKW01000027.1, read as the reverse complement.
TTCATCAGGCCAGGCGGCTGCGCCTGCTGGACCCCGACCCTCGCGCTGCCCGCTTGGAGGAGCTGCGGGCCCGCCTGGGGCCCCTGGTGCGTGCGATCCAGGAGCCAGGCCTCGACCCGCGCCAAAAGTCGATGCTGGCGGCTGAATACGAGCGAACGCTCGGCGCTGTGTTCGCCCTGGGCGATGAGCTGGAGGTGGAGCCGGACTGATCGCTAACAATCCGAAACCATACCGTTCAAGCAGATGCTCGACATGGACAGCGGCTGCGGCAGGGCGGGTATAGCTACCAGAATTGGGGTATGGCCTTGTCCCGTCGATCGCAATTTAAATACATTCGAGTTGGCTTATCGTATCGTTACGCAGCAAAGTATTGCAAAACCGTAATCTATTTAGACAGACTGATTCTTGGACGGTCATAATTAAAGACCCCAATCACAACTCTAGAGCTATGGCAAATCTTGCTGGCTTCGAGTTTACTCCCGGTAGTGACAGCGCCATTTCCAGTAGCGGCTGGTACGTCGATGGTGATCAAATTTCCGCACTTGCTGGCAATGACAACGTCACTGGAGTCGGCGTCGGCAGCAACGCCGGCATTTTAAATGATGGCACGATCGATACCGGCGTAGGCAACGACAGCGTCACCGGCAGCGGCGTCTACGGCGACGGCATTTATAATCGCAGCAGTATCTATACCGGCGAAGGCAACGACAGCGTCACCGGCGGAAGCAACTTTTCCAACGGCATTTCAAATGATGGCAGGATCGATACCGGCTTAGGCAACGACAGCGTCACCGGCAGCGGACCCTTCATCAGCATTGCAAATTATGACACCATCGATACCGGCGAAGGCAACGACAGCGTCACCGGCAGCGGAGGCAGCCTCGGCATTGTAAATTATGGCAGGATTGATACCGGCTTAGGCAACGACAGCGTCACCGGCAGCGGCAGCGACAACGGCATCATCAACCCCGGCACGATTAATACCGGCGCCGGTAACGACAGCGTCACCGGCAACGGCAACTTCGGCATCAATAATAGCGGCACGATCAATACCGGCGCCGGCAAAGATACAGTCAACGCCCTAGTAGGTGGCTTTTACGGAGGTGGGAGCGTGAACCTAGGAGATGGCAATGACACGCTCAAGGGTTTCGGGACCGGAAACTTCTTCGGCGGTACAGGGAAAGACAGGATCCTTTTTGGCGACGGTGAGTACACCATTATTGGCTCGACAATTATCCAAGGAACCACTGGTATGAACGTCTCAGATTTTGAATCCATCGGCGGAGCCGACGGCGGCCTCTTCGCCTTTGGCAACGGCACCCTCACAGTTACCGGTGGGATTGCAGCTTTTGCTGCGCCGTGACGGAGCACTCACCCGATTGGGTGAGCAGCTCCAACCGGCGGAATGGAGGCAGGAAGCGGATGGAGCTGGCTTAGTTCTGGACGGGTGGTAGCCCCGATGCGCTCGGGGCGGGTGGTGGTGGTCAAGCGGACGGCAGTCCTGTTGAAGCGGCAAAGTTGAACGGCTGGACTTCCAGCCAGATTTTGCATGATGCCCTGCGGCTCTGCGGCTCTGGCTACGCGACCGTTACCCAATCGCCTGTCCCCTTGTGCACTGTGCACAAAACCACCGCCCGCAGTGCCATCCCGTGCACACCTGTGCCCCAACTGCTCCAGTCCACCACTGAAAGCCCTTGCTACAACTACCGGATACAAGCGCAAGGTCTGCATGACCTGCCACTGGTTTCGCCATCACGCCGGGGTGAACTGCATCCCCCTGCTCACCTGCCATTGATGATTCCAGGACCCCACCAGCACGGGTCTGACCCATCACCTGCCTGACCCGGTCCGTTCTGGAGCGGTGTCTTTCGCGCTGACCTGTCGGTCTGTGCGGTGGGGCAACCAGCCGGGGAGTTTCGTGACCTCATAGGAGTCCGACGTTCCCGTCCCATCAATGGCCTGTCCATCTGCCCGGTTGGTTGCACCCCCTCCTGTCCCAAGAAGCCATGAGCGCAGCGCCGGCACCTGCCCCCGAGACCAGTACTGGCCCAGACGTCGTGATCGGCGTCGATACCCACAAGCTCATTCACATGGCAGTGGCCCTCAGCGCCAATGGCGGCTGGTTGGGCAGCCTCAAGCTGGATGCCAAGCGCAGTGGTTACGAGGAGCTGATCCGCTGGTCTGCTGAGTTCGGCAGCAGTCCGGTGTTCGCTGTGGAGGGCACCGGTTGCTACGGGGCTGGTCTCTGCCGATCTCTGCAATTAGCAGGGCTTGAGGTGGTGGAAGTGAACCGGCCTGATCGTTCCACCCGGCACCGGCGAGGTAAGGACGACACCATCGACGCGGAGGCAGCTGCCCGCTCCTTCATTGCCGGCCAATCGACCGTCATTCCCAAGGCAGGCAATGACCTGGTGGAGATGATCCGCATGCTCAAGGTGGTCAAGGATTCGGCCTCTGGCAACCGCACGGCAGCCCTCAATCAGTTGCACGCGATTGTTGTGACTGCACCGGCAGCGCTGCGGGAGAGGCTGCAGCGGCTCAAGGGCAAGGAGCTGGTGGAATGCTGCAGTGGCCTGCGCTCTGGAGAGATCAGCACGCCGCTGGCGGCAGCCAAGATGGCCCTGCGCGCTCTTGCCCGCCGCATTCAGCAGCTGGATCAGGAACTCAAGGAGACCCTGGCGCAGCTGGATCAGCTGACCATGCAGCACTGCCCGGAGCTGCGCAACACCTACGGCATCGGTGTGGACATCTCCGCCACCCTGGTTGTTGCGGTTGGTGACAACCAGGAGCGGCTGAAGTCGGAGGCATCGTTCGCGGCACTGTGCGGCGTCAATCCCCTGCCGGCCAGCTCCGGCAAGGTGGTGCGACATCGGCTGAATCGCAGCGGCACCGCCAGGCCAACTGTGCCTTGCACCGCATCGTCATCTGCCGGATGCAGCGGCACCAACAGACCAGGGACTATGTCGAGCGCCGCACCGCAGAGGGCCGCACAATCAGGGAGATCATCCGCTGCCTCAAGCGCTTTGTCGCCCGCGAGGTGTTCGGCATCCTGCGCGGGGGGCCTGCGGTGCGAACGGCACAGGCCTGATCAGCAGCCGGATTGGAACAGTCCTCCAGGCTCCCGCCGGAGCCGTTGCCTGCCCCTCCAAGGCAGGCGGCGGTTCCGGCGGAATCAGAGCCGGCCGGTGGTTCAGCTGTCGACGGGGATCAGCACGTCATGCAACTCGGTCCGCAGCGCCTGGCCTCGTTGCTCCGGCACAACGAGGACGACGGCCTTGGCCTTGATCAGATCGCTGTCTGCATCGATGGCCTCGCCATCGGCATCCCAGCTCTCCAGCGCTGCATCCAGCCAGCGGGTCTTGGTTTCCAGAAAAGTGATCGCGTCATCGGGACTCCAGCGGGCCTCGTTGCCGCGGCAGGGATAGCGCTGTAGAAGCTCGAGGATGCCGATCTCCTGCAGCTCAGGGGTGCCGGAAGGATCCCGCACCAGCACGGTGTCGGCATCAGTGGAGTTGCCGATCAGCTTCTGGATGTCGCTGCGATCGTCGTCCTCCTCCAGCTCCTGCCAATCCCTGAGATCAATGACCTTCTCCAGCAGGGCCTGCAATTCATCAATAGGCATCGGAGGCGCTTGTTTTGGCCTGGTGGGATGGGAAGCCAGCTCGATCAGGCCTTCCGCTGCCTCGATGATCTGCGTCAGCGACAAGTGCTCCGCCACCAGGGTGAAAGTGGTCTCGGTCAATTCCTCGAGTGGCAAACGCGGAGCATCCACGTCGTTTCGTACCCGATCGATAGCCTCCAAGAGGAGAAGCTGGTTCGATGTGGTGATCGGCTCCACAGGATGGGCAAGGCGGTATCGGCTCCATCCTTGCTGAGCTCAACCTGCTCCTCCAGTACCGGGCAACCACCAGCCGATCACGGAGGTATGGCGGGGCTTGACAATCCATAGGAGTGTCAGCTGCACCAGGGACTGCTGGCTCAGGGGGAGCACCTCACGCACCGCTGCCAGGGCTGGACCGACGACATGACACGCCAGCGGGGCTGGTGCCCGGAAGTGGCCTGAGGCGGCATGGCCATCAGCAAGGGACCACCCCTGTCGCCCAAAGACGGGTGGCTCAGCGACGGCCGCCAGGTGCTGCGTTTCCGCCCTACGCGCTGGGAGCGCACCTACCAGCGGCTGGAGATCACCAAGGGGGAGATTCTCCCGGGCGAACCGGTACCGCTGCTCAAGAACCGCCGGGAGATCAGCCGGGATGAGGCCCTCAAGCTGTGGGCCGCCAAGCGCCAGGAGGGCTGGAGCCCCTGCGAGCCCCAGTGGTGATGGGGTGGGGCCCAGGAGTGAGGTTTGCCGTACTGACACCACGGCCCAACGGATCTATCAATGAATCAGAGGCCTCGACCAGGGCGGCACCAACCAGTTCCCTGCAACCGGCCCTAGCCCTTGGCTTCTGCGCAGCAGTAGGGCGCCCGACACGGGGCGCCCTTTCTATATGGGCGCATTCAGCCTTTCCACAGCAGCGCCTCGATGCTGGTCACCTCTTAGTCGATCGGCTGGCCCCTATCGGTCCGGGTGGTGATCGTTGCGGTGGTGTAATCGTGACGGCAGCCAACGCCATAGTCCGTCCGATGGCAGGCCTCAATTGCGGCGAACACAGGGCACCACTCGCCCTCGATAGCAGTGCCGTTGGGGTGCAGCTGGATCTTGAGGCCGGCTTCCGTGAGCACCTTCTCGCAGGCGGCGATGTAGGGCGCCAGGTGCACGCCCACACCGATCGGGACGACGCACAGATCCACGATCACCTTCACGGTCAGCTCCTCTGGCTTGGATTGCTCCCATCGTGGGAAACGGTGCACAGGAGCTGCCGTGTCTGCTTTCCCTCTGCTAGTGATCGTGCATGCCCTGGCCGCCACGGTGTGGACCGGCGGGCATCTGGTGTTGGATCTGGGAGTGCTGCCCAGCGCGCTGCGGGAGCGAAGCGCGGCACCGATCCGCAGCTTCGAGGAGACGTTTGAGCCGCTGGGCCTCACCGCCCTGGCGATTCAGGTGCTGACGCAGGGCTGATTCAAAGTGTGTCACAGGCGCTCTGGCCTGAGCCGCACCCATGGGTTTTGGTCGGTGGGAGTGCTCCCTCCTTGTGCCCGAAACCTC
>NZ_NQKW01000026.1 GCF_002252625.1 Synechococcus sp. 1G10 | reverse complement strand
TGGCCTGATGGCCGTGGCGCATGACATCAGCCGAATGCTTGGCTGGGTCGGCATCAGCCTGGCGGAGACGGGATGAATGTACTTTCAGTCAGCCCTGGCTAGACCCCTGAGCGCCAAGGATTTCCGAAGATCCCTGGAACGGATTTTCAAGAAGGACCAAGCGCCATCCGATTGATTGAGCGGCAGCAGGACGAGCTCATGGTAGGATTGTAAAGATTCTTAAAGCTTGTATGTTCAGAGCACTTTTCGGCTTTCTCTTTGCGGCAGTCATGTTTGTCCAGGTTCCTCAATGGGACAACGATTGGACCAAGTGCTCCGTGTCGGTTCCCGACACTGCCTGTCACTGGTATGTGGTGAATCCGGACAACACTTTTGGCAAGGGATTCAGCTGGATCACTGCACCAAAATATGACTTTGAAGCACTTCAAGACATTGCAGCTCAGCATCAAGTGACAGTCGCTAACGGGTATCAAACGACGGTGGAATTGATGAATGCAAATTCTGACGTCAAATATGGCGATGATTACTGATCGGTAACAAGCTAGACGCTAGGTTCTCGAAATGTTTTTGGTTGAGACGATATACTCAACACTGATAATTAATTTCATAAGTTTGTTATCGTGAGTAGATAGCCTTGGGAAGTTTTCTTGGCGCTTATAGAATAGATGTCAGATGAGTTGTTGAACCCCTATCAGCACCAGTGGCAGCTCAAGACCATTACGTTCATCAAGCCACTTAAAGATTCAGTTGCGTAGGCCTCGGGTTTCGCGCTGTTCAGCTCTCAACGTTGATGGGCCGTTTCCAAGGAGTGCGCCCCCAGGGCTTCAGAAAAGAGATGAACACAATGCCCAACTGCAGCAGCACCTGAATGCCACCACCCACCAGCCCCTGGAACCATGTTGTCCAGTAGATCGAATCTGCAGGTATCTCAGACATGTTGAGCCCTGCAACCAGAGCCGCATTGCTGTCGAGCCAGGGACCCAAGGCCACTGAGCCAAAAAAGATCAACGACACCGTGAGCAGGCCCTTGATCACCACCCACCAGTGCTTGAAATATCCCCACGGTGTGATGGCACAAAGCACAAGACCGCTCAAGAGACTCAGCGAGCCACAAGGAATGATCACGACGTCGTCCAAGAACTTGCTGAGTTCAGCGACCACCACCTGCGTGGGGAAGGCCCGCTCGGTTTGGCCGAACTGAACCAACACCAACAGGCCGGCCGTCACGGCCCAAGTCAGGGAGATCACCACATGCGTGGAGATGATCCACAACCGCCCGGTGACCGACACTTTCAACACGAAAGGCAGTTGCTCAAATACGGCGGCACCCTACCCAGAACCGGCCCTGGCCTAGCACCAACCCCCAGACGTAGGTGCGCCAGTGGCCCAGCACTTCACTCATGTTGCGCAGCCGCACCGTGGCGAGCTCGATCTGCTGGCTGGTGAGCGAGTAGCGGCCACACATCAGCGATGCCTGCGGATCCAGTCGGGACTGCTCCCAATCTGCGTGACCTGACTCCCGGCAGTGCAACCGCGATGCAGGGCCGCATCCATGAAGAGCGAGGCTGATGCGGCCCTGCCATGCAATCGCTGCCTTGGATCGTCTGGAGCTGCGAGCACTGATAGCCCTGCTCGCAGGCATTTCATTCGGATGGGGCGGCCCGCTGCAATCCGCCACCGTGCTCTCGATCGGCGATGGCGACACCATCCGCGTGCTCGATGGCAGCAAGCGGATCAGCGTGCGCCTGGCCTGCATTGATGCCCCGGAGTTGGCTCAGGCCCCCTATGGCGAGCAAGCCCGCCGCTATCTGCAGAGCCGGTTGCGAATCAGCAGCAATGTGAGGCTGATCCCGAAGGCCATCGATCGCTACGGCCGCACCGTTGCCGAAGTGATTGGGGCGGTGAATCTCAACCTGGCGATGGTGGAGGACGGCCAGGCATTTGCCTACCGAAAACACCTCGGCCAGTGCGATTCCAGGGAGTATCTGGATGCAGAGTTCCGGGCTTCCCGCCGCCGCTATGGGGTGTGGCAGGTGCCGGGCGGCATCACCCGCCCGTGGGTCTTTCGGCGGGTTCGGCTGCGCTGATCGTGGCCGCTGTTAGGAGAAAGGGACTCCACTGATCCTTGTGTGATGCGAAAGCTCAATGCACTCGCAGTTCTGGCTGTGTCTGGCATGGCCTTGTCCCTTGCATCCGGCGGAGTCTGCCTGGCACGTCCGAACCCCGGGGGGATCGGTGGGCCTGCCTCCGGCGCAGGGGCCTTGCCTGGCGCCGGTGTGGGCGAACCTGGTCTCGGAGTGGAATCACGGCCCCTGGAGAATCCTGGTGGCCTTGGTGGGCCTGCCTCCGGAGCCGGGGTTCGCCCAGGAGCGGGCGTCGGGGCACCAGGCGCTGGGATGTACCGGCGCTGATATAACCGGGCGCCCACACCTTCTTAACCTGGCTGCCATCAGTCTGGTCATACAAGAAGAGCAATTCCTAGGCCATCAACCAGCTGCGGCCTGATGAAGACTCCAAGATAAGCCAGCCTTCCCCACAGCTTGTCGCCTTGAGGCTGGTTTTCACTTTCTCAGGAGGCCCGAAGCAGTGTATCTGCTAGGGACAGACTGAGCCCTGAGAGGAGGAAGAAGTGGCCCAAAAGCGATGAGGTCAGCGGCAATCATCGCTCATATCCATCAAGAGTATCTATTCCGAACACTTGTGGGCACCTCGAAAAATCCACGTCGCTCCCTGACAGACTTTGACATAAGCAATAGAATTGGCTCAGTTCAACACAGCTGAATGGGACAGCGTGGATTCTGGGATGAGGAGAAGCGCATCCACAGGCTTCAGCAGAAGAAGCCTACGTTGGCGACCCTATCCGGGACGATTCCTTGGGATGCCTTCAGGCCACTGCTGGAGCAGGGTTACAGCCATGAACGGAAGAGCAATGCTGGCCGGAAGCGGATTGATCCGCTCATCCTCTTCAAGATGCTGGTGCTTCAGCAGCTATTCAACCTCAGCGATGAGGAGCTGGAATTTCAAGTCAACGACAGACGCTCATTCGAGGAGTTTGTCGGACTGGGAGTGATGAACACCATTCCTGATGCCACCACGATTGCCTTCTTCCGCGAGCGACTCCGCAAGGCGGGTGTTATCGATGAGCTCTTTGAACGTTTTGAGGAGCACCTGCGGTCCGAGGGACTGGAGGCCCGTGGAGGGCAGATCATCGATGCGACACTGGTACCTGTTCCCAAACAGCGAAACTCAAGGGAGGAGAACAAGACCATCAAGGATGGAGCCATCCCAGAGAAGTGGCTGGACAAGCCAAACCGACTGCGCCAGAAGGACACTGACGCCCGCTGGGTCAAGAAGAATGGCATCAGCCATTACGGATACAAGAACAGCATTTGCATTGATGCCACTCACGGCTTCATTCGAAGATTTTCCATTACCCCAGCCAACATTCACGACAGCCAGATGCTTGCGCAGGTGCTAGACCCTGAGAACAGGGATGACTTCGTCTGGGCTGATTCTGGCTACGCCGGCGTGCGGTATGAGGATCTACTGGATATGGCTGGTTTTGAGAGCAGAATTCATGAAAAGGGCTCACGCTGCCATCCCTTGAGCGATGAAGCCCAGGAGCGCAACAAGGTCCGATCAAGCGTGCGGGCAAGGGTTGAGCACGTCTTTGGTGTAATCACAACCTGCATGCGCGGCAAGCTGACAAGGCGGATTGGATTGGCCAGAACGAGAGCTTGGTGGGGACTGCGTAATCTGACTTACAACTTTCTTCGATACCTGCATTGCAACTCAAAAGCAACGCTGGCTTCCTGATCATTCGACAGGGAGACAAGCGACTCGACTTGAAGTAATTGATGCCAGTCGTCAGGCGCATCTGCACGTGCAGAGGATTTCCATGCGGCTTCTCAATGTTGCCTCAAAAGTGGCAATATTTCGAGGTCCCCTTGTGAGCACTATGGCACTCGCTCGGTCTTGTTGCTCAGATGTCCGATAGAGCTATATTGATTGATGATGATGTGTAGTCGTCCTTCGCCAAGGTGAGCCTAGTTCTTTTACATTGTTATGATTGGGGGGGGCGGTCCAGCGAATCCGATTAGTGACAAGTTGACGTCATCGAGATGCGTTTCTGACTAATTCCTGGTGCGATCAGCCGCTACCACCGCGGCGGAGTATTAGTCGCCTACATCCCAGGAGGTCATGACCATAACCTCCTGGGGAGGTCGCGCTACCTGGGGGGGGATGAGCGTTCAGCAGAGTTGGCAGTGCCCGTGGGTGTATTACGGGTCCAGGTCACGCAGACGGCCGTTCTGGATGCGGCGTTGCTGGCGCCAAGGCAACTGATGTGAGTGGCATTTGGACGGTTCAGCAGGAGATCCTGGTGGAGCCGGGATGTCATCCAGGTGCTGATGATTTCCTCCGGATCCCAGCGATGCGTTGGCCGCGGGCAGGCCACCAGTTCGCTGACAGGACGCAGCGGCAAAGCTGATCTGGCCTCCACCTGCAGGGACTGCCAACGTGGCAGATCGTGATCACAGCTCGGGCTGGTGAGGATCTGCTTCACCACCGGCTCCAGATAGTCGCGGTTGCGCGCCTCGAGCGGATCCGGCAAGCGATCCAGGGGGGCACGGCCATGACGGCTGCGCAGGGCGTTGATGGCCTCCACAAGGGCATCCTGCCTTCCCTCAGGGCGTGTGGTTGCGGTTACAGATGCAGATGCTGCTTCGGATGCATTGGCAGAGTCAGGCCAAGGGCCGGGCATGGTGCGGCGCAAATGACTCAGCAGGGCCTCCATGGCCGGCAGCGGCGTAGCGAACCCCACGAACAGCGGTCCGTTAAGGATCTGCCTGTAGTCGTTCTGGGTCAGGGGGCGGCTGCTCAGCAACTCTCCTGTGGGAGAAAGACGGATCGCTGTACCGCCGTGCACGTAAATCGCGGCCCTGCCCTGCCCCGCGCCTTTACTGAGTTGCTCCAGCAGCACGCTGCCCTCAAGAACGCTGACATCGGCACTGCCGTCATCGGCAAGGCTGATGATGTAGTTGGTTCCTCGGACGCTCAGGCGGCTGGAGCGGGTGCAGCCGCTCTGATTCCCTGACACCAGAATCTGTCCCTGACTAAGAACGAAACAGCTGCTTCCGAGCCGAAGCTGCGAAAGGCGATTGATCCGTCCGACCGCTCCACTCTCGAAGCCGAGCTGACCACGACTCTGGCCGGTCCTGATCTGCTTGGGAGCATCGGCTTTCTGCCTGACCTTCGCCTGCAGGCGATCCACGTAGAGCTGATTGCCATCAAGAATCTCCTGGATCACCGCCCAGCCCGACGCACCTGGGCTCTGTCGGGCGGAAGCGTGAGCTGATGGGATCTGTGCGCCCAGCCACCCAGCCAATGCGGCGGTGAGCACTACGTTGGCCGAACGGCGCAGAGTTCTAGTTTTCAGCTCGAACAGGGTAAACATATGCAGATCGCAGGGGGCTGCTGTTCGGCGCATAACCTGGTGGGACATCACATTAGTGTTGACCCCGATTTTGCGGACACCGATCAGGGGTCATGGTGTTGAGTGTACGGGCAGAGATGAGCTGGTGCCCGTAGTCGGTCGGGCTGAGGCAACCGCTCGTTCAATATCGATATTCACAGTTGAAATAGCTCTCAATCCAAAAGCCCTGATACCGCTGTTGCTGCTGAAGGCTGATTTACACCCGGCGGTTATCATCGAAGTTGAGCTTGAGTTTAAAGGTCGAAAACAAAATGTCCACCTCCGCGTTATCCCAGCAGCAGCTGATACGGCGCCACCACATGGTGACCGAGAACCCGGTTGACGGCCCAGATCACCAGAGCGCCATCCATCCGCTGGTCCAGCGTCCAGCCGACCTCATGACGGCTGTTGGGAACACCGCCTGGATCTCAACGATGATCACTGCGTCCTCAACTGCTTGCTTTCCCAACGCCTCCAACCGCTGACGCCAGCCTGAAAAAGTCCTTCTCCCTCCTGAGCTCGCGGTTCTCCTTGCGCAACCGGTTGAGTTCAGCGGGCTGCTGGAGGTAAAGCCGAGCAGCTCAGCGACAGCATTGCTGAAGAGGCCCTCCTACAGGCAGAGCTCCACAGCTTTCGCTTTTTGCCGCGCAGTGAACCAGAACCTTGTTCTGGTGAGGTTCGTCATCAAGTGACAGTCTGGCGGTCATGGCGTGACCCTTATCGATTTGCACTCAAAACCAGGAGAACTCCAGGCTCACCCCCGACCGACTTGGTCCAAGTGGTGGGTGGCATGGATCACAACCCTCCATGCAGCGTCTGGAGAGGTGGCTTCAGCTTGCTCCAGCTTCAGTTGATGCCTGGGGTAGAGCCGTTGATCCTGTTGAGCTGAATGCCCAGGTAGGTGGCTTCGTGGTTGAGAGCCTTTTTGGTGTCGATGTTGCCAGCGGCGGCGGCGGCGGCGAAACGGACGAGCAGCGAGTCCCGAAGGGCTTGGTCGCGGGCAGTGCTGGTGAAGACTTTGGACATTGGGCGGGACTGGAAGAAGCGGAAAGACTGCTCCGCAAGCCAATCCTAAGCCTCATCGACACAGAGCCGACGCTGATTTGTCTGTAGCTTATTACTCCAAACTGTGTTGTGAGTCACAGTCCGGGTCCCATGGCATGAGAAAAGCGCTCCTCCAAACCGGTGCAGCCGGCCGCTCATGCCAGCTGGCGGCGGCTTCGATCGACGGCGCCGCCAGCTCAGTCTCGCTCCACGCCTGTTCGTGCCTGCAGCTTGAAGATGACGGCCTTTGAACCATGCGGCAGCGGATTGCCTGGAGGTCACCCCAGGAGAGGGTGTTCTGCGCACGGACCCAATGGCCAATTGGCCGCACAAAAGGCAAGCCCTTGGACGCCACCAGTACCCGAGCCCGCAATCGGCGCCTTGAAGTGCGGGCCACGGCTGAGGATCGCCAGCTGATTGACCGGGCCGTCGCTGCATCCGGCACCGATCTCACCGGCTTCGTGATCACCGATCTGCGCCTGGCGGCCCAGCAGGTGCTGGCCGACCGCGAGGGGTTCCGCCTCGACGCTGAAGCGCTCGACGCCTGGGAGCGCATCAACCAACGGCCGGCCCGCTCACTGAAGGGTCTGCGCGCGCTGATGGATCACCCTTCACCGATCGGATCGACTCTTGCCAGTGCCGATCCGAAGAGCAGACGATCTGGCTGAACAGGCACGCCCGCCAGGCCCATGCCCGTGGTGGGACCAGCCGGGTGTTCGTGGTCACCGAAGTCGGCAGCAGCGATGTGGTGGCGTTTTACGCCTGGTGCATGGCGAGCATCACCCCGGCGCAGGCCATTCCCCTGCTGGCCCGGCTCGGTGTCGACCTTCGCCATGAAGGCCGGGGCCTCGGAGCCGCACTGCTGATGGATGTGATCAGCCGTACGGCACAGATCTGCACTGAAGTGGGTTGCCGGGGGTTGCTCATCCATGCGGAAAGCGCATCGGCCCGGGCGTTCTGCCTGCACCTCATCCCGGAATTCGAGCCATCCCCCACCGACCCGTTGCACCTGGTGCTGCTGATGAAGGACATCCTGCGGACGCTGGGGTGAACTGGCCTGGGTTATGCATGTTCAGGCCGTTAACAATGCATCATCTTTTTTGACACCCGAACCAACATGAGAACCGTGAAGTCCTTGATCGAGGAACTGGACAAGTTCCCGCAGGAGGCTCTCTGCCATGCCTATGAAGGGGAGATCGTCGGAATTGTGATTCGGCACGGCGGACGCGAGGGAGTGATTCACTGCGGTGAGCATGAAGGTGCTGAGCCCGAAACGGTGACGTTTACGCCAATGAGTTCCTGAGGCTTCGCGCCAAGCCATCAGCCGATCGGCGAGCGGTCATGCAGCGTGCTGCTATTGATCCGCTGGTCTTTCTGGCCCGTTGCTTGCGCTGCTTGCTGGAGTTGGCCCAGCAGAGCCGGCATGGCCACGCTGCACAACTCGCCATCCTCGAAGTCAGCGAGAAGCTGCTGCTCTTCAGGATCAAGGATTGGCGGCTGGGGTTTGTCATGATTCTGTGCGGTTGGGGATGATCGTTTCACACCCAGGTGGCGCAGAGCAGCTCCGCCTGGGCCAGCACGGTTTTCACCGCGGCGTCCTGCAGATCGGGGGGGTAGCCGTATTTGTTGAGGATGCGTTTCACCATCACGCGGATGCGGGCGCGGGCGCTTTCGCGCAGGGTCCAGTCGATGGTCACGCTCTTCTTCACCTGGGTGATCAGCTCAGCAGCGATCAGTTTGAGTTTGGCGTCGCCCATGGCCTCCACGGCGCTGTCGTTGGCGGCGAGGGCGTCGTAGAAGGCGACTTCGTCGTCAGACAGGCCAAGGGATTCGCCGCGCTTGCCGGCGGCATCGAGCTCTTTGGCGAGGGCGATCAGCTCCTCGATCACCTGGGCGGTGGTGATGGCGCGGTTGTGGTAAGCGTTGAGGGTGTTCTTGAGCTTCTCGGAAAACACCTGGCTCTGTACCAGGTTGCGTTTGGAGCGCACCTTGAGTTCATCCTTCAGCAATTTCTCCAGCAGCTCTGCGGCCACGTTCCTGTGCTTGAGGCCACGTACTTCAGCCAGGAACTGGTCGCTGAGGATGGAGATGTCGGGCCTGGGCAGGCCGGCGGCGGTGAACACATCGATCACCTGACCTTCGGTGGTGATGGCCTTGCTGACCAGCTGGCGGATGGCGGCGTCGATCTGCTCGGGTGAACGGCTGGTGGAGCTGCTCTGCTTGGAGAGGGCGGCCTGCAGGGCCTGAAAGAAACTCAAGTCGTCGCGGAGTTCGGTGGCCTCGTCGCTGGCGGAGCAGAGGGCGTAGGCGCGGGAGAGTTCGGCCACCACCTGCAGCCAGCGCTGTTTGCCGTTCTCCTGTTGGAGGATGAACTCTTGGCCAGCGGGAAGCAACTGCAGGCGCTCGGTGGGGGTGCCGCTGGTCCAGTTCGACCAGTCAAAACCGTGCAGCAGATCAGAAGCGATGCCGTGCTTTTCGAGCATCACGGCGATGGCCCCTGCGGTGTCGAAGGTGGGATCGCCCCGGCCACCGCTTTCTGTATAGGTGGCCAACGCCCGTTTGAGCTGATCGGCGAGGCCGAGATAATCCACCACCAGGCCGCCGGGCTTGTCGCGAAACACCCGGTTCACACGGGCGATGGCCTGCATCAGGCCGTGGCCCTGCATCGGCTTGTCGGCGTACATCGTGTGCAGGCAAGGGGCATCGAAGCCCGTGAGCCACATGTCGCGCACGATCACGATCCTGAAGGAATCGTTGGCGTCCTTGAAGCGGTTGGCCAGCTGACGGCGCGCCTCCTTGCTGCGGATGTGGGGCTGCCAGTCGGGGCCGTCGTCGGCGCTGCCGGTCATCACCACCTTGAGGGTGTCGTGTGCCCACTCGGGCCGCAACTGGATCAGGGCGTTGTAGAGATCAACGCAGATGCGACGGCTCATGCAGACGACCATCGCCTTGCCGTCCATCGCCTCCAGACGTTTCTCCACGTGCGCCACCAGGTCGGCGGCCACCAGGGCGAGGCGCTTGGGATCGCCCACCAGGGCTTCGAGCGCGGCCCACTTGGTTTTGAGCTTTTCCTTGCTGGTGAACTCCTCGCCTTCGGTGATCTCCTCGAATTCGGCATCAAGCCTGGGCAGGGCGGCGGCGTTGAGGGAGAGCTTGGAGATGCGGCTCTCGTAGTAGATCGGCACGGTGGCCTTGTCGGCCACGGCGCGCTGGATGTCGTAGATGGAGATGTAGTCGCCGAACACGGCGCGGGTGTTGGCGTCGGCCTGTTCGATCGGAGTGCCGGTGAAGCCGATGAAGGAGGCATTGGGGAGGGCATCGCGCAGGTTGCTGGCGAACCCATACGACATCACACCCGATTTCAGATCAACTTTGCCGCCGAAGCCGTACTGGCTGCGGTGGGCTTCATCGGCGATCACCACGATGTTCTGCCGGGCGCTCAGCTCGGGCATCGGCTCACCCTTGTCGGGCATGAACTTCTGGATGGTGGTGAACACCACGCCGCCGCTGGCGCGGTTGAGCAGCTCGCGCAACTGCTCACGATTGGCGGCCTGCAGGGGCGTCTGGCCGAGGAGGTCGGCGCAGCGCTGGAACTGGCCGAAGAGCTGGTCGTCGAGATCGTTGCGATCGGTGAGCACCACCAGGGTGGGGTTGGCCATGGCCGGATGGCGCACGATGCGGGCGGCATAGAAGAGCATCGAGAAGCTCTTGCCGCTGCCCTGGGTGTGCCACACCACCCCGGCGCGGCGGTCGCCCGGCCGGCCGCCCAGGCTGCGCGCGGCGGGGCCCATGCCGCTGGCGCGCACGGTTTCCTGCACGGCCGCATTCACGGCATGGAACTGGTGGTAGCCAGCGATGATCTTGTGGAGGGTGCCCGAATCCGGGTCTTCCTCAAAGACGATGAAGTGCTGAAGCAGATCAAGGAAGCGCTGCGGCTCAAACACGCCACGGATCAACGTTTCCAGCTCCAGGGCCGTGGCGGGCGCGTCGGCCTCGCCATCGATGCTGCGCCAGAGCTTGAACCACTCCTGGTTGGCGGTGATCGAGCCGATGCGGGCCTGCAGACCATCGCTCACCACCAGGGCGGCGTTGTACTGAAGGAGGGTGGGAATCTCAGCTTTGTAGGTCTGCAGCTGGGCGTAGGCACTCCAGATGGTGGCGCCTTCAGCGGCGGCGTTCTTGAGCTCGATCAGGCCCAGGGGCAGCCCGTTGAGGAACATCACCAGATCGGGCCGGCGGTTGTGCTGGCCGTCGCTGACGCTGAACTGGTTCACCACCAGCCAGTCGTTGGCGGTGGCGGTTGTGAAGTCGACCAGCCGCACATGGTCGCCGGCGATGCTGCCATCGGCCCGGGGGTATTCCACCGGCACGCCCTCACGCAGCAGGCGGTGGAAGGCGCGGTTCGTCTGCACGAGCGAGGGCGTGGCTAGGCGCAGCAGCTTGCGCAGGGCCTCCTCACGGGCCTCTTCGGGGATGGCCGGATTGAGCTGGCGGATGGCTTCGCGCAGCCGGCCCACCAGCACCACAGTGCTGAACGAGTCGCGCTCCGAGGCCGGTTCGCCGGGGGCGAGTTGGGGGCCGGGGAGCACGGCATAGCCCAGCTGCTCAAACCAGCCGATGGCTGCCGCTTCGACCATGGCTTCGGTGAGGGTCATGGGGGCGGTTGGCACCGAAACGAACGTGGGTCCCAGATCTGCACCAGAATGGGGCCAAACCGCCCAGAAACAAGCCCGTGCGTACGTTTTCGGCTGTGATTGAGCGCTGTCCCAGCACGGGACTGCTGGTTGGCTATGTACCTGGATTCCCCGGGGCCCATAGCCAGGGAGAAACCGTTGAGGAATTGCAGGCCAACCTCCATGAGGTGATTGAGATGCTGCTTGAGGATGGCGAGCCCCAGCTCGAAGCTGATTTCGTTGGCTTGCAGCAGATTTGTGTAGCGAGTTAGAGACTTGGGTCAGCTACCTGTTCTGAAGCCTGCGGAAGTGGTCAGATTGCCAAGGACATCGACATGACGGCAGAGGACTTCATCGGCAAGCGATAAGCATCAGCACGATCTCTGCCCTGCGAGCACCAATCCACCTCAAACGAATCTGTGCATTTTTTGCACTGGTTGCCTTTGGGTCCACTCGCCTGGCTTGAAGACGTTGCGTTGCCCCTGGTGGCGCTGATGAGTGACTTCCGGGGGTTCGGAGCGGGGTGCGTCTGGCCTGCCAGTGGAAGGCTCAAGCAATCTTCTCAATCACCGCCCTGTTGAACCAGGCCGGGATCCGGTCTGTCTTCAACTCCAGCCGCCGGCCATCAGTGATTTCTGCGATCCAGGCGAGCTGTGGGTCGGCGCTGTCGGTTGAGTTGTCGAAGATGTAAGCCCGGCTTGTGTGCTTGATGGCCTCCAGCAATAGCGCCAGCGAGCGGTGGTAGCGGCTGATGATCTTGTCTTCCGGCACAGCATGCCCGCCCAGCCCCACGCGGTTGAGCACCCGCGAAACATTGATCTTTGGATCATCCGTGGCCACGAAGTAGAGATAGGTGCGGTAGGCAAGCCGTTGTGCCTTCTCCAGCAGCGCCACCTTGCCGGGATGGGACATGACGGTTTCGCAGGTGAAGCTGGCCCGGCGCTTCAGCAGGTGCTGGCGCAGAACATCCACCGCCACCGAGGCGAAGTAGGCATTGACCTCCACGCCGGCAAAGTCCAGCCGCTCACCCTCAAACCGCAACCGCCGCGCCGGCTCCAGTAACCCTGCAGATCGCAGCAACTCCGAGCCCGTGAAGGCCGATAAAAGCTCAGCGGCTGTGGTGCTGACGCCATAGACACCCAGATCCAGAAAGCCGTTCTGGCGGATGCTCGCTTCGATCTCATCCGGGTTCAGGTAAATCCCCAGCAGGGGCGGCGGCAGCACCGCCTTGAGCACGCTTTTGCCCGAGCCATTGGGCCCGGCGAACACCCGCAGCCTGGGTGTGGCCGCGATCACCGGATGGTGAAGGTGGTGCCAGGTGTAACCGGGATGGGTGCTTCGACCGGCTTCAGCCGCTGCTTGCGTCCGTCGGGGAAGACGCGCACGATGAAGCCCCCTTCTGTTTGCAACACGCTCTGCCCAGAGGCCAGCACCTGAGCACGCGCAGCGGCAAAGGCTTCACCGGAGACCAGCGGGAACCGGCTTTCGAGGTCTTGAAGCTGGCGTTCCTGCTCGGACATGACCCAACATTGCTGGATTGAGGTTAGCGGTGTCGTCCCAGCACCGATGCCAACGCACCCAGAGGCCTGACTGACAGTCATCAGCCTGGAATGGCTCGACCGCCAGAACCTCGCTGGGGACGTGCCTCTCCCACCTAGCCTTACCAGGTAACACCCCTTCTGGGGGCGAGTATCGATGGACTCTGCCGATGCCGTCACCAGCTCCATCACCAGCAAGGGGCAGGTGACCATCCCCAAGCCGTAAGGCTTCTCCGCAGGAGTAGGCGTTGCGGCAGCCGTTCGGGCTGGCCAGGGGCAGTCGCATGCGTTTCGCGTTGGTGGGGGATCCCATCGAGTTGCGCCACTGGAAGCCTGAGCAGCCACTGCCGGAGAGCGGGTTCGGATTGCTGAAGTCCAGCCGGCCAGCCGTACCGGCGGACTTCGACCCCGCCAGCCTGTTGCGCCCGTGATTGGCCTGGACACCAATGTACTGGCCCGCACTCTGATCGAATCCGGCCAGCCGCTGTTCCTGGCCAAGACGGTGGCCCTGGAGCTGGAGTGGGTGCTGCGTGGGTAATTCGGCTTCCCGGTGGAGCAGGTGCTGCAAGTGTTCGACCAACTGCTGACCCATCCCGGCCTCAGGCTGAAGATCGGCCAGCCCTGGAGCAGGCTGTGGCCGGTGTGCGCGGTTGTGGGGACGATGGCGTCGTTCGATGATCGCGGCTTCGATCGCCGGAGCCGCCAGCTCAATCTGGCGCCACGCCTGTTAGTGCCGGCAGGTTCCTGAGCGGGGCAACTTTCAGCAGCGGTTGTGGCCAGCCCTTTGGCTGATTACAGGAGAGCTCCTGGAACCAGCCGAGAGCCGCCTCATCGACGATGGCTTCGCTGAAGATCATGAATGGAAGCGTTCCTTGATGTAGGCACTCATCTCACTCAGCGGAATTTCCTGCGATGAGTTGCCGCTACGTGCGTAAAACTTCTCCGTCTGCTGCCCGTTTCTGTCCTTCGCCTTAAGAATCACCGGCTCTTTTGCAGCTGCGGAAACAATCTGGCAGACTTCCTTATCTCCGATAGAGTGAAACTTAATTGACACTTTGCTCGTCACAAAGCCTGTGCCGAATTGCTGATTAAGCAGGTTGCGGAGATGCAGCTCAAATTTGTCGCGGTCGGCACCATCGAGCGATTGATAGTCAGGCTCAAGACCTAGAACATCACCATTGTCACCAACTCCGATCAGCAGAGTACCGCCACCCGAATTAGCAAATGCTGCTACTGACTTCATGATGACTTCCTCCAACTTCTTGTTTACGGTAGCCTCCCTCATATCCCAACGAAGTGTGGACTTGAATTCGAGCTCGTCGCTCTCACCTTCGGCGATCATCTCTTCAAGAGAGACAGGAGCAACCGTTATCTCAGTAGCTGTGATTTGATCGAGAAATGTATTCAGATGCTTCGCCAGTATCTTACGCCTTTCTTCCAGGAACATCTCATAGTTGTCAATCGACCATAGATCTTCGTCCTCGGGGATGCATTGAAGCTCCAAGGCCTTGGGAAAGCTCGTCTTCACTGGTTTGAGATAGTCAGACGCAGGCTCGTCAGACTTTTGACGATTCGCGATTTGGGTGAGAATGGCACGATTCGTCAGCTCTTGAGCAAGGGCATATTTAATTCTGTTGCCTTCGCCATAGCCTTTCTCCTTCAGCTTGGAATATGGGAAGATGTGATCGCGCTCTAGTTGGTATTTACTGCCCATGTTCCTTCGCAGACTCATGCCCGTGGTGAAGCACACTGCCCCACGGCTCTTAAAATACCAACGCATCATGCTGAACAGCGGATGCTGAACAGCACGCCCTACAAACTCAGTAGGTAGAATTTCCAAGCGCCCACTCTCCTCGGCGATAACTTGCAGAAGTGCATCAAAGGGCTGGGGAGATTCCGCCACGGTCCGCAAATCTCGGTCAAGCTTCTGCGGTAATTGGCTGACGTAGCGCGCCCGAACCTGTGAGTAGAAAAACCACTTCACCATCTTTCGGATTTCAGCATCCGTCAGGTGCGTTCCTTCCTTGTCGAAGCAATAGACAATGATCGGAACCAGCGCGTAGGGAGAGTTGATTTCGGCCGTGTGGTCTACGAATGCGTTCGTCCGCATCAGATTGACAACATAGTCGAGCACCTGCTTATCCAATCGGTCCCACGCTGCACGAATCTGCTCACCGTTCTCCGCGTCGTGCAGCTTCTTCATGTCCGACCCAATGTGGAAGAGGCAGCCCAACAGGACATAGACGATGAAATCCAACTTGAAGACGTAGCCCTCCTTTTCCAGCGCCACGAGCTTCGCCTTGAAGCGGTCGCGGGCTTGCGGCCAATAGCCAGAGATCTGTGCCAAGGCCAACTCGGCATCAGTCAACGCGACACCACTGGCGTTGACCTTGTAGAAGATGTCAATCGCCTCGCGGATACTCGCCTTCACGGGAATCGTCTGCTCGGGAAACTCGCGCTCCTTGATTCGAGTGATGGCATTGATGTTGTCGTTCAATCTCTTGAGGTCATCCATCTCAAGAGCCTTGCCAATCTCGGCATACTTCGCTTGTAGATCGAAGGCGCTGACCTTGCCCCTGAAAACGTCCGTGATGTTCTGCCACGACGGATTGTTTTCCATTCGGGTCTTCATGTAGTAGAGAAGCTCGAGCGTCTCAACGTTCACATACAGCCCCCTTGTATCGTTCATGATCTCAGGAGCCGTGTAATAAGGTGGAATGTCTCCGTTGATCAGCATGTAGAGGGTCGTCACGCGTTGTTGCCCATCGAGTAGCAACTTCACGGCGCCCTGCTTCTCACTGTATTTGTGCGGCCCTTTCAGCTCAGGCGGGTTGGCCGTTTCCCACGTCAGCATCGTGCCCGTTGGGTATTCCTTGACAAGAGAATCAATCAGTTGCTTGGCATCGTCGCGCTTCCAAACGTATTCGCGCTGGAAGGCAGGAACAAACAGTTGGTTCCCGTCAATCTTGTCAAGGATGGTGGATATTTTCATGGGTGGTTGGCTTCGTGGTGGTAACTCGATGGTGCGTCAGCTCACGTTCAACTCTCCGCTCAGCAGCTTCAGCAGCAGCATGCCGTGCAGGGTGGGAAGGGCTCGCAGCGGAATGGTCGAATTGAGCCGGCCGATGCACTGGCGCAGCCGGCCCACCAGCACCACGTCGCTGAACGAATCCCCCTCCGCCGCCGGTTCACCGGACGCAAGCAGTGGCTCTTGCCCGGCTGCATAGACCAACACCCCGAACGATTCCAGGGCGGCGTCTTTGAGGATGGATTCGTTGAGGCTCATGGTTTCTCTTGCTCAACGGGAGCATTGCCTCCAATTGTTTCCAATGACTCAGCCAAACGCTCTGCATATGCGTTGGCTGGCACGCGCACCCAGTCAGACGTAAACCTGAACAGCCATAGCGCGAGGAACAGGAACGAAACTGTGAGAGCGCCAGCTAGACCTTGATCGATCTCTCCAGTGGCCTCGTGGATGAACAATAAACGCCATCCCGCAATTAGCGAACAAAGCAAACTGACGGAGATTCCTATTGGTCTCAGACCCCAGACATTCCGACGGTAGCCGTAGCTTACATTCTCTTGAAACAGGAGCGGATACTTTGTCGTGTCCCGTGTGTTTGCACGAAGATACTGAGACCAGGCAGAATAAACTTGGTCTGCGGCGGCTGGATCTTCTTGTTCATCTTCATTAGATGGAGCTTGCGCACCGCTCACCAGCGTGGCTAGCTTCTTGTGGTATCGAGCTTTAGTTATTGAATCGAACCGCTCGTGAGAATGGCGAAAAATCAGAACTGACGGAATACCGCCCCAAAGCTTATATAGAGAAGGCTCGCGGCTCTTGCCAGCATCCCGGGCGAGTTGTGTCAGAAGGAACGCGCCGCCGAACCCAACGACCGTCGCCCCCAACGATTGAAGTCCGATGAGCTTGTTGGAGAAAAGCGCTACTCCGGTGGCAACTGCTGGCGAAATTAGGAGCAACGCCGGATAGAGCCGCGCTTCTCTGTCGTAGCGTTCACTAATGAGGTTAAGCAGGCTCATTGCATCAAAGGTTCAGTGTTCCAAGGTAGTTCATGTCGCCGAACGTCATGTACTCGCAATCGAGAAAGTCCACGCCGTAGTTTTCAGATGTGAAGATGTGAACTTTGGAACCCTCGCATGCGAATAGAATGTCCCCTGCACGGTTTTGTGTGATGGTGTTGAAATCAGGGTAATAGCTGAGGTGTTCAGACGGGGCTTCGCCCACCACAATGATCTTGGGTGCCATCTTCTGCAGCATTGAAGCGGGGACCTTGCCACTATCGCGACCGTGGTGTGGCGCAAATAGAATATCGACGGGCGGAATGACCAGGTTTGCCTCGACCGATTCCATGAAATCTGTTTCAAGGTCACCCATCCATAAAACTGTCGGGCCTTTTGCAAGAGATTACTTAATTATAGGAGAAATGTTGTTTGGACTAAATCCTTTCTTAACGTCTTCCAGCTCAGCCAGGAAATAGGCATTGTTTATGTCCGGCCAGAGAATGCTGATTCCAGATGAGCCTCGTTCACCGCCATCCTTATTCATCCACTTTCGTGAGCAGCCCTTATAAATATAGTAGGCCCTTTGGGGATCGTCACGCAACTCACAGTACTTGTTGAAGCTATCCGTCTCGACATCCTTGGTCGCGGCATTCTTCACACAGTAGAAGTTCTCAATGCCGATCTCTGCCTCAAGATGCTCAAGCCCGCGCACATGATCTTCATCGGGATGTGTCGACATAAATCTTGCTATGCCCTTCTTCGATCGGCGGTCCTTGATTTCTGACAGAATTCTATCCATGTCGTCATCGCGTAGACAGCAATCAATCATGGTAAAGTTATCAGACCCGTGGTCGATGTAGAACATGTCACCGTTTCCCACGGCAAATGACTTGATGATGCTCATGTGCGGACTTGTGGTTTGTGATCGAGCTTAGTTGGGTGCCACGCTCGACTCCCCACTCAGCAGCTTCGGCAGCAGCGTGTCGCGAAGGGTGGCGAGTATGCGGGATTGATCAATGTTACGATTGATTGGGTCAAGCATGGACTTGGCTATGGCCGTGAAGGCTTCGACTAGAGAAGAGGGTGGAATTACGACTTTTATATCCAGCACGCCTTCGGGTTGGATGCGTTGATGACTGCCAGTTGTGCCCGTCACAAGCGTGCAATAGGTCGAGGCAAAAGCGGCACTGGTAAATAGCGAGAAAAGAAACTCGCGGGAATAACAATGGCGTGGCGTAGCAACGATGAACTCGGTTGAGCAGACAGAGCGTCGTGTCGCGTGGAGGTCTGGCAACCAGATGCGTTGGATGTGCGGGTTGAGCTTCGAGAGCAGGACGCTGTCACGAATCACAACTAGCTTGTTGCTCATGATGGCGCTGCCGAGTTCGGTCTTCGGGGTTCGGTCTCCGTCGAAAGCTGGAAGGCTGTAGTGATCAAAGGTTTCTTCGGGGCACCCGCCAGGGTTGATGGATGATCGGCTGAAATCGGAGACATCGGCGACTCGTCCCACTGCCCAGCCATTCGGAATGTGGCCAAATTCAGAGTCGTGGAAAGCGTCAGGGAAGAGTGCAGCAGTGTCTGAATCAAGTCCAACGGGCTCCCGCCCATCAAGCTTGGCCCGCACAGGATCGAAATCCACGAACCAGCTCTGGAACAGCGCCCGCGCCATTACCTCCAGCGTCGCGTTCATACGCCGGTTCAACTCGATCTTGTCATCCAGTGCCCCGAGGACGGCCGCGATGGCTTTTTGCTCGGCAAGGGGCGGAATACACGTTTTATGCGCAAGTATGCGTCCAGGAGATGTGTGTTTGACCGTAGTTCCAGTCGCACTAGCCAAGACTTCGTGGCGGTATTCGGCAGTTCGGAGCAGGTAAAAGAGAAAACTCTTATCCAGCTCAGCACCGTCCTTGATGAGAACTTTCCCCAGGCGCTGGTTGTGCAGGAAGCGAGGACCACTCGGTCTCGGGACGAGGGCAGGATATCCCAATGTGTCGGCCTGCTTGCTCAGATCAGTCATGGTGACAACAAGGTCGCCTTCGCTGAGCACGTAGTCGGCAGGGGCGTCGCCGTCGAAGTGTTTGAACTTGTCGCCTTTGAAGCCGCCACCAATTGCAAAATCTCCTGGCGTAAGCAAAATATCGCCAGGCGGTTCATCGCGAATATTCCCACCTGGAAACGCGAAGCCATGCTTCACTTCCATGACCTCAGCCAGTGATGTTTCTACCCACTCAACCGCCATAACCAAGCCCCCTTAGGTTGGCTCTGATGGCCTGCTCCAGTTTCGCGGACTCGGCGAACTGTGCTTGCAGCTCAGCCACCAACCGCGGCACCTTTTCCTCAAACGGCTCGCCGACATCCTCCACTTCCTCTGCACCCACATACCGCCCCGGCGTGAGCACGTGTCCATGGGCGGCGATCTCAGCGGTCGTAGCAGACTTGCAGAACCCCGGCACATCCTTGTAGCCGCCCTCGCCGTTGGCGCCTCGCCAGCGGTGATACGTGCCGCTGATCCTCTCCAGGTCGGCCTCCAGCAGCTCCCGGTGCACCCGATCGATCAGGCTGCCGAGCTTGCGGGCATCGATGAACAATGTGTGCCCGCGCCGATCGCGGAAGCCCCGCTGGCCGTCGGCGGCTTTGCTCTTGGCCAGAAACCACAGGCACACCGGGATCTGGGTGCTGTAGAAGAGCTGGCCGGGCAGGGCCACCATGCAGTCCACCAGGTCCGCTTCGATCAGGGCGCGGCGGATCTCGCCTTCGCCGCTCTGGTTGGAGCTCATGCTGCCGTTGGCGAGCACGAAGCCGGCCAGGCCCTGAGGCGCCAGGTGGTGGAGGAAGTGCTGCACCCAGGCGAAGTTGGCGTTGCCCTTCGGCGGCACGCCGAACTGCCAGCGCACGTCGTCGTCTTTACGGAACCAGTCGGAATCGTTGAAGGGCGGGTTGGCGATCACATAATCCGCCCGCAGATCGGGATGCAGGTCGCGGCGGAAGCTGTCGGCGTGCTCCGGGCCGAAGTCGGCCTCGATGCCGCGCAGGGCCAGGTTCATCACCGCCAGGCGGCGGGTGGTGGCGTTGCTCTCCTGGCCGTAGATGGAAATGTCGCCCAGCCGGCCGCCGTGGCTTTCCACGAACTTCTCGCTCTGTACGAACATGCCGCCGGAGCCGCAGCAGGGGTAGTAGATGCGGCCCTTATACGGCTCCAGCATCTCCACCAAACAGCGCACCACACAACTCGGCGTGTAGAACTGGCCGCCGTTCTTGCCCTCGGCTGAGGCAAAGCGGGTGAGGAAGTATTCGTACACCCGGCCCAGCAGATCCACGGAGCGGTGGCTCGTCGCAGACAAGCCCTCCCCCTCGCCCGCGGCGATGCCGCTGGCGGCGGTGAGTTCGATC
The DNA here is from genome assembly GCF_002252625.1 of Synechococcus sp. 1G10. Lineage (GTDB taxonomy): Bacteria > Cyanobacteriota > Cyanobacteriia > PCC-6307 > Cyanobiaceae > Regnicoccus_A. The sequence goes on along the minus strand of NZ_NQKW01000026.1, from coordinate 10,546 downwards.
GTGGCGATCACATCGATCAGCTCCCCCAGGCGCTGCTTGTCGAGGCCCGGACGGGCGTAGTCCTTCGGCAGCACCCCCTTGAGGCGTGGGTTGTCGCGCTCGATCGCCACCATGGCGTCGTCCACCAGCTTGCCGATCGTGGCTTGCTTGGCATTGGCCTGCAGCTGGCTCCAGCGGGCCTCGGTGGGCACCCAGAACACGTTCTCGGCCTTGTATTCGTCGGGGTCTTCAGGGTTGGCGCCCTCGTAGTCGCCAACCCCCGCCAGCAGCTTGGCGCGGTGTTCCTCGAAGCTGTCGGAGATGTACTTGAGGAAGATCAGGCCGAGCACCACGTGCTTGTACTCGACCGCGTCCATGTTGTTGCGCAGCTTGTCGGCCGTGAGCCAGAGCTTGGCCTCGAACCCCAGGTTGGCGGTGCCGTTGCCAGCAGAGCTGGCCTTCGCCTTGCGGGGGGTTTTGGCGGGAGCGGACTGCTGAATCACGGGCTCGGCGCCCACCAGCGACACGCTGTCGCTGCGGCCTCGGCCGCGGGACACGATTCCCTTGGCCACCAAGGCGGTCTTCACCTCCTCGTAGAGGGGCTCATCCCAGGCGAGCTGCTCTCGCAGGGCGGGGTTGCGGGCGGGGCTGCCAGCCGTTTCCAGGGCTTCGAGGAAGTCGTTCAGCTGGTCCTGATCGGGCATCGAGGGATCAGCTGGGGCGGCGCTGGGGGGAGTCTGGCTGGGGTGGGGCGGTTGTGGGGAGAAACCTCTCCACCCTCCACAAGCTCCTCACCGCCCGGCTGCTTCGAACTGGAGCTGGCAGAGGCCGTTTGAGAGGAATTCAGGGCCGAGACACACCGAGATCTTTGCAGATCATGAGTACAAGTAGATCGTTGATCTAGTTATGGCGCGGAATGGCACTGCGTTTCAAAAGGTCAGAACCAACTCCTCATAGCCACCGCCAGCAGCCTGGCGTGCTTCCTCACGGTTCATGGCCAGGGCCTCAGACAGAATCTCGCGCAGCGAATCGAGAAGCGACTCGCGGTTCGATTCCTGCGCATTGACCCCCGGCACCTCTTCCACCCATCCGATCCACCAATCTCCATCCTGCTTGATAACGGCCGTGTAGTTCTGGCTCATGGCGGCATCCTCAACGACTTCAGCATCCTTCCCTGCAGTTTGCCCGGCCCAGGCACCAATGGGATCGTTTTAGGCCTGTCGGAGCCAGACCACCAGCTCGGCCCGGAGCTGCTTGAAGGTGGCCATGACCACATCTCTGCTCAGACCGCATGCCAGGGGTTGATCAGATTGATCCCGATCCCCGCAAAATCCGCCACGTTGCGAGTGGCCAATTGGGCGCCTCGGGCCAGGGTGATGGCGGCGATCACCCCATCAGCTGTGGCCATCGGTCGGCCCTGGAGTTCCTTCTGCCGCAACAGCTCCGCATACCAATGCGCGGCCTCCCGGTTGAAGGCCCACACCCGTTCGCCGAAGAGGGTCGGCAGCAACGCCTCCCAGCTGTGCAGCAGCGCCTTCCGCCGACGGCCCTCCGGCAGACGGGCGATGCCGTGCAGGATCTCCGCCTCGTTCATCGTTGTGATGCCCACCACCGCCGGAGTGAGGCGATTTGCCCAGGCGAGCACCTTCGGCTCGGGGCTGGGGCGCATCAGCTCGGCAATCACGTTGGTGTCCAGCACAATCACTCCTTCTGCTCAGCAAAGCCAGCGGCTTCCGCCATCGACGCGCGCACCGGCAGATCGAGTTCCACCCCGCCGAGGGCGGCGAAGTGTTCCTGAATACGGCGGCCCAGGCCACGGCCGTCCGCAGATTCGGGCTGCGGCGCTACCGCCTGGCGCAGGATCGTGCGCGCCTCCTCCTCCATCGAGCGACCGTGGTGCGCCGCCTGAAGCCGTAGCTGGGCCTTGGTGGCGTCGTCGAGGTTCCGGATCGTCAGGCTGGCCATGGCGCAATCTCTGCTGGCAATGCGAGCAATGCCATCAACGCTAGCGGATGTCCCCAGCGATGGCGCCACCGGCGGGCGGTGCGGGCAGCAGGGGTGTGGGATCCACCGCCACCAGTCCCTGAGGCTGCCGTTGGCGCACCTCCAGGTGCAGGTGCGGGGTGCTGGCGTTGCCGCTCTGGCCCACCAGGCCCAGGGGCTGCCCGGCCCGCAGGCTCTCGCCGGGGCTCACGGAGGCCTCCAGCAGGTGGGCGTAGAGGCTCGACCAGCCACCGCCGTGATCCACCAGCACCGTGAGGCCATAGCCGGCGATGTCCGCCACCCGCTGCACCCGGCCCGCCTGCACGGCCAGCACGGCGGTCCCCTCAGGCGCGATCAGATCCACTCCGGTGTGCATGCGCCAGGCACCGCGTGCGCTCGAAAAGCGCCAGCCCCAGGGGTCCTGTTCGAGGGCCCCAACGGCCAGGGGGTAGTGCAGCGACTGCGGCAGCATCGACATGGCATCGCCAGTGGCTTGCGGCTCGTGCCCGAGGGCGAGATCCCCCACCGCCACCTCCCGGGGAACCACTGATGGCCGCTCGGGCCTAGGTGCTTCCGGCAGCGGCACTGGCTTGGGCGCAACCACGGCAGGCGGAAGCACGGCCTCCGGCCAGGGGTCGTCCTCAGACCCCGCCCCGCTGGCCGAGTCGGGGATCAGTGGCGCTGCGTTGGTTGTCGGCGGGTTGATCAGGGCAGGAGCAGCGGCAGCGCCCAGCAGGGTGAGCAGCAGCATCGCCGGGTTCAGCCGGGAGCGGGCAGGGGCCATCGAGCGCACCACAGGCGGTGTCGCCACGGACCGTGGCGTTGCAGTCAGAGGCGTTGTACCGCCCTCAGATCCGCCTCACCACCACCACGCCGCGGCTGCGGCCGGAACTGCTGTCGGTGGTGCGGATCGCCTGCCAGAGATCCGCCAGGGGCACCCACACCGATGGGTACCGGTAGCGGGCCACATCAAGGATCAGCACCCGATCCGTGGCGGCGTGGTACGCGGCAAGCGGGGAGATGTGGCCGCCGCCGGCCTGGCCGAGAGACGGGCGGAGATAGTTCACCAGCAGGCGATCACCGGGCTCGTTGAGGTTGCTGCGCACCAGCAGCCGGAACTGGGCCAGGCTCAGCCGATCACCGTGGATGGCCCGGGCCTGCACCCCATGGCTGGTCAGCAGGGCGCCCAGTTCCTGCAGGGTCATCCCCTGGCGGGCCACAATTTCGGGGCTCAGTACCGCCCTGGTGGCGGCGGGCTCGAAAACGTTCTCCTGTGTCCAGAACCGGTAGCTGCCATAACCCGCCGCCGCCGGGGCCGGCACCGCCAGGCTGTTGAGCACCATCACCATGCTGGCCACGCCGCAGTAGGCAAGGTTGGCCTGGGTGAGGAACTGCTCGGCCAGCGGTCCGTAGTCGGCCCGATCAACGCTCTGCAGCAGCAGGGTCTGGCCCTGGGGCTCAGGCAGGGCAATGGTGCTGCCCGGCTGGGCCAGGGCGGCGGGGCCCAGGGGCAGCATCGCCAACAGAGCGAAACCGAGCCCGCCGCAGACGGCCACGGTCGCCCGGCGCCGCTGCCTTCTCGGCCTGAGGCAGGACCCGGTTGCTCGACCTAGGGTTCGCCCGATTGAATCGGTGGTTGATGGCCTTCGAGGTGTCGGAAGCACGGATGCACGGTGTGCGCTGGGTTCTCACCAGCGCCTGGTTGCTGATCATCGCGTCCCTCTTCTACGACCCCTGGACGCCCCGCTTCACCGAGCCGGATCACCCCTGGAGCCCCCTGCGCCTGCCCGACGGGTGCGTGGCGGTGCAGGGTGTCTGCCTGAGCGAGACCCCCTATCCCCTCGGCACCACGCTGTTCTGGGGGGCGGTGGTGCCGGCGGCGGTGCTGATCCTGCTCCTCTTCGGCCATGAGCTCTGGCGGCGGATCTGCCCTCTCTCCTTCCTCTCCCAGATCCCCCGGGCCCTGGGCTGGCAGCGTCAGCGAACCAAGGTCAACCCGCGCACCGGTGAGCGCCGCCAGCAGCTGGCCAAAGTGCCTGACGACGCCTGGCTGGCCCGTCACTATTCCCAGCTGCAGTTCGGCTGGCTGTTCGTTGGTCTCTGCGGAAGGATCCTCTTCTTCAATGCCGACCGGCTGGTGCTGGCCGGCTGGCTGCTGTTCACGATCGCCGCCGCCATCAGTGTGGGCTGGCTCTACGGCGGCAAGGCCTGGTGCCAGTACTTCTGCCCGATGGCGCCGGTGCAGAGCGTCTACTCCACCCCGGCCGGTCTGCTCGGCAGCAAGGCCCACCTCAGCGAGCAGCCGATCACCCAGTCGATGTGCCGCACCGTGCTCAGCGATGGCAGCGAACAGAGCGCTTGTGTGGCCTGCCAGCAGCCCTGCATCGACATCGACGCGGAGCGGATGTACTGGACCCGGCTGGGCACCGGCTCCTTTGCCTTCGAGCGCTATGCCTACGTCGGCCTGGTGGTGGGCTATTTCCTCTACTACTACCTCTACGCCGGCAGCTGGGATTACTACTTCTCGGGGGCCTGGCTGCGCCAGAGCGATCAGTTGTCGATGCTGCTGCGGCCAGGACTGTTCCTCTTCGGCCAGAGCCTGAACGTGCCCCGGCTGGTGGCCGTTCCCCTGGTGCTCGGCGTCTTCACCTGGCTAGGGGTTGTGCTGGGCCGCTGGATCGAGCGCAGCAGCCGCTGGGGGCGGCATCGGATCTTCGTGCTGGCCACCTTCCTGGTTTTCAACTTCTTCTTTCTGTTCTCCGGCCGGCCCCTGCTGCTGCTGCTGCCCCCCTGGGTTCAGACCCTCTTCGATGCGGTGGTGGTGGCGGTGAGCAGCCTCTGGCTCTACCGCTCCTGGGAACGCAGCTCCGATCTGCACCAGCGCGAAAACCTGGCCAGCCGCTTCCGCCGCCAGCTGGAGAAACTCGATCTCGATGTGGGGCGCTACCTCGATGGGCGCCAGCTTGCCGACCTCAGCCCCCATGAGGTGTACGTGCTCGCCAAGGTGCTGCCCGGCTTCACCCGCGAGAAGCGTCTGCAGGTGTACAAGGAGGTGGTGCGGGAGGCCCTGCAGGAGGGCTACGCCAATGCCTCCAGCAGCCTTGAGCTTCTGGGCCAGATGCGGCAGGAGATCGGCATCACCGACGAGGAGCACAGCCTGCTGCTCGAATCGGTGGGGGTCGAGAATCCGGATCTGCTCGATCCCGACAGCCGCCGCAGCCTTGAGGATCAGATCCGCCTGAGCGGTTACACCAAATCGCTGGAGCGGTTGATGCTGCTCAAGAGCCGCCAGGCCGATCCTGAGGTGATCCGCAACCTGTGCTGCCAGTACTCGATCACCCCGGACGAGGAAGCCAGCGTGCTCGAAGGCCTCGACCCCAGCGCCACTGCGCAGCACAAGCTGGAGGCGATGCTGTCCCGTTTCGCCGAGCTCCGGCAGGCCCGCAGGAGCCTGTTGCAACCGGTGTTGGCGGATCAGGTGCTGGTGCGCGATCTGCTGGCCCAGTCCCTGCTGCAGCGCCAGGACCTGAGCGTGCGCGCCATGCTCACCGAGCTGGCGGAGTTGAAGGATCAGCCCGAAGCCGTGAAGTGGGCGGACAGGCTCAAAGCCCTGAGACCGGTCAACCTGCCCCTGCTTCTGGCTGAGGGCGGCTGGGAGAAGCAACTCTCAGCGCCGGTGCTGGCAATCCTGCGTCAGGAGCCGCAAGGTGCCGCTGATGAGCCGCAGTCCTGTCCCCTCACCGAAACCCTCGCCAGCCTTGAAGCGCTGATGCAGGAGCGCACTCCCCTGCTGCGGGCCTGCGCCCTGTTCCTGCTGGCGCGGCTCGATCTCAACCGTGCCCGGTTCCTGGCCAGTGGCCTGGAGCCTGCCACCGCTCCCGCTCCACTGGCCGAGGTGCTCAAGGCCCTGAAATCCCCGACGGCCCCGGCCCCCGAGCTTGAGGATCTGCCGGAGCTGGAGCTGCGGGCCTACCTGGCCGCCAGCGATTTCTTCTCAGGCACCAGCCACGACAGCCTGGAGCAGCTGGCAGCGGTCTCGGAGCTGCGCCGCTTCGCGGACGGGGAGCTGATCACCGAAACCGGTGACACCTGCCGTGAATTGCTGGTGCTGATCAGCGGCAAGGCGGCGGTTCGCTATCAAGACGCCAGCGGCATCCGCCTCGACCCGCTCAAGCGCGGTCAGGTGCTCGACGAATTGGAGGTGCTCAGCCACAGCGCCTCGGAGAACACGATCGTGGCGCAGGAGGAGGGAACCCGGCTGCTGGCGGTACCGGTGGATGGCTTCGATGCAGTGCTCGAGCGTGACCACGACTTCGCCCGACGGGTGCTGGAGCTCGAAAGCCGCCATCTGCAGAGCCTGATGCGCTCGCTGCAGAGCTGAGCGATCAGCTACCTCTGGCGTCCATACCGGGAACCACATCCCAGTGATGGCCAGCCAGCAGGGCCTTGGCCTGCTCCGGACTGAGCAGCCTGGCGTTGTGATAGCCCCCCGTCACACCGCCCTGGCGGTTGCGCAGCAACAAAGCCCGGTCATGACCGGGCGGGCGGCTCATGGGCCGGACCAGCAGGGTGGGGAACTCCATCGGTGGTTGCGGCGCAGGAGACCTGCAAGGTTCAATCAACCGCAGATCCCCGCATTGGCCAGCCCTCAGGCGCTGATGTGACGGATCAGGTCGAGGCATTTGCAGGAATAGCCCCACTCGTTGTCGTACCAGGCCACCACCTTCACGAAGGTGTCGGTCAGAGCGATGCCGGCGCCGGCGTCGAACACCGAAGTGCAGGGTTCACCGATGAAATCCGAGGAGACCACATCCGCTTCCGTGTAGCCCAACACCCCGGCCATCGAGCCCGCAGCGGCCGCCTTCATGGCGTCCTTGATGGCCTGGTAGCTGGTGGGACGCTCCAGATTCACGGTGAGATCCACCACCGACACATCCGGGGTAGGCACGCGGAAGGCCATGCCCGTGAGCTTTCCGTTGAGGGAGGGGATCACCTTGCCCACGGCTTTCGCGGCGCCGGTGGAGGAGGGAATGATGTTCTGGCCGGCGCCGCGACCACCACGCCAGTCCTTGGCGGAGGGGCCATCCACCGTTTTCTGGGTGGCGGTCATGGCATGGACAGTGGTCATCAACCCGTCGCGGATGCCGAAGTTGTCGTGCAGCACCTTGGCGATCGGGGCCAGGCAGTTGGTGGTGCAGGAGGCATTGGAGACGATGTCCTCACCGGCATACGAGTGGTGATTCACCCCCATCACGAACATCGGCGTGTCGTCCTTGGAAGGGGCTGAGAGCACCACCTTCTTGGCGCCCGCCGTGATGTGGGCCCTCGCCGAAGCGTCGGTGAGGAACAGGCCGGTTGATTCGAGCACCACATCGGCGCCCACGCCCCCCCAGTTCAGGGCCGCCGGATCCCGCTCGGAGGTCACCCGGATCGCCTTGCCGTTGACGATCAGCTGGCCGTCGCGAGTTTCCACTTCACCGCGGAAACGTCCGTGGGTGGAGTCGTAGCGAAGCATGTAGGCGATGTAATCGAGCTCGATCAGATCGTTGATCGCCACCACATCGATCCCCTCGATCTCGAAGCTGCGGCGAAAGACCAGGCGGCCGATCCGACCGAATCCGTTGATCCCCAGTGCAATTCCCATCGTGTGGCTCCCTCGATCGGTTGTGCTGCAGCCGCTCAGCCTACCGGCCGCCCCAGAAGCGGCTCCGCCGTCAGCCGAGCCAGTTGAGGAAGCGCTGGATCACCACGGCGTTGCTGATGTCGACGAAAAAGCCAGACACCAGCGGCACGATGATGAAGGCCTGGGGTGAAGGCCCGTAGCGGTGGCTCACCGCCGCCATGTTCGCCATTGCGGTGGGGGTGGCCCCCAGGGAGAACCCCCCGAAGCCGGAGCAGATCACGGCGGCGTCGTAGTTGGCGCCCATGGCGGGGAACACCACCATCACCGCGAACAGCACAGCCACCAGGAACTGGGCGGCCAGGATCATCAGGATCGGCCCAGCCAGCTCGGCGATGGTCCAGAGCTGCAGGCTCATCAGCGACATCGTCAGGAAGATCCCCAGGGAGATCTCCGACACCAGAGAAAGCGAACGGGTCTGCGCCGGCCAGATGAGGCGGGGGATCAGGCGCGGCACCGTATTGGTGAGCAGGATTGCGCTGAACAGGGCACAGACGAACAGCGGCAGGTTGCTGCCCATCGCCTTGAGGGCTTCATGCAGCAAGTCCCCCAGGGCCAGACTCATATTCAGCCAGAAAAGGGTGCGCAGCAGGCTGAAGAAATCCACCGGCCTTGGATCGGCGGGGGTGTCGGCCCGCTCGCTCGGCCCACCGGCAGGACCGCAGCTCAGCTGATGGCGGCGGATCAGGAACCGGGCCACCGGGCCTCCCATCAGCGAGGCCAGCACCAGGCCCAGGGTGGCGCAGGCGATGCCGATCTCCATGGCGTTCTCGATGCCGTAGTCCCGGGCGAAGCGCGGCGCCCAGGCAATCGCTGTGCCGTGGCCACCGAGAAGCGACACCGAACCCCCGAGCAGTCCCTGCAGGGGGGAGAGACCCGCCAGGCTGGCGACCCCGACGCCGGTGATGTTCTGCAGGATCATGAACATCACGGTCAGGCCCACCAGCAGCAGCAGCGGCCGTCCTCCCAGAAGCAGGGTCTTGATGTCGGCGTTGAGGCCGATTGTCGCGAAGAAGTAGAGCAGCAGGAAATCCCTGGTGGCGAGGTTGAAGTTGATCTCCAGCCCACTCACGCCATGCAGCAGGGCCAGCAGCAGACAGACCAGCAGGCCACTGCTGACCGGCTCCGGAATGTTGAACTGGCGCAGGACGGCAAAGCGCTGATTCAGCCAGCGTCCAACCGCCAGCACCACGATGGCAATGTTGAACGTGGCAAAACTAGCGATCTCCAACCTGAAGAATCCTCTGCGAGCTGGCAGAGCCTACCGGTCTGGATCCGCGCAGAATGGTGCCAGCAGGGCTCCCGCCAATGGCAACCCCACGGCCCTTCGCCACGACTTTCCTTGTACTCGTCTGATCGGGGCTGACCATCCCGCCGCTGCTGGTGGCCCTGCTGGTGGTGCCGGTGAGCAATCTGGTCAGCCTCGATGGTCGCTCCGACTGGCTACAGGTCTTTACTTCAAAGCCCTTTGATTTGGGGCTTTGATCTATGCTGATCACGGTGCAATCTTGTTGCTGAGTCGAGTCTTGCTGGTGAAACGTCTGCTCCCGCTGCTTCAACTCGTCGCTGCTCTGGCCCTGGTGGCTCCGGCATCCGCCGGCTCCCTGCTGGAGTCGGTGGCGGCCTCGGGCGTGCTGGTGGGGGGCACCAGCCGGGATGCCTTCCCCTTCGCTTACCAGAACGAGGAGGGTCAGCTGGTGGGCTACTCGATCGACATGATGAACCTGATCCGGGAGGAGATCGAGCGCCAGACGGGCCGCCCGATCAAGCTGAAGCTGGTGCCACTGGAGACCGACCAGCGGCTCTCCAGCCTGGAATCAGGGGCGGTGAACCTGGTCTGCGATGCCAGCAGCTTCACCTGGAGCCGTGATGAAAAGGTGGATTTCTCGGTGAGTTACGGCATGACAGGCACCCAGTTGCTCGTACCCCGGGGCTCGGGGCTTTCCTCCCCGGAGTCCCTGGCGGGTAAGCGCGTGGGAGCTCTGCCGCGCACCACCAGTGCCCTGGCAGTGGCCAACCGTCAGCCGACGGCCTCGGTGGTGCTGCTCAAGGACCGCCAGGCCGGCTATGAGGCACTCCAGCAAGGCCGCATCGATGCCTTCGCCGACGACGGGATGCTCCTGTATGCCTGGTTGCAGCGTCATGGAGGCCAGGCCGCCTTCCAGGTGTCGGATGACACCTACTCCAGGGAAGGCATCGCCTGCATGCTGCCCCAGAACAATGCGTCCTTCCAGCGGGTGGTGGACCTGGCCCTGATCCGCTACATGCAGGGGTACCTGCGTCATCAGCCCAGGGAGCGGGGCATCTTCGATCGCTGGTTCGGTCCCCAGGGCAAAACGCCCCTGACCCAGGACGCCACTGGTCTGTTCACCGAAACCATGCAGTTGATGGTTGACTTCAAGGAAGAGGTGCCGACCAAACCCTGAGGCGGTTCGGTTCCACCCACCCGACCGTCCTGTGATGCCCACCATGCTTCGATCCTTCGGCGGCCTCGCTGCCGCTCTGCTGCTGGGAGCCCTTCCGGCCAGAGCAGGCTCCGTCACGGCCGATTCGATCATCGACCGGGACAGTGCCCTTCAAGAGGCCACCAGCCAGGTTCCCGATGGTGCGACGGTGACCGGCAGCCGTTGCCAGGAGATCGTGCTGCCCGGGAACAGCTTCCGTTACCGCTGCAGCGTCGAGTTCAGCACCACCCCGCCTGCAGCCAACCCTGCTCCCTAGGAGGCTGTTGCACGAATAATCCGTGAGCTCCGCCGTGACAACCCTGCCGTGGCTCGGACCTGCTGCGATTCCACCGTCGGCACTCTGAGTTTAGCCCCTTTATCTGTTGGCAGCCCCCGGTGGCTCGAGCCGAGGGACAGGGTGACTTTTATGTGACCGCCCAGCTGAATTTGAACAACTACT
>NZ_NQKW01000025.1 GCF_002252625.1 Synechococcus sp. 1G10 | reverse complement strand
CCCGGTTACGGAAGGCATCGCCACGGCAGTGACGTTGAACGGCCTCAAGCGACTCCGATTGACCGACAACCGGCCACCAAGTGTCACCGGTTTGCGGTGCTGATCCTGTGTCTCCACCCTGCTCGCAGCCATCCCAGCGCAGGTCGCTGGACGCAGATGCGGTATCGGGGGAGGGAAGGGGCGACGCTGGTGCTGGCATGGGAGGTTCTGGCATACCAGCCGGCAATGATGGTCGGGGCAGCTCATCAGGTACCGATGACGGCAGGGAGCGGGCAGTCGGCTGGTTGGCGGCGGCCTTCTCTCGCTCCGATAACTGTCGTTTGACCCGATCAAGTTCGGCCTTCTGCTCCTGAGTGGCCTGTTGTTGGCGAAGCACTTCCTGCCGGTAGCGGGTGATCTGGATGGCGAGAGCCATACCGCTCGCAAGAATGATCACGGCCCCCCCAGCCAGCAGAGGCATCATTCGGATCCCAAAGAAAACAGGGGGTCGAGATGCGTCAGTGTCCGCGTGGAGCGCAGGAGAGAAACGGTCGCCACGAGAGAGGCCCAATGCTCGATCCAACCGTCGAGCGGATGTCTCCAGCACATCTGTGGAGTAACCAAGCGTGACGGCGAGATCTGGCCAGTACCTGTCCCTCTGTCGGGGTGGGACTGAAAGCAGCTCCAGAAGGCCGCTCTGAATCCATGAGATGAAGGCGCGCATAGCGCTGTGGTCATTGTCGCTACGGACTGATCGCTCCAAGAGCACGAGTAAATCCTCGGCTGACATGGCGCGTAGTGCAGACCAGCCATAGGTCTCTTTGAGATCTTTGAGCAAAACGCCAAAGCGTACTACCAGAGACTCTTCTGTAATCATGGTATTCGTAGCGGATGAGCTACGACGCCATGATTTTAACTTCTTGAGAAGCATGGTCATGGGAGCTGAATGATTCGACAATCCATTGAAAGTGCTTAATCGTGATCGCAAAAGCAAGAGATTGAGACTAGGAGAGGCAGTATTCATCTGGCCTCGGAGGCGTAGATGAATGTCACTCAAGCAATGAAGTCTCCATCCTGAGCATCAGATCGCAGGACAAGTCAACCAGTTCGAGGTGAAGGGCCCATGGCATGGTCTCGTGTGGAATGGACATGACTGTTTAACAATCACACCCACCAACCCACCTCGTCATCCCCCATTCGGGGGATCAACTGAGCAGCTTGCCTCGCCAAGGACCGCCCCTTGTGGCCACCATGCTGTGTTGCCTTATCTGCCATTACGCCGATCCGTGCATCTGCAGCAGCCAGTTCGCAGCGATTTAATCTCCTTGCCTGCCAAAACACAGATAAACGGACAAATCCCCCGATCAGGGGATGACCATTAGGTGGAGAGGCTGAGATCGTGCTGGGAATACGGGTGAAAGACCCCACCAGCTCCTTAATGAGACTCCTGCTACCCATTGCCGCCATGGTCCTCCTTGCGGCCAGCTCATCATCATCGGCGTCACCCTCTGCCGCTTCCGTCATCTCGATCGGTGATGGCGACACCCTGCGCGTTGCAGATGGCAGCCGCCGCATCACGATCCGCCTGGCCTGCATTGATGCACCCGAGACGGCACAGGCCCCTTACGGAATGGCCTCACGAGAGGAGCTACAGCGGCTGGCTCCGGTGGGCAGTGGCGTGACGCTCCGAATTCTCGATACAGATCGCTATGGCCGCACCGTTGCCGAAGTGATCCATGGAGGTGTGAACGTCAACTTGGCGATGGTCCGCAGCGGCCAAGCTTTCGCCTACCGGCAGTACCTCAGCAGGTGCGATCAGGCCGCCTACCTGGGAGCCGAACGTCAGGCCGAGTTTGCTCGATCTGGTGTGTGGGCTGTCACCGGTGGTATCACCCGTCCATGGGATTGGCGCCAAAGCCGCCGGAACCCATCCAGACATTCGACGTCTACACCTGCTGGGAGAGAATCACTTACATCCAGCAAGGGTGGGGTGGTGCGCACTGGCAGCAGGACCACCTGCAAAAGCATCGGGAGCTTTGGCCGTGCTCAGGAACTACTGCGGCAAGGGCACACGTATCTGGACCGCAATGGGGATGGGGTGGCCTGTGAATCCCTTCGCTGATCAGCCTGACCTGTGGGATGGGACAGGACAATGATGAGCCAGCTGGACCCACGCCTGGCTCGCCTGGCCATGCTGCGCGAACGCCTGCCTGGATTGGTGCGGGGGATTCAAGAGCCAGGGATCACACCCGAGCGAAAGACTGAGCTGGCAGCCGACTACGAGCAGGTCCTCGGCGCGGTGCTGGCATTGGCAGAAGAAGTGGAGCCACAATGATCAAATGTGCCGGCCAGTCTCAGGAGCCACGAGAAGAAGCCTTGTTCAGGGCTTCTGCAGCCGTGCCATCCCCCCAGAGGCTGAAGGCCGGGCCGGTGTTCAGAGCAGCTTCCAGTGAAAGGATCCCCAGAGCCACGCCCAGAACGGCGGCATGGGTGCGGTCTCGCGCCTGGAGCTTGCTGATCACATTGCCTACGTGGGTCTTCACTGTTTCCGCGGAGACGTACAGCCGCTCGCCGATGTTTCTGTTAGAGAGTCCGAGCATCACCCCCGTGAGTACCTCGACCTCCCGCTCGGTGAGGCTCTCGACCGGGGTCGCATCGCTTCTGCGCTGGCTTTGCTGCTGTTGCTGCAGGACCCTGGCCGCTTCCTTGGGGTAGTAGACGCCACCGCCGGCGACGATCCGGAACACAGGCGTGAAGTCCTCCGTCTCGAAGCAGATCGCATCGCAGCCTGCCTCCAGGGCCTCGCCGATCACGGCGGTGGACTCCCGGTTGGTGATCAGGATGGTGCGTGTATCGGGATGGAACCGCTCGGCGCGCCTCACCAGCGACACCCCCGCCCCCTCATGCAGGCTCTCGCTCACGAGCAGGAAGTGGGGCCTGTGCTGCAGCACGTGCTGATAGCCCTCCTCCTCGGTGGTGGAGGCACCCACCACGTGCTCGGTGATCGGGTTGATGCAGATGAAGGCGCCCAGCCACCTGGTGTTGCCGAGGCAGGCCACGATGGTCTTCCCCTCAAGGAGCTGGCCGTACTCCTCCAGCAGCGTGGGGATGTTCTGCAGGAGATGGGTCAGATCCATGCTTGGACCAGGGTTCGCGGATCCTAGGTGTGATTTCCCTTCAGGTCATTCAGCAGCCCGCAGCAGGCTGAGCTGCTCAAAGGGGGTAAGACCTTCCCAGACCATGTGGCACCTGCGCCCGGTTTAGATCGCCAGATAGCTGGGTAGCTACCGGTTCCGATCGTCTGAATTGGCGTAGGCCATCGCGTAGGCCCACTCGGCCAGGATTGTCTTGATGAATCGCTCCGCCTTGCCGTTTGTTCGAGGCGTGTAGGGACTGGTTCGCCTAGGAGCTGTTGCGCGTTGGTCATCCGTCTGACCCGCCGTGGGCACACCCGCTGATCCAGCACGAAGGGATCGATCTCTCCCCCACTTGGGGGATCTTGCGGGTGATCCCCCGGCTGGGGGATGTAGCGGTGGGGGCGTCCGGGGGATTGTGAAGGGACGAAGCAACCACCGCCGCCGCTTCACCACCGCAAACCCATGAACCGCTTTCTTTCCATCTTCGCCGCGGCCGCACTGTTGGCACCGGCTCCCGCAATGGCCTACCCCCAGTGGGTCCCACTGTCCAAAGGGCATTCCTTTGATTTCAACTCAGTAAAAGATCACGGCAAAGGCGTGAAATCACTAACTCTTAGCCTCGCATCAGGACCGGCTGTGGTCGTATCTTTCCATTGCCCAACCTGGCAGTTCAATACCGGCTCTGGCTGGCTTCCGATTTCGACGAAGACAAACGGTGAAGTAATGGCCTATGCGATCTGCCCCGGTGAAAACCAGGCCTCGATGCGCCGCGCATTGAAGGTGCCAGTAGCGACCACCGAGCCCGAGGCACCGGACTACTCCGGTGTCATTAATTATTGATCACCCGCTGGCAGGGCCTGCCCAGAACCAGAGAGCGCCATCCGAGGTGGTGATCGGATGGATGCCACGTAGACGGTTCAAGAATGGGTACCCGACGGTGATGCGTTCAATGCGGGTGTGAAGAAGGCCCTACCCCGACGCATCCAAGGCACGCAAGTCCAGCCACCAATCTAAACACTCTCAACAATGATCATCACTCGTTACCACGACCCCACTGAGGTTGATCTGATCAACCCCTACGCCGAGCCAACCGAGCTTGAAATCATCTGCCACCGCTACTTGGGTGGTGAGTCCGTCGGCGATCTCGCGGCGGCATACGGCGTACGCGCCGCCGTCATGGGAAGCCGCATCGTTGGTGCAGGCATCTCCGGTGCCAACACCTGCAAGTCCGACAACATGCAGCATGTGATCGATAGGACTGGCCGCTTCCGGGTATCCGCTGAGTGCAAGACCTATCTGTACCTGTTCAAGCTGAAACGCTACAGCGACACCCATTGCAAGGTCGGCATTTCAATCGACCCTTCTATCAGAGCCACCAACGCTCAAGGGGAGTATGGAGACGAGCGGCTGCGAATCGCTTTCGCCACTCGTCGCGATGCGTTCCTCTTGGAGCAAGCAGTTCTGGAGGCCACTCGCGGTGGCACACAATACCCAGCCGACATGGCGCACTGGGTTGGTCTTAGCGAGATCCGTACCATGCCCGCTGAGGACATGGTGCCGATTATCGAGGAGCTGCACAACGACTTACAAGCGTTGGGCCCTTGGGAGTTTGCTGTTCGCCACATGCGTATGTGGCCGTCTCAGCTCGTCATCTGCCAGCAGAAAGCCGCGATGGCCACCAAGCCATAAATCGTCTCATCCATCCAATCCACCCCACCATTCACAATGCCGCTCTCAGACTCACAGCTCATTGATCTCACATCCAGGGTGTTCGCCTCATACCAAGTCGCCAGGCTCAACAACATCCAGAGCACCATTGACCTCATGTTCCACCGGCTCATGGCCAATGGACCGATGACCGTTAGGGCGCTGGCGACAGGGCTCAACCACCGAACCAACAAAAAGTCGCTGCAGGGCAAGCCTCAGTTCACCATCGACAGGTCGTTCGTGACCAACTACGCAGTGCCCCAGCTCAAGCTGTTCAGGGCCATCTGACCATGTTGGCAGAGCCTGCCCAGAACCAGACAGTGCCACCCGAGGAAGTTGATCAGGTGGATGCCATGCAGACGGTTCAAGAGTGGGTACCCGACGGTGATGCGTTCAATGCGGGTCCGCATGGTCGCCCCTAGTCCGACGCATCCAAGGCTCGTAAGTCCAGCCACCAATTCACACCAGCAAATCAAGCCGTGAACCGTTTTGTCGCCATCGCCGCTGCCGTCGCCCTGACGGTAAGCCCTGTCTGCGCCCAGACCCCGATTCGCTTCGCCGCTGGATCTGACTCAGGACTTTGGGCAGGCTATGTGACCTCAGGGCATGACGAGTTCACAGCAGACAAGAGCTTCGCGCTGGGAATGGCAAAAGGGCAGCGCATCTGGCTTAGCAGCGAACAGGTCTATACCTGGACAGTCGTTACGCCATCAGGCCGTGAGCTGGGCTGCGGCGGCGGCAGCTACTGCGCCCCAAACGATAAGCAAGGGGTTCGGCTGCCCGAGTCCGGCAACTACACGATCCGCACCACCTATCGCATGGGCAGCGGCGCTGCGAGCCAACCCGCGCCCCGCCGCTACGCCACCGTCATGTTCACGGTTCGCTGATCCACCACCGACCGCCCCGAGCGCATCTGGGGATTCCTTTCACCGCCACCCTCGCCACAGCCATGCAACCGCCCCCCTCGATCGAAGAACTGCGCCTTGAGCGCCCTGATCTCACCGACGAGCAGCTTTGCCGCCGTGAAGGGCGCATCCGCCTGATGACGCAGCTGCGCATGTTCAGCCGCCTGCCTGCTGATGCGACCGAACCACCCCACGATCCTGATGCCTTCTGGGCGGATGAGGAACGGCTGAGCGCCCTGATGAATTGACCACAGCGGTCCGCCCGCCCCGAGCGCATCGGGGCATCCAGCCAATCACCGCCACTACAGCCGCCCCATGGCCACCGCCGACCCACCGCTCTGCCCGCGTTGCGCTGCCCCCATGCTGCCCGTGATCTACGGCTTTCCCGTCCCCGAGACCATCGCCCAGGTGGAGGCAGGTCAGGCGGTGGCGGTGTTGGGCGGCTGTATGCGGAGGCCAGAGGGGACGGCGTGGCGCTGTCTCCGCTGCACCTCCTGACCCAACGCCCGCCCCGAGCAATCGGGGCATCCCATTCCTTTCCACGCCACACCTACCGACCCATGACCGACGCCCTTCCCGATCCGTGGGGACATAAAGCCTACGAACCCATCGCAGCCCCCAACCTGCTCGGCTGGACAACAGGGAACTGCCAGGCGGCTACCACCTCGCGTTGCAACCAGGCATGTCGACTCAAGGCAAGCAAACTCACCCTCGCGGAAACCGAGGAAGCCATCGCCATCATCAACCAACTGCTTAAGAGAATGGCGCACATGAGCAGCGAATTCCCTTTCTTTAAAAAATACAAAGCGCGATTAGAAGTTGTAGAACTAGAACTAAAGCAGCACCGAACCCACATCATCAAAGCCAAGCTCAAAGCCGAAAAATCAGCCAGGCTTGCCCAAGCCACCCGCCCGCAAGTGGCAGGCGCGGACAACGCACTTGCCGCGAGCATTGCCGCCGCAATCAACGACGCACGCTCACAGACCTGTGGTTTCGTCTATCTCAAGCAATGGACCCTGGCAGACGGCACCCGCTGGCTGAAGGTAGGCATCACCAACAACCCCGACCGTCGTGATGCGGAGCAGAACGTGCTGCCCGTGCCAGCCGTGACGCTGCAACTGATGAAGGTGCAGAGCATGGACCAAGCGGTCGCCATCGAAAAGGCCATCCATAGGCAGATCAAAGACCAGAAAGTGACTGGTGCGGGCAACCGCGAGCTGTTCCACCTGACTGACCCTCAGCTTGCTGCGCTGATGGCAGCGATGGGTCAGTGATGATCAGCCAGAAACATGAACGTACAGTGATCCCTTTAACGCTCGGCGCTGTGCTGGCCCTGGCCGATGAGCTGGACCTGGGCACTGAGTGATGGACCCTGATGACCGCCTGGTTCGGCGTGATGCACTGCTATTGGAGCTTGCGGAGATCATGGCCCAGATCCGCGATCCGTCTTCAACGTCAGCGGAGCGAGTGGAGCTTTTGGACCAGATGGAGGAGTTGCATCGGGTCGTGATCGCGCTGGGCGGTGAGGCGACTGGTGACTGTTGAGCCCGAGCATCTGTCATCTCACGGATAAGATCGTGCCCAACTCCTCTGACATCCGGGCCACGCTCTGCCTGTGCGGCGGGCTCATCTACCTCCTCACATCAGCCCTGACGGCCTCGCTATATCCGCGCATTAGTCATGTCCTCAAGCCCCCGGGTGTACGAATAAGTTGGGTGACATCTTTCCTGAAATGGGGGGCCTCTCGTGTTACATGAGTGTAGACTAAGGCTTTGGGAGTACCTCTATTGCCTTCATTAGAACCATTTGGCTTTGTATTAGTGAAGGGTTGGCCTTGGCCCACGCCTTGGCAGCGGGATTTGACTCTAGATATGTGTTGTAGCTACACTTGTAAGGCTTTAGGGTCGGTGAGCAATTTAGGCTTTCGACAAATTTCTGGTATTTAACTTCTCCTCGTCTTGCATCAGCCCAACTCGCAGTTTTTTCACTGGTTTGACCGCTTGCGAGATTGGTAAGAGATGTCAGCTTGCGAGACAGCTGCTTAGCAGGCTTGTCATTGATAAACCGGAAGTCTAGCTTTCTCAATTCGCCATCAGCCGTCGCATAATCAACATAGTAACGATAATCATGAAAGATAGTCAGGGCGCATGCAGTGATGCTTAGCAGGCAAAGCTCTGGCTTTCTTTTTGATTTGGCCTCAGTCTCACCCCATGAGATAATTCTATTTGCTGGCACATTGGTTGAGCCTGCCGAGAGAAGTTGATCGCCAACTATAATCTTGCACTTCGTGTCACCTTCGCAGAGGGCGTCAAAAACCTGGCCAAGCACAGAGTCTTGATACAGAAAAGGAGATGCGGTTACAAGTGAGGCAAGGAATGCGCGCGTAAGTCTTTTCGTTGATAGCATAAGCCAATCCGTAAGTTCCCTCAAGTCTAAGCAGGCCCGGTGACTTTCAGGGAGGTTGTCACTCCTTGGCTGCCACTCAGGCGGCTTGAATTAAGGGTAACGCGTAGATCGGTTCGGGCTCTTCTGGTGGCTTGTTGATCCACACTTCTACGGGTTGGTGCAAGCAGCGGGGTGGTTCGGCTCCAGCGTGATGGATTTGTCCTACGGAGCTTCTCGCAGGCATCGGCTCGCTGCTTGCAGATTGTGCTGGCGGCTCCGCTGTGAGGTTGATGGGGCGTGACGAATTTGATGCCGCTGTGGCGGTGCCGCCCGGGTGGCTGTACCAGTCGACAAACGCCGCCACCCACTCGCATGCCTCGTCTTTCCTGGCTAATGGCCGGCTGGGAAGGCTGCTCCAGCCATCAGCAGATTTACTGCTAACCAGGCGAGGCCTTTGCAAAAAGTGAAGCTATAAGAAGATCCTGTGATTGGATTAATTGGCAGGCATTAACTTTCAAGAGGCAAATCAGGACATGGATCTGGTTTGCGGTACATTTTGCGTAGTAATAATACTCACTATTCAAGAGGCCTAATGGAGTATTCAATTGCCAACGGCTTTTTAGTCCTAATTGCGGTGGCAATTGTATCCGGGTTTCTATTCGTCGGCAGAATACTCTTTCCTCGAATCAATCCGCCTCCCTTTAGTGCACCGGCGCGAGAGCTCTATGTAGCAAATCATGGCGGCAATAGCATTCTGGGTTTTGAGTTAAATGAGAATGGAAGAATCAGTACTAATCCACTAAGAAAGATTGAAGGCTATGCTACTGGCCTGCAAAACCCAATTGACGTTACGGTTGACAGATTAAATCGAATATGGGTCGCGAACCTTGGTCCTGCGATACCGGGTGTCGACGAGCCATTCATAACTGTTTATGCTGAAGACGCACACGGCGATGCTCCTCCACTCTTCACCATCCAATCAGTAAGCATTAGTCCTGGCGTCATTCCCCTAGATTCGCTTAGAAATCCGATTGCACTAGTTAGACGCAATAATCCCGCCAATGTGTTGGTTGCAAACGGAATTGAAGGGGAGGGCACAGTAGTTGAATTCTCGACCAGTGCAGCACTTAGTCCATCAACTCCTATGCTAAGTCAGCCTTCCGGAGGGCTTGCAACGGGTCTTTCGGCATTGTGCGGGATTGCATTGGACTCATCTGGAATGGTTTTTGTTTCTGATCCTACCCAAGCAAATGGAGGCGAGATTAGAGGTTTCGTGGTTCAGGCCAACAGCTTTGTGTCTCCAGCATTCACCATAAGCATAACTGGAAGCAATTCAGGCCTAGATAATCCTGGTCATATCTGGATTGATGGCACTGATAAACTATTCGTGATCAATCGGAGTACAACCTCTAACCCCAATCCCCTGAGAAGCGGAATCTTAATCTTTTCGCCCGGCGCGAATGGAAATGTCGCGCCTGCCCGTACTATTTCAAGTATCGATTTTATGGAGCCATTTGGGATTGCAGTGGATGAGGCTGGAAGGATTTATGCTTCCGATATATCCGGCAGGTTAGTAGCATTTCCTTCGGGAGCAGATGGGAATGTTTCTGCCGATCAAGTTATACTGCATTCTGACCTGAATAACCCTACCGGTCTGACAATCCGCGCGTAATAGACGAAACTGCTTAGGGCCGAGCTAGAAATTCCAGTAAGCATGATGAATTGATCCAGCTCCAAACCCCGACTTGATTAGGTAGCAAGATCCGCAAGCAGCCGTCTGCCACCCAAGGAACATCTGAAAAACCCGCTAAAATCAGTCCAGATCCAAGATTGAGACTAGAACGGATAGCAGCCCCCTCCAGCTGGGCCTTCACGGACTACGAGCAGACCTACGCAAAAAAGAGTACGCGTCGCCAGCGCTTCTTCGATGAGATGGAGACCACGCTGACGGATCAGACGTAGTAGCGCCTGGGTTAGGGGGTTGAAGCGTTGACTGTGGACCCACAAGATCCGGCCAGGCGATAGGCACTGGTGTTGCTGGCGCCGCGACAAGTGCCGGTGAGAACGACGTCAGTTGGAATGGGTTTATGCGATTCGCTAGGGGCTGGGCGGTGGTGGTGGGTCAGGCTGTGCTCCAGCAGCCGTGGCTGGCGGCGATCTCCTCGATGATGGCGGGGGTGGTAACGGCAACACGGACAGCGAAGACACGGCGTTTGCTAGGCATCAGTAGATAGGGCTGGGGATGGGTGGGGACAGCACAGGCGGCACTGCATGGGGGATGTCCTCCAGCGGGTCACTGGTCGGCACCAGCGTCTTCATCACGCTGCGCACCGCATCACGGCGATCACCAGGGCAGACAGCCAGTGCCGCCACCTCAATTGCAGTGCTTGGACTAATAAGCCGTGGGCCAACGCCGAAAGATGCGTATTGCCATTCCTTGCAGGCAATTGCAACATGCGTGATGCTTTTTGTGCTCAGATTCGACATCACGACAGAGCGCACCCCCTGGCCGTGGTCTTTGATCGAATTGATGTCGATGACGACTGTGCGGTCGTCACTGACCACCATCCATTGTGGGTAGGCGTAGGCAGGTGCTGCAGGCAGCAGTAGTGCTGCGGCGAGGAGGAGGCGCTTCATTGGTTGTCTGGCGATTGATGCCCCGACACGCTCGGGGCCAGCGGTGATGGTCAGGGGCCTGGGCTCCGGAAGGGCGGATGGGGAACGGACCGGCTGAAACGGAAACCCATAAGAGGAGGTGGTGCGGGTGAGAAGGAGGCGAATCGAAAACGATCCTTTTCCTCTCTGACCTCTTCACCATCCCCTGGGTGCACCTTTCACCACATCCCCTAATCGGGGGATCCTGGGCTGGCCTGTAGGGAGTCAAGAAGACGTTTAGTTGTCCACAGCTTGCCTATAGCGGTGCAATATCCCCCGACTGGGGGATGTGGCGGTGGGGAGGCCTGGAAGATGGTGAAGAGGTCAAGGGGGGAGACCCCTACAACCTTCTCAAGATCATGAAGTGGTCATCTGCATTTCTTTCTGCGGTTGTCGCAGCAGCAGCATCAGTGCAGCCAACCTTGCGCATGCCAAGCCGCTAGGCCCTGTGATCAGCTCAGTGGAGGGCTGGGATATACATAAAGGGGAGGACAGCTTTGAAGGTACCGTCACTTGTACAGCAACAAGCAAAGAGTATGGAGCGCAAGTCCAAATATCTTCAGATGGCACCTTATTCATCAACATGCGTGGGCACGGTGGTGTCCAGATGTCTAGGGTCAGATACAACGACTCAGGCCCCCATCGCTGGAATCTGCATGGTTACTTTAAGCCCTACAAAAGCTTTGATATATTCTCTCTTGCGCCATCAAAATGGCAGAACGACAGCCGAGTAAGAATTCAAATTCTTACCCTTTTGAAAGACACAGTTAACTTTGACTTATCAGTTCCCGAAGCCAAGAGTGCACTATTGGCCACTAAAAGCTGCTAATCTAGATCTTGGATCCCATGTTGGACCGGCCTGAGCAAAACACTCTTCAAGAGGAATCAAGTCGCTGCGATTCGTTTCTGATGTGGCGCATCGAAAGGCATCGAAGGCCCGACCAGTATTGCTCAAACTCGAAACAATCACCTCCGCAGCCGCCAGGAAGCTTTACATGCTCTGTGCCAGACAAGGCCATACGCCAATGACTCCTATTACCATCATCACATCGCTCCAGAAATGAACATCCAAACCAACAAGACTGCAAATCCTTCCCTGGCCGACGAGTCTTCCAAGCAATCAACCAACAGCTCTACTGATAGAGTTTTAACTCTTAAAGAGTTTGAAGATATTGTTGAGACAGCCAGGATCTATGGTCGTATAACTCAAAGCCGCCCACCTTCAATTGAACACTCTTCGAATGTTGAAGGCGAGTTTGTATTGCGAGACTCAAGTGGTAAGGAGATCTACAGAGGAAGACCCTTGGGTTCCCTGGGCTCACATGGGGGCAGTGCATATAGTAATCGTGCCAAGGCAGTGGCTTGGGCTCGCTCCATGGGCTTCCCCGTACCGGAAGCGCCGAATGGTTGTCTTGTCGCAGTCCTTGTTATCCTTGGGCTGTTCATGTTTATTGTCCCTGGAGTAATGGTCTTGATATGGGTCGCATTTAGCACTCAGACGTACGAACGGGACATGAATGCCCTTGTGGCCAGATGGGTGGATGCCGGGAGGCCAGATCCAGGAATTAAATCGAATACCGAGAATAAGGTGGCCGAGGTACAGTCATCTGCTACATCAACTGACCAATTGAAGGAGTTCAAGCAGATGCTCGATCAGGGTCTCATCACTTCCGAAGAGCATGAAGCCTTGAGAAAGAAAACACTAGGTCTGTAGCTTTCTGCTTGTTGAACCGGTGGCGATAAGTTGGTATATGAGGCTGGTTGCTGGGTGCCCCTATCAGTTGGAGGGGGATGGCCATCCGTTCCCAGTCTCAACCTTTGACCTGTGCTGATTCTATCGGGTTTATCAGAGGTTCCTTAGAAAGGCAATCTGGCTTGTATTCATGATCTTGAGGTTGTTGTAGAGGTCGCCCCTGCTCCTCTTCACCATTCACCCGGCTGCCCCTCTGATGTATCCCCCAAGCGGGGGATAGCTGCGAAGATCCCCCGAATGGGTGAGCTGGGATTGGAGCAAGCTGGGGCCATTGACTTGTTAAAAGGCCCTACTCGTAGACATTTGTAACTGCTCCAGTACGCGGGTCGACCCACTTCCGCTCATCACACGAATTACGGAAAATCGTATCCCCGCAAACAAAGATACTCCACGGGGAATCCTCAGGCGCGCCCTCCCAAAGGACTTGCTCCATTCGAGTCACCTTAAGAGTAGTCGGAAGGTTGGCAACATAGTCATCGTACCAGAATTGGTAGCCACCAACGGTTTCAAATGTATTCCCAGATCCTACGCTTGAGCAATGACGCGTCCCTCGCTGTATCTCGCAACGCCCTTTGTAGCATATTTGGGCCATGCCGCTCCAATCGCCACATCCAGCGTACGCAGGCTTGGCCAAGCAGACATTAGATAGAATTGCCGAGAGAAAAAGAGCGCGAAGCATTATTGAGGACTTAGCTACTTCGTCTATTTTGTTGCGGTAAAATGACATTCCTGATACTGCAATGCTGTGACAACCATCACAAGAATAACGCGTTATTTTGGATGATTTGGGGCACAAGGGCGCAATCGGATCACTGAAGTGGTCATGCGCCGCGATCACGCCCCTGAACCAACAGGGCTCACCGGTTTCTGCCACCACCACTGACTCGCCGCGCTTCACCCGCAGTCTCGCGTGGGGATCGGCTTCTCGCAGCGGCGCTGTCCCCGGGTCGGTGCAGAGGGAGGGCGTCGCCCATCCGCCGGCATGGCGAGGGTTCCAAGACTGAAGCTGCGGCGGAGGCCCGTCAGCCCCCTTCGCCTCCTCATCCGGCATCAGGAAGTCCGTGAGCGCCCCTGCCAGGGCCACGCCCTCGGGCGCCATACTGATTTCCACCTTGAGGCTCTCAAGGAGCAGGCCGGCGAGCACCTCGGAGGCTGTCTGGTTGCTGGTGATGGGCCTCAGAGGTTCGTTGGCGCGGTGCTTCAGCTTGGAGTGCCCCGATGGGTGGCTGGCGGCTTGTCTGGGGCCGTCTGAGGGGTGTGGGCGCTCATCGGTGCAGTTGCGACTGCAAAGAGGATTTCCAGGGGCGGTCAGATCTCGGTGGAGCTGATCTGCTGAAGGCACATCCTGCTGTAGGCGGGCCAGCGTTGCCAGACCGATCTGCCGCTGGCCATTTCGCTTGCTGGTCTTCCCAGCCGCTGCCCATACCCGTTCGCCGGGGCCGTTGTTGATCGCCTGGTCAGTGCCTTCATCCTCAAGCCGCAGGACCAGCAGATGGGGCGGGCAGCCGCGCAGGGCATTCGCATTGCCGGCGGTGCGCATGATCTCCACGGTCCGGCCATCCGGGACGATCGCATCCACCTCCTGTGTGCTGGCTGTGGTCAGGTCCAGGCGTTAGCGACTTAGCTGCCAGCACCGCTCCGATGCTGCCGGGTGGAATAAAGTCATTTGGCTTGATGTCTTGACACTAGTCCCTACATCCGCGGGGCGATGCAGCACCACCTGCGCGATCACGGCCATCCGCTGCGCTGCTCCCGCCAGCTGCGTGAGCTGCACCGCCGCGGCCAGACCCTGCAGCAACAGCGTCAGCACCTTCAGCTGCCGGCCCTGGGGGAGGAGGCGCTGGCGGCTGCCCTGGGCTGCTCGCCCCAGCGCTGGCGCGAGGCACTGGAGCTGCACCAGGCCCTGCGGCTCTGCAGCCTCGATGCCCCCGCCGCTGAAGGGGACGAGCGGGGCTGGACGCTGCTGGATCGGCTGCCGGCTCGGGAGCGGCCGGAGTCGCGCCGGGCTGAGCATGAGGGGGAGGACGAGTCGCTGTGTTGCGAAGGCGAGAACCAGCGCTGGGTGAACCGCCGGCTGGATCGGCTCGATCCCTGCCAGCGCCAGCTGCTATTGGAGCGGGTGCTGCATGGCGCCTCCTGGCGGCGGCTGGGGGTGGATCAGGGGCTGCCGGCCCGGGTCATTCAGCGGCGCTTCGATGCTCTGGTGCTGCTGTTGCGCGGAGAGATCATGGAGCTGGTCGAGACCCGCCATGCCCCGCCGGTCTGGCCGGCGCTCAGAGCCCCAGCAGCGGTGCCAGGCCCATCGCCAGCAGGGCTGCGATCAAGGTCTGCAGGCCGTTCACGAGTTCATTGCTGAGCCAGACCAGGCGCCCCTGCAGGGTGGCGCCGATCAGGCTCTCGATCAGCGTGGCCACCAGGCCCACCGCGGCCACCAGCAGGGCCGCGCTGGCGGTGGGCAGCAGGCCGAGGGCCAGCAGGACCGCGGCCATCACGGTGCTGCCGCCGAGGCTGGCGAGGGAGCCCTCCAGGCTGATGGCCCCTTCGCTGCCTGGGGGCACCGGCCGCAGGGTGGTGATCAGCACGGTGGTGCGGCCCCAGCGCTTGCCGATCTCGCTGCCGCAGGTGTCGGCCAGCTTGGCGGCGAAGCTGGCGGCAAAGCCCAGCATCAACAGGGGAACAGGCGCTCCTGGCAGGGTGGTGAGCAGGGCCAGCACGGCGCCGGTGGCCGCCGATCCCCAGACGTTCTCTGGGCCGCGCCGGCCGCCGCGACCCTCGGCCAGCCCCTGCTCCCGCTTGCGCCGGATTCCCAGCCGGGTCACGGCCGAGCCCAGGGCCAGATAGAGCACCACCGCAAGCCAGCCACGCCAACCCAGGGAGCCCCAGAGCAGGGTGCCGAGGATGCCGGCGTGCACCCAGCCGGCCCTGGTGAGCAGCGGCAGCCGCTGGGCCAGGGCGATCAGCACGGTGTTGATCCCGAAGGCCAGCAGCCACTGGTCCGCAGGCGGCATGGCGGGAGGCATGGCGGACAGACAGAGACCACCAGTTTCCCCGTCGCCGATGGCGCTGCCGCTGCCGGCATCGCGGCAGGCCTCTGTTGCACTCCCCTAAGGGCAGGCGGTGGCGGAGTCGTCTCGGCGGATAATCAGCCCATACGTCCTGGCTGGCCGGCGTCATGATCTTCAAGCCCAAGGGGTTCTTCCTCAACCTCGACAAGGACGCGACCGCCAAGCCAGCGGTGGTGGCCCCCGTGGCGGCCAAGCCAGCCAAGGGCAAGAGTGCCAAGCCTGAAGCTGCTGCGGCCGCGGCCGCCACGGTGGGCGCTGGAGTTCAGGCAGCTCCTGCAGCCGCTGCCACCTCAGCCGCTGCAGGAGCCACCTCAGCCGCACCGGCGTTGACCACCGCCCAGGCGATCGCCGCTGAGCTGCGCCTGGAGCAGGAGAACCGGCCGGCCCCCAGCGTCGTCACCTTCTCCCCCGAGCGCCTGGCACCTTCCGGAGCGCTGCCCAAGGCCCGCCGCCGCGCCGGCGCCAACCTGGGGATGTTCAAGGAGATGGCGAGCGGCATGCTCGGCCGCTGAGCGGCAGGCTCCTGGCCTCGCGCCACTGCACCAGCGAGGCCAGACCCGCCACCGCCGCTGTGGAGGTGCGCAGGATGTGGGGGCCGAGGCTCACGGCCTGCCAGCCGGCAGCTTGCGCGGCCGCTGTTTCGGGTGGGCTCCAGCCGCCCTCCGCTCCGATCGCCAGCGCCACTCCAGGGATTACCTCAGCTGAATCACCAGCTGCGCCTTGTGCCAGGGCAGCGCCCACCAACGGCAACTCCGCGTCCCGGGTGCTGGCCAGCAGCGACAGCCCTGAGCGCGGTTCGCTCAGGTAGGTGATCGCCTCCAGCGGCTCCAGCAGCTGGGGCAGCCAGAGGCGTTCGCACTGCTCGCAGGCCTCGCGCAGGATCGTCTGCCAGCGGTTCGCCTTCCAGCTGCCGCGGATGGCCCCATGCTCGGCAACAAGCGGCTGGAGGCGGTCCACCCCCAGCTCGCAGGCCATGCGGACCACCACATCGAAATCGAGCCGGGGTACAGCCACCGCCAGCTCCAGCCAGGGGCTGGGGGCTTCCTGGCGCTGCAGGGGCTGGTCGAGCGGTTGCTCGAGCCGGGCCTCGGACCCAGCGAGCAGCACGGCGCTCCAGAGCTGCCCCCGGCCATCGGCCACGGCGAAGCGCTGGCCGGGGCCGTAGCGCAGCACGCGGCTGAGGTAGCGGCTCTCCTCGGCGACCAACGCCAGGCTGGGGCCAGCCGCCAGCCGCTCGGGGGCGATCAGCAGGCGGCGCAGCTCACGCACCACTGGCCTCAGTTGGCCCCGTGGGGGAAGAGGGCCTCGGGCACCTCCTCCACGGGCCAGTCGTCATTGACGCCGCCGATCACGATCTCCTCGATCTCCACCACGTCGTTGTCGAGCTGACGCAGGGCGTTGATGAGCACATCGAGGGCCACCCCATCGCTGGTGCCCAGGTCGACCCAGCAGCGGCACCAGTCGTCGCGGTATTCCGGTTCACCCATGCTGTGCATCAGGGCGGGGAGGGTCGCCTCGGCGGCATCGATGTCGTAGTGCATGGCGCTGAGGTCGATCCCCTCCTCATGCACCTGCAGGCTTTCGGCGTTGAAGCCCCCCAGCTTGCCCAGGAAGAACCAGCTGTCGAAGACAGTGTCGACGTAGCCCCGCTCTCCCTGACCGGGATTTTCGGGAAAGCGCACCCAGATCCAGCAGTTGAACGGATCCACCTCGCGGAAGCGGATTTCCATGTGCGTTGCTCCTTTCAGCATCGACTGGTGACCCCCATCAAACACGGTGGCGGCTACTGCAAGCTGGTGCGGTCCGTGGTCCCCCATGCTGGAGCTCCGATCGGTCCGCTACCACCCGGCCACCACGCCTGAGCCGGTGCTGCGCGACATCAATCTGACGCTGCCGGTAGGTGAGCCGGTGCTGGTGGCGGGCCGCAGCGGCAGCGGCAAGAGCACCCTGCTGGAGCTGATCAGCGGGCTGGCGGAACCCAGTGGCGGCACGATCCTGTGGCAGGGCCAGCCGGTGACAGCCCGCCAGCGGCGCTGGCTGAGCGGCCTGGTGTTCCAGTTCCCCGAACGCCATTTCCTCGGACTGAGCGTGGGCCAGGAGCTGAAGCTGGGGCAGCGGCGGCTGGGCAGTGAGCGGCTGGAGGCGGTGCTGGGCCAGGTGGGTCTGCAGGGAGTGTCGTTGCAGCAGGCGCCGGAGCGGCTCAGCGGCGGCCAGCAGCGACGCCTGGCCCTGGCGGTGCAGCTGCTGCGCGACCCGAAGCTGCTGCTGCTGGATGAGCCCACCGCCGGGCTGGATTGGTCGGTGCGCCACGAGGTGCTGCAGCTGATCGCCCAGCTCGGCCGCCAGCGGGCCCTGCTGGTGGTCACCCATGAGCCGGAGGTGTTCCAGGGGGTGGTGGGGCAGGCCTGGCGGCTGAGCGATGGGAGCCTTCAGGCCCTGCCTGCACTTCGTACGATGCCCTGAGTTGGCGGAGGGCGCAGCGATGCCCGATCAGTTGGTGCGGGCCACGGCGGCCGATGGGGGAATACGCCTGGTGGCGGCGCTCACCACGGTCACCAGCCGCTATGCCAGGCGGCGCCATGGGCTCTCGTACCTCACCACGGCCCTGCTCGGGCGGGCGATGACGGCCGGCCTGCTGCTGGCCAGCTCGATGAAGGTGGCCCACGGGCGGGTGAACCTGCGCATCCAGTCGGATGGACCCCTGCGCGGGCTGATGGTGGATGCGGGCCGCGACGGCAGCGTGCGCGGCTACGTGGGCAATCCGGGCCTGGAGCTCGACCTGATCGAGGAGGACGACGGCCAGCATCAGTTCGACTTCCGCCAGGCCACCGGCACCGGCTACCTGCATGTGGTGCGCGACCAGGGCAAGGGGGAGCCGTTCAGCAGCACGGTGGAGCTGGTGAGCGGCGGCATCGGTGAGGATGTGGCCTCCTACCTGCTCCACTCCGAGCAGACACCCTCGGCGGTGTTCGTGGGCGAGCAGATCGACAGCAGCGGGGTGCGTTGCGCCGGCGGCGTGCTGGTGCAGGTGCTGCCCAAGGCGGCGCGGGAGCCGGCGCTGGTGGCGCTGCTGGAGGATCGTTGCCGGGAGATCAGCGGCTTCAGCGCTCGCCTGGCCGCCTGCAAGGACGACCTCAAGCTGCTGCTGGAAGACATCTTCCCCGACCTCGATCCCCAGCTGCTGGAGGACGCCGAGGCCCGTCAGGATGTGACCTTCCATTGCCCCTGCACCCGCCGCCGCAGTGTCAATGCGCTGCGAATGCTGGGTGAGCAGGAACTCGCCGCGATCCTGCGCGAGGACGGCCGCGCCGAACTCACCTGCCACTTCTGCAACGAGGTGTATGGGGTGGAGGAAGGTGAGCTGCGGGAGCTGATCGCCGAGTTCTCCCTGGCTTAGGCGATCAGCAGGGCGCCGAGCAGCAGCAGGATCAGGGCCGGCAGGCTCTGCACCTGCGGCAAGGACAGGGGCAGCCCGAGCGGCAGGGACGGATCGAGCCCCAGTGTCAGCAGACCGCCGAGGAGCAGGCCAACGCTCAGCAGGGCGAAGCTCCAGCCCACGGCGGCCAGGAAGCGACCGTTGCGGCGCCTGAGATTGACCACCGTGACGCCGGTGGCCAGGGCCAGCAGCACTTCGGCTGAACCCGGCGGGGTGACGAGGAGCAGCAGCAGGAGCAAGCCATCGGCCACCAGGGGAAACCAGCGCTCACGGCCTTCGGCCAGGGCGATGTTGGGCAGGGAGAAGCTGGGAGCATGCAGCTTGTTGGCGCCGCTGAACTGGGGCAGGGAGGGCAACTGGGGCAGGGCAGGCCGGGAGGGGACCCTGGCCACCGGCGGTTTGATCTCCTCCCGCTTGGAGGCGCTGACCGCAGCACTGCTCACCTTGCCCTGCTGCCGCTCCCGCAGCCGCTCCATCAACACCGCGTCGTAGGCGGCTTCCACCTTGGCGCGGGCCTGGGGGTCGTCAGCGACGGCGTCGAGCTGATGCTGGCGGGCCGCCTGCACCTCATCGAAGCTGGCGTCGGGGGTGACACCGAGCCTTTCGTAGGGACTGCCGTTGGGGGCAGGTTCAGAACCGATGGTCATGGCCTCCGGTGCGTGGGGCTGGGTCGTGGCCCGAGCGTATCGAGGCGCGGGGCGAGGCGCTGTGCATCAGGGGCTGAATGAGACCTGATGGCCTGATGGTTGCGGCTCAGAACAGGGGTTCGCTGCAGTGGTAGCCGGCGTCCTGCTGCAGCTCAAGGCGCCGGGCCTCGGCTTCCTCGATCGCCAGCCAGTGACGTCGCTTGAGCAGGGGCATCTGGGGGGGCAGGTGGCTGCCTTCGCGGATCTCCACGGCTTCATGGCTGGGCAGGAAGCGGACGTAATCAGACCCTCCATCCCGGCGGGGGCGAACCAGCCAGATCGGCTGAGGCATGGCCGTCACCTTGACCTTTCGTTGCAATTGATTCTGGCGAGGC
Organism: Synechococcus sp. 1G10; assembly: GCF_002252625.1. GTDB lineage: Bacteria > Cyanobacteriota > Cyanobacteriia > PCC-6307 > Cyanobiaceae > Regnicoccus_A. The sequence continues at coordinate 13,862 of NZ_NQKW01000025.1, read as the reverse complement.
CAGCGGCGGGCTGTGGCTCAGATCGCGATCGGCTCCACGCCGCTCACCACCGGCGCCACGGCGCTGAGTTCGAGCTCGGGGTGATCCTCCTTGAGCTGGTTGAGGTTCCACTCGTTCTTGAACAGCAGCACCGGCCGGTCCCAGGCGTCGCGCACGGTCTTGCAGTTGAAGATGCGGCCCACCTTCTCCAGCGCCGGCCAGCCACCCGCCACCCAGCGAGCCACGCTGAAGCCAAGCGGTTCCAGGCGTGTTTCCACCCCGTATTCGTTCTCCAGCCGGTACTGCACCACCTCCATCTGCAGCTGACCGACGGCCGCCAGGATCGGATCGCGCTTGCTGGCGTCTGTGTCGTAGAGGATCTGCACCGCCCCCTCCTCGCGCAGCTCATTGACCCCCTTGCGGAAGCTCTTGAAGGCCGAGGGGTTGGGGTTGCGCAGCCAGGCGAAGATCTCCGGGCTGAAGCAGGGAATGCCCTCGTATTCCACTTTCTGGCCCACGTAGAGGGTGTCGCCGATGGCGAACATGCCGGGGTTGTTGAGGCCGATCACATCACCGGGGTAGGCGGTTTCGACCACCTCGCGGCCTTGGCCGAACAGCTTCTGGGGGCGGGAGAGGCGGATGGTGCGACCGCTGCGGGCATGGCGCACGCTCATGTCCTTGTCGAAGCGGCCCGAGCAGACCCGAACGAAGGCGATGCGGTCGCGGTGGCGGGGGTCCATGTTGGCCTGGAGCTTGAACACGAAGCCGCTGAATTCGGGCCGCAGCGGATCGACGGGGCCGTCGTGGCTGGTGCGGGCCACCGGCCGCTGGGCCAGCTCAAGGAAGGCATCGAGGAAGGGATGCACGCCGAAGTTGGTCATCGCCGACCCGAAGAACACCGGGCTGAGCTCACCGGCATGCACCAGCTCCAGGTCGAGGTCGGCACCGGCGCCATCCAGCAGCTCCAGTTCCTCGATGGCCTGAGCCAGGAGTTCCGGCTCCACCAGCTCGGCCAGTTCGGGGCTGCCGGCGGCCAGGCGCCGCTCGGCGGCCTGGCGACCTCGCTCGGCGCGGGTGAACAGGATCACGTCGCGGCTGCGGCGGTCGATCACACCGCGGAAGCGGTCGCCGCTGCCGATCGGCCAGTTCACCGGCCAGCAGGTGAGGCCCAGCTCGCTCTCGATCTCATCGATCAGCTCCAGCGGCTCGCGCCCCGGCCGGTCCATCTTGTTGATGAAGGTGAAGATCGGAATCCGCCGCATGCGGCAGACCTCGAACAACTTGCGGGTCTGGGGCTCGAGGCCCTTGGCGGCGTCTTCCAGCATCACCGCGTTGTCGGCGGCGGCGAGGGTGCGGTAGGTGTCCTCGGAGAAGTCCTGGTGGCCGGGGGTATCGAGCAGGTTGATCGTGCTGCCGTCGTAGTCGAACTGGAGCACGGTGGAGGTGATCGAGATGCCGCGCTGCTTCTCGAGCTCCATCCAGTCGGAGGTCACCTTGCGCTGCTCGCCCTTGGCCTTCACCGCACCGGCCTGCTGGATGGCACCGCCGTAGAGCAGCAGTTTTTCGGTGAGGGTGGTCTTGCCCGCGTCGGGGTGGGAAATGATCGCGAAATTGCGCCGCCGCGCCACGGCCTCAGCCAGGGCCTGCTGCTCGGGGTCCACGGCCCCGCTCTGTGGTGCCTTTGTGGTGCTGCTGGTGGAAGTGCTGCTCATTGCCCCAGCCTGCCATCGGCCTCACCGCCACCACAGGGCCAGGTGCCAGCAGATGGCTGAGCTTGCGGATGTAGTCGGCATCGGAGGCCGCCTCGATCAGCAGTTCCTCTCCCTGGCGGATGGCCTGCGCGGCGATCACGAGGTGTTCACCGTGCTCGGTGAGCCCGGAGAGCACCGCATTGGCGGCCTCGCCGGGTCGTGGAAAGTTCCAGTACTTTGCCCCGTCGCCGCAGACGATCACCCAGCCGGGTCGGGCCGGATTGGTGTAGCCGTAGTGGAGAAGCTCCAGCCGCCGCGAGGGGGTGAGGGAATCGAGGCGCAACGCGTCATCGAGGCCGGGCTCGAACCGCCAGAGCACCGTGCCGGCGGCCAGCGGCGCCAGGCTGAACAGGCCGAGGCCATGAACGGGGCTGGCGGCGATGCGGTGCGCGATCTGGAGTCCCATCAGGGATTGGCGTCACGGCGGGAAGAGAACCCGGCCAAAACTTCTGGATGATTCGGATCCACGTGAGGGTCGTGCAGGCGGTGAAGCGCCATCTGCACGTAGCGAAGACTCCGGTAAGGCTCCGGCAGGGCTTCGATGCTGGAGATCGCCGCGGCGATGCGCCCCTCGGCGGCGGCCTCGAATGCCGCCGCGAAGCTGGCCTCGAAGCGGAGATCGGCGGGGCTGGCTTCGCTGCGGCGACAGCGGATCTCGAATAGCTCGACGGTTTCGCTGATGCCCCGCAGCCGGGCATCGTCGATCTTGATGATCAGATAGTCCTCGGCGGCGGCACCGAGAGCTGTGATCAGGCAGCGGGTGGCGAGGATGTGGGTGCCGTAGCGGCGGTTCACCGTCTCCACACGGTTGCAGAGATTGACGCGGTCGCCCACGATCGTGTAATTGACGCGGGTGGTCGAGCCGATGTTGCCCACCACGACGGAGCCGTAATCGAGGCCGAAGCAGGTGCTGAAGCGCAGTGATGAACCCTGCTGATTCCAGCGTTCGTTGAGCGCTTCGATCCCCTGATAGCAGAGCAGTGCCGCTTCGACGGCGGCACGGGCGGGCTGCTCGATGGCATCGGGTGCCCCCCAGAAGAGCAGAGCGGCGTCGCCCATGTATTTGTCGAGGATGCCGTGGGTGTGCTCGGCGGAGTCATGAATGATGGTGAAGTATTCGTTGAGTGCGTGGAGGATCGCTTCAGGGCTGAGCTTTTCGGTGAGGCCCGTGAAGCCGATGATGTCGGTGAACATGATCGCCAGATCCCGCACTTCGCCGTTCAGCGGGATAGCGCTTTCTTGCACCACCAGCTTGCGCACGAGGCTGGCGGGTACGTAGCGGTTGAAATCCACCAGGGCACTCTCCACACGAGTGAGCGAGTTGGAGATTTCATGAATCTCATGCACCCACTGGCACTTCAGCGGCGGCGGCGGCTTGGCGGGATTCAGCTCGAGCCGAGAGATCGCCAGCAGTCGGTCATTGATGCGGCGCAGTGGGCCGCTGATGCGGCGGCCGAAGATCGCGGCTGCCGGTAACAGCACCAGGAGGCTGAGCAGATACCCCTGGGAGAGGGTGCGAAGGATGCGCTCACGCTCATCGACAACACTCTGGGCCGAAATATCGATGCCGAGCACCGTCTCGAAGCTGCCATCACGACGGAACAGCGGGTAGTAGCCCGAGAGCCAGGTGCCCCACTGATCGGTCACGAAGGACCGGTCCACCTCGAAACGGCCGGTCTGCCAGATGCGGTGGAGGGCGTCGGTGCTGGGGCTGGTGGTCATCACCGCACCGATCTTTTCGAAATCCTTGCTTCCGTAGGGTGTTCCATCCACCACGAAGGCATAGCGGGAGAATGCATCCTTCGGCTTCCCCGACACCTTCCTGAGCGTGTAGATGAAGCGCACTCCCTCGATGTGATCCAGCGCCTGCGCCAGCTGGGCATGGCTGCGCAGATAGATCGGATCGCTCTGTTTGGAGGGATCGCGCAAGGTGGCCAGATCGTCGGCATCGAGCTCGGCGGCCAGTGTTCGGGTGGCCTCGCGCAGGCGCATTGCGGTGGCCTGCTGCGCGACACCGAGGCTGCTGGTGGTCACGACGATGCCATTGATCACCGTGGCGACGGTGACCGTTCCGGTGAAGATCAGCGCCAGGGTGGGAGCGATGCGCCAGCGAAAGGGCCAGCGCAGACGCCTATGAGGGGTATCAGTGATTGCTTGGGCTCCTTGGCGCCCATCCTCCGTCATTCGTGCGTTGCCACCGGATTTCAGGACCCTAGGCGTGGTGTCCGCTCACGTCCATCGGCCGCCGATCCAAAGATGTGGTCCCAGAGGGTGAGGATCAGACCGAAATGACGGCTGGGATTGCTGTGATGCTGAAGGTGATAGGTGCCGCAGGCCAGCACGCGGGTGATCGATCCGCCGATGGCGGGATTGTGATCGAAGCGTTGATCACTGAGCAGGATTTCATAGAGATAGTGGAGGCCGAGCAGGGCGGGACCCTGGGCGGGGAGCAGAGCGGCGATCAGCAGGGCCGGCAGGGTGAGCGTGATCCATACATCCAGCGTTTCGGCGCTGGTGTCGAACCAGAAGAGGAGGTGATGCCAGCGCAGGATCCGTGGCTGCAGCAGATAGCCGGGGGCGTGATGGGCTCGGTGCAGGCTGTGGAGCAGATTCAAGCGGCCGTCGTGGTGTGCCAGGCGGTGGAGCGCATAGGCGAGGCCGGTCCAGGCCAGCAGCGCGGCGATGAACAGGACAAACCAGCGCGCGAACTCCAAGGCTGTCGGTGGTTGTTGAAGGCGCACCTGTTGCGGAAGCGTAGGCACGCCTCAGGCCGATGTCCCGTTCAGCGTTGATGTGACAGGGGCTGCCGCAGAAATCCAGCATCCCTAGTGGTGTGCCCCACTGGCGGTACCCACCCGTAGCGTCTAGGCTCCGCAGACCATCCCGGCCCCATTGCCGTGACCTTGTCGATTACGCCCCCGACCATCCAACGGAGCACCGCGCAGGTCACTCCGCCAAGCGCGGAAACGACCCCCGGCGCCCCCGCGGGTCCCCACTCCGATTTCCCTGCCACGGCCCCGGCGGCGAACCCCGTCTTTTACCGCACCTATTCCCGCCGCACCGCGGACGGCCGCGAGAGCTGGCACCAGGTGTCCGAGCGCAACCTGGAGGGTCTGCGCCAGCTGGGCCATCTCAATGGCGAGGAAGTGGAGCTGATCCGGCGCATGCAGAAGCACCAGCAGGCGCTGCCGTCGGGGCGCTGGCTGTGGATCGGTGGCACGCCCTGGATCGAGCAGCGCCATAACTTCTCCGGCGCCTACAACTGCACCTCCACCAACCTGATCGACTGGGAAGCCTTCGGTCTGATGATGGACCTGGCGATGATGGGTTGCGGCACCGGCGCCATCATCGAACCGCACCTGATTGAGCGGCTGCCTCTGGTGCGCAACCGGCTGGTGATCGAGAGCGTCAGCCCGATCGGTCTCACCCCCGCCGGAGAACGCCAGGAGGCCACCAGCCACAGCATCGATGGCAACCGGGTCGAGATCAAGGTGGGCGACACCCGCCGCGGCTGGGTCGACAGCTATCAGCTGCTGCTGGAACTCAGCAGTGATGAGCGCTTCGACGCCGAGACGCCGATCACGGTGAGTGTGGACCTCTCCGATGTGCGGCCGGTGGGCGAAACGCTCAAGGGCTTCGGCGGCATGGCCAACCCCGTGAAGCTGGGCGACCTCTACGGCCGCGTGGTCCAGATCCTCAACAAGGCGATCGGCCGCCGGCTCACCTCGGTGGAGTGCTGCCTGCTGATCGATGAGGCGGCGGTCACGATCGTGGCCGGCAACATCCGCCGCAGCGCCGGCATGCGTCAGTTCTCCGCGGAGGATTCATCCGCTGCTGGCGCCAAGGAGAACCTCTGGAAGCAGGACGCCGAGGGCAACTGGAGCATCGACCCCGAGCGCGATGCGCTGCGGATGGCCAACCACACCCGGGTGTTCCACAGCCGCCCCTCGAAAGAAGTGGTGCTGGAGGCGGTGGTGAAGCAATTCCAGAGCGGCGAAGGAGCAATCCAGTTCGCGCCGGAGGCGATTGCTCGCTCCAATGCCGATCTGCTCCCCACCGCCGAGCTGCGCGATGAATTCGTTGGCATCTACTGCGACCAGGGCCGCGAGGAGGCGGGCCGCTGGTTGCAGCTGAATCATCCGGAGATTGAAGATAATGAATTGGAGCACAGATTAGGGCGATATGGTCTAAATCCATGTGGTGAAATATTGGGTGCTGATTTCCACTGCAACCTGGCTGAAGTTCATCTGAACCGGATTGATCCGGCTGACCACCAGGCCCAGGCCGATGCCTTCAAAGCTGGCGGCCTGGCGGTGGCCTGCCTGCTGAATCACGACTTCGAAGTGGAGCGCTACCGCCAGAGCCGCGCCTGGGATCCGATTGTGGGGGTGAGCTTCACCGGCCTTTTCGACTTCTTCGTGCATGCCTTCGGCACTGCCTGGTTGCAGTGGTGGGAGCAGGGCCGCCCTGAAACGGAGCAGGGGCTGAAGTTCAAGGCCCAGGAAGCGGAGTACCTGGGGCGCTGGAAGCAGATCGTGAATGAAGCGGTGTGGGACTACTGCGACCGCCACGGCCTGCGTCGCCCCAATCGCTGCACCACGGTGCAACCGGCCGGCACCAAGAGCCTGCTCACGGGCGCGTCCCCCGGCTGGCATCCCCCCAAGGCGCAGCGCTTCATCCGTCGCATCACCTTCCGCAAGAATGATCCGGTGGCGCTGGCCTGCATGGACTACGGCTACACGATCGTGCCCAGCCAATCAGATAAGGACGAGCAGGGGCGATTGCTGGATGATCCCTTTGATCCCCGTTGCGGCGAATGGCTGGTGGAGATCCCCACTGAGGTGAGCTGGGCGAACATCCCAGGCGCTGATGCGGTGGAGATCAACAACTTCTCGGCGCTGGCCCAGTTCGACTTCTACATGCAGGTGCAGAAGCACTACACGGCCCATAACACCTCCGCCACGGTGGAGTTCCGCGAAAACGAGATCGAGCCACTGGCCGAGGCGATCCACCAGGCGATCGATGGAGGAGAGGGTTACATCTCGGCGGCGCTGCTGGCCCGCTTTGATGCCAATGCCACCTTCCCGCGGCTGCCGTTCGAGCCAATCGACCAGGCCACCTACACCCGCCTGCAGCAGGAGGTGGCCGCCCGCTGCCGCACCGCAGATTTCTTTGAAGCGCTGCAGCGTTACGACCAGGGCGAACTGGTGGAAGCTGGACCAGCCGGCTGTGATTCCGACAAGTGCCTGATGCCTCTGGCCAAACCAGCCTCATGAGCGCCCGCAGCTGGCCTGCGGGCGTGGTGATCAGCTTGCTGTGCCTGGGCTTGCCGGCCCGGGCCAGCAGTGATCTCAACCCCGACATCGAGAAGATGTGCCAGGGCTTGGCGGTGATCAACACCGAGCTGGGCGCCACGGCGGCTCCGGGCTCACCGATGGCCAAACGCATGCAGAACGAGTTGTCGCTTAGCCAGGATCAATACGGCGCCCTGTGGTCGTTGATGAAGCTCACGCCCACCAGCACCTGTTCATCGTTGTATTGAGTGAGTCTGAACTCAGCCATGGGTAGCGGCCGCCTTGAAGCCTTCAGTGACGGGGTGCTCGCCATCATCATCACGATCATGGTGCTGGAGCTCAAGAGCCCTGAGGGTGAAGGTGCCGGGGCGTTGCTGTCACTGGCACCGATCTTCTTCAGCTATGTGCTGAGTTTCGTGTATGTGGGGATCTACTGGACCAATCATCACCACCTGCTGCAGGCCTGCCGGCGGGTGAGCAGTGGAGTGCTCTGGGCCAATCTGCATCTGCTCTTCTGGCTGTCGCTGGTCCCCTTCGCGACCCGCTGGATCGGCGAAAATCACTATGCCTCCCTGCCCACTGCGGTCTACGGCATCAACCTGCTGTTGGCAGCGATGGCCTACTGGATCCTGCAGCAGGCGATCATCAGCAATGACGGCCAGACCTCCCTGCTGCGGAAGGCCATCGGCCGCGACCTGAAGGGCCGCATCTCTCTGCTGCTGTATGCCATGGCCGTGCTGGCAGCTTTTGCGCTGCCGTGGCTTGCACAGGCCATCTATGTGCTGGTGGCCCTGATCTGGATCATCCCCGATCGGCGCATCGAACAGGCCCTGATTGAGGATTGAGTTGTTGATCAGGACATCGGACTGCATCCCTGTGAACAGTTGGTTCACTGGTCCGAGAACCACCGCTCCTTTTTTGATAGCGGCTTCCAACAATCAGGCCTCATCAGGTGTTCATGGCATCACCAATGCTGCGAAGCAAGTGTTTCGTGGAATGGGGGAGAGACTGACGGATGGTTCTCGGAACCACCCAATGACAAGTTAATCGTTAGCCGTTCTCAATCCTTCAACCATCCGACATGGAGATGATCAATGGATTCAAAGATCTATACCAATGCTGACGCACAAAGGGATCCGAGAATCCTCAGGCTGTTCCGTTTCATGCGCAATCCGTTTGTCAGCTTGTTGGTGCTTAACAACCTCTTGCTCTACGTGCATTGGTCAGGCAACGCTTACATGCTGACGTTCCCATCAGGCCTAGGAATGCCCCTGTTCATCCCCTCAGGTCTGTTCACAGGCGCGTTCATCATCGCGAACTTGCTGCTCGTGTATTGGAGCTACGCGCATTTTCTGGAACGTAGAGAGGTCAGCGAACTCGCTCTACCCGGTTTAGGTCGCGAACTCGTCATCGGTCTGCTGCTCGGCTTCGGCCTATTCACCACCTGCGTCTTGATCGACATGGCTCTCGGTCTCTACCGCATCGAGGGTATCGACCGTTGGCAGAACTTAGTGGCAGGGGTGACTGGGGGGACGTTCACTACACCCTTTGGCGAGGAGCTGCTATTCCGCGGCGTGTGGTTTCGCATTCTTGAGGGCGTGTTCGGCGGCTGGGTGGCGCTGGTTGTCTCCTCCCTTTGGTTTGGCTACGTGCACGCCGGGAACACAGGCGAAACCTTTGCAGGTGTCGCGTCCATCGCCTTCGTTTACGGTCCATTGCTGGCCGTGCCCTTTATGGTTAGCCGCCGCCTGTGGATTGGCATTGGCCTTCACGGAGCTTGGAACTACACGATGGGAAAAGTCTTCTCAGGTGCCATATCAGGTAATTCAGCCTCACCGGGCCTGTTCAAGACCACTTTCCAAGGCCCGGAACTGCTCACCGGTGGTAGCGCTGGCATGGAGGGATCGCTGATCGCCATGCTGGTGAGTCTTGCGTTCACCGCGGTCATGCTGATCCTGGCTGTGCGGCGCGGCTTGATCGTGCCACCTTCCTGGAGTCGCAAGATCACTCGTCCGCAGTTGGACGTCTAACATCAAGCTACAGCGGGCGGTCTCAATGAGTTCTAAATCGCTTCGTCCAGTTTCTTTCCGCCGCTGATCTTGAGCGTTAGGCTTGGAAGTACAGAGAGGAGAACACGATGAGCAACGAACAGGTGTCACCTGAGACGAAAGGTGTTACGGTTAAGTCACTTGCGACCGTTGACCTTGGCCCTGAGATCGAGGGCATGGCAGGGCGTCAACTTCGAATGCGTATGGTAACTATCGAGCCTGGAGGCGTCTTCGGCCCGATTCATGACCACAAAGACAGACCGGGTACCGTTTACATACTGCAAGGGACGATCACTGACCATCGAAATGGAGTCGCTACCGACTATGGACCGGGAGTAGGCTGGCCCGAGGACAGAAATACCACACACTGGCTTGAGAACAGAGGATCGATTCCGGCGGTGGAAATCTCCGTTGACATAGCCAGGAATGAGTAAGCTCAGGCCCCAAACCTAAACCAGTTGAGCCTAATCCGCATCTCTACCGGGCGCGTTTTAGTCGATATTGCATCTTTTGTGCGCTAGTCAGTCACATCGTTTGATAGGAGAACGAAGAAAACACTTGTCGAGTTCCGGTCGGCAAAGTTCCTGCCCTATGAGGGCGAAGAATAGAAGATCAATCCAGGTCTCTGGGACCAACGACTTGCAGAGCATCTCGTGGCAAAGTTCATTGACTGTGGAATTGAAACTGATGAGATGATTCCAGAAGACTGGGGATGGTACATCCCCATCAAGAAGGACGGATTTCATCTTGCTCTCTGCTGTGGCCACCAGAGCGGAGACGCTGACGAGTTCCTCTGTTTCATCGATCCTTGCAAGCCGACAATCAGGAAATGGTTGAAGAAGATCGACACGACAGCCCAGGTCCAGCGTGTGGCGGAAGCGCTTGAGAAGATTCTTGCGTAAGACCCGGACATCAGAGACGTCAATTGGTGGACGGAACAAGACAACTGATTGCCGATAAAACCGCCTGGAATGCTGCGGCTCGTTCGTCGCCGTTGGCTTACAGAACCCGTTCCTACACTGAGCATCCAAGCCGTGCCGCCGCTATGGCCGCCCCCGTAGCCCACACCTGCTCCAGCCGCGATGAGGTCGTGGCGGTATTGCGTGAGCAGTACCCAGATCTGGCCAGAGAGTTCAGGCTGAGCACGTTGGCCCTGTTTGGCTCCTTTGCCCGCGATGAGCAGACGGCCAGCAGCGACGTGGACATCCTGGTGAGCTTTGTCGAGCCCATCGGCTTCGGCTTCATGCACCTGGCCGATCGCCTGGAAGGCCTGCTGGGTCGCAAGGTTGATCTGGTGGCTGCCGACGGAATCAAGGAGAACCGTCGCCCGTTGATCCTGAGCAGCCTGGTTCATGTCGCGCCGTGACTGGAGGTTGTTTGTCGCCGACATGCAGGAGGCATGCATCAAGATCAGCGGCTATGTCAGCGGGATGGGACTTGAAGACTTCCGGGCTGATCCACGAACGGTCGATGCCGTTGTTCGCAATCTTGAGATCAATCCAAGGCCCTTGTCCGCTCATCGCTTTCAAACTTTGCCTCCCCAGGCGCGCCGAGCCAGAGCAGCCAGTCGGTCCGCTGCCTGAACCCTCCCTACTCTGACGACATGACCGGCTCAGACCTCCGCTGGCTCCAGCGCTTCGACAACTTCCAGCGAGCGCTGCTGGTGCTCGAGCGCGGCGTGCAGCTGGCACAGGCGCGGGAGCTCAGCGAACTGGAGCAGCAGGGCTTGATCGCCGATGGCGAAACCTGGATGGGGATGATCCGCTCGCGCAACCAATCCTCCCATACCTACAACTTCGAACAGGCCCAGACGATCGCCCGCGAGGTGATCGATCGCTTCCATCCGGCGTTCTGCGCCCTGAACGATCAGTTCGCCGCCCTGGCTGACGCCTCGCGATGACCACCACCTCCCCCACGCCGACTCCCCAGCGCTATGGCCTGCCCCTGCCGGCCATCAGCGCCATCCAGGAGGTTCTGGCCGCCCATCCTTCAGTGGAAAAGGCGATTCTCTATGGCTCGCGCGCCATCGGCCGCCACCGCCCCGGCTCCGACATCGACCTCACCCTGATCGGAGCCGCGATCAGCAGCAGCACCATGGCCCGGATCGAAGCCGAGCTCGATGATCTGCTGCTGCCCTGGATGATCGATCTCTCACGGCTGAGCGATCTCCGCCACCCGAGCCTGCTGGAGCACATCGCGCGGGTGGGGCAGGTTCTCTATGGCCGCGACCCAGCGCCGGCTGGTACCCCTTGAGCGCGTCCTGCTGCGCTTTCGTCAGCAGATCGCACCCCCCGCACCGATGAACAGCAGGCAAATCCAGCCAGCCCGAGCCAAACTGGCCCCATGACCGCCTCGGCCCGCCCCTCCAGTTATCACTACGTGGTGGATGAGCCGCTACTGGGCACCATCGCGGCCGAGATCCAGGCGGCGATCCCCGGCGCCGAGGTGCGCCTGTTTGGCTCACGCGCCCGTGGAACCGCCCGGCCCGATTCCGACCTCGACCTGCTGGTGACGGTGCCGGACGCTTGGTTGGCGCAGCGTTCGCGCTTTGAGGAGACGGATGCCCTGGGCTGGAAGCTGGCCCATCACCGCCTGCCCCTCGAGCTGTTGCTCTACTCCGCCAGTGAGGTGGAGGAGCGGCGTCATGGGCAGATCAATGTGATTGCCGAGGCCTTCCGCTATGGCCGGCGTCTTGAGCCAGCGGAGCCCGTGCATGGCGCCAGCTGAGACGTCGGCCGCTTTTCTGCGCATCGCCCACTGCGATCTGCGTGCCGCCATGGCCATGGCGGACTCCTCCGTCTTCGAGGAGGACACCTGGGGTTTCTATCTCGAACAGGCCACGGAAAAATCCCTCAAAGCCTGGCTGTTGGTTCTGGCTCGAGAACAACCTCCCTTCACGCACAATCTCCGGCTGCTGTTATAGATGCTGCGGGATCAAGGTGTTGCCATCGAGCCCTTCATGGCTCTCAGCCGGTTCACTCTCTTTGCCGTCCTGCGCCGCTACGACGAAGAACCGGATCTGGAAAACCTGGATCGTCCCGCCTAGAACCAGCGCTGCGCTGATCTGCTCACCCATGTGGCTTCGCTGATTCCATGAATGAGGCCGAAACCCGCGCCGCTCCATTCAGCACATGATGGTGACCAGCTTCTGGCACCAAGACGGCACACCGATGAGTTCACAGCAGTTCCTGGAACTGCTCTATGGCAAGTTGCCGGAGTTCGTGAAGGATGAAGCTGAGCTGCGAGCGCTATGGAGTTCACCAGACACGCACAGCAGGTTGCTGCAGGGCCTTGAGGAGAAGGGTTTTGGTGCAGCCCAGCTGGCCGAGATGCAGTCGATCATTGATGCCGAGAACAGCGATCTTTTTGATGTCCTGGCCCATGTGGCCTATGCTCTGCAGCCCATCCCCCGCGAGGCGCGCGCCGAGCATGCACGCATTTACATCCATTCCAGATTCACCAGCAAGCAGCAGCTCTTTCTGGACTTTGTTCTCCAGCACTACGTGACGATGGGCGTGCAGGAGCTTGCCCAGGAAAAGCTCACCCCGTTGCTGCGCCTCCGCTACCAGAACAGCATTGCCGATGCCGTGGCAGATCTTGGCAGGCCCGAAGTCATCGGCCAGCTCTTTTCAGGCTTCCAGAGGTATCTTTATGAGGCCACTGCCTGATGTGCCAGGCCCGCCAGCCAAGGCTTGCTGACACTCACACGTAGACAGAATCGAGAAGAACATGAACAGAATCCTTGTCGTTCTCACCTCACACAACCAGCTTGGGGATACGGGCCGCCCCACGGGGTTCTGGCTGGAAGAACTTGCCGCTCCCTACTACGTGTTCAAAGACGCAGGAGCAGAGATCACATTGGCTTCCCCCAAGGGCGGGCAGCCGCCGCTCGATCCCAAGAGTGATGATCCTGGCGCTCAGACCGAGGCGACCCGTCGGTTCAAGGCCGACAGCGCCGCGAATGCCGCTCTAGCCGCCACCGCCAGGCTCGACTCGCTCTCGGCTGGCGACTTTGACGCGGTCTTCTACCCCGGAGGGCACGGTCCGCTCTGGGATCTTGTCGACAACAAAGTGTCCATTCAGCTGATTGAAGACTTCTGGGCGACAAACAAGATCGTATCCGCCGTCTGTCATGCTCCGATTGCTCTTGTCAATGCTCATGATGAAAACGGTGAGCACATTGTAAAAGGGCGAGAAGTTACTGGCTTCACGAACTCTGAAGAGGAAGCTGTCGGCCTCACCAAGGTTGTTCCTCTCCTCGTCGAGGACACGATGATTGCTCGTGGCGCCAAGTACTCCAAAGCCGACGACTGGCAGCCCTACACATGCCAGGACGGCAATCTCATCACTGGTCAGAACCCGGCCTCGTCAGAGGCGGTGGCAACACTCGTTCTCGCAGCGCTTGATCAGCGGCCCTGAATATGGATCGACCTGCCTGAGATTCCTAAAATAATTCGGCACGACATCAGCGCCTCAGCTCGCATGCATGGGGCCAGACTGTGCGTGACATGTAGAATCAGGATAGGGATATCAGCTTCCATCTGCTGGCGGAATCCAGTGTCACTCGCTTGTTTTTCTGCACTGCATCGAAAAGCTGAGCCGATCACGACAGGTTCGAGGTGCTACGTGGGAAGTCTGCGCAGGCCCTGCAGCTCGTTCTCCAGCTCAGCGATGCGCTGCCGCAGGGGCCTTTCCCGCTCCTCCAGTTCCGACACCGTGAAGCGGGGCGTTATGAACTGGGGGCAATTCCAGTCGAAGGCGTCCACCTTGATTCGGAATAGGCGCTCCAC
>NZ_NQKW01000077.1 GCF_002252625.1 Synechococcus sp. 1G10 | reverse complement strand
TGGTGGTCTTCCACTTCCTGATCGGCGTCTTCTGCTACATGGGCCGCGAGTGGGAACTTTCCTACCGCCTCGGCATGCGCCCCTGGATCTGCGTGGCCTACAGCGCCCCTGTGGCCGCTGCCTCGGCTGTGTTCCTGATCTACCCCTTCGGTCAGGGTTCCTTCTCTGACGGCATGCCCCTCGGCATCTCCGGCACCTTCAACTACATGCTGGTGTTCCAGGCAGAGCACAACATCCTGATGCACCCCTTCCACATGCTGGGGGTGGCTGGTGTGTTCGGTGGCTCCCTGTTCTCCGCCATGCACGGTTCACTGGTGACCAGCAGCTTGGTGCGTGAAACCACCGAGAGCGAGAGCCAGAACTACGGCTACAAGTTCGGCCAAGAGGAAGAGACCTACAACATCGTGGCTGCCCACGGTTACTTCGGTCGCCTGATCTTCCAATACGCCTCGTTCAACAACAGCCGCAGCCTGCACTTCTTCCTGGCTGCCTGGCCCGTGATCGGCATCTGGTTCACCGCCCTTGGCGTGAGCACGATGGCCTTCAACCTGAACGGTTTCAACTTCAACCAGTCGATCCTCGATGGCCAAGGCCGCGTGATCAACACCTGGGCTGATGT
>NZ_NQKW01000076.1 GCF_002252625.1 Synechococcus sp. 1G10 | reverse complement strand
CGTGCCGGGGGTGGCCTGACTCATCGAGAGAGACGGCCGCCACTATCGGCAGCTTGTTCTCTGATCCACGACCAGCCTTGCCACCACAGCGTTCTCCGCCAAGGTAGGCATCATCAACTTGCACCCTTCCTCGCAGGACATAGGCGCCATCACGCTCTTTCATCGCCTGCATGATCTTGTTGTGAACCAACCATGCAGTTCGGTAGTTCACTCCGAGATGGCGCCTCAGAGCGAGTGAGGAGATGCCCGTCTTGGCCTGTCCAACCAGGTAGAAGGCGAGGAACCAGGTGGTCAGAGGTAACTTGGTCGCCTCCAATATGGTGCCGGCCGTAAGCGTGGCCTGGTGGCGACAGTTCCGGCACTGATAGCGCTTGTGCCGCCTGCCATGGATGAGCCCGTACTCCTTGCCCTGACAACGTGGGCAACGAAAACCACCGGGCCACCGGGCCTGCTCCAGGGCAGTCTCACATTTCTGCTCAGTGCCGTATAAATCGATGAACTTGGGCAGCGACAGGCCGGGCTGGAACTGGATCCGATTCATGGCCATGACAGGCACGCCTGGTACATGCGTACTAGCTTAGACCAAAAAGGCCTGCTGGCGGAGCTTGCTGCCTAATCAAGT
>NZ_NQKW01000075.1 GCF_002252625.1 Synechococcus sp. 1G10 | reverse complement strand
CCAGGAGATGGCAGCAGACCGCGCCGGTGCTCACCAGAAGACCATCGGCGCCGACAAGAACTACGACACGAAAGGGTTCGTGGCCGAGATGCGGCGGTTGGGCGTGACGCCCCACGTGGCGCAGAACACCGCCCGCAGCGGTGGCTCAGCGATCGATGCCCGCACCACCCGCCACGTGGGCTACGCCAAGTCGATCAATGCCCGCCGCGGCATCGAGAAGGTATTTGGCTGGATCAAGGCGTTCGGCGGGCTGCGCCAGTTCAAACTGCGCGGCCAGGAAAACGTGAGCGCCGTATTCGGTCTGCACGTGATCGCCTACAACCTGATCCGACTGGGCAACTTGCTCAGGCCCACCATGGCAGGAGCATGAGCCGCCAGTTGCCCAAAGGTGTGCTCAAGCGGCGGCAGTCGGGCCGCCAAAACAGCCCAAATGCGGCGAAATCGGGCTGTCTGAGCGCTTGAAACGACCCCATCTGACGAAATCACAGAGAAATCAGCTCGGAGTTGAGAAAATGCGGCTGCTTAGTCGGTTTTTCCGCAGACTCTTAAGGAACATCTGAAAAACCCGCTAAAATCAATCCAGATCCAAGACTGAGACTGGAACGGATGGCCGAACCCCTCCAGCTGGGCTTCACGGACTA
>NZ_NQKW01000074.1 GCF_002252625.1 Synechococcus sp. 1G10 | reverse complement strand
GACCGCAAGCTGGAACTGCTGTTGGAGCGGCTGCCACCGCCGGCCGCCGATCGCTGATGACCAACCAGCCCCATCTCCACAGTCCGCTCTACATCGATGCCCTGAGCTGGGCCGCCCAGCTTCATAGCCGCCAGCGGCGCAAGGGCAAACCCGTGCCCTACATCTCCCACCTGATCGCCGTGAGCGGCCTGGTGTGGGAGGACGGCGGCGATGAGGAGCAGGCGATCGCCGGCCTGCTGCACGATTCAATCGAGGATGCCGACCAGGACGAGGCCTCGATTGCAGCCCACTACGGCAAGCGGGTTGCCCGGATCGTGGCCGACTGCAGCGACACCGCAGGGCCGGTGGCGCCGGGGGCCAAGAAGGAACCCTGGCTGGTGCGCAAGACGCGCTATGTGGCCTCGCTAGAGCACAAACCGCTCGATTCGCTCTTGGTGACGGCGGCCGACAAGGCGCACAACGCGCGCGACATGGTGGTCGATGCCCGCCGCGACTCCACCAACTGGGAGCGCTTCAAGGCCGGCCTCGATGGCACCGCCTGGTACCTGCTGCGAATCCACCAGGCCCTCAGCCACCGGCTGCCGGGCAGCCGCTCCAACGAACTGCTGGGAGAAGCCGTCAAGGAGATCCTGCGCAGCCCGGCCTACGAGCGGATCATCCCC